>NZ_JBKFAP010000050.1:0-13391 GCF_053345715.1 Methylobacterium sp. D48H
CTAGCCGCTGCAGACGCAGCACCAGCTCGATCAGCTCTTCGCGGCTCAGCCGTTCAAGGTCGCTGCGGCCCATCTCACGAGAGAATCAGCGAAATCCGTCCCGCGCAAGGGCGTGGGTTAATTACCTTTCGTCTGCCTCATGCTCAGACAGGCCGCTCAACTCGCCACAGATCCATAACAGCCTCTAAACTAAAACAAGTCCACCTCTCGGTTGCTACGAATTTGCATGTAGCTACGAAGATGATGCTGCGATACCTGATTGCTGCTCGACTATTGACATCGATGAGGTTGCATGAGATTGCACTCGCATGGAAGGACGGTGCCTTAGCATCATCCAGCCCGCGGGTGTAGCTCAGTGGTAGAGCGGAACGCTCCCAGCGTTCAGGTCGATGGTTCAAGCCCATCCGCCCGCTCCAAAACTTCGGCGGGCTTGTTAATTTCCAAACCGAAACGACCGGTTTAAACATTGCTATCACTCTATCGCTTGTTAAGGCGATTTCGGGTTGTCAGGCGACACGGCAAACTGGGTGCATTCGCACTTCGTGTGGTGAGTTTGGTTCATCCTTCGGCCAGCACACGCTGGCGGAGAAAGGCGAAGTCGGCCCGTCCGAACATCGTGCGCTTCAGCATCTTCAAGCGGCTGATCTGCCCTTCGACAGGGCTCGTTGACCACGGTGTCGTGATCGTTCCGATCAGCGCCTCCCGATCGCGCCGCAGCCCCTCAGCGAATCGTGCAAGGGCCGTCGCGGACGCCGCCGTGAACCAAGCTTCCGGGCTCTCGCCGGCACGTCGCAGAACGAGATCGGCGAAGCACATCGCAAGGGCGGCGCTCCGCGCCAGTTCGGGGGCCTCGACCTAAAGCCGATCGAGGAAGTGCCGATCCAGCTCGCAGAGGCTGGACGGCTCAGCCTGCAGGAGCCGAGCCGTCCGATTGATGGATGGTGGCTACCACTGATCCTCCCTCGTCTTCGCGGTTCTCCCGCACGTTGCGTGGAACGGTCGCGGTGACAGGGATGGCACGGGCTGATTCACCAGCGGGATGATCCTGTCCTCTTCCCTACCGGGCTGTGGAGTTGCCCCCATCAAACCGAACACGGGGCTGGTTGCATCTGAGCACGGATGAAATCGCGCGGCGAGCGCATGCCGAGCCCACGATGGGGATGGTGTTCGTTGTAGTCGGTGATCCAGGCGCCGATCCGCGCCAGGACCGTGTTGGCGTCGGGCCGGGGTTGGACGCGGGCATAGTCGCGCTTGAGCGTCTTCACGAACGCCTCGCTCACCACGTTGCTCTCGGGCGAGCGTACCGGCGTGAAGCAGGGCACGAGGTTCAGGGCTGCCGCGAAGGACAGCGTCTCGGCGGCCGTAAAGGCAGAGCCGTTATCAGCCAGCCACTGCACGGGATGGGTCGCGCAAAGGCTGCCGAAGCGAGCTTCCAGGCTGCCGAAGCGCGCTTCCACGCAGGTCAGCATGTGATCCTCCGCTGATTCCGCGGACACAGGGAGATCAGTTCGCGGTCCTCTCGGCTTGCTCAGGCGTGAGATAGCCGAGTGCCGAGTGGATGCGTTGCCGATTGTAGTAGCCCTCGATGTAAGCGAACAGGTCGCGACGGGCCTCGTCCCGGGTTGCCCATCGTCGCTGATGGACGAGCTCGACCTTGAGGGTGTGGAAGAAGCTCTCCATCGGGGCATTATCGTGAGCCCCAACCCGTGCGGCTCATCGACGGCCTTGCTCCCATGCCGGCGAGTCGCCTCCGGTAGGCCTCCGCCGCGTACTGGCTGCCGCGATCCGAGAGACAGATCAGCCCGGCAGTTGGTCGCTGCCGCTGGGCGGCCATCATCAGCGCCGCCACGCTCAACTCAGTGCGCATGTGATCGCGCATCGACCAGCCGACGATCTTGCGCGTGGCCAGATCAAGGACGGCGGCCAGATACAGCCAGCCCTCGCCGGTCGGCAGGTAGGTAATATCGGCCAGCCAGACCGTGTCGGGTCGCACGGTTGAGAAGTCCTGCTTGAGGAGATTGGGCGCGATGGGGAGATCGTGACGGCTGTCGGTCATACAGGGCCGGAACCGACGACCCGCCAGGGCACGGATGCTGTGCCGGCGCATGAGGCGCTCCACCCGTCCGCGGCTGACAGACCGGCCCTCAGCCCGCAGGGCGGCATGCACGCGCGGGGAGCCGTAGCGTCGGTGATGGGCGGCATGGATGCGCCGGACGTCGTCCAGGAGCTGGCGGTTGGAGGCCGAGCGGGCACTTTCTGGACGTGACCGCCATCCGTAGAAGCCGCTGGGTGAAACTCCGAGCACGCGGCACATGAGACGCACCGGCCAGGTCCGCGCATGCTGCTCGATGAAGGCGAAGGTCACTTGGGCATCTCCGCGAAGATGCCGATGGCTTTTTTTAGCACGTCGCGCTCCATGCGCGTACGGTCGAGCTCACGCCGCAGGCGGGCGATCTCGGCGGCCTGATCGGACAGCGAGGCGACCGGGCTTGGTGGCGCACTCCCCGTCGATCCAGCAGACCGCGGCCTGGGTGAGGCCCCGTTCAGCGTGGCGCGCCACTGCCTCAGCATCGAGGGCTGGATCCCGAGCTCGGCCGCGACCTGCATCTGCGGCCGGCCGCTGCTCTCCAGCAAGGCGACCGCCTCGCGTTTGAACTCGAGCGTGAACTCTCGTCTCGTCTTCGCCATTCCACACCTTCCCCGCTCGGCATGAGCGTATCAAAGGTGTCCGCGAAGACGAGGGAGGATCAGAGGAGGCGGTGGCGGCGCAGGCGACGCGGCTCGGCGAGAAGCTGCGGCGCGAGGGGCTGGGCACCGACCACGTCACGGTCTTCTACCACACGAGCGAGCACGACCGGGACGAGCCGATGCGCTCGGTCTCGACCACGGTGCAGCTGCCGGAGTACAGCTCCGACACGCTGGCGCTTATCATGGCGGCGCGGCACAGGGTGGCGCGGACCTGGGGCGATCCGGGCGATCAGCCGTGGCGGTACAGCAAGGCCGGGATCGTCACAAACGACCTCGTGCCGCTGTCGCACAGCCCGCGGGCGCTGATCGGTGCGCTGGACCGGTTGCGGTCGGGCCCGCTGATGGCGGCGATGGACGCGTGCAACGCGCGCTGGGGTCGGGGCGCTGTGGTGCCGGCGCGGGCCGGGCTGGTGAGCCGGCGCGACTGTAACACGAAGTTCGAGATGCGCACGCCGCGCTACACACGCAGGTGTGCGAATTGCCGGTCGTCTGTGCGTGAAGGGGCACGTCGTTGACCGCGCGCCACCGAATGCAGCTCCGGCAGATCTCCATTGGGATCGGGCTCGGATCGCGCGAAAGCGGCAGCGGGAGCCGCGAAACACTAGGGGGTCAATTGTTCGAATGGTTGTATGAAGTTGTCGCCCAGCGAGTGCCACTACCTTTTTTGCCGATCCTTGCCGGCAATGAACAAGCGCACAAATTCAGAATTCGAATGTATTCGGACAAGGGCTTCTGACCAGTTTTCTGTCGGCAGAACTTGATTATTCTACCCTGAATGTGGCCACAATCCGAGCAATAGTATTGACCAACCTCCAAGAGCTTCTTGATGAGAACTATAGGCGCCGCCTGATCTAATGCCCACTTGCGCCATTACTACAACACTCAGATTTGTCTCGATGCGTCCACTACGGACGTAGCTTAAGTTTACGCAACTTCGAGCACTGAAGTGAGATCAATTCTTCGTGAGTGAATGCCCGAACCGAATGATGTACCTGCAGCCGAAATTTGCATCATCCTGGAGATGATTGGCGCGGCCGATCGCTCAATTGTGCGACCTTCGGTCGGGATCGTCAGATCAGGTGCTTCCGGAGCTTCGTAAGGGGCAGAGATGCCGGTAAATTGCGGGATCTTTCCTGCTCGCGCCTTCAGATACAGCCCCTTCGGATCTCGTCCCTCACAAACCCGAAGTGGCGTGTCAACAAAGACTTCGAGGAAAGGTATTTCGCCCGCGATGCTGCGAGCCATCGCGCGTTCCTGCCGGAAGGGCGAGATCAGCGAAACGATCACCACCAAGCCGGCATCAGCCATCAAGCGAGCTGTCTCAGCCGCGCGTCGGATATTCTCGATGCGGTCAGCATCAGTGAAGCCCAGGTCGCTGCTGAGGCCGTGACGCAGGTTGTCGCCATCAAGCACCATGGTGTGGCGCCCGGCCTGCGTCAGCGCGCGATCAACCACATCAGCTATGCTCGACTTACCGGAGCCGGACAGGCCGGTGAACCAAGCGATGGCCGGGAACTGTCCGAGAGTGCGCCACCGCTGCTCGCGAGGTTGCAAAGCCTGCCAAGTCAGGTTGCGGCTCTCCGCGTAGTCAGATCGCTTGTCCATCAGACCGCCCGTCGTACAACTTATAGGTAGATTACACGGTTCTGTGATGATGAGTGTGTTAAAGCCGCCACGGTGCCGCGCAGGATTTTTTGGGCGATCGGAAGGCGCCTTCGCGGCCAAGGTGCTGGGTCAAAACCGCCATCGTTTCCAATTTCAGTGACTTTCGCTAACTTTGACCCTGACCCAGCAAACTGGTCCGCGCCGAGCGCAAGTTTTTCGGGCATTATGAACCCGGAAGTAAGGTGGATGCCATGCCTCGCAAACGCTTCACGAACGAACAGATCGCCTTTGCCCTGCGGCAGGCGGAGAACGGCGCGACGTTGGACGAAGTCTGCCGGAAGATGGGTGTGTCCGAGCCGACATTTTACCGCTGGAAGAAGCAGTTTGTCGGCATGGGCGTGCCGGAGATCCGACGGCTGAAGCAGCTGGAGGACGAGAATAGCAAGCTCAAACTGTCCGTCGTCTCCTCTACGATCGCATGAAGACCGCGGTCACCGGCGAGACAGCAGAAGGCCATATTGTCTACAATTGATCCCTGCTGGCGCTGGCCAAACATTACGGCTTCCTGCCGCGTGCCTGCCGACCCTACCGGGCCAAGACGAAGGGCAAGGTCGAACGGCCGTTCTCCTACATCCGCCAGGACTTCTTCGTTGCCCGCTCCTTCCGCGATCTCGACGACGTGAACCTCCAGCTCCGGACTTGGCTCGACACCATCGCCAACGTCCACCTGCACGGCACCACGCAGCGGGTCGTCTCAGAGGCCTTTGCCGCCGAGAAGCCCGAGCTGCAGCCGCTGCCCGCCGTGCCCTTCGACGTTCTGCTCAAGCTCGAACGGCGCGTCAGCCACGACGGCCTCGTCTCGATCGGCGGCAACTACTACAGCGTGCCGGATCGGACACGGCGCGTCGTCGAGGTGCACCAGTTGCCCGACACGATCCGCATCCTCGACGGCGGCCGGCTCGTGGCGAGCCACTCGATCCTGGAGGGACGGCGCCAATACCGCGTCGATCCCGAGCATCGGCAGGGAGGAGCTGCCCGAGCCATGCGGCACGGCCATCCCGACAGCCTGCCGATCGGTCGGAGTGGCGATCACGTCGCGCAGCGCTCCCTGGCCGTCTACCAAGCCGTCGGCGAGCGGCTCGCTGCTGGCATCGGGGTCCGGTCATGACCCGTACCGCTCCCGCCCATGCCGCGACGACCCTCGACAGGATCAAGCACAGCCTGGTCGGCTTGCGCATGCCGCGAGCCCTCGAAGTCCTCGACGCAACGGTCCGGCGCACCGAGCAGGGCGAGATCAATGGGATCACCGCCCTCGACGAGATCCTGATGGAGGAACTGACGCTGCGCGAGAACCGCCGGGTGAAGACCGCCTTGCTGGTCGCACGCCTGACGACGATCAAGACGCTCGCCGGCTTCGACTTCACCTTCCAGCCCTCCCTCGACCGGGAGCGGATCATGACGCTGGCGGAACTGACCTTCATCGACCGGGCCGAGGTGGTCCATCTCCTCGGCCCGCCCGGCACCGGCAAGAGCCATCTGGCCACGGCACTTGCCGTCGAGGCTGTGAAGGCCGGGCGCAACGTGGTGTTCTCGACGCTGGCCGAGCTGATTGCCTCGCTGGCCAAAGCCGAGCGCGACGGCGCGTTGCGCGAGCGGATCCGCTACCTCAGCCGGGCCTCGCTCCTGGTCGTGGACGAGATCGGCTACCTGCCCGTCGTCCCGGGCGGAGGTAACCTGTTCTTCCAGCTCGTCAACGCGCGCTACGAGCGTGGCGCGATGATCCTGACCTCGAACCGCGGCTTTGCCGAATGGGGTGAGGTCTTCGGTGATCCCGTAGTGGCCACGGCCCTGCTGGACAGCCTGCTGCATCACGCCGTCGTCATCCAGATCGAACGGGCGAGCTACCGGCTGCGCCAGCACGGCGATCTCCTCGCCGAGCACGTCCGTTCGAAGGCGCTGATCACCCCGCCGCCGGTTCCACGACGTCGCGGCCGGCCACCCAAGAAGGCGACCCTTGATCATATCGCCGGCTGATCACCGATCACCATCGAACCCGCCGGGTAGGGAATTTTGAAAGCCCATGCTTGCGGAGACTTCGGCGCACGTTGACAGGCAGGCTCGGCACCCGCCTCGATACGCCGCCTTCAACTCGCCGTCGTCACCCAATCTCCCGCACAGCTCCCGGCACCGCCGCGCGGGACTCTTTCATGCGCCGTGGTCGCATCACATCCTCGCGCGCACGTCCCGAGGAGACCTGTTGGTAACAATTCGGACGCACTGCTGCGCTGCAACAGAGAGACCCATGATGCCCAGTTGGCAATCCATCTCGCCCCGTTCCATGTCGGCGGCACCCTCTCACCTGGAGGCGACGATTCTCGCGTGTCGAGCCCGAGGTCTTGGGGAATGGGACGCGCGTGCAGCTATGGCTCGTGCTGCTGAAGCAGCCGCGTGCCGACGTGATGCACCTGCCATGCGCTGGGCCGCATAACCCTGTCTGGCGACATTTTCTGGCGATCTGAGCCCGCCCGGTTCGCCGGCGCGGGCTTTCCCAACTGCGTCGGGTTCATCAGCCTGAGTATGTCGGATAGGCTTAGGCGTCCGAGGTCGGGCCATCATGAAGATCAGTCACGCTCGATTGCGGAGGCTCCGAAATCTCTGAGAGCCGCTGGGCGGCTCGATCAAGCGCCGCGATATAGGCTGAAAATTCGTAGCGCTTCCGCACATTCAAATCTTTGGATCCACTTAAGATCTGGGATCTCGTTTTATACGACCGAATTTGCCGAGACCATGCATTCTGCATAGCAGCGACTTTCAGGCGAGCTTCCTCGTCAAGTGCCTGCTTCTCGTCCGCTGTGAGATCGTCGGCCATTCCATGCTCCGCTTACGTCGACCCGTTACCGCTGGCCTCGACGTTCCTCGGTCGTGTTTGTCAGGGTCTGGCAGTCCAAGGCAACCCGCAAGGTGAATCGGAGCGGATCCACGGCCCATGCCTATCGGCTCTGAGGTCTCCTAGAGCGGCATTCGATCAGGTTGGGTCATACGCGTCGTAGCCTGCGGCGGCGAGATAGCGGCGGCATTCGGCTGGCGTGAAGCGTCTGAAGGCTCGTCGGATCGTGTCCCAGAGGTCGCTGATCGTGCGAGCGGCCTCGGCACGAAGAATGGCCTTGAGCTTGGCGAAGGCGCGTTCGATCGGGTTGAAGTCAGGGGAATAGGCCGGCAGGTAGAGCAGTCTCGCTCCGGCCGCCTCGATGCACTCGCGGATGCCGCTGACCTTGTGCGCGGGCAGTTTGTCGAGCACGACCGTGTCGCCGGGCCTGAGGGCTGGGACGAGGGTTTGTTCGACATAGCCACGGAAGCGCGCGCCGGTCATCGGTCCATCGAAGAGTACGGCGGCTGTCAGACCGCTGGTGCGCAGACCGGCAGTGACCGTGATGGTTTTCCAGTGGCCGAACGGCACCGCGACCCGGCAACGTTCGCCGCGCGGGGCTCGTCCATAGCGGCGGACCATCTTCGTGTTGGTGGCGGTCTCGGCCGCAAAACGATTGCCTGAAATTACAAAACGACAACCCCTGCAACACCTTGGTTCGGTTCAAACCCCAGTGTTGGCCCGTTGCCGCACTTTGGCCACCTGATCAACCGGGCCACTTAACGAGCATAACGGGAACTGGACACCGAAAATGCTATCATATGTTGAGGTGCTTGCTATGATGAGGCATTAGGTAGATCTAAAATTTTCCCGATTGACAGCATTTTTAGTGTAGTTGAAATTGGCAGAAAAATATGAATCGATTATATTAAATTAATCACCAAAATTGTCCCGTGTTAAAAGCTAATTTATCTCGGCATGTGGTCACAAAAATTGACTGAAATAGAAGGCCTTAATAGATGACTAAACCTAACTACTTCCACATCGGCCAGCCAAAAGCAGGAAGTACTTCTCTCCACTTCTCATTGTCGGCGCATCCGGACATATGCATGGCTCATGGCAAGGAAGTACATTATTTTGACGAAAATTGGCAAGTCGGCCTCGATTTCTACAATAAAGGCTTCTATCAACATTTTAGCGGCGAGAAATATATTGGTGACATAACTCCAAATTATTGGCAGCGATCCTGCATTGAAAGAATTGCCAGTCAAATTGGAACCAATGTGAAAATCACCGCGTGCGTGCGTTTTCCAGTGGCAAGGAGTTTTTCACATTATTGCCACAACATCAGAGATATTGTCGAGCACAGACCATTCCTTGAAGCACTTAGAAACTCCTCTGTATATACTCAACCCAGCGGAACAGGACATATTTACAAGAGACTCAGAGAATTATTTCCGCCTGAGAACATTTTATTATTAATATTCGAAAGAGACTTTACTGTCAGTAATTATGAAAAAACTTGTAGCCGTATTCTAGATTTCCTCAATCTGGATTCAAATCCTTTGCCGTCAAAACCCGAAAATTCTGGCTTTCTTCCGGTTATCGAATTAATAAAATTCAATCAACCAACCGCGGCAACGACACCAGAAACAATTCATAGAGCGGGTGATTTCGTAATACATACCCTGCTTGAGGCAAAATATCCTACAACGAAAATTATCAGAAATCCTGACAGATTAAATTTCGAGCGCATGTATTGTTCAGAATTTAGAACGTCGCACACCGTCACCCCAGATGAAGTTTTTTCTATTTACAACGAATTCTTCTCAGAAGATGTTGAGATTTTGCGCGATCTCACTAATGATCCCATAGATGAATGGCGAACGCTCCAGGGAGTTGGCCTCGTTGCGCCACCAAGAGTGAGTTACCCGACTGCCCGAATGGCATATTTGAGAGAGCTCTCTAATGGACCGCATGAAAGGCGCAGAGTTTGGCGCCAGCATCTTGACGAGATTGAGTAATCATGCAATCCAATCGGCGGGCGCAGATGTTTAGTCTTTTTGCACTTCGTGTGGCGAAGTGTGCCTGTCAACGTGACGCGCCCCATCTCCGGAGATTGGTTTTCCGGAAGACGCCATGCCCCGCTGTATCCTGCCCCTCAAGCCCGATGGCCTGATCTCCGTCGGCAGCGAGCCGGCGACCGACTCGCTCATTGAACCGCTCCTGGTTTCCCGGAGGCCGTTTGGTTTGGGTCAGGCGGCCAAGGCTTGGACCTCGGCCTGCGCATAATAGCGGGCTTCCGCTTCGGCGGGAGGCATGTTGCCGATTGGTTCGAGCAGCCGACGGTGATTGAATCAGTCCACCCATTCGAGGGTGGCGTACTCGACGGCCTCGAACGAGCGCCACGGCCCGCGCCGATGGATCACCTCGGCCTTGAACAGGCAGATCACCGTCTCGGCGAGAGCATTGATGCTCCTATTGGCCTGAATTAGAAGAGGTTTGACAGTTTAGTCGGGTGGGCGGAGCTATGCAGAATTTTTAGTGACGGCGGTGGTCAGGCGGCGCGGTGATCTGGGCTCGCGACGACCTCGGTCCCGTCGCGGAAGATGACGCCGGCCACGACCTTCGGCAACTGGTTTTCGCCCTTCAGCCGGCGCCAGGTTTTCGACGCCGCCATCACCAGCTTGAACACCATCAGCTTGGCGGTCGTGGCCGAGAGCGCCCCTTTGGTCCGCACTGTCCGATGCCGCACTGTAGCGAACACGCTCTCGATCGGGTTCGAGCTGCGCAGGTGGTCCCAGTGCTCGGCCGGGAAGTCGTAGAACGTCAGCAGCGCCTCCCGATCCTTGGTCAAGCAGGCAGCGGCGCGGGGGTACTTGGTCCCGTATTTCTCGACGAAGACGACCATCGCTGCTTCGGCCGCCGCCCGGGTCGGCGCGCCGTGGATCTCGCGCAGGTCCGCCTTCATGGCCGGCTGGACGGACTTCGGCACCTTGTCGAGGACGTTGGCCGTCTTGTGAACCCAACACCGTTGATGGGCCGTGCCGGGGAAGACCTCGTCCAAGGCCCGCCAGAAGCAGAGAGCGCCGTCGCCGACCGCGATCTCGGGCGCGATCGACAGCCCGCGCCGCTTCACGTCGACGAGCAGCTCCCGCCAGCTCTGGGCACTCTCGCGCACGCCCACCTGGAAGCCGACTAGCTCCTTGCGACCCTCGGGCGTCGCCTCGATCAGCACGAGCATGCACTCGGCCTGCTCCTCCATCCGGGCCTGCAGATAGACGCCGTCGGCCCAGACATAGGCATAGCGGCGTGCGGAGAGATCGCGACCCTGCCAGCGGGCATACTCGTCCGCCCAAGCCGCGGTCAGCCGGGCGATGACGGCCGGCGAGAGGTTCGGGGCGTCACGACCCAGCAGAGCTGCCAGCGCGTCCTGGAAGTCGCCGCTCGAGATGCCGCGTAGGTACAGAACCGGCAGCAGCGCATCCAGGCTACGGGTGCGCCGCGCCCATTTCGGCAGGAACGTCGAGGTGAACCGGACCCGGTCCTCAGACCCGCTCGCGCCGCGGTCCCGGACGCGGACCCGCGCGACCGGCACCGGGCCGATGCCGGTCTGGATCGCCCGCTCCGGCCCGTGACCGTGCCGCACCAGCCGGGCCCGTCCGTCCGGCAGCCGCAGGTCCTGCATCGCGCTCAAGAAGGCGTCCGCATCCATCTCGACAGCTTGGGCGAGCAGGCGGCGAGCGCCGCTACGCAGCACCTCGGTCAGGGGATCGTCGAGGTCTTCGGGATGACGAAGTCGGACGACGTTGGTAGGTGTCTCCATGACGTATCGCTCTCAATGAGAGGTTCTGGCAGGCTCGACACCCGCCTCGATACGCCGCCTTCAACACACCGTCGTCACCCAATCTCCCGCATAGCTCGGTGGGCGGATCGTTAGGTGCTTCCTGATGGAGGTGCGCCATGTCGCGCGGCCCAAAGGCCGTCTCTCTCGATCTCAGCGAGCACGAGCAGGGTGAGATCCAGCGCCTGCTGCGCCGACACGGGACCGGGCAGGCGCTGGTTTCGCGCCTGCGTATCATCCTGGCCTGTGCCGAACCGGGCGCGACCAACCTGGAGGTGGCTACGGCGCTGGGGGTCAGCCGCCAGACGGTGGCGCTGTGGCGGGCCCGCTTCGCCGCGCATCGGCTGGAGGGGCTGGTCGATGCACCACGCTCCGGAGCGCCTCGCAGCATCGACGATGAGGCCGTCGAGCGCCTGGTCGCCCTCACTCTGGAAGAAGCACCGGCCAACGCCACGCACTGGAGCACCCGCACGATGGCGCACCGTACGGGCATGAGCCAGAGTGCGGTGTCACGCATCTGGCGCGCCTTCGGTCTGCGGCCGCACCAGGCCGACACCTTCAAGCTCTTCGCGGATCCCGCGTTCGTCGAGAAGGTGCGCGACGTCGTCGGCCTCTACCTCGCTCCACCCGATCGCGCGCTGGTGCTGTGCGTCGACGAGAAGCCGCAGATCCAGGCAGTGCAGGGTACGGATGCAGCCTTTCCCCTCCGGCCGGGTCAGGCTGAGCGCGTGCCACACGACTATCGCCGGCACGGCACGCTCGACCTGTTTGCCGCCCTCGACGTGAAAGCCGGCATAGCGATCGGGAGTTGCAAGCCGCGTCATCGCAGCGTCGAGTTCCGCGCCTTCCTGGAGCAGGTCGAGAGCAGCGTCGCACGCGATCTGGAGGTGCATCTCGTGCTCGACAACCTGAAGACGCACAAGACGACCCTGGTGCATGACTGGTTGGTCCAGCATCCGCGGTTCCACCTCCACTTCACGCCGACGAGCGCGTCGTGGCTCAACCTCGTGGAGAGCTGGTTCTCCGTTCTGAGCCGGCGTCGGCTGGAGCGCGGTGCGTTTACCAGCACAGAGGACCTAGAGGCCGCGATCCGAGACTACATCACTGAGACCAACGCTCATCCCAAACCATTCGTCTGGACGAAGTCAGCCGACGCGATCTTGACCAGTGTCGCTCGCTTCTGCACACAGACTTTTAACTCAAACCACTAGCCCCTGCCGACGTCTACCTCGGCCCCGACGAGGCCATCCTGCAGGACCAGGCGGGGGTCAAGCGCCAGACCCTCATGGACCGCCGCTTGCGCCATCACGCGCAGGCTGCCTAACCTCTCAACCCAGGTGGACCAAAGCCTCCGCTCCTGATTGCCTCAAATCGTCTCAAATTATCTGACGACGGGCACTCTAGGTTGAAGCAACTTTCGGCAGAGAAAGGGTCATTAGTTTCAGGCGCTCACTCACGAAATCTTGATCGCACTTCAGTGCTCGAACTTGCGTAAAACCAAGCGAAGGCCGTAGTATAGACATCGAGGCATATCTAGGTGTTGTCAAAATGGCGCAATCAGGCGCCACATCAGGTGGCGCCTATGGTTCCTATTAGGAAGCGATTGGATGTAGGGCAATATTATTGCTCAGATGATGGCAAAATACAGGGCATAATAGTAAAAGTCTGGCCGATAGAGAACGGATCAGAAGCCCTTGTCCGTCTACACACGAATTCCAAAATAATTTGCGTATTCATCCCCAGCGAGCAACGCGCTGGAAGGCAGTGATATTCTGTGAGCAACGACCTCTGTCAAAGGGCGCCGAAGTCTGATTCTTCCGCATTTCGTGTGGCGCGGAATGCCAAGTTAGGTCGCGGTGAGGGCGCGCTGGCGTAACAGCGCGAAGCCCGGACGGCCAAACATCGTGCGCTTAAGCATCTGCAGCCTGCCGATCTGACCCTCCACCGGACTCGTCGACCACGGCGTCGTGATCGCTCCGCGTAATGCGTCCCTGTCGCGCTCGAGACCGGCGGCGAACTTCGTCAGCGGTGTCGCCGCCGTCGCCGCAAACCAAGCCTCCAGGCTTTCGCCTGAGCGCCGTCGCACCGGGTCGGCAAAGCGCGTCGCGACGGCCGCGCTCCTCGCCAGATCGGGTGCCTCCACCCGCAGGCGATCGAGGAAGCGGCGAACGTCCGCAACGAGTGTGCTCGGGTCCGCCTGCAGGTAATTAACCCACGCCCTTGCGCGGGACGGATTTCGCTGATTCTCTCGTGAGATGGGCCGCAGCGACCTTGAACGGCTGAGCCGCGAAGAGCTGATCGAGCTGGTGCTGCGTCTGCAGCGGCTAG
>NZ_JBKFAP010000051.1:0-10179 GCF_053345715.1 Methylobacterium sp. D48H
GCGGCTTCTGCGGAGGCAGCAGCGGGGCGATCTGCTCCCACTGCGCGTCGGTCAGTTCAAAGCGTCGCATCAAGCCCACATGGGCCTGACCACCCAGCCTGTGAACCCCTTTGCAGAGACGCCCTAGGCCCTCACGGCTACGCCCGGTGTCCGGTCGAATTGGGGGCCACTCCAGTCCGGCAGTCTGGGCAAGGCGCCGTCGCAGATTCGGACCTCACGACCAGACCGATCCGATCGGTGCCGACATCAAAGTCATCGACGACGAATCCGGCAGGTACGAGGCTCGACGGCCTGAAGCGGGGGCGCATGCTGCGGCTCCATCGTGGATATCCGCACCCTCAACGCCGCCGGAGTCAGCGAGAGTGAGTCAGAGCCCTTATTCCACGCCTAAACACAGCGAGCTCGCCCGCTTTCGTGCGCGCCCCGGAAAGAAATGGCTGCGCCGAGCGCTTCATCCGCACCCTGAAGAAGGACCTGTTGTGGATCGAGCAGTTCGATACGGTCGAGGATCTGCGCTACGCCCTGCTTGTGCTCCGGGATCTCTACAATGAGACATGGCTGATCGAGCGACAGGGGTTCCGGCCACCGGCCGATATCCGCGCCGCGCAGCTACCACCCGCCGCAATCGCCCCGTAGGCTTCAGATCGGTGTCTCACAATCCGTAGGCGGTGCAAGATCGATTTCAGCCACTTTGCCCTACGAGCCCGAACACCGGCCGAACCGAGGAGGCAACTGCATGATGCGCGATGCTAACCATAGGCAAAAAGCCGAATTCATCGACCGCGATAAATGCATAGCTTATATTTTACAGCATCAGTTTGTCGAAGATTCTGCGGATCCAAATGTACAAATTAATGAGCTCACGAATTCGCCGCGAAATATAGCAGATGATAAAGTTAGGCGCGCCGAGCAGTTGAAAAAGCTCGATGACACCGAGATACTGAAGATATATCGCGCCATTAAAGATGAAGAAGCAGCGCGTCGCCGCATATCATCCGCGGCGATGGAGCCATTCCTTTTCTTTAATCAACCCTCAGCCGATGCCGATTTTGCGTACTGGCTCGACATCGAAATTTGGACACCTGACCAAGCAGCAGCGCTGTCGTTGGGCAAAGAGCCAAGCGTCGTCAACGCCGACTCGATGAGGGGCCCCCTGCGATCGTCGAAAGTCAGGGCTACGTACCGGAATCGGTCCGACGCAATCTTGAGTGCAGTTCAAGCCAGGATGTTACCGGAGAACATACAGCCAAGGGCATTCATAGCGTGGGCGACGCAGAAAAGCTGGGCCTTACCAAACGAACTGCAGAGTTGGGCAAAGCGGGCAACGTACGAACAAATCTTAAATCGAGTTGAGCATTTGGAATCTGAGATTGCGCGCTTGGAAGATGCGCGAAAATCCGCGATGACACAATCGATGGATGAACTAGATCCACGCCTCCAGCGCACATTTTATAAAATAATCCTTACCATGGCGATCGCACGATACGAGCATCGGGTCAGCTCTAACAGCCGTGGCCCATCTCAAATTGTGGATGACTCCGAGCAAATTCTAGATGATAGATTAATTTTGAAGGTTGATGCGGTAAGGGACGCACTCCAGAAGGCCGCTGACTACCTGGGAGTCACGTCGAATTATCTAGTCCCTCCTAAGTGGATCAGAATAAGGAAGTAATATGGGCAAAGCAGATGGGGTAGATTGACGTCCCCCCATCGCTTTGGTCCGGCGTGAGTGCGAGATTTCCGGTTTCGTGAGCCCCTGAGGGGAGGAGCAGAGCCGTGAAGAAGAGCAGGTACACCGAAGAGCAGATCGCCTTCGCGCTGAAGCAGGCCGAGACCGGTACACCGGTCGCGGGGGTGCTGCGCCGGATGGGCATCTCCGAGCAGACATTCTACCGCTGGAAGAAGCTCTACGGCGGCTTGGGCACGGGCGAGTTGCGGCGGCTGAAGCAGCTCGAGGACGAGAACCGCAAGCTCAAGCAGCTCGTGGCCGATCTGAGCCTCGACAAGCACATCCTGCAGGACGTGCTCGCAAAAAGGCTCTGACGCCTGCTCGGCGACGCGAGCTCGTGCACCAAGTTCAGGAGGCGCACGGGGTGAGCGAGCGGCGCGGCTGCGCCGCGCTCGGCGTCGGTCGGTCGGGCGTCCGCTACCGCTCGGCCAAACCCGATCAGGCACCGCTGCGGATGCGCATCTGCGATCTGGCCAAGAGCCAGGTGCGCTACAGGCACTTCCGGATCTACATCCTGCTGCGCCGGGAAGGTTGGCGGGTGAATCACAAGAGTGTCCACCGTCTCTACCGGGACGAGGGGCTGAGCCTGCGGCTCAAGCGGCCGCGCCGGAACGTCAGCGCGGCACACCGTGAGCGTCAGCCTGCTGCGCTCCGGCCGAACGAACGCTGGTTGATGGACTTCGTCTCCGACGCGCTGTTCGACGGCCGCCGGCTGAGGGCCCTGACGGTCGTCGATGCGTTCACGCGCGAGGCTCTGGCAATCGAGGTCGACCAGGGCATCAAAGGCGAGCAGGTCGTGGCCGTCGTCGGCCGCTTGGCGCTGCTGCGCGGAGCACCGTGCGCGATTCAGGTCGATAACGGGCCTGAGTTCGTCTCGAAGGCCCTCGACCGCTGGGCCTACGAGAATGGTGTCACGTTGGACTTCTCGCGCCCCGGCAAGCCGACCGACAACGCGCTGGTCGAGTCGTTCAACGGCCGGCTGCGCGACGAGTGCCTGAACGCGAACTGGTTCTTGTCGTTGGCCGACGCGAGGAGCAAGATCGAGACGTGGCGGCGGCACTACAACGAGAGCCGTCCTCACACCGCCCTGGGGTGGCGAACGCCCCAGGAATTAGCCGTGGCGGCGGCCTGCAGGCCGCCGAATGAGATCCGGAAGCTCACCTTCCGGCCGGACCAAAATCCGGGGGACCCTCAAGATGGCACTCGCTCCGATCGATTGGCACTGCAAGCATGATCCCCGCAGATCGCGTGCAACCGCGCCGTCCCGGTCTCGATGAGGCTCCCCCAGACAGCCTCAGCTTCGAATAGCTCACGTCCGATATGAACCCTTTAAATGCATCAGCGCACAAGGTTCCAGAGTGCGATCACGCGGGGACGGAGAGGCCCCCGGCAGCCGATTCGAAACTCCGGATTAGTGGCTGAAAGTTCCGGTATACCGGAGTAGGGGAACGCGTCTCCGATATCCAAAGCTCATCGCAACAACGGAGACGCGATGAGCAAACCGCAGTTGTTTCCTGAGTACGGCTTCGTTCGGCTACCCCAGATTTTGGCACCGAACGGGCCAATCCCAATGAGCAAGAGCAGCTGGTGGCAGGGCGTCGCCGACGGGCGGTTCCCGCAACCGATCAAGCTCGGCCCACGCACGACAGTCTGGCGCGCGGAAGAGATCCGGGCGTTCATCGCAGCTCAGTCCTCGCGAGGCTGAAGCGTTCAAGGCGGCGACTGCAGCGCCGCCCTTATCCATCCGAACCGAACAAAACCCGCCAGCTTCGCGTAACGCGGAACTGCGTGCTCGCGGCTGGCTCAATCATGAGCAATAGCAATGAAAAGGCCTAAATCGAAAAAACCCGAAGCACCGGAGTTGAAATACGACACCTCGGAGAGCGCCACCAAATTCGCACGGCGCCTGCAGGCTCTATACAATGCGGAGATGACCCGACACAACGAAACACTTTACACCATGTTGGCTGGCGCCTTAATCGTCAGAGAAAAGTACGAGGACGATAAGGAGTGGCAAACCCAGTGTGACGAACCGTTCTGGGAGAAGCGCGAACCTCGCTATCGGCCGAGTCCGAGCACGAACGGCCCGATGCGATCGCACTACACCGCCCTGTTTTTGTTTGCTGGTAAAGATTTTGTTCGTCTCAATAGGGCGCAAAAGTACGGCAGAGCGCTTGACTACTACTATAACCTAGGCATCAATCCTGAAGAAATGAAAGCCAAGATTTCTATTGATGGGGGGATCGAGGCAGTTCTGAAGAAAGTCGCTGAGGGTGACCCACGCTACAAAAAGCTTGATGTCGAGGAGCTGCCTGAACCACAAGCGAAGGATATCTATGTCGACGATCTTGTAGTCGACGACGGAAGCTACGATGAAGAAGATGGAAAGAAACGCACCAGCGCCGCCCAGAAACAAAACACCCGAAAGCCAAAACAAAGCCCCTACCGCCTTGGCATCGACTTGACCAAGGAGGAATTTGAAAGGGCCATGAAGCGGCCAATCGGCAAGAAAATCCGTATCGTTGCGGTGCGCGAAGCAGGGCAGGGGGCGTACAAACCCTATCGAGCTACAAAGTTCGGTCTTTACCCCAAGAGGAAGTAGCCGCCCTACGAGTGAAGGTGGGCGTGGCGGATTTCAACTGCCACGCCCTTTCGTCGAGTATACAGCCTCGATTCGGCCAAATTTTTAGATGCGGAAACTCGACCGCATGGCCACGCGACCACCCGATTGAACCTCGCCCATGGTCCGCGGAAGGACAATCAGGCCGTCGACGCCGATAGAGCCGCGCTTGACTACAGTTTTACAATTGTAACCGACCACGTACCGCACATTTGACACAATGGGACTGACACGCATTCGTAATATTTCATGATCTCCATGGATGTAGATGTGCATCAGGTCGGCGAAGTGGTCGACCATGCTACCTACAAACCTGCGATCGGGGTGATATAGGGCGGAGATTTGCAGGTGTAGCCCTTCGTTGATGCGCACATCGTCGAGCATCTGCTTCTCCCGTTTGGCGACGGGGTAGTCGGGTGAGACAATCCAAACCGGCAGCTTGCCGCGGACGCTTGGGGCGTTCGGCCGGTGGAAGAGGCGGCTCAGGTGGGTACCGTATACCCGGTAGACTTCTTGTTCCATCACTCGTAACCGGGCTGCTTCCGATCCAGGGATGTGCTTGAACATCAGGGTGATGAGGTAGCCTTCCCATCCAGCAGCCATACGCTCCTCGAAGTATCTACCCCAGGCTTCGATGTAAGCTTTGCGAGTGGTGTGGCTGTTTGTATCAGGCATTGTCATTTCAGTCGTCCACTTTTACAATTGGCAATAGTCTGCCATATATACACAGCAGGTTTGCAGTGCATTGGTCTTTCTGATGAAGTAGGGTTGGCTCGGCGGGCGCTTCCACGCGTTGCTTTGGCCTACGTTATCAATTGGTTTTACGAGTTTTGAGCCAGGCGCTCTTTGCCTACGAGTGTAGCGCCGGAGATCGCGGCGAAGCCGCGCTGGCAGGTCCAAGCGCTTGCGCTTGGCCGACCCACATGAAAGGCCTGCTTCAGTCTGTGACCTATGCGCGGCAACACACGAGCTTCACGACTCGATGACAGCTGGCGGAATCGATCCAATTGACCCCGCCAGCTGTAGCTCGGCTAGTGTTTCAGCGTCTCAGCCCAAGTCCATTCCGTATCGACCTTATGACGAATATACGCAACGAGTTCGGTCGAATAGAATCTTGGTCCTTCCTTGGAACGCATCCGCCTATTCTTACGCTTTGGCTTCACGAATGTTCCTAATTTAATTACTGCGGAGAGACACCCTTGTGCGAGTTGGCCCGATCTTGCGTCTGACGGAGAGGCTATCAAAGCATCGAGCGCGGCAAACATCGCCGCCATGGCGAAATCGCACGGCCCGTCCAGGCTACGAAGGTCGCGACAGTTCGTTTCTCTAGCCCAGTCAACGAACTCATTCAGATTATCTATCTTGAATGCGAGCACCCGATCATCCGGATCAATTCCTTTGATCTCGATGGCGCTGCGGGGCCAGATGAAATTCAACGTCTCTTCACAACCGATACGAATTTCCGACACTGCGGCACCGCGCGTACCCTGGCATTTCGGTCGGCTTATCATCATGATGATTGAGTTTGTAAACAATCCTAACATTGATTTTCTCCTCAGGGGTCGCGTTCGGACACCCAAAGGGTTTTACGAGCTTCGATATTCCGAAATTCTCGTTACATCGAAACATCTTGGCATGATTTTTGCCGCTCTAGAAGTTTGTAAGTTGATAAAACTATCCTCCCGTTCTGAGAATGTAGGTAGATATCTACCGGTCCGCAAGGATTGCGGCTCGTAAAAGCACGGTGGCAGGAACAGGACTGCCCATTATGGGAGCGCGGGATGTATCTTTCAGGTCAGAAGTTGCTGACTTACGCCGGATGGACTTGGAGCAGGCGGCAGATTGCACGCAATCAAATCCTCAAATTCCTAAATCAACAAGTGCTCAATCAGCTAGGCTATGGCACCAGAGTCGGTCGGACGCAGATCGTGATCGGGATCATGGCTGAGTTTGTAGTTCGGATGAGCAACCGCGACATCGCTGTGTCCGTGTTGTGCGACGTTCTCGAAGAGGTGAGGAACGGTCCTGAGATGTACGAGCCCGAGAAAGACTGCCAGTTTCGATAATGGTGGGCGGGAGGAGATCGCCCCTTCCGCTCCGGCCCAGCCGGGTCGGCGCTTCGCCGCCGGCCGCCATCGTCTCGGGTAGAGTGCCGGTGGCCTGGGAGGGTGGTTCTGGAAAATCGGAAGGGCCGCGTAGTCCAACTTGGCCAACATCCTCGGCGCCTTCGGGACAGACCTGTTCGGGGTGGGCAATGAGGGTAACGTTCGCTGCCCATTGGGCCTCCTGTAACTCGCCGCAGTTGGAGCGGCGCGTGCGGTGCCGACGACCGGCAAGAGCAGCCCTCATCCCACTCTCTCAGGCGGCTGGCGAACGGCAGTTTGTAAGTTCGGATAGGAACGCGTCGCTCAGCGCACTCCTCACATCTTCAGGACGATCTTTCCGAAGTGCTTGTTCTGCTTCATGCGCGCGAGCGCGGCCGACGCCTCGGCGAGCGGGTACCTGCTATCGATCGGCAGGCTGAACCTCTCCTTCGCAATCGCCTGCCAGAGATCCGACCGGACCCGTTCAGTGATTGCGCGCTGCTCCTCGATCGACCGGGTCCGGTTCGTTACGCCGACGTCGCCTGTCGAGCCTGGTTGGGCCAGTTTGGGTCGTTCGTATCGATCGCTAGCGTGGCACCGAACTCGGACAGACGCGCGCGATGCTCGGGGCTTTGCGATGTGCCGATCACGACCGAGGCTTTCCACCAGCGGGCGATATGGAGGGCCATCAGCCCGACGACCGAACTCGCTTCCTGGATCAGCACGGTCTCGCCCGGCTGCAGGTGCGCCTGAGTGATAAGAGCATCGTGCAACGTCTGAACGGCAACTGGCAGAGTTGCGGCAACCTCGAACGTCATGTCGGCCGGTAGCAGAAGGGTTCGCCCGTGATCCGCGACGGCATACTCGGCGTACGCACCAGCATCGGAGCACATGACGCGCTCACCAGGACGGAGATCGTTCACGGCCGTGCCGACCGCCACGACGTCACCGGACCACTCGAAGCCGGGGATCGTGCCCGGGCCACCGGCCGGGCCATGCGGCTGCCCCGCCACGACGGCCAAATCGGCGCGGTTGAGGGCGGCCGCCCGGACCCTGACAAGCACTTCCATCGGCTTCGGCGTCGGGTGTCAGCGTCGGCGAAGAGGCCCCCTCCGGCCCGGCGACGACGGCTTTCATGCGCGCAAGGGCCAGCGCGACTTGACGGTCCTCGGCGCCGGCAGTTCGAGCCGGCAAGAGTTGTGCGGCCGCGCCAGCCAGTAGGTGACGTCGGTCCAGGTCCCTGGAGCACTTCTGCCGTTGCGTCGGCCTGGCATTATAGCGCACCTCACCCGATTTGATGCCACCTTGACCAATAGGAATATAATCTGGTAGTAAGCTATTGGGCTGCCGTTTTGTGGCCTTCGTCGAGGGCCGCCATGAGGCACCCACCACCCACGCTGATGCCGAACCGCCTAGCGCGACCGTTCGGCCTTCTGCACCAGCATCAGCGATCCGCAACCATCCCAAGGGGGTCTCATTCCGAGGCCCCCTTCGCTCTTCTGGAGCCAGCCATGAACGCAGCGACCGCTACAAAAACTAAGGGCGTACTCACCCCAGTTGAAAGCCCGCTCGCCAAGCCGGCGGCGGCCCTTGTCGTGTTCGGCACCGACAAGGGCGGCAAGCCTCACGCCGCGTGGTTCGGCCCCACTGACGTAAGCCTCGCCACGAAGGCCGCCGCGACCATCGGGTTTCGCGCCCTCGTCCTGTGCGATGATGCTCAGCGTTCAGCCGCCGCCGAGCTGCCGCAGGGAAGGGTTTTCGGGTCGGGGCGCGCTTTCGTGCCGTTCGTCGCTCGGGAGGTGTACGAGCGCCTGCAGGCACTCGCCGACGGGCCGAAGGGTTCGACTATCTCCAGCATCAGAGTGGTCGCCCAAGGCCCGGAGAAGCCCGCAGATGACGATGCGGGCTGCCTTGGCGGTTCAGGTTCGGTAGATCCCCGCTACCCCCGCAGTTGGGCGGGCATTGCGATCGGAAGCTTGGTGTTGATCACGGAAGGCGAGGAGGACGGCTGGTACGAGGCCGTGGTCGTTGCCTCGAAGCCGGGCGGGGAGTTCACCCTGCAGTGGCGTGACTGGCCCGACCTGCCGCTGCTGGTACGCCGGCGGGATGAGATGGCGCTCCTACACCCGAACGCTGCTGCGGCAGCTGCAGCCTGAAATAGACGCCCAAGTTTTGGCCGGTGGCGCGATTCAAGCGTCGCCGGTCACGTCGGCTCCGGCGGAATCGGCGGTCCGATCGTGTGTGCCACGGGGGAGGCCCGCGCTCTTCGTCGCCCTGCGGAGCCGCGAGACGAATTTGTGCGCCGCCCGACCGAGGCTCTGTTGGGCTGGCTGCTTTGGGTGGTTTCCCGCCGGTCTGCTGCCGGACGATGGAGGCATCGAAGCGGACACCGCCGATCCGCCCACTCATGAACCATCCCTGCCGTTAGGATGGTCCGCTGGCGGGGATGGTGCGGCTGAAACCGAGTCGGATCGTAGTTGCGGTTAGAACGTGGTCTGACGTGCGACAGCGACAGCTGTGTCATAAGGGCCAGAGTTGAAGCAGAGACGCGCCTGCGGCGCGTGCTGTCGCACGAGATTGATCAAGGTCTCGAATAGTACCGTCAGCGAAGGATTGAAGCGGACCCCAGCGCCAATCATCACTGCGTCAGGATGGTGGTTCTCCAAATCTTCGATGAATTTGTGTTGCGCTCGCTCGCTCGTGTCCCAGAAACTGTAGACCGCGTCGAAGCCCTCGCTCACGAGCGCTTGACGATCCTTCTCCAGCGCGTCTCTGAGGACAGTCGCGTTCAAACCAGGAAAAGCAGCGTAGGCCGGATCGGAAAAATCGACGACATCAGGGTCGAGGCCGACCATCACAACCTTCGCACCCATATCGAAATCCCCTGCATAATCGGCTTCGTCCCGAAGCACTTAACAGATTTTGGCCCACTGGATCAGCGCAGAAATCACGTCCGCTTATCGGCGTAGAGTCAAATTCCATAATCCACATGAGCCGAAGTTGGCGGGCGGCGGACGAACGACCGCTTTGGAGCAGCGACGAAGGCGGGCCGGATGGCTGTGTTGGGTCGCAACCCGAATGACCGCTCGGGGTGGATGAACGAACCCGCTCGCGCGGGATGAGTGGCAGCTCCAAGGTCGGCGGATTGAGCCGAACGCCCTGCGCCGATTGAGGGCCGCTCAGCTCGGGCGGACGATCCCGGCTCCCTTGTTTCGAGCGGAGCCATCCTATGACCGTCCTTGCCGTTCCCGCCGCTGTCTGCGGCTCGCTGCGTCAGCGCCTGATCGACGACATGCCCCTGCGCCGGTCCCCGGGCCCGCTGGCCGCCGCGGGGGCACAGGCGGCCGAGTAGCGAGCGCATCGGGGGACAGCTCCTCGGCCCGAAGCATACGCTCCGCTACCGAGGCATCGCAGGTGCGGGGGCTGAAGTCGGGATCTCCCGAGGGCGTTCACACGCTCGGGAGCCGACGGGATGGCATCGACGGAAAGCTGGCGGATTTCGGCGGCTGGTTGCAGAAGGTCGCGGCGCCCGATTGAGGATGACCATGACGATTGAGCACGTCGCGATCCGAACGAAGGACGGAGAGTGCCCCACGCACGTCGTCACGCCGGAAGCCGCAGTGACCAGCCCCCACGCGGTGGTCCGAGTTCAAAGTTAGTGCAGGGTCGGCCTCTGCTCTACGGGTAGCTTGGCCGACGGAGCCGGTCGGGCGAGCGCAGTCGGCCAAGCGGTCATGGCTGGCACG
>NZ_JBKFAP010000052.1:0-9172 GCF_053345715.1 Methylobacterium sp. D48H
CGCCCAGTTCCGTCGCCTCGCCATCCGCTACGAGCGGCGACACGACATCCATCTTGCCTTCTCCACCCTGGCCGCAGCCCTCATCGTCTGGCGCTTCATCGAACGATGGTTTTGTTAGGCGCTCTAAGCCTCTGATTTTATTGGTGGGCGCACTAGGGTTCGAACCTAGGACCCGCTGATTAAGAGGCACAGCCAAACCATTGATCTTAAAGGGAGGTGTTGGAGGTAAGGGCCGTCTGTGATTCATGGTCAGGTGCTGCCAGATGTACCCCATCACATACGAAGTTGAAGACTTCACATTCAGGCAGCCATCAATCGTAAGGGACAATAAACCTCGCCCGAGCTCCTTCGATGTCCCCAGGTCTGGGCGTACGCAACGCGGCGGTAGAGTGTTAATAAACAACCCACTGTAGTCCACTTCCAAGGAAATTCTGCTTTCGCGCGCGCCGGAAACTGACGTCAGATGTAAATCACAACGATTGGCGAAATTAAGCACAGTACGTACTTATAAAAAAGCTATCGCCGCCTCAACGCCCCCGCCTCAACGCCCCCGCCATGCAAGCATAGGATCTAACAGCGGGAATGATAGATGGGAAAATACACCTCTTAAATTCCCCTAAAATTTTGCCTGAACGGTGATAACCAATCTCTAATGCGACCGCCGAATAGCACTTGCGGACCAGCGACGGTCCGCAAGTCCAAACGCAAGCCTCAGAAAGCCATAGCATTGATATCCGCTTTATATTGCCCTACCTCTCACAACTCGGCAGGAACTATTTGAAAGGCTTGTGTCGTTACCTATTTTGTATTGATTGACGGAGCAGCTGTCACCGATCGATTGGATCACGACTTTACCTCCAATGTTATTAGACCCATGTTTGCTCTGAAACATATCGTTATATTCAAGGACTATGGAATCCGCGCTGACGGAAGACGTCATTGTCCTGTTGGTAGTCCAATTATACGGCTCACTGTTGGGTGGAAAAACAACACCGTCATCGCAAGTCGTGTTCTTTTTCGTGCCAACACATCTCACAGTCGTCGAGTAAGTTTGATTGACTTTGTATATCGACCCTTGTGCTCTTGCTGTCATCGAAGAAGGTCCATCTCCGCACTGGACATAAGAAACTTTTTGGTATATTTTTTCGTGTGTGACGTAGATCCTTTGCTGTACGCGACATGCCACCCCGCCCTCAGCAGACGACTGCGAAGTAATATCCAGCACATATGTCTTATTAGCTAATTGTGCTTCGGCATTACTCGTAAATGCCAAGCTGATAATTAGCGCTGTTGAAGGCGCTGCGAAATTGAATTTCATCATTTTTGAAAACATTCCGCTAACTCCAGAGTTGTAATTTCGAATTGACTCGATTTTACTAGGATATTCTGCCGCAACGACCAACCATATTACAATCAGAAGATTTCGTACTGGTCATGCGACTTTGTATTTTAGCACAGTCAAACAAGCTCGCAAGTCAACCAGTAAAAGAACGGATGCTGTAAACTTCCCAATTTTTTAGAGTCGCTTCTAAGCAGAAGATGTTTCAGCTCCATTTATATTAAATTTTCTCTTGAAATCGGACTGACGCCCGTCTAGTTATAATAAAGGCTAGGCATTAAGCAGCTAATTACCTCCACATTCGGTTAGTAAAACATATAAACAAACTTTAATACTACGTATTTTTTGTAACATAAAGACTTCGATAGGTCGGTCATGTCTTTTAACAAGTAAAACTCAAACATTAAAGGAAAATTAAATGCAATTATCTCCGTGATTTACAATCATTATACGTCCTAAAGTCTTACTCACAGGCCCCATTGAACATGAAGCAATTTTTTTTTGCTTTTGAACGCGTTTGTTTATTGCCACCACTCGTGCTCTGGTGGGAGAGGATTCGGGGAGAGGCATGTGCCGCAGCCTCTCCACACTCTGTGGTGAGTCAGAACCTCGAGTTTTTACGCAGCGTCCGAGCTTCGTCAAGACTGTTCCCGACGCACATACTATCTTATTGCAGGTATTCTCTTGAGGAATAAACCCCGGACCGCACGTTAAAGGACACACTTCTGATATTTTGTTACGCACCACATTAATAGCTTCTAAGGTGGGCTCTGTCGTATCGACCTGAGCCCGTGCATATTTGTTAAATGCCCGAAGCGCTTTGACCGAGCTTGTACCCCACGTGCCGTCGGCGGAGCCTGGGAAACACCGAACACGCTTAAGTTCAACTTGCAGAACACGAGCCAGCTCAACTCGAGCCAAATGTGGAATAGGTGTTGGAGAGATATCCATGTTGGACGGCACCACAGGGCTGGACTTGCGACGGTTTAATGGCTCTTCGTCATTTCGTGTGGGTCAAGGAGCCAGAAGCACGCGACGGCGTAGGACGTCGAAGCCGGCCCGGCCGTACATCAGTCGCTTGATCAGCTTCAGTTTCGTAATCTGGCCCTCGGACTGAGCGTTGCTCCACGGCATCGTCAACGCCGCCCTTACCGCGGCCGCATCAACGACGAGCCCGCTGGCGAACGTCTGCGCGGCTTGGATGCCGCTCGCCTTCGCCTCGACGATCCAAGCCTCGAACGACGCCAGACGTCGGTTGCCATGGGCGGACGATCCGTTCCCCTTCCTCCCGGCCTCGCGTACGAACGCGACGAAGCGCTGGACCAGCCCGTGTAGCGTGGCCGCGTCTGGATCCTGCACGATGCGCGCGAGAAGCGCGCTATCGGCCGAGCTCAGCCGATCCGGCGCCGCCGTCATGATCCAGGCGAGGACCTTCGATCCCGGCAGTCGCTCGCGCCGCGCCGGCAGCTCGGCCGAGCCGGGGGCCGTCATGCCGGGAACGACGTCACGCCAGCGTCGCGGCGTGGTGATCGCGACCTTCGTCCGTCGGCTCTGCAGCCATTTGTGCACCTGCCGCGAGCCGCCCGCGTAACCGCGCTCGCGCAGCTCTCGCAGGAGCTGCAATCCGTTCTCGCAGCCCTCGGCACGGCGGCGCTCGAGATAGGCTAGCCAGGGATCGAGCTGACTCGATCCGATCCGCCGTCCGCCGCGTTCCGGGGCCCTCTCCATGGTGGCGTAGCGCCGCACCGTTGCCGGTGCCAGAGGGATCGCGCGCGCGATCGCCATGATCGACTCGCCGGCCGCGCGGCGGCGCTGCACCTGTGCATGACGCACGGCCCTCCAACGTTGTGCCTCCTGCGCGGCAGCTTGATCTGTGCGGCTGCGCGGGAAAGCGTGGTCGCGGGCGTAATCAGGAGTGGGAGCCGCCGAGCCGGAGGGGACGGGAAGGGCGCGCAGGCGGGCATGAGCGCCGACCAACCAGCGCTCCAGCATCTGGCGCGTTCAGAAGGAAGTGCCAGCGATCTGCGACTTGCTGGGCACGCGGGACGACGGCCTGGGCCGCACGCGCGTAGCCTGTCGAGCGATCCCGTGCGACGATCTCCAGATCGGTGTGTGACGCTAGCCAAGCCTCGAAGGTCGCCGAGATGCGGTCGGGCAGAAGATCGATGGCGCGATGATGGTCGAGGTCGACGACGAGCGTGCCCCAGGCGCGCCCGCGCCGCCAGGCCCAGTCGTCGACACCGATTGCCCGCGCTCGGGCAACGTGCGGCAGGGGCGCGGCGTGCATGAGGCGCAGCAGCGTCGAGGCGCTCGCCGGCATGGAGAGATTTGCCAGCAGGCGCGCACCGGCTCGAGCGTTGATGGCCAAGCCGACGTGCTGCTGCGCCTTGGCGAGGCGTCGAGTTCGTCGGGCGTGCGGAGCCAGGAGAGAAGGGGCAGGAAGGCAGAATGTCCGTCGGGAACAGGAGGGGTTGAGGCAGCGCAGACGCCGGACGGTGAGATCGAGCCGAACGGCTCGTCCAAGGGAGGGTAGATCGGCGGGGTGCCGCTGATAGGAGCCGTGACGGGCGGTGCTCAGCGTGCCGCAATCGGGACAGCGTCCTGCGCAGCGGCAGCCGCGAACGTGCATCACAACGCCCGCCTCAGGCCCGTCCTCGATGGAGAGTACCCGGCAGCCAGGAACCTCGTGCAGCCGCGCCATCGCCAAGCTCCGTCATTCTCACACGAACGGAGAACGCACGGGGAAGCCACACGAAATGACGAAGAGCCACTTTCACGGGGCAAGTCCAAAGGCGTGCAAACGCGGATGCAGGATGACCTCGCGGCTGACCGGGGCAGGTGCAGGACCAGGGCGCAGGCATTGTCGAGCAGCACCTCGCGCGGCACACCGCCGAACGCCTGGAAGGCGCTCTCCAATCCGGCGAACCAGTCCTCCTGCCGCTCGTGGCCGAAGGCGCGCACATGCAGTCGACGCGAGTAACCGAGCGTCGCAACGAACAGCGAGACCCGGGTTGGCACACCGCCGATCTCGATCCGCCGCTCGCCGAAGTCGATCTGCATCTGCTCGCCTGGCCGCGTCTCGAACCGCACGCTCGCCCGCGCGGCGATCACCAGGTCCCGCCGCAACGGCGCCACAGCCCGTTCCACGGTGCGCAGACTGACGTGGATGTCTTTCTCGTTGGCGAGGTCCTGGCGCACGACGTCGGCGTTGCCGGCGTGCTGCCGGAACCGTTCGGCCAACCAGTCCGTCAAGCCGTCGAGCCGCTTCGATCGTGAGGGCGTTTTAGAGGGACGCCAATCACCCTGACGGAGCCAGTGCTTGACCGTGTTCTTCGAACAGCCGAGCTCGGTCGCGATCCGCTTGGCACCCCAGCCCAGCGCCTTCAGCCGCACCATCGCCGATACGTCGTCCGGCGTCTTCATCTCGGCCCTCCGCGGATCGTCCGTCCGCTGAAGAGCCTGATCTTCGTTCCTGATCATCTCGACCTCCTCGCTCATCGAGGGGGTCAGGTCCTCATGGCGTCAGGGGGTCAGTTTGCCGTGTCGCCCGACAGCACCCGACGCCGCGTTGCTCGGCGCGATCCAGGCGCTCATCGCCGATCTGCCGACCTACGGCGATCGGCGCGTCCATGCCCTTCTGCGCCGGCAGGCCGAGCGGGATGGGCGGCCTGCGCCGAACCGCCAAGCGGGTTTACCGGGTCATGAAGGTGCACGGCCTCCTGCTCCAGCGACATGCGGGCGGAGCCGAGACGCGCCGTCACGAGGGCAAGTTGGCGGTGGCCGTGCGCAACACGCGCTGGTGCTCGGACGGGCTGGAGATCGCGGCAGAGAACGGTGAGCGTGTGCGGGTCGCCTTCGCGCTCGACTGCTGCGATCGAGAGGCAATGAGCTACGTGGCGACCACGGCGGGCATCACGGGCGAGGACGTCCGCGACCTGATGGTGGCCGCCTTCGAACACCGCTTCGGGCCGGTCAACCAATTGCCGAGCCTGATCGAGTGGCTGACTGACAACGGCAGTTGCTACGTCGCCCGCGACACGCGCCGCTTCGCCCGCGAACTCGGTTTGGTGCCAAAAACGACGCCGCTGGAGAGCCCGCAGAGCAACGGCATGGCCGAGGCGTTCGTGCGAGCCTTGAAACGCGACTACGTGCGTGTCTCGGTGCTACCGGACGCCGAGAGCGTGCTGCGCCAGCTTCCTGTCTGGCTGGCGCACTACAACGATCTTCACCCTCATCGCGCGCTGGGCTACCGCTCGCCGCGCGAGTTCATCGCCCGATCAACCCAGGAGACCTTGTCCGGTCTTTAGGGAGCAACAACACCCTCGCCGGTTTCAAAGCGCTCTTGTGTAACCTCTCGGTTGTTGCCCTACGGGTTATGCCTCCGCCGGCTGCCCAGGTCCAGATAGCGAATCCAGGTAAGGCATCATCACTATTTCAATATCATTTCCATCCAGACCACTCAGCCTTACACTGATTCATTATCGTGTTGGCGTTAAGATCGCGTCGATAGAAGCATTACAGCCACTGAAAATATTACGAAAACTGTTATAACGAAAAATTTACTTCCAATTGTGCTTTCTTTGAATACCGAAAGATATCTTTGTTTCTTGAATTTTTCTGGGTCTATAGTATATAAAAAGACCATTGCAATAAGACAGACCAGTATTATTACAATCGGTTTCATCTGTAAATGCCCCTTGTAATCACTCAGGCCTGTGATGGCGGGGTTCAGGCACCGACGGGCGCGCGGATAGAGCTGAATAGATTGGGACCGCTCAGGTGTGCGGTGAAGACGCTGACGATCTCACGGCGCAGTTGTCCAGGCAGGACGCCGTCGCAGCACGTGCACGCCTCTGGACGATGCTCGACGATCGTATTGGGATCGTCGCTCAGCACCCGGATGTGGCCCTCGTGACCGGGTTTGGCACCGCCTAGCTTGGACTGCTCGCACTGCTCCTTGCGATCCGTCGCGGGCGGCTTAGACGAGGTGTGTGAGATCTTCTTTGACCGCTGCAGCCGCAGCACCATTTCCATCAGCTCCTCGCGGCTCAGTTTTTTAAGTTTACGGAGGCCCATTTCACGAGATAATCAGAGAAATCTGACTCGCGCAACGGCGTCTGTAATTAACTAAGCAAAATATTGACCACCAAAAACTCGGCTCAGTCGTATACGTTCACAACTGAGATACCATATTGGAACATTTCGCCGAGAGCCAAACTGAAATCGGCAAAACGATGGTTTTCCCGACGTAATGAGGAAGCTGGTCCCGAGCCGACCAAAATGGCTTCATTCTTGTCGGAAAAATGTGTCGGCTTTTCTATTGCCGGGTAAACGGCATTTTGGCACAATCCCGACATGCTCATCGGATATGCCCGCGTCTCCACCCTCGATCAGAACCTCGACCTGCAGCGTGATGCGCTGACCAAGGCGGGTTGTGAGCGCATCTTCGAGGAAAAGAAGTCCGGCAAGCCCGTGTTTGCCTTGGGCCTGTAAGCCCGCGACGGAGCAGGGTGCGACCCTCACCACTACAGTCCCGAACCCGGACAGCCGCTCGGGCCCGAGCCCGCATTTGCAAGGTAGGGTCATGGACAAACAACCCACCCTCTTCGTCGGTATCGACGTGTCCAAGGATCGTCTCGACGTTCACCTCAGACCCTCGGATGAGGCCTTCCATGTCCCTCGGGATGTGAAGGGGTTCGAGGCCCTCACGCGCCGCTTCAGTACCCGCCCGGTTGCCCTCGTCGTCCTGGAAGCCACTGGCGGCTTCGAGGCGAGCGTCGCTGCCGCGCTCGCCGCGGCCGGACTGCCGCTCTGCATCGTCAATCCGCGCCAGATCCGCGACTTCGCCAGAGCCATGGGCCGCCTGGCCAAGACCGACACGCTCGACGCTGAGGTGATCGCCCTCTTTGCCGAGCGCATGAGACCGCCGGCTAGACCCCTGCCGGAACCGGAGAGAAGCCACTTCGCCGAGCTCGTGAGCCGGCGGCGGCAGATCCTCGGGATGATCAACATGGAGACCAACCGCCGCGATCAAGCCGCGGACAAGCAGCTGATCCGAAGGCTCAGGCGGCACATCGCCTTCTTGGAAAAGGAGCTCGCGGAGCTCGACGGCGATATCGGCCAAGCCATCAAGGCCTCTCCGGTCTGGTGCGAAACCGAGGCGTTGCTCAAGTCAGTCCCCGGAGTAGGCGACGTCACCGCGCGCACGCTTCTGGCTCAGCTGCCTGAACTCGGCACGATTGGGCGCCACCAGCTCGCGGCTCTCGTCGGCATCGCCCCGATCAACCGCGACTCGGGCCTGATGCGAGGCCGCAGGTCTATCGCGGGCGGACGAACCTCTGTGCGAGGTGTGCTGTACATGGCTGCCTTGACCGCGATCCGACGAGGCTCTTCCTTCCGGCCCCTCTATGAGCGGCTCACCCAGCGTGGCCGACCAAGGAAGGTTGCCCTCGTGGCGGTGATGCGAAAGCTTCTGGTGACGCTCAACGCAATCGTCCGCGACCGCATACCCTGGCGGCCACTGACCACTTGACCTCTAACACAGCCGCTCCGTCGTGCGGGCGCTGCCGTGGAGAACTTGGCCCATAGCGCATCCCTCGCCGCATGGTGGTCAACCGTACCACCACACCGCGGGATCAAACACCTAGGACGGCTTCTGCAACATGGATGTACAACGCTGACCCGCGTCTTCAGCGACCGCCGGATTGAGCTCGACAACAACCCGGCCGGACGAGAGCTGCGGTCCGTCGCCGTCGGATGCAGAAGGCGCTCAGTCCGTATTGGCATGCCACCGCGCTGAACGGGGAGCTCAGCCCACCACTCTCGTCGACAATAGTCGCCTTATAATCCTCAGTATCAGGGTCTCGATGTGTAATTACCCACGCCCTTGCGCGGGACGGATTTCGCTGATTCTCTCGTGAGATGGGCCGCAGCGACCTTGAACGGCTGAGCCGCGAAGAGCTGATCGAGCTGGTGCTGCGGCTGCAGCGGCCAGAGAAGACGTCGCGCACCTCATCCAAGCCGCCCGCGACCGATCGTAAGGAGCAGCGCGAGCACTCCAAGCCCGGCGGCGCCAAGCCGGGTCACGAGGGTCACAGCCGGGTGTTGAGCGACGATCCCGATGCTGTCGTCGAGCATCGTCCCGAGGCGTGCGCGTGCTGCGGCGCCAGTCTGCACGCCGCACTTCCGGCAGAGGTCGTCAGCGTCGCCGAGCAGATCGAGCTGCCCGCGGTGGCGCCGATCGTGACGCAGCACCAGCGTCTCGCGGTCCGTTGCCCGCGTTGTGGGGAGCGGGTGGTCGCACCGGTGCCGGAGGTGGCGCGCGGCACGCCGTTCGGCCCACGGCTGCATGCGGTGGCGACGTACCTGAAGACCTTTCAGGCGCTCTCGTACGAACGGTTGCAGGCGGCGCTCTCCGACCTGTTTGGCCTCACCCTCAGCCAGGGCGGGCTGATGAACCTGCTCCGGCGCGCGCAGGGCTACTTTCGTTCGGGTCGCGACGCGGCCATCGCGACACTGCGCCGGGCCGAGGTCGTCGCCTGCGACGAGACCGGCGTGCGCATCGAGGGCTCGAACGCCTATCACTAGCTGTTCCACTCGGCGCAAGCCGTGGTGCACACCGCCTCCCCGACGCGCGGCGCTGTCGTGGTGCGGGAGATGATGGATGGTCACCGACCGGCGGTGTGGATCTCGGATCGCTACACGGCCCGTATCCATCCGGCGAAGGACGCGGGAGCTACGGTTTCCTCGGGAGCAGATCACTTTCTGCCGTATGGGCGGCGATCCGCTCCTTCAGCTCGTCGATCCCATCGTTGGTAAACGCTGGGTACGCCT
>NZ_JBKFAP010000053.1:0-8207 GCF_053345715.1 Methylobacterium sp. D48H
ACCGCCTTTCGGCTTGGCCCGTTCAGGCGGCAGCAGCGGTGCGATCTCGGCCCACAGGCCATCGGGGAGGAGCGGTCTCGCCATCTCCACCCAACGCGCCAAACCCGGTTTTGTTAGGGGCTCTTAGCCCTTCCGCCCGCGCGATCTGCAACTGCCGCTTGGTCTCGACGCCCTCTACCAGTGTCGTGATGCCCAGGCTCGTGCCGAGGCCGGCAACTGCGCGGATGATGGCGAGGGCATCGGCACTTGTTTCCGCGTCGCGCATGAATGAGCGGTCGATTTTGATCTTGTCGAAGGGGAAACGGCGCAGGTAGCCCAAGCTCGAGTAGCCGGTGCCGAAGTCATCGAGCGAGAAACGCACCCCGGCGTCGCGCAGCCGGTGTAGGTTCTGCATCGTCGTCCCGCCCACGTCCATGAGCACGCTTTCGGTGATCTCGATCTCAAGTCGCCTGGCCGGAAAGGCCGTCTCGGCCAGGATCGCCAGCACCGTATCGGCGAACGACCTCTGCCGGACCTGCACGTAGGTGTCGTTAATGAACTTGAACCGGTCGAGGTCGAGATAGTGGCAGGCCACGACCGGTAGGCCGTTCGCGTAAGCGGTCGAGAGCGCTCGGCCATCCTCGCGCAGGGTATGGGCGTTGGCGAGTTCGGTCAGGCCATCATGGCGGGCGAGGTGCTGGATGCGCGCCTCACTACGCCGCTGCTCGGTGACATCCTCGAACGTGGAGACCCAGCCCCCCCGGTGATGGGTCGGTAGAGGATTGCGATCATCCGACCGTCGGCAAGCTCACGGAAGATCGAGAGGGCTTGTGATCGCTCGAGTGCGCCGCGCACGCTCTGTTTGATCGTGTCGAGGGTTGTGGCCGGCGGGTAGCGCCCGGCAGAGACGAGGAAGCCACAGATCTCCTCCTGGGTCTTGCCGAACAGCGGGAAGTCGCCTGGGATGCCGAAGATTTCCCGGTACCGGTGGTTGCAGACGACGAGGCGGGCGCGCCGGTCGAACATGCACAGGCCCTGGTTCATGTGCCGCAGCGCCGCCTCGAAGCGCCGGAACTGCTCGGGCCAGTCGCCATCTGCGACCTGCGGAACGTCTTTCCCGCCCCTGTCACCCCGTGGGGGCGACAGGGGAATAGCGGCTGCGCTCCGCTCGTGCGCGGCGCAGGGATCGCTCGACGGCTCGGAGCCCAAACCGGGCATGGTACGCTCCTCTGCCTGTCACTACGCCATGAAGGCCGAGTGCAAGCCGGTCAAAGATTACTTATTGGACTGGACTTGAGGCGGCACCAGCGTCTCGTCACGCCTGTCGATGGCGAGCCCGAGCCGGGAACAAGCTCGACACGGTCCACGAACGCCCGCCGTGAACCCGGCAGCGGCCACCGAAATGCCCGCTCCGACTATCGATATCCAACCCAAATCGAGGCGCCGCCTATAGCCTCAAGAGTTGAACATCTGCGTCTCGATCAAGGCCAAGCAGGTTGCCAGAGCATCCGCCCATGCTTCGACCGACAGACACACCGCCTCCATATCTATGCTCGGCATGGGGGGCAGAGCGCGGATCGCATTGATCTGAAGTTGCAAGTCTCGGTGAGCCGTCCGAAGCGACATGCCAAGCATCCGGATGTGATGGCTACGATCCCCGAGATCGTAGCCGGCCTCTAGGCGCTGCTGAAGAGCTACGCAACTTCGGGACAGCACAGCGGGATCGAAGCCGGCCGGCAAAATGTGAATCTCGGCCATGGTATCAGGCAGCCCGTACAGTGCTGAGGAAGCGACCGACTTCGGCAGTGAGGCGCTCCGACTGATGTGATAGCTCGGAGGCGGCCGAGAGGACCTGGCTCGCCGCCGTTCCTGTTTCTTCCGATGCGTGCGCCACCCCCGCGATGTTGCTGGTCACCTCGCCCGTGCCGACTGCCGCTTGGCTGACGTTCCGCACGATCTCCTGCGTGGCAGCGCCTTGCTGCTCCACGGCTGCGGCAATCGAAGTTGCGACGCTGTCGATCTCGCGGATCCGGCCGATGATGCCGCCGATAGACGTCACTGCCTGGGCGCTCACGCTCTGCACCTCGCCGATCTGCCGGCCGATCTCCTCGGTGGCCTTTGCGGTTTGCTCGGCCAATGCCTTCACCTCGGCGGCGACCACCGCGAAGCCGCGACCTGCCGCACCGGCACGGGCGGCTTCTATGGTGGCATTGAGCGCCAAGAGGTTGGTCTGGCCGGTGATCGAGGCGATCATACCGGTCATGTCTCCGATCCGATCAGTGGCCTGGCTGAGCGCCTGGACGAGCTGCGCGGTCTGATTAGCCTCGCCAACCGCCGTCTGGGCGAGGTGGGCCGAGCCGGTCACCTGCCGGCCGATCTCCTGAACGGACGAACCCAACTCCTCGGCGGCCGCGGCCACGGTGCGGACGTTGGTCGCGGCCTCCTCGGCGGCAGCCGCGACAGCAGTGGACTGACTGGCCGTCTCGTCAGCCGTCGACGTCATCTGTTGCGCCGTCGCCTGAAGCTCGGTGGCCGAGGACGAGACCAGACCGACGATGCCGCCGACCGCGCGCTCGAAGCCGTCGGCGAGCTCGATCATGGTGCGCTTGCGCTCGGCGGCGGCGGCTTCATCGGCACGCCGCTTGACCTCGGCCTCCTCGGCGGCCTTGCGGGCCACCATGGTCTTGATCCCCTCGACCGCCTTGCCGACGGCACCGATCTCGTCGCCGCGGGCGGCCTCGCGTATCTCAGCGTCGATCTCGCCGCGGGCCATCCGCTGGAGCACGTTGACGAGGCTGGCGAGCGGGCGCGTGATTCCGAACATCACGATCAGCACGGAGAGAGCGATGGCTCCAAACAAGCCCGTGGTGGCGGCGGCGATCAGGATCCACTCGGTCGTCATCGCAGCTTGCTCGGCGGCGTCGCGCGCTTGCCGCAATTCTACCTTTAAGAGCTCAACGCGATTGCCCAGGAATTCCCGGAGCTTGGTACGCGCAGCAGCGGCATCGGTCCGCAAGGCTTTGGCAGCGGCTTCCTTCTCGTTGTTGAGGCTCAGGGTGTGTGCCCGATCCTGGGAGGAAGAAAATTCCTGCAACAGCCCTTTGAGCTTCAGGTTAATGTCCTTCCGCTCGGCTGTGTCGGCCAGGTTCATTAGTACGTCGTTGGCATCCTGCGTGCCCTTCAGTGCGGTGTCGAAACGAGCCTTTGAGGCAGCCATCTCCTTCTCATCGGTCTCGATGATTAAGTTCCGCGACTGTATGGCCATCTCATTGACGTGTGATCGGATGCGCAGCATTTGTTCGAGCCGAACCACCTGCAAATCGACGATATGACGCGTTTGTGCCGCGAGCCCGTTGAGGCCCGAGACTGCGTAAAACACCAAACCGGCGGCCACAATTGCCATGATTATCAACGGCATAATTGCCTTAAAGACAATCTTCGAATTTCTCAGCATCGTTTTCTCCGCCAGTTTGCCACGATGCAATTGTGTTCCGAGGCATTTAATAGAGCCCATCTGATCGAATTGAAAAGAAAACGAAGAATAATATCATGATCACGCATTCTGCCGGATGCCCATATGATAAGAATTTTTAAATTATGTATGAACATTGCGCTTGCAGTGTATGCACAAAATGGCCGTCAGCGAGATAAAAGTGCTCATTCTGACCGAGGCGAGCTTACAAATGAACTCAAATCGCTCTCGGCGGCGTGACTCGCCGACCTGAGCGACTTATGATCCAACGGCCATGCCAAATCGCCGTCGCGCATCCTCCTATCAGTTGCTCAAGCTGCTCGAGGCCACTGGCCAGATCGGTGTCTGGTCTTTGAATTTGCGAACCGGGGAAGCCACCGGCTCGGCAGGCCTCGCGCAAATCACTGGCGTGTCGCTCGACGAGAGCCTGCACGGCCTGCTTGAGCGCCTCCTCCACCCTCACGAGCGAGCGGTGCGCGGCGATCTGTTCGACCTGCTCTACAGTGGTCGGGCCATAGACTGTACGGTCCGGATCGTACGCCCAGATCGAACGGTGCGTTGGATCGCAGTCAAATCGCAGATCGTCCTCGACGCCGAACACAATCCAGCGCGTGCCGAGGGTACTGCCTTCGATGTGACTGGCCTGCATGAAGCACGCCTACTCGCCGAGCAGGCGACCGCACGTTATCGTAGTCTCGTGCATGCCATCGAAGCCGTGGTGTGGACATCAAGTCCGGATGGGCAAGTGCGGCCCAGCTCGACTTGGCAAGCATTGACCGGACAGTCGGGATCGGAGATGCGGGGGAAGGGCTGGTTATCGGCCATCCATTCTGAGGATCGCGCGAGGACCGAGGTAGCATGGCGAGCGGCAGTGGCGCAGGCTACACCCTATAAGGTGGAGCATCGTGTAGTTTGCGCCGACGGTAGGACCGCGTGGTTCAGTAGTCACGCTGAAGCGCTGCACTGCGACGATGGTACGGTGCGTGAGTGGATTGGGTTCATGCTGCTAATCGCGCCTGGCGCCCGTCTTGCAACGATGGAAACTAATCCGACGTTGCCGGCCTTGAATGGAACTCTCGTGCGGAGCGCCCGCGCGCTGTTGAATTGGACTGTCTCGGACCTAGCCGCCGCCGCCGGCGTGTCGGTGTCGAGTGTCAGACGCATAGAGGAGGGGCGGGAGACTGTGCAGCCAAGAACATGGGAGGCCCTGCGCCAAGCCCTGGAAGCTGCTGGAGTTGACTTCGTCGTGAGTCTCAACGGCAAAGCCGGGCTGGTTTGTGCGCCTGGAACTTGAACTAACCCGGATAGCGAGAGACCAATCCCTGAAATGTGGCTGCGCACAGCAGCTTGGCTCGTTGCATCGGCGGGTCAGGCTTTCACTGCGAGCAATCGAACGCTACCTAGGGTTTGGACTCGATCAGCACCAGAAGGCGACGACGGCAGCCAGGGCGACGGCTGAAGCTTAGTTGTGGGCAAGCTTGTCGTAGCGGGTGGCAATGCGGCGGTTGAACGTCGCCTCGATCCGCCACCGCTCCCGATAGCGCCTCTTGTCGTGGCGGATCTTCCGCTTGCGGCCGCGCTTGCCCGGGATGACCGGCGTGATGCCGCTCTTGCGGAGGTCAGCGCGCAGCCAGTCGGCATCGCAGCCCTTGTCGGCTGCCAGGCGTTAGATCCGGCCCGGCGCTTCGGCCAGGACGGTCGGAGCGGCGGTGACATCGCTGGCGTTGCCGGGCGTCAGCAGGAGGACGCCAGGGCGGCCGAGGACGTCAGTGAGCGCGTGGATCTTGGTGGTCTGGCCGCCGCGCGACGGGCCAATGGCCTGCGCCGTCGCCCCCCTTTGCCGCCATGGGCAGAGCGGTGGGGGCGGACGTAGGTGCTGCCGAGGGCAGCCGCCTCGCCCCACCAGCCGGCCTTGGCCAGCGCGGCGAGCATGGCTTTCCAGAAGCCGCGCCGCGACCATCGGTTGAAGCGGTTGTAGACCGTGGTCCGCGGGCCGTGGGCGGCCGGGCAATCGCGCCATCGGCAGCCCGACGTCAGCACGTGCAGGATGCCAGAGATGATTTGCCGGTTGTCCTTGCGCTCGGGTCCGGGCTGATCCTGGGGCATGAACGGTCTGGTCACCGCCCATTGCTCATCCGAGAGCCAGAAAAGGTCCGCCATCACCGCCTCCAGGCCGCAGAACGGCCGCCTGGAATCACAAAACGACAGACCCTGCAACGGCTTGGTTCGGTTCACACCCTAATGCAGTGACGCGGGCGGAGGATTCACGCAGGCGGTGAGGCGTGCGAGTCTGGGCGATGGCTCAGACGGTATGAGTTCTTCTCGATGCGAGCAGCGCGGCAGGGAGTGTCAGGAATTCCGTGTGCGGGCGGCGGGTTGAACATCAGGCCGCCATGGCCCGGGTGAAGCGCTCGCCGAAGATGACAGCGAACTGCGCCTTGGCCATGACCCATTCACGCCGGCCCATCTTCCACGCCTTGTCGGAGCGGTTCAAGACCAGGTAGAGCAGCTTCAGCGCGGCCTCGTCGTTCGGGAAGTGACCGCGGGCGCGCACGGCCCGGCGCAGCGTGGCGTTCAGGGTCTCGATGGCGTTCTTGGTGTACAGGATCCGGCGCACCTCGCTGGGGAACGCATAAAACGGGATCACCTCGCCCAGGCCCGTCGCCAGCTCTGGGCGATGGCCGGGTAGCGCCGACCCCATTCGCTCGTCTCGAAGGCCGCCAACGCCGCCTCGCCAGCCGCGGCAGCGAGCGCCCGCTCGGCCAGGGCCTTCTTCAGCTTGTCCAGCAGGCCATCGGCCTCGAAGGCTGTCTTCGGATCAGCGCCGGCCAGGAGCTGGTCCAGGATCGCGTCAGGGATGCGGGGTGCTTTGCGTCGTGCCATCGGGAACCTCCTCCGGATCCACTATGGCCGACCCCACACGAAATTCCTGACAGCCTCTCTCGGCAAGGCCCTCAGCCTCGATCTGCTCGGCCTCCTTCAGGGCCAGGAGCAACTGGTCGACGGGCAGGCTCTCGGCACGCCGTCCGAAGCGGTGACGCTGCAGCTCCCTGATGATCTGGTGCAGCTGGTCAATCTCGGCCTCGCGCGCCGCCACCATCGCCTTCATGGCCGCGGGATCATCGGGCAGGCGCGCGCTCGGTTCGCTCACGAAGCCGATTTGAGCATGGATCATAAGGCTTTGCCAGAGTGATCGACTTGGCGGATCAGCTCACGGCGACGGGAGCGCGCGTTGGCCGGGCCACGTGCACGCGCCGCCAATCGAGCCCTTCCAGAAGGGCCTGCAGTTGCGCTGCCGTGAGCCGCACCACCCCGTCGGTGACGGCCGGCCAGCAGAACTTGCCGTCCTCCAGCCGCTTCGACAGCAGGCACACGCCGGTGCCGTCGAAGTAGACGAGCTTGACTCGGTCGGCGCGCCGCGCCCGGAAGACGTGGACCGCCACGCTGAACGGGTCGGCGCCCAGGCTCTCGCGCACCAGCGCCGCCAAGCCGTCCGCGCCCTTGCGGAAGTCCACCGGCCGGGTCGCCTCCATCATGCGGACCGCGCCCGCCGGCCCGATCACGCGCCGCCCTTCAGCGCACCGATCACCGCCGCGATGATAGTAGGCGAGGCGCCGTCGCCGATCCGGACCTTGATGCCGCCTGCCTCCACCTCGATCCCCACCGCGCGGCGGCGCGATGAGGATCGTCTGATGCGCCGGCGTGGCGGCTCTGCTCGGGCGGGATCCACCGCCGTGGGCTCGGGTGCGGTCACCGCCGGCACGAAAGCCGGCAGCGCGGCGGCGGCCTGGCGCGCTTCGCGTCGCCACGTGAACAGCTGCTGCGGCGTCAACCCGTGCCAGCGGGCCACCACCGACACCACCGCGCCCGGAACGAACGTCTCCACCAGGATCCGCGCCCGGTCGTCGGCGCTCCAGCGCTTGCGGCCGACCGCGCCGTCGATCATCTCGAAGCGCCGGACCGTCCCCTCCGGCTCAAGTCGAGACACAAAACGATTCTCTCGTGCGGATCGTCAAACTGCCCGGTCAGGTTGCCCTACAGAAGATGAAGCCGGCACATCGCTTACTGTCCATCGATGAGAAGAGACAGACCCGGGCCCTGAAGCGGACCCGCTCCAACCGTCCGCTCGCCTCCGGCCATCCCGCCGCCCCGACCCACGCCTATACACGTTACGGCACCACGACGCTGTTCGCCGCCCTCGAGGACTTGGCGGACACCGTGCTCGGCCGCTGCATGCAGCGCCACCGGACCGGTGAGTTCATCCGCTTGCCGGGCCGCCGTCGAGGCCGCCGTCCCGCCCGGCAAAGCGATCCACGCGATCCTCGACAACGTCACCACCCAAAAGCATCCGAAGGTGCGCGCCTGGCTCGCCCGACACCCGCGCTGGACGTTCCACTTCACCCCGACCTCGGCCTCATGGCTCAACGCGGTCAAGGGCTTCTTCTCAGCGCTCACCCGTCGTCGGCTGCGGCGAGACTCCTTCACCGGCGTCGTCGACCTGCAGGCGGCCATCAAACGCTACATCGCCGAGCACAACCGGAGCGCCAAACCCTTTGTCTGGACCAAACCCGCCACCGACATCCTCGCCGCCGTCAGCCGATCCCCCGAACCATCCGTCTGAGTCGTGCACTAGGGCGTCTCTGCAAAGTCATCTGAGCCAGAGCATGGTCATGCCGAGCGTGACCATGGCGAGGTAGTTCGCGGCTCGCTTCTCGTAGCGGGTGGCGATGCGGCGATACTGCTTGAGCCGGCCGAT
>NZ_JBKFAP010000054.1:0-8179 GCF_053345715.1 Methylobacterium sp. D48H
GCACCACCAAACGCGGCCGAATCAGAACCTCGTTGGCCGGCCCCGCCGGCCGCGCCTGCTCCTGACGCACCACCAAGAGCCGCTGATCCAGAACTACGCTGGCCGGCGTTTCCGCCTGGAGCCCCGCTCGTACCGGGAGATCCAGCCCCGCCGGCCGAGCCCGCTCCTGAGGCACCACCAAGAGCCGCCGAACCGACGAGTTGCCCAACCACCGCTTCGACGGAAGCATCGAGGTTTGTTCCATTCCGGCCGGCGCCAGATGTTCCTACGATCCCTGTAAGCCGAGTAGCAAGCAGTTCCCCAAATAACCGCTGCTCCAATTGTCTGCGGGAACGATCCCGCTTGGCAGCTGGACTTGGTCGGTAAACTATTTCGTGACCGCGGCCTGCGGCTACGGCGCTAATCTGATTAGCAATGTCGTCTCTAAGGTAGGTTTCTGCCTCGGCGTTGGATCTTCTGACTGTATCTTCTAGTTGCCGCGCACGAGCAGGAGCCTGGTCGCGCGGGCGCGCGCCCGGAGCTCGTGTCTCATCCACATTCGATTGCGATGCAGATGGACTTCCGCGGACTACAGTTTCTGCGTCATCCGCGGCATCCTCCTGATCGGAAGTGGAAGGTTCCCCGCCACCTATCTCGTTGTACTTCCCTTTTATATCCTTAGTGCTATATCGGCTAGAAGGTGGCCCAACGCGGCCAACGGGCCCAAATGCTCTTAATGCTGGCTTCCCACCTGTGCGGAAAGCGGGATTGCGAAGTATTTTACTCGCATCTGGTGCTGAAAAATCGAATTGCGTTCTGAAGTTGTCGCCGGACTTGCTTGCTTGATCTTGCTGAGCAAGCACAGAAGCTGGAACAGCCAGCAAAGCTGATGCGGCGAGAGTCGACAGGAAATCAAGTTTGGGCCATCGGAACATGTTTCAAAGCATCCAAAATTGATACAGGACGCCCTCGGAAGTCATATAAAACAGCAATCGAGCGGCCTGATTCGACGCTGATTTTGGCACATCAAATTCCACATTTCCAAAGTAAATTATACCGTCACTAGATTTTTCAAGAGACCCATCAATAGGCAGAGAGTTATCAAACAACCACTCAATCCCGGACGCCCCCGATCTCGGCCGGTACAAAGCGAGACCAATCCAGTCGAAATTAAGTTTTTCCCGTACGATGCGAGCGCGCGACGAAGGATTTATCTGAACAGATAAATGTTTTATCCGATATCGAAAGACGTCGCCAGCGTCTATACACCCCACCTGTCCTGTAATTAGCACCCATGCATTGCCGCCATTCGCGACCTTTAGAGCAAGCTCTTCCCGTGCGCCAACGCAAGTTTTCACCTTCATGCCGCCTTGCTGAAGCCAATAACCTTCATCGTCCGCTGCGATTGCGCTTGACTGCCAACCGGCAAACCAAACGCAAAAAACTACAGCTACGATTAAAACGAAGATTGGGTGACATAATGCGCGCCGCAGTACAGTTGAGATTTTGAGCCGATCTAACGTCATGTTTCAACCTATAGTCCCGAGCAATGGGGCGATTACTCAATAGTCATCTGGCCGTCTTGATGGATTACTACCGTTGCGGCAGCTACCCTTGAACTCGCATTTAATCCCGAACTGACATTCGTCATAGGCAGATCTTTTCGCCCGTATCGATCAAACACGAAGCCAGTGACCTCAGCCGAGCCACCGGATGAGGCTTCGATGACATATTCTACACGATAGCTGCCAGGCTTCGCCTCGGGCGCAACCCAAACCTCAACTCCGCCAGAACTTCCACCAATTGAGTCGATGCTCAATTGCGAACGCGACCCGGGAAAATCCCGGCTGAGTTTGTTTGGCTTCGCCCAGAAGTACTCATTTCCGTCAGCATCAATCACGTGCAGATCGACATCGATCGATTTCTTCCATTCGATCTGCACAAGCAGGAATGTTCTACCTAGTTCCGCTTGACACCGCAGTTTGCCGAGTTGACAATTTTTATTTTCAGCTACCAAAGCTCGGATTTGACCGAGCTGCTCCTTCTGCTCGCCGGTGGCGACTTTGATATTCTCTAAGTTCCTGGCTTCGCTCGCTATGAGGGCACTTCGCTGTTTAAGTTGCCGGTCCAACGATTTGATCTCTTCTGAATTATCCTTCTTGTAGTACGGGAAAAGAATGACAGAAACAACAATGAAGGCGCCCAGCGCAGATGCGAACATGTCGAGCACCGACATGCTGAATATCTCTATGTTACGATGCGGCCGACGCATCACCTCATTCCTGTTCGCTTTGAATCACGGTTGAGCCGTCCCGGGATATAACTAAGTTTGCTGCATGGGCCCTGGATTTTGAAGGCGTCAAGAGGACTTCAGGCAACAACCGTCGCCCACTGGTGCGGTCAATTATCCAACCACGAACTCTAACGCTGGGACTTTGAAGTTTGAGCACGTTATAACTCACCTTGTACGTCCCCTCACGAGCCACTGGCGACTGCCAAATCTCAATGCCTGGACCGTCCCGCATATCTAGGCTCAGCTGCGAGTCATCAGGTTCTCCGCTGCCTGTCTGCCGACCGGAGAACTTTCGCATCGCATAGGAGAACGTGCGACCTGCGGGATCAGTAACATAAAGATCAACGTCGCACGGCTCATCCCATTCAGCCCCAACGACGAGAAATGTCTTTGTAAGAGAAGCTTCACACATAGCGCGCGCTCGCTTACATTCCTTTAGACCACTCGCAGCGGCATTTCCCTCTTTTACTTGGAGAAGAACGTTGCTTAGCGCGCTGGCCGCGTCCGCGGACTGCCGGCGTACCTCCTTGAGATCAGTTTCTAAGACTTCAAGATCCTTCCTCATTTTCACTTCAAGCTTTGCTTTGTTGTAGTACGGAAACAAAAGAACTACTATTATAATAAATGCTCCCAATGCCGATGCAAACATGTCCAGTACGGACATGCTAAAAATCTCAATATTCCTTTGGGGGCGACGCATCTGTAGGATTCAAGTCCGCATAAGTAAAATTAACGCAGTGGCGAGAAAAGACAAAACAATGAGTAGTGCCGCAATGGGGTGTCGAATAACGCTGTCCATCGCAAAGCCATTAGATGCATTTTCGTTGATCTGATATATAACTATTGTGCTATTGTCTTGATTGGACTTTCCCTTGCGTTCGATTGTGCTTAGTACGTCGTTAACTTTGGTCTCCGGACAACCTGACGGATGTCTTGCAATCACTTCGATTATTTCATTGTCAGATAATGTCATAACTCCATCAGATGCTAGGAGTATTTGGTCTCCCGCGCTCAACCCAAGAGGTTCCTTGCAAATATCAATGAGTGGTATGATATCTCCAGTCAGTGCTGACTGCAGCATATTTGACAGATCAGTAGTTCGACCTAGGCTCATAGCGCGTAGGGAATGATCTTCATTGAGTCGGTACAGGCGATTAGAGCGGCAAAGCCAGAGTGGTGAGTCGCCAACACTGATCCAAATTACATCAGTTCTCGTCGCATAAGCGGCAACAAGTGTCGTGCCCATGCCGCGGGTATTCGGATCTGCGTCCTGGAAGCGCGACAAACTTAAATTCGCTGCCTCAAGTGCTTGTTCAAGACATGCTGACGCCGGCATTTGCGCTTTGTGCTTCTTGAGAAAGCATTCGCAAAAAGATGAGACCGCAACCGAACTTGCCAACCGTCCGCACGCATGGCCACCCATTCCGTCTGCTAAGACTAAGAGCTTGCTACGATTTTCTTCGAGCTCTATAATCTCAAAAGAGTCTTCCTGCTCGTTTCGTGTGCCTTGAATAGCGCTGCCGTATACGGACGAAATTGAACCTTTCGGCGCCTTGTTCATTCTATCCAGCCAAACTGAGGTCCACAAAAGGGCACAAATTTAAGCTTGGTAGCCCCGACAGTTATAGTTTCGCCGCCGAAAACCTCTACGGGGGTCAAAACCAATTCATCATTTAGGTATGTAAGATTCCGACCTTCGCCACAATTTACATAAAAGCGACGAGATTTCGGGTCATATATTAGGAATGCATGTTTCTCGCGGTGAATCCCTTCATCACCGAAAGCGAGAGCAATTTTTTGATCTAGATTGCGGCCAACCGAATTGACGCCCACACCAAGTTCAAAGGAGTGTCCTCTGCCGGGGCCATCAACGATCACTGCCCAGCCTGTGACGGGGTCGGCTGTAGCCCCAGCGGAAGTTATGGCCGGTCGGATGATGGACGGATCAATTTGCGTTTGACTGAGTACAGCAGCGGGAGTTTCAAATCGAACAAGTCTGGTAGCTGCATCGTCAGTGGTCACTGACACGGTCGGCCGAGGTTCAAGACGTCCAGCGATGGTCAGCGCAGAATCTCGAGCGGGCCAGGCAAGACGCCGATTTGCCGGCGAGCGAAGCCGATCATCATTGATACTGGCGATATCTAAGGTTGCGGGTTCCCAGTCCCCGTTCACCTGCCCGACCAAAACTGTCTTACCAGAATCACCCTCTGTCTTTGGTTCCGCCGGCGCGATTAGCAGCGTCTTTACGTTTTCCATCTTGTTGCCTCAGTTAAAGCTGAATGATTCAACTTAGGTTCTATCTGCCACATACAATCTATTGACTAAGTTGTCAAGGCAGTATTGTCCGGCCAAATTGAGTGCGTGTTCTTCCTTGGACTGAGCAATGTTCTGTAGTAAAACAAGTATTGAAGCCATGACTAGAGCTAAGAACGTGCCATTGAAGGACACAGCTAGCATGCCTGTGACGTCCGTCAGGAGATTTGCGTCCGAAATGTGAGCAGGATCGCCGGCATGCTCCAGCGCCCGCCCAATTCCAACAACTGTTCCGATGAAACCAAGCGATGGAATTACCCAGCAAATATAACGGATCATATTGTAGCGCAGATCGACTTCGTGTAAAAACATTTCGACGCTAGTGTTCAATAGGGATGCGCTTTCAGCAGTTGATTTACTAGCTTGAAACTGAAGTATGCAGCGGCTAATTAACCTGGGTAGAAAACACGCGGTCGCGCGTGTATTAGATTTCAAGTTCCTATATAAGCCAGGAAGATCATCTGACTGAAGGATAATTGTATCATCTTCTGGCAAAAAACCAGATCTTAGTTGTTTGAATTCTCGCTTGGCGGCGACAAATCGGACTAATAGTTCCCCTAGGCCGATACAAAACGCAATCCACATTCCATTTTGCACCGAGTAGGGGAAAGTATGGGCGCGGTCTAATAAAATATGAGCCCATTCATCGTTCAGAGTTGCGTATAGTGCATATATAAGAATAACTGATAAGATCAGGGAGATAACGGCAATTATTTGCCTCTGCGAGTCTAAATCAAACCGTTTTGTACTCACCTTCGTTTTCCTATTCTGTGGCCTGTATAATCTCGCCAGTCTCAGGGTTTCTCCGGAATTTTACCCGTCCGGCAGGAATTTGCACTTGCTGCAGCAAATCTGACAGCAGAATTGTGTATCTACCAAAGCGAATCTCTTCGCTGACATCTACAATTCTCTGCTGAAATTTCTTCCATATACCCTTGCTGCGTAGATAGGTTCCATTAGAGCTATCGAGATCTTCTACAATCAGTCGATCGTTAGGAAGATGTGAGATCGTGGCGTGTACTCGAGATATACTTTGATCAAGCAATTTCACGTAGGGCTTAGTCAGATCCGGGTCACGACCGACTACGCATATCAAGGATGGGACTTTCATTGCTGATGGCACATTCCCTATTGAATTCCTATCGGATGCGGCGCATCTCGAGGCCTATTAAAGCATAAATATGGCGTTTGCATAGGCTTCTCTGCCGCCGCGATCGCAGCCAGTTGCCAGGGGAGCGCGGCGCGACTTGATTTCGTCATTGTTGCTGTGTGTATCTCGCTCTGGCGTTGCGTGCTGGCATAGTCTGGCACAAGCCGTTGCTCGATGCTGGTCGCGTACTCACCTTTAAGGCCCGCCGCTGCTGCGCGCACGCGACTTTGTCTGGCTACTGCCGCCCTCGCTGCACGAGTTCGTGGCGCCTGGGCACGTGGCGCACTTCGTCCGCGATACGGTGCGAGAGCCGCTCGACCTCTCGGCCATCCTCGCCACCTACATCGAGTAGCGCGGATATCGGCACTCACCGGCATCGCGAGACGCTGCGCCATACGGGCGGCGGGCGCACCACCGAGGGCGAGACCGAGATGGCGCTGGAGCACGCGCAACCGGTCGGATCGGCGGGCATGAGCGGCGGCGACGTCATCGACACTCTCGCTGAAGGTCCGCCGCGGGCAGGCTGGGTTCGCACAGCGGAAGCGTCGCAGCCGGAGGCGCAGGTGGACGGACCGGCCCTGCCAAGGCAAATCGGCGAGGGTGCGCTCGCAGTGACCGTGCTTGCGGCCCGCGGACGATCGACAGGTGGGACAGCACGTCGGGCCCGGACGGGGTACGACGCGCACGATGAGCGGGTCGGTCGCCGGCTCGATGCCGACGACGGTCGAGCCATCGGGCACGAGCGGCAGGATACGGCGGGGCATGGCGTCCTCCGGAAAGCCGATCTCCGGAGATGGGGCACGTCACGCCGGCCGGCACACTTCGCCACACGAAGTGCGGAAGAACCAGTATTCAACGCCCGCTGACAACCGGAGGGCCGCTACTTCGTCTCGGAAGCGACCGTCTACCGCTTGCTCAAAGCCCAGGACCTGATCACCAGCCCGTCGAGCTGGAGGCGCGGGTTGCCGCCTTCGTCGAGCGTTACAACCACGCTCGGGCTCACGAGAGCCGGGGCAGCCTCACGCCTGCCGACGTCTACTTCGGCCGTGGCGAGGCCATCCTGCAGGAGCGGACGCGGATCAAGCGCCAGACCCTCATGGATCGCCGCTTGCGCCATCACGCGCAGGCTGCCTAACCTCTCAACCCAGGTGGACCAGAGCCTCCGTTCCTGAGACCCGTCCGATAAGTGCCTCATGAGAAGTCCGGGAGGAGATTTTGGACCCTCAATGCTCAACGTGAGAGTGCATCTGGCCGCACCGCCTTTGGCCTCACAGACGACTTATCGGTCGGGCTCTGAGCGCCTCAAGTCGTCTCAAATCACCTGACGACGGGCAAGCAAGAATAAAAACTAATGCATATTTACTCACGGTTCATGCCTTCCCAAAGACTTCGGTAGTTTATTAAGTGATTTCGCAGTTATCGTTTAATCCGAACGTATTGTTATTGAGATAATATTGGGACATAATTGTCATGGCAGTGATCATGATCATCTTAGAATGGCACAACTGATTATAGATTTCTTGTTAACAACGCCCGGAAAATCATAATAAACGTAGCCGGCACAGCTAGTGCGATCCAGGCTAATCTCCCAAGTCGTATGCATACTGTATTCCGCGCCAAGAAGACTATTTGAGGTTAGCTGAATAGTTTGCCCGTCGAAAGAGGCCTCAGAAAAAGTGGATAGCCCATTTCCCCATTTTCCCGCTTGTTTACATCGCATCTGGTATAAAATTTTCTTCCCTATTTCCGCTTGGATTCCGGATTTATGACAGCCCGCATCTTCACCGTAGGTTGTTAGAAAAATTTTACGGCCTGATACCACTCTAACGCTGGACTTAATCCCACTCGAATCGATTAGATTTATTCCCTTTACGGGGATATCCATCGCAATTGCAGCAGTAGAGGCAAACAAAAAGATTGACCCCAAAATCTTAACTATGCAGCTCATATTTTCTCTCCGAGAAATTAAGTAAAGATTTCGTTATATTTTGGACGATTTACTAATATCGTACAGCAGATGGCCAATTACAATTGATAGACATATCATATCCATATGTATCATTTGCTGAGTCCTTACTCGCAAAAACGACTTCCATTAAACATAAAACAGGATCCTGTGCTTCGGGATTTAGATTGGGGATTTTTAGTGTTGTGTACAGATGGTTTTGGTGGCGGATTATTTTTCTTGGGTAAGGGCCGGGACTTTTCATTGTTGCGCTCATTGTCTTGTTGTTTGATCCGTTTCTGATCGAGCTTTTTCTTGGCCCGCGATCGCAAATCAGCGGCCTTGCGCTCATCGTCGGCCCTTTTGGCCTCCGCGGCCTTGCGCTCATCGTCGGCCCTTTTGGCCTCCGCGGCCTTGCGCTCATCGTCGGCCCTTTTGGCCTCCGCGGCCTTGCGCTCATCGTCGGCCCTTTTGGCCTCCGCGGCCTTGCGCTCATCGT
>NZ_JBKFAP010000055.1:0-8087 GCF_053345715.1 Methylobacterium sp. D48H
CGGCTCGGGCGGGCGCGGGGCGGCCGCGGCGGGCTCGGGAGCCGGCGGCGGTGCGGCGACGACCGGCGCGGCGGCGGCCAGCGCCGCCGGAGCTGCGGCCCGGCGCATAGCACCCATCGCGCCCTCGTCGGACTCGGTGCTCCGGCTGCTGCTGCTACCGTAACGGCCGAAGCCGAAGCGCGGCTCGATCAGGTCCAGCACCGCGTCCAGCGCGGCGTTGCTCAGCGCCACCTCCTCGGCCGCCGGCACGCCCTGGATGGCCAGGGCCGCCCGCTCGAAGGCCGGCTCGCTGCTGACCTCGCGGCCGAACCAGCTCGGGGCGTGGAAGCCGGCGGCCTCGCCGTCATCGTCGAAGGTGACGCTGATCAGGTCCAGGCTGCCGGGGGTGACGTAGCGGTCGATGGCGATCTCGCGCCCGCCGGCATTCAGCGTGGTGCGGTCGTAGGCGGCCTTGCCGGGGCACACGTCCAGCAGGGCGTCGCCGTGGGCGCGGGGGACGTCGGTGCGCTCCTCGACCGGGACGCCGTCCGGCCCCTTGTTCACCAGGACCAGCTGGCAGACCTGGCCGTCGACGCGCACGTAGGAGGCCCGGCCGCCCTGGGGCGCGAAGTGACCCTCTGTGATGCGGGCGCCACCCCGCTCCTTGCGGATCAGGCGGACCAGGGATGGTGCGACCAGAAATCGGCGAACGGTGCTCATGAACTCAAAACCCCTCCCGCTTGGTCGGCGGCGCGCCGATCCGGCGGACAGCCCTCAGCGCCGCCGGGCCGCACGGAAGGGGGCACGTGGAGCCGGCCCGCACGGCGTATAAGCTGACTGCCACGCCGTATTCGCCAGAGCCTGACCGCTTCCGTCGCCAATCACCGGACAGCGACATCCTGAGACTATAGAGCGCTAAGCAAAAACGCGACGAAATCAAGACCGGATCCGGCCGATGATCCGGCCCCGGCGGTCCCTGTCCCCGATATCCCGGCTTTCGCGCCGCGTTTCCGAACCCAGGTTAGCGGCCCCCGCGATTCATTCAGCCGGCTCGAAATTCATCGCCGCGCCGTTCATGCAGTAGCGCAGGCCGGTCGGCGCCGGGCCGTCGTCGAAGACGTGGCCCAGATGGCCCTTGCAGCGGGCGCAGTGCACTTCGGTGCGGACCATCCAGTGGCTGCGGTCCACCGTGGTCTCGACGGCGCCGTCGAGGGGCTCGAAGAAGCTCGGCCAGCCCGTTCCGGACTCGAACTTGGTGCCCTGCTCGAACAGCGGCTGACCGCAGCCGGCGCAGGTGAAGGTCCCGGCCCGCTTCTCGGCGAGCAGACAGCTCGTGCCGGCCCGCTCCGTGCCGTGCTCGCGCAGGACCCGGTACTGCTCCGGTGTCAGCGCCGAGCGCCACTCGGCGTCGCTGCGGGTCTCCGGGCTGGTGGTCGGCGTGTCGGCCATGACGATCTCCCTTCTCGCCACGCTATATAGGGATCGCGCGCCCTATCCGGCAGTCCCGGAGGATGCCGCAGGGCGTCTCCGGAATCGGAGACGCGGCGTTCAGGCGGCGGCGCCGACGGTGTCGGCCATCCGCGCCCGGCGCGCGCCCATCGGCAGCGGCGCGCCCGTGGTGGTGTCGCGGGCGGTCTGGTGCTCCAGCTCCGCGTTGATCTCGCCTCCGAGCAGCACGATCGTCGAGGAGATCCAGATCCACGTCATGAAGCCGATCACGGCGCCGAGCGACCCGTAGGTCTCGTTGTAGGTGCCGAAATTGGCGACGTACCAGGAGAACAGGAGCGACGCGGCGAGCCAGAGTAGGCCCGCGACGACGCTGCCGAACCCGACCCAGCGCCAGCGGGCGTGCTCCCGGCTCGGCCCGAACCGGTAGAGCACCGACAGGCCGCCGAGCAGGACGATCAGGATCGCCGGCCAGCGCAGGGCCGCGAGCAGCCACGCGGTCGAGCCGAGGCCCAGGAAGTTCAGCATCACCGGCACGACGACGATCACGTTGAGCGCGACGATGATGAACAGCAGGGCGCCGACCGTGAAAGTGAGCGAGCGGAGGTTGAGCCAGAAGAAGTTCCGCTTCTCCTCCTCCTCGTAGACGACGTTCAGCGCGTCGAACATCGCCTTCATGGCCGCGTTGGCGCTCCAGATCGACAGGAGCAGGCTGGAGAAGAACGTGATGCTGAGGGAGCCGCTGCCCTTGGCGGCGATGCGCTTGACCTGGTCGCCGATGAGCTCGACCGCGCCGGACGGCAGGACCGCGTGCAGCTGGGCGAGGTGATCGTTGATGACGGTCACGTCGGCGAAGAGGCCGTAGCAGGAGACCAGCGCGGCGATGGCGGGGAACAGCGACAGCAGCGTGTAGAAGGTCACCCCGGCGGCGACCGCCAGGACCCGGTCCTTGTTGAACTCCAGGTAGACCCGGACGACGATGTCCTTCCAGCCGGACCGCGTCATCTCGACGGGGCTGTCGGCGGCGCGGCCGCGCTCCGGCTGGGTCGCGGCGGTGAGCTGCGCGGCGCGCCCCGAGATCGAGCGCGCCCCCGCGGCGACGCCCTTTCGCAGGCCCCGATCGTCGCAGGACGGATCGCGGTCGAGCGGCGGCTCGTCGGCGGGGAGAGCCGCCGGCACGCGGCGCCGCCCCGGCGCCGCCGCGAGGGCGACCAGCGCCGAACCAAGCATCAGGATCCAGAGGATCGAGCCGCCCTCCGAGGGGCCGGTCGAACGCGACGGTGACGGGGGCATGGATCGGGGCCAGTGCGCGGAACTGCCGCGCTCGGGACTCCCAACGTCGTCGTGCCGCGGCCGTTCCGCGCGTCGCGCGGGGACGCCGCGGCCCTCCGCGCGTTGTGCTCGTTATGCGCGATCAGCCCCGACTCGGATTCTGCTGCAAGTTCGTCCTGGACGAGCCGCCCGGCACCCACGCCACCCTCAAGGCGGAGCGGGAGGCCACGCTGCACATGAACCTCACCAGCGTGACCATGGCCCATCTCACGAAGCTGGAGCCGGCCGCCCGGCGGGTGAAGCTCACCGGGCTCGTCGCCCACAACCTCGACGCCCTCGCCCGCCAGATCGCCTGGGTCGGGGCCCGGCCGCCGCTGGAGCGTCTCCTGCGCATGGCGAGCAACGTCCTTCCGGGCTACACCCACCCGATCGCGCAGCCGCTCTACGCCGAGCCCGAGATGACGGCGCTGGTCGAGCGCGGCCTCGCCGAGGCCGGCGCGCTGGCCCGCCGGCTCGGGGTGCGCCTGAGCTTCCACCCGGGACCGTTCTGCCTGCTGGCGAGCCGCAACCCGGCGGCGATCGCCAACGGCCTGTCCGAGCTCGACTACCACGCCGAGATCTTCGACCGGATGGGCTACGGCGGCGGCTGGCACCCGCACGGCGCCCACATCAACATCCATGTCGGCGCGGGCGACCCGGGGGTCGAGGGCTTCCGAGAGACCCTGCCCCGGGCGAGCCGGGTGGCGCGCGACCTCGTGACGGTGGAGAACGACGAGAACGTGTTCGGCCTCGACGCGGTGCTGCAGCTCGCCGACCTCGTGCCCGTGGTGCTCGACCTGCACCACCACTGGGTCGAGAGCGGCGGGGAGTATCTCGAGCCGGACGATCCCCGGATCGCCCGGGTGCAGGAATCCTGGCGCGGCGTCCGGCCCGTGGCCCATATCAGCGTGTCGCGCGAGGCGGTCTCCGCCGCCTGCGATCCGGACGCCCTGCCCGACTTCCCGGCCCTGCGCGCGGCCGGTCACGCGGTCCGCGACCTCGCGGCCCATTCCGACATGATGTGGAACCGGGCGGTGAACGACCTCGTCGCCCGGCACCTCGCCTGGGCGGATTTCGAGATCGAGGCCAAGGCGAAGAACCGCGCCTCCGTGCAGATCGCCCGACACATCCTGGCCCTCGAGGGAGCGGCGCCGATCGCGGCCGAATGACGGGACGGTCTCGACGCGTCCGCCGGTCCGCACTAGGCATCCCGGTATGAAGACCGCCGACTGCGACATCCTCATCGTCCCGGGGCTCGGGGGCTCCGAGGAGGACCATTGGCAGGCCCGCTGGGCGGGCCGCCTCGCCACCGCGCGCGTGGTCGAGCAGGACCAGTGGCACGAACCGACCCCGGAGGCGTGGTGCGGCCGCATCGCCGAGGCGGTCGCGGCGGCGACGCGGCCGGTCATCCTGATCGCCCACAGCCTCGGCGTGGTGGCGTGCGTCGAGGCGGTGCCGCGCTTCCCCGCGGGGGTGGTGCGCGGCGCCCTCCTGGTGGCGCTCCCGGACGTCGAGGAAGCGCCGGGCCTGCCCGACGCGGTCCGGGCCTTCGCGCCGGTGCCGCGCGATCCCCTGCCCTTCCCGTCCCTGCTGGTCGCCAGCCGTACCGACCCGTACTGCCCCTACGAGCGGGCGGACGACTTCGCCCATGCCTGGGGGGCGCTCACGGTCGACGCGGGCGAATCCGGCCACCTCAACGTGGCGAGCGGGCACGGCCCCTGGCCCGAGGGGCTGATGCGGCTCGCCGGGTTCCTGAAGGGGCTCTGAGCCTGCGAGCCCTGCGGCGCGCGAGGACGATCGGCGTCCCCGTGGCTCGGCGGGATGGGACCGGCGCGGGTCGCATTAACGCGCTGTTTACCACCGCCCTCTTCAGTGGCGGCACGGGCGGTCCTTCGTCCCGAAGCCGCCCCTGGAGAGCACCGTGACGCGCAAAGAGCTTCTGGAACGACTCGAAGCGGTGCAGACCGCCCTCGGCCCCCGGGCCCAGAGCAACTTCAACAGCTCGCTATTCAACGACGTGACGCTGCTCAAGCGGATCGAGGCCTTCGAGGCCAAGCTCGGCGAGCCCGAGAAGCCGAAGACCGCCGACTACACCGGCAACATGTTCTCGCGCATCGCCAACCGCCGCGCCACCGCGGGCGCCAAGTAGCCCCGCCACTATTTCGGCTCGGCCTCGGCCGAGCGCAGCAGCTCGCCGGCGACGTCGGCGAGCCGCGGCGGGGCCTCCCGCACGAACGGCAGCGGCCGGCAGACGTTGAGCGCCGCGAGCCCGAACCGGGCGGTCATCAGCCCGTTGAGCACGCCCTCCCCCAGCTTGGCGGAGACCCGGGCGGCGATCCCGAGCCCCAGAACCTGCTGCATCACGCTCTCGCCCACCGCCATGCCGCCGGTGACCGTGAGATGCGCGAGCGCCGCGCGCCCCAGCCGCAGGAAGCCCAGGAAGCCCGGCCGGCCGCCGTAGATCGCCGCGATCCGGCGCAGCAGCCGCACCGCCGCGAACACGACGAACGCCACGTCGACGATCGCCCGCGGGCTGAGCGCCGTCACCGCCGAGACCTGCTTGGCCGTCGTCGCGATGGCGTTGCGCGCCTGCCGGTCGAGGCCGGCGAGCAGCTCGTGCTCGGCCAGGCCGATCCGGTCGTCGACGTCGAGGATCGCGTCGGCGGCGGCGTCGATCCGGGCGCGGCCCGCCGACAGGGCGTCGCGGTCCGCGTAGAAGGTCGAGAGCGCCTGCACCACCGCCTGCGCGCCGGTGTGGTCGCGGGTGGCGAGGGCGTCCAGCGCCGACTGGCGCAGCCGCTCGATCTTGCGCTCGCGCCGAAGGCCGGCGAGTTCCCGCACGACGATCGCCAGCAGCGCCAGCGCGGCGAGGCCCAGCAGCGCGAGCGCGACCCAGCCGAGCCAGGGGGCGGCCTGGAACAGGTCGCTGATCATCCGCTCGACCGACAGGCCGACGCCCAGGGAGACGAGGCCGCCCACCGCCGAGAAGAACAGGGCGCCCCAGGGCGAGCGCGAGCGCGGGGCCACCGGCACGGCGACGCCGTCGGCGGCGTCGAGGATCTCGAAGGGTTCCTCGACGATCCTGGCCTGCGGCGGCCGGGGCCCGAGCGGCGTCGTGGTCACGCTCGGCTCGCCGACCGGTTCGGGGCTGATCCGGAAGGCGCGGGGTTTCTGGCCGGAGGTCATGGTCGCGGGCTCCGCATCGCACACATCGTCACGCCAGCCGGTCGCCGATCAGGAACTGCATCGCCCGGTCGAGCCGGATCTGCGGCAGGTGCCCCGCGCGGCCGAGCCCGTCCGGGCGCACCAGCGGCGGCCGGAAGCGCGGGAAGCGCAGCGAGCCCGGCTCGACCGCCCCCTCCAGCACCGCCTCGGCGCGGGCCGGCAGCTCGCCCGGGAAGATCGCGGCCTCGCTGTTGCCGTCGAAGACCTCGTCGCCCACCACCTCGCCGGCTTCCGGCGTGCCGGCCACCGCCCGCAGCGTCTCCGACCCGTCGTGGACGGTGGTCTCGCGGGTGGCGCGCACCGAGGCGAGCGCCACCGTACCGACCCGGGCGCCCGCGGCCTCGGTCCGCCGCATGGCCCGCGACACGAGCAGCCGCAGCAGCGCGTCGAGCCGGTCGTGGCTCGTCTGGTGGAGGTGGTCGGCCTTGGTGGCGGCGAACAGCACGCGGTCGGCCCGGGGGGCGAACAGCCGGGACAGCACCGTGTTGCGGCCGATGTTGAGGCTGAGCAGCACCGCGTCCAGCGCCTCCTCCAGCTCCGCCAGGGCGGTCGGCCCGGCATCGACCGCCGACAGGACGTCCACCAGCACGATCTGCCGGTCGACCCGCTGGAAATGGTCGCGGAAGAACGGCGTCACGACCTTGGACTTGTAGGCCTCGAAGCGCCGCTCCATCAGCCCGGCGAGGCTGTCGGGGGCGATCGTCTCGGTAAGCCGGTCGAGGGGTGCGAAGGTGAGCGCCGGCGAGCCCGCGAGGTCGCCCGGCATCAGGAACCGGCCCGGTGGCGTCGTCGCCACGGCTTCGGGGCCGGCGCGCAGGCCCGCGAGGTAGGTCTTGAAGGCGTCGCTCGCCCGCTCGGCCGCGACCTCGTCGAGGGGGCCGTTCGGGTCGAAGCCCTTGAGCGCCTCCAGCCAGGGCGCCGCCACGGCGGCGCGGCCGGGCCGGCGGGTGCCGCCGATCGTGGCCCGGGACCACGCCGTGTAGCTGGTCTCGATCAGCGCGAGGTCGAGGAGCCACTCGCCCGGGTAGTCGACCACGTCGAGCATCAGGGTCGCGGGGCCGGAGCGCCAGCCGGCGGCGCGCTCGTAGGCGATCTCCAGGCGGAACTGGCTGATCCGGTCGGTGGAGCGCGGCCAGCGCCGCGCCTCGGTGAGCGTCGCGAAATGCTCCTCGAAGGGGAAGCGCGGCACGTCGTCGTCGGGCTGCGGCACCAGCTTGGCGCGGCGCAGGCGGCCTTCTTGCGCGGGCGCGAAGGCCGGCAGCGCGTGCGTCTCCACGAGGTGGTGGATCAGCGCCGTGGTGAACACGGTCTTGCCCGAGCGCGCGAGCCCGGTCACGCCCAGCCGCAGGGTCGGCTGGACCAGCAGGTCGTGCGAGGCTTCGGCGAAGGCTTTGACGGCCGAGCCGGCACGCGCGGCAAGGTCGATCAGGGGCACGGGCGGGCTCGGGGTGAGGGAACGGGCCGGGCAGAGGTGGCGCGGCCGGGGCCGAACCGCAAGGCTTGCCGCCCGGGAAGCCTCCCCTAGGGCGGCGTGAGCGGCCTCAGCCGGGCGATCGCCCCGGCGACGAGGTCCGGGCCGGCCCGCAGCGTGCCGAGCTCCACCGCCGACATCGCCAGCATCACGGGCGCCAGGTTGGCGCGCGGCGCGCCGTCCGGCCCGAACAGGTCGAGGTCGTCGCCGGGCTTCAGGCCGACGCTGGCGCTGATGCGATTGGCGTAGGCCTGGATCCGGACCTCGTCGCCGGTGCAGAGCGGAGCCGGCAGGCGCAGGTCGAGGACCGGCAGGCCGGCCGCGATCGCCGGCAGCAGCGCGGATTCGGCGACCATCCGGTCGGCACTCGGGACGCGACTTGGCTTCCGGTCGAGGAGCGCCGAAGGGTCGGCGACGCTCCCGGCCGGGCGGCCGGTGGAGGCCGAAATGCCCGCGGCGATGTCGGGAACCGGCTGGAGCATCGCCACCCGCGGGATGGCGGCCGGGCGCCGGGTCGGGCGGCCGGCCATCCGGGCGAGCGGCGACCAGGGCTGAACCCGCAGGGCCGCCCGGCCCCGCGGCGCGCCGCCGGGGCGGTGCGCGGCCAGGTAGCGCGCCCGCAGGGTCCGCCCGAGGCCGCGGGGCGCGAGGGCCG
>NZ_JBKFAP010000056.1:0-7134 GCF_053345715.1 Methylobacterium sp. D48H
CCTTTTGGCCTCCGCGGCCTTGCGCTCATCGTCGGCCCTTTTGGCCTCCGCGGCCTTGCGCTCATCGTCGGCCCTTTTGGCCTCCGCGGCCTTGCGCTCATCGTCGGCCCTTTTGGCCTCCGCGGCCCTGCGCTCATCGTCGGCCCTTTTGGCCTCCGCGGCCCTGCGCTCATCGTCGGCCCTTTTGGCCTCCGCGGCCCTGCGCTCATCGTCGGTCCTTTTGGCCTCCGCGGCCTTGCGCTCATCGTCGGTCCTTTTGGCCTCCGCGGCCCTGCGCTCATCGTCGGCCCTTTTGGCCTCCGCGGCCCTGCGCTCATCGTCGGCCCTTTTGGCCTCCGCGGCCTTGCGCTCATCGTCGGCCCTTTTGGCCTCCGCGGCCCTGCGCTCATCGTCGGTCCTTTTGGCCTCCGCGGCCCTGCGCTCGTCGTCGGTCCTTTTGGCCTCCGCGGCCTTGCGCTCATCGTCGGTCCTTTTGGCCTCCGCGGCCTTGCGCTCATCGTCGGCCCTTTTGGCCTCCGCGGCCCTGCGCTCATCGTCGGCTCTTTTGGCCTTACTGGCGGCACTTATGGCATCCTGGGCTTTGTTGGAATCTATCTCGTCTGCGCGTGCTATAGCCTCATCCTTGTGTAGGCAGATTTGGCACTCGCGTGTGTAGGCGCGGAGCTGGTCAACGTTGGACCCAGCCTGCGCGTACCGTGCATCGTCCGCCTCGATTTGAGCCAACTTGCGCTGAACTTCAGTGCGGAGGGTATCCGAACAGGAGGTGCCGCATTCCGCAAGGATGCGACTGATCGCGGCTCGGTCGAACTGAGCGTCGGCGAGCTGCTTCGACAGACCCTCCAGCTTGATCTGTTCTGCCTTCTGCAGTTGCTGAGCTCTCATCGTGTAAAGGCCGAAGGCGCCACCGACGAGGCTGACCGTGATCAGGAAACCGGCAGCAAGCCTCCTCCAAAGGTGCGATGGACGCGGAAGAACGACGCTCCACAGGCCCGATGCCTGGATTTTGCCATCTCGCGAGACGATCGCAATCGATGTCTGATTAGCCATCCGAGTGCTGACTTCGGGGCCCACCCCAAAGACGGTATGGCCGGCTTCATCGTAGACGCGCGAGATCGAGAAGTAATGCGGGGATGGTTGCCAGATGCCAGTCTTGCCATCTGCAGGTGCGAGATACTCGCCTGAGCCCACGTTCTTGAATGCAAGCTCGAGTGTGTTGCCTTCGATGGGGTGCTTGAACGCGAGCTTGGTATGACCAGCCTGCCCTGCTGTAATGGAAACGTCCGAGATGCGGAGCGAGGTGCTCCCTTGAGGGATGCTGGAGCCTGCTAAGGCGTCGCGCACAGATTGCACCGAACTGGGCCGCTCGGCTTCATCAATCCGCATCATCCAGTCGATCGTGCGCAGCAATGCGTCGTCGTAGCGTCCCGCGGCCAGTTCGCTTGCTGGAACGAGCGGATCGTTACGCAACCGCCGCAATGAGTCGGTCGGTGCCACGCCACTCACACAGCGGTAAGCGATGGCACCTAGGGCATAGAGATCTGTCCAGGGGCCTTGCTGCCCTCCGACGCCATACTGCTCAGGGGGCGAGTAGCCTGGCGAGGCGATTGCCGTCACGCTGCGGCTGTGGCGGCCTCGAAAATCTCGCGCTGCGCCAAAGTCGATGATGACGGGCGAGCCATCTGCGCGCAGCATAACGTTGCTAGGTTTGAGATCCCGATGCAAGATCGCCTGCTCGTGGAGCACTTCAAGCCCGTCGAGCACTCCCGTAAGAACACGCCGCAGATCAGCTTCATCAAGCGGGCCTTCGCTGAGCCGCTCACCCAGCGTTGTGCCGCTCTCGTAATCGAGCACGATATACCCGGTGCCGTGCATCTCGAAGAAACGACGCACATGAACGAGCCGGCTATGACGAAAGCGCGCCATTAGGCGCGCCTCTTCCAGAAAGGCAGTCAATCCCACGGCGAAATTTGGCTCATCATTGGCCGAGCGTGGCTTGACGGACGCGTCGGAAATCCGAGCGGCCAACTCCGCAGGCAGGTACTCTTTGATCGCCACCGCCTCCTGAAGCAGCGAGTCGAAGGCTAGGTACGTGATGCCAAACCCACCGTGTCCCAGCAGATCGACAATCTCGAATTCATGCAACAGCGTGCCGGCCTGAAGTGCGAAGACATGCGATTGCCCTCTTGACCGGCCAGCTAAGCTGCTCAACGGCTTCGTTTCTGATTGACTCACCGTCTCATTCTCGCATTGCAAAGCCAACTACGATCTACCGAAAACTGAAAATTTGATTTTGCCAATTCACAATAAATAGGACCCCGGATTTGCTACAGAAATACTTGTAAGAAACACCAAGACTGCAGACCTCGTTTTTTTATTGCCGAGAAATAATTTGCCTGTGACGAACACGGGGCCGTCTTTAATGTTCTTCATAATAGGCATAGTTCGGTACCGTTTCTTCAAATAATTAGTGTTTATATATGAAGAGGTTGGAGCAGCAATGAAATTCATTGGGACTTGGTTGGATTTTGCACTGCCGTTGCGGCCGCGCATCATTCCAATCGCCACGATGAGCGCGGAAAGCACTAGCACTACCTGGGCACTTTAAGGTCAGATGGCAGCCGGAAGCGGCGCCGACAGTGCGGGCATCGCACGGGCGGGATGATCGCCACGAACAGTCGGCCGATGATGGCCTGACGCACGGCTGGCAGGCTCGGAGACGGCGGCGGACGCGGTAGGCCGGCCACCTTTTTTCCCCCAATCCCTCCGGTCGGGCCCAGCCAAACGCAGGTGCTGCAGGTAAGCACAAGCGATGCACGTCATCAGCGCGTGCCGGTGCAGCCCGGTCCAGGAGCGGCCCTCGAAGTGGTCGAGGCCGAGTTCCTCCTTGAGCTGCTGGTAGGCCTGCTCGCAGACCCAGCGCGCCTTGATCGTGCCGGCCAGGGCCCGCCGGGTCGTGCGGGACGGCAGGTTGGATAGGTAGTACTTGCGCTCGCCCGAGGTGCGCCACTCGCCCACCAGCCAGGCCTCGTCGCCCGGCAGATGGCGATTGTTGCCCCAGATCGGACCGTCGCCCACCCGCACGCGAGCCATGGCAAACCGGGCCGAGAGCGCACCCTTCGAGCCCTGCCGCCACGCCACGCGTCGCCAAGGCAGCGCGGCCAGAACCGCCTCGGCTTCCCGCGGCTCCTGATCCGGCACAGGTTTGCGCGCTCTCCCGCCCGGCTCCACCAGCCGCACGTCGGGATCGTAGACCTTCTGGTTCCTGGCGATACCGACCGCCCAAGCCAGCCCGCGCGCGTCGAGGCCATGCCGGAACATGGCGCTACAGCCGTAGCCGGCATCGGCCAGCACCACACCGAAGCGCACGCCCTCGGCTCGCAGGCGGTCGAGTTCAGCAAGCGCGATCTCGCCCTTGCTCTGCGGCACCACCGCCGCCTCGGGCACGCCCGCCCGCTCGCACCCCTCCGGGTCGGCGACCTAATCCTCCGGCAGGAACAGACGTAGGGCCACCGGCACGGGCACCTCGCTCCGCGCCAGGGTGAGGGAGACGAGCGACTGGCAGTTAGCCTTCTTGCCGAGGTGCCCGCAGTACTGGCGCGCCACACCCACCGAGCGCGTGCCCTTCTTCGGCAGGGCCGTGTCGTCGATCACCAGACAGGCATCGGATCCGCCGACCAGCCGGTCCGCGGAGCGGGCCAACTCCGTCCAGAGCAGGCTGTCGTCCCAGGCCGGGCTGGCGATGAAGTGTTGCAGTTGGTCGTGTGTCTGGATGCGAGACCTCCTTGGCGCGTGCGACTACTTTGAGGGCTTTCGGGAGCGCCTCTGGGTCCGGCGGTTTGGTGACCGGCTTGGCGAGTTCAGTTGGCGCGTGCGACTACTTTGAGGGCTTTCGGGAGCGCCTCTGGGTCCGGCGGTTTGGTGACCGGCTTGGCGAGTTCAGGCTTCGCCCGCCACCTGACCGGGAACAGCTTTAGCACGAGATCCGACGGCGTCTCTGCGTCCAAGGCTGCCCTTATGATCTATCGGGTTGCGAGCAACAACGCGACCAGGCACAGCAAAGCACCGATGGCGATGTAGAAACCATAAGACTTCCTATTGGCTCTGGTTATCGCCCTATGGTCACGTCTTTCTTTCTGCCTTTTCAGGACGTCTGGAAAAAACAGGTACATAAACATATAGATAAATGCCCCTGGAAGACCAAACCAAATAATTAACGCCATAGATACTCTCCATTACAATCTGACCAGGATTCTATGATGCGATCCCATGCGGTTCGCAAGCGTTGGCGACGCGCGTAGGTATGCCCGCCCTCGATTGGGCAGCCGCCGCTATGCTCGCCCGCAGGTGAGGCGGCCATCCACGTTGCCTGATCCTGAGGCTAGGGCGGAGTTCTGACCGCCCGTATGCGGGGGTGGTCGCCCTGTCCTAGATTCGGTATCACGTCGGCCTTGGTTTGCCCGCCTGCCTGTAAGGCGGTGCGCGAGAATAGTCTGTATTTACAGACTATTGTGGGATTGCCCGCCCGCGTTGAGCGGTTCCCAAATTCCCCGGATCGAGATATTCTATCCTGGTTTGCCCGCTCGCATATGGAGCGGACCGGTGCCGGTGCTCATATGCAGTAATGAGGTCGAGTCTGCCCGCCCAAAGAGGGGGCGGACATCCGCGTCATCTTGGCCATGTTCGCCGCGCTAGGTTAGCCCGCCAACATATGGGACGGCCATTCAATGTCGCCGACGTACTCGTAGCTGTAGGGGACTGCTCACCCGCGTGCGGCGCGGACCAGACTGCGATTGTCATCGACAATTACTTCTGTTTCAAATTTAAGCTTCTGCATCCTGAACGGCGAACATGGGTGCGGTGTCATGAGGTCGTATGCTGATTGTTGCTCATAGGACTAACCGGCCATCAGGCCGCTGAGGACCTTCGGCCTCCAAACGAAAAGCTTGACTGTGTGAACTCGGATAGTAAGATAATTAAAGCTTTTGATTTGCTGAGCGCACCATGATCAGACTACCTACCTCATTGTTCGTGTTTTCGCTTTTTCTCTGGCAGCCGGCCAGCGCCTCGGCAGAAAGCCTGATAGGGTACACGATCAAAGCGAATCTTAAAGCTTTAGCCCGCGTTTGCCGCTTAAACACCGGCCAATGCACTGATGTTGAAACACCGGCTTCGCTGGGCGTGTATTTTGGAAAGAAAAACGACGTGTTTGTTTATATTGGATCTGAAAAAGGACTCAGATTGCAAACGGGTGTATGGTCAAACGACAACCAAGGGCATAATGTTAGATGGACGGTGTCTGGTAATCGTGCAATTTGGGAGGCCAACAGCGAAAGCTATCTGAATACGATTACATTTATCAGGCGCGGACCGCAGTGCACCGTGCAGAACATGTGGCACAGCAGCAATCCTAACATCCGACTAGAAAGCCGGGGCATACAAGTCTACAGTTGCTCTGTCCTACCAGGGAATGCCAATAGCTAACACCGTTACGTCATTGCTGGCACCAAGAAAATCCACGTCAATTCAAAGAATTTGTGTTGGACTCATTGATAAGATTTTCCAATGAGCCCCGTCTAAGTTTATTTACGAATCCAATGAGATGAAATGCCCATTGAGACCGAACCACTCAGGCGGTAAATTTATATGCTATTTAATGTACCTAAAAACTCCTTCGGAGCTGCTCTGCTATGAAGAGTCATGTCAATTTTGATCTGATATGGAGATGCGTTATTGGCTCAATGCCATGGGGTCGAACAAACGTCCGTCGAATTTTTTTAATGTCAGCAGTAGCTATGATGACCTCGTCGTTATTAGCTCCCTCTCAGTTGCTCGCGTCATCCTGTGAAACGAGTGATACCTCTTCAGCGAAACAACCAACCAATCAAATACAGATAGATATCGCTAATCAGAAATTGCAGCAGCTCAGCGGATCTCCGGACGTCGTTTTCGTTGGCGACTCGTTAGTCCAGTTCTGGCCTTCGGAACTTACTAACTACGCCGCATCCAGCAACAAAGTTTTCAATTTCGGTGTTGGCTTGGACCGAACGCAGCACGTTCTCTGGCGTCTAGAAGCAGCACAGCTTCAAGTAATTCATCCTCGAAAAGTTTATGTTCTTGTGGGAACGAACAATCTAAGTGCAGGCGACACTGCCTGCGCGATCGCCTCCGGCATTGAAGCGGTACTCAGACGAGTCAATGAAATATGGCCTCATGCGGCGCGCATCGTGATTCCGATACCACCTAGAGGGAACGACTTTTTGTTTCGTAATGCGGACCGCATAGAAACAAATCGAATCGTCAAGGACAACGGTGATCGATCCAAGCAATGGGCATCGACGAACATTGATGCGGTCATAAGCTGTAATTTTACGGATCCTTGTGGCAATTACCTACCTGATAAAGTGCACTTTTCCGAAGCTGGCTACAAATCATTAAGCGATCTCATTCGGTCTAGCTCAAAACATAAGGCAACATCGAGGTAATTACCCAGGCCTGTGCTGGCAGGGTTCAGGCACCGATGGTTTTGAGGACGGTGCTGAAGGGGCTGCTGCCTGTGATGCGGGCGGTGTCGACGACGGTGCGGATGGCGGCCTCGCCCTCAGCCGCCCACATGGCGCGGTAGCCGTTGGTCACCTTCCGCTGCACGACGGCCGGACGAAGCAGCCGCTCGGAGCCGTTGTTGGTCGGCTCGACCTTTCCGGGATAGGCGAGGAACACCAAGAGCTGATCGCGCGCGCGGCTGATCTTGGCCTGCAGGTCGCGGGTCAGGTCACAGCGGCTCGGCGTGGCCAGGATGGCACCGAGTTGCCGATCCAGGCTGCGGCGCTTGGCCGAGAGCGTCGAGGCAGCCAAGTCTGTGACGCGCTCGGCCAGGGCGAACACGCTCTGTAGCCAGAGTTGCAGGCGCCAGGGGACGGGATCGTCGCTGACCTCGACAGCGTAGGCAACATCGCGGGCCAGATGCGCCAGGCAGGTCTGGTGCTCATCCGCGTGGCCTTGTTGGGCCGTGGTACGCCTCCGGTGAGAGCCGCCTTGTGAGACGGGGCCTCGTGCCCGACGTCTGACCTTAATGCTGGCGTTAAAGTCATCGGATCAAGGCGATGCGGGTCGAGGTTCTTGCCGGGGTCGAGCGCC
>NZ_JBKFAP010000057.1:0-6884 GCF_053345715.1 Methylobacterium sp. D48H
GTCCGGGACCATCTCTAAGATAGTCCCGGACAGCTTGTTGTTGCGCTTCCAGGCCGAGGCCTGAGGTGCCCTGCCGCTTCGTGCTCACTCGGTAGTAGGCGACGAAGCGGCGAGGGGTAGGAGGCGGCATTCCTTTGGCTCGGCGGCCTATGTCACCCACGGAAGGTGATCTCGATTTGCTCAACCGTGAAACCCGTCATGGTCGCGAGGTCGATCTTCGTCTGGCGGACGAGATCAGCGATATCAATCCGCTGCTGCCCGTCGTCCTGCGCACGTCCATAGGGGACCAGCTCGCGCTGGATACGCTCGTCAGAGGAGACGCTGTCGAGGGGCATGAAGTCGAGGTCGCCCAGGTCGATGCCGCGCCGCTGCAGATCGGCACAAGTCGTGTAGGCGACCGGGTTCCGGAAGGGGAACGCATCCTGCTCCAGGAACACCGGCTCCTGGATGTTGATGGTGGCTACGGACGCGAGGTGGATCCGGTACCGGTCGAGCCCTCCCCGCCGCTCACCCGGGACGACACGGGAGATCTCAGCGGCCAGGATAACGGAGCGGTGCGGAGCCGTGGGCTTCGCACCCGGCTCCTTCGAGTGGCGGTTCTGGCAAATCAGCAGATACCTGCAGGCCTCTAGGCGGCGCTGCTTCGCTACCCAGTCACCGGTGAAGCCTGCAGCGATCAGTTGCTCCAGGCTCATACCCGTGAAGACGACGCACGCTTCGTCCTGCGGGGCCGAGGCTGCCTGTGTGATGGCTGGGACGGTCATGTATCTTACCTCTATCTACGGCGTAAGATACGCGAGATGGGATCTGCGTTCGTCAACGTCAAGATCCATGATACTGTAACCTCTGTAGCAACGGGCGATGCTTCATAAGGTACAGCGGATGTCTGTCTCTTGCTGAGAGGTACTGGCCAAAACAAGCTGTATGCAAACGGTATCTGATAAATACTCTGTTGTACTCCAACGGAGGCTCTTATGTATCCATCTACTAACCTACTGCATACAGTGTCGTTTCGACTGTCAACGAACGATTTCCGGCGCCTAAGGGAGCTGGCAGAACACCATAACATTACTATCTGCGGCATGATGCGCCACCTCGTGCAGCAAGAGGTGTATCGTGACAGATAATCTTAGGTCGACTGTTCTCCGAGGTCTGAGAACATCGTTGGACATATTCCCCGAAGGCAGCGTATGTTACAACAATACGAAGTCAGCTCTCAACAAGGTCGACAAGATCATCAGCGAATCTGGCATTGAGTTCGCCAGCCCTCGATGGAAGCGTGGCATACTAACAATACTCGCCGAGGCACGCAGCCATCTAGACGAGCATGACAACGTTGAGTTCGTTATAGATGATCTAGTCGAAGTGGAAGCCATCATCGAACAAGCACTCAGTGTTGCATAAATGTCGTTGACAGTGTCAGGACCAACCCATAGACGGTCCGGCATTGTCATTATGAGTTATTGTATGGAGGTATTAACATCGGGCAACAGCTTTGTTCTTTCGGCATTCAAGCGATGACGGCCATCAGCACGCTTATAACCGCCTGCGCATCGGTTTAGGTGCAGACAGGCGACACCAAGCCAAAGAGCTTTTGAAGAAACTGATCCGCTGCGGTGATCCGTCGACTCGGGGCGATCACCGAAGATGCGGAAGCCCGTTGTGTCCAGCCTGCCGAGACCGAAATATCCGGCGACAGCGCAAGCTCCTCGAAGCTCGTTACCAACTGACCCCGGCGGAAGACCTGGGATCGTTCAGCGCAGTTCTAGGTGTAGCTGGCCGATCTAAGATCGAGGATATCGGGGTCATTTGGAAGAACCGCACGAAGGCTATTCGGAACCGTGTGGACTACGAGCGACGACGCTCACCCGCCTGGAATGCGGTCGAGCTTAAACTTTGGCTGGAAGTGGACAGCGTCCACATCGATCAACTTCCACTGCTGGGTGAACTGAAGCAGCGCCAGATCGCTGAGCTATACTTCGTGCCGTTCGATGCCGACGGGGTTCTCTGGATCGTGACTGCTCACGGGATCATCCATACCGGCCCAGATCTGTCAGTCGACGAGGTTACTATCTCTCTCACTGAACGTACATTGCCTCGGTTCAAACAACTCCACATCGGTCAGTTGTCGAATGAGAAGGCCGTTGGCCTGAGCATCTATGACATCGTGAACTACTCTCTAAAGAGTCAGTTCAAGACGACCTCATATGACCAGATATCTGACGTCTGGAGTTCGGACCAGATGCTGGAATATGCATTGTGGGTCGATGCTTTCTCCAGCGGCTTCCAGTCTATAACTATGAAGATGGGGGGTGCTTCTGGACAATGTGTCTATCCCCGTCTGTGAACAGCGGCTATTCCAGTCGAATTCATACCCTTACATACTGTTATATGTAGATGCAGACAGGTCTAAGTACCAGACCATACAAGGAGAAGGCTCAGATGTTCAGGTTCGCAGGCGGGTTGTGGAGCAAAGCTTCTATGTCGGATCATCACGGGGGTGAGTCATCCCATATAGCCGGGCCATCGGCGACGGGATGCCTGCCTGCCAGCGGTATCCCAGGCCTTGCCCGAGCTGCTGTACGGCCACTCACCTTCCGTGATGCCTTCGCAGCCTCGCATCCGCCCGCGAGTCTGAATTCGCTCCCTCGGGGGACGACGATGGGGGACATCTTCGCTGTGTGTGGTGTCGTCAAAGCTCAGCCGTGACCGCCGCCCCCCCTTCCGGCAGCCCTTTCTGAGGGCCTCCTCGGCGACAACGCCACTTTGATCGAACTAACTGTAGTCGTGCCACCTACCGAATTACGCCCTCCCCCGGGGGAGGGAGAACGGCGGGCGAGCTGGATCCAGGTCAGCCATTCCCGGCTGATGATGCGCAGTACGTTGGTGTCGTTGCGCCAGCGGCTTACCCGGCGCTCCTCGACAGTGAGCACGGCCTCCTGTCGAGCCTGCTTAATGGCATTACGGGCGGTTGCCCGGCAGACGCCTGCCAGGGCAGCGATGTGATCGAGGGCAAGCTCACATCTCCCACGCTTGGCCACCTCCGCTGCGATCACCGCCAGGACAGCTTGCTCACCTAGTGTGAACCGGGCTGCGAGCCCTGGTGGGAGCCGTCCTGAGGCTGCCCAGCGGCGGCGGCGCTCCATCGAGGCTTCGGTCCGGGGTCGCGACCCAACCGGGCGACGAACAGCCGGTACGGCTGTGGAGACGGCCATCCGGCTCCGAAGCAGTTCGTCGGCCTGCTCCGCCTCAGCTTCGCTCACCTGTCCTGAGGCCACCGCACGCCAGAGGATGGCAGCTACCTCCGGCAGCTTCGCTCTTGGCGCCCCTGCAATGGTGCGCCGGATCTCGTCGATGAACATCGTCCTCGGCCCTTGTTAGGGCCGCAACAGGTCGTTCCGGGCCGCCAGTGAAGGCGTCCGGTCCACAAGGCAAAGCCTCATCATCACGAGAACTGGCGTTCCCGCTTGACGCCTGGGGGGCGCCTGTGGCTTGTGAGGGGTAGCGATACTGGCCTCACAGGCCCTTTGTGATTTCGACGGCCTCACCCTTGCCGGGGTGGGGCCGTTGGCTTTTCAGGGGTCGACTTGCGGCGGCGGTGTCTCCTGATGCCGGCACACGACTCGCCGAGGCGAGCATGGCCGTGACCGCCCATGTCGACCGGGCACGATGGTTAAGTCAACGTTTGCCGGATCGGCTCGCAACCTCTGCCATACCTCACCCACCACACTTCCACACAGGCCAGCTAGTGTGAACGTAGGCCTGTTGACATTCACGCGAGCAAGTAGGTGTAGCTGTGTGCTTCCTGGCATCTGCGCCGGGCGACCCGCACTGAGGTGTCAACCATGAAAGTGGTCGCATTGCTCGCCTGGAAAGGCGGTGTTGGAAAGTCCACTTTGACCATCAACCTCGCCGCAGCGGCGATGGAGGATGGACATCGGGTCGGCATCATCGACCTCGACCCCCAGTCCTCTCTGTCTGAGTGGTCGGACCGGCGTGAGGCCGAGCAGCCCTTCGTCTCCGATGCGAAGCCTCGTGCTGTCTCCCAGATCGTCGAGGCGGGGCGAGGGCTCGGTCTTGATCTGATGCTGATCGACACGCCGCCCAACGCAACGGACGAAGTCGAGGCTGCCCTTGCAGTTGCCGACGCCGTGGTCATCCCGACTGGTGTGGCATTATTCGACCTGAAGGCTGTTACCCGCACAGTACGCATAGCCACACAAGCCAACAAGCCAACTTGTGTGGTTCTCAACAGGGTCGGCAATCGCAGCGACCGAGAGGCGGCTAGGATCCGTCGCGAACTCAACCAGATCGGCATGCCGATCCTCCGGGAGGTCATCCACGACCTGAAGGTGTTCTCTCGATCCGCCGACGCTGGTCAGACGACAATCGAGGCTGACCCAGAGGGAAAGGCTGCTGCTGACGTAAGGGCTGTGTGGAAGCACGTTTCCAAGCAAGTTGGCTTGCGTGCTAGAACACGAGCACGCAAGCTTGAGAGTGGGGCTGTGTGATGGCTAAGCCGAACCCTTTGTCCGAGACCGCACGGCAGGTGGAAGCGTCGATGAAGGCGCCAACTGAGCCGACGGCTACCCCACCAGCTACGCCACTAGCTAAGCAATCTCCGGCCAAGACTACACGCGAAGGCAAGAGGTTCCTTGGCTACTACGTAGAACCGGTTCGACACGAAGAAATTAAGCAAGCTGCTCTGGATGAGGGCATACAACTCCAGGAGTTGCTTCGCTTAGCCGTAGATGCATGGATGCGAGAAAATGGCTCTGAAGCTGTATTAGCGGTAGAACGACGGCGACTCCGCCGTGCTGGACGGTCAGAGTGAGACTACACAAGCCTAAGTGATCTGTCCTATAGATGTCATGATACGTCCGGTGCAGCGCCCTTATCTTCAGCAGCCGAACTATCGTTCATCATAGCGTTAAGCTCGTCCTCATAGTCGTCCTGCTCCCATATCCACTTCGATTTCGTATGGCGGCGGAAAAATAGAAACTCACGGTCCACCAGGGCCACATTCCTAGCTATGCTATTGTAGGCTAGGACGGGCGGGGAGATCTTACGTTCCGCTTGAAGCCGGTTCAGACGGCTAAGGGCAGCAGATAAGACCGTCATATTAGCGTCAGGCTCGTACTTCTGAATACGAGCAAGTATGACTTGACGATCCAGTCCAGACAGCAACTCCTGGTCCGTAGCTTCGAAGCATACACGGACTAGGTGGTGGTACATCTTAAGCTTAGTCCGCTCTGGGTCCTTGAAACCCTTGCCTACTAGCTCGACAAACCCGTGGTATCGCGTCTGCTGCCCAGCACATATTTGTTCACGATACTTGTCGATCTCACTATCACCGCCAACAACAGTTGGAACATCCTGCCTGCCCCTAATGCTGCTGTTGAGACAAACCTTCTCCGCCATACGCTGGATAAGACCGACGTTGCCGTTCGCATCAAGGATAAGGGAAGATCGAAGGTCGTCGTCGAAGATGAAGTTTAACGTTTCCTCCCCCTTGCTGATGACGAGATCAAGATCGGCATCGCTCCACCTGACGTCTATCTCTTCGACCCTTCCACTGAGGTCGTTATTGTAGACAGTCATAAGGTTCTGTTCGGCCCATACGCCGATCACTATCAAGAATACTCCGTAGTCCCACAGAGACTTTAAGTCGAATGACAGCCTCTGCCTCTCGTCCTCTGACAGGTAGTGGAAATCTTCGATTACGACCCTTTTTCTAGCGGACTTGATGCTGTCAGCGAGAGCAACAAGGGAGTTACCGTCAGGTATGATAGTGTAGGTTCGCTCTCCGGTGTTCTCAAGACTACCTTCCAAGTTAGCGCCGGTCTGACCTTCAACAAGGTAAGGTATTCCGACCTTTCCTTTAGCCTCTGTCTTGATAGAACCACCTTTCTTCGTGGTGCTCTTTGCGCCGATAAGCTCACGCTTACCGAGCTGTCTCCTTATTTCTAAGTACACATCCTCAAGCTTAAACTCAGGCTTACATGGAACGATCAAACAGTCCGCCTCAGGAAGCTGCTTCCTGCGAAGGCTAGTTTTACCCTGCTTAGAAGCTCCGTATATAACGATGTGTCTATCTGACGACAGGAGATGATTGAACTGGCCGTCTAGACCTTGTCGATCTACATATGTGTACGTAGGAACGGAGCTCGTTATGCCGAATACTTCGTTAAGCTTGATCATCGTGCTGCATGCTTCTCTACGCGACCAACTTGCATCGCAGACCAATTCCCACCACGAGTTGCATGAATGCCCCGAGCATTAAGCTCGGCGGCAACTGCTCGCAAGGTGGTTGCGCCTCCCGCTTTGATCTCTTCGAGGATCGGCATCAGGTCGGCTGACCGGAGCTTCGCCTTCTCTCGCCGAACATCGAGGCTCAGGACCCGCCCCCTGATGCTGTCGGTCGAGAGGTTACCCCGGTCACCTCCCAGCCTCACACCCCGAGCCTTGGCTTGCGCTAGAGCGGCTGTGGTTCGCTCGGAGATCGCCTTAGCCTCGTGCTCAGCTACGGCGGCCAGGATATGGATGGTCAGTCGATTAGCTTGCGGGAAGTCGACCGCCACGAACTCGACGCCCGCCTCCATCAGGGTCGAGATGAAGGCGACGTTGCGTGCCAACCGGTCCAACTTAGCAATGATGAGCGTCGCCTTATGAAGCCGGCAGAGGCGTAGGGCCTCGGCGAGCTTGGGGCGATCATTGCGCTTACCGCTCTCAACCTCGACCACCTCAGCATAAAGCTGTCCGGGACCATCTCTAAGATAGTCCCGGACAGCTTGTTGTTGCGCTTCCAGGCCGAGGCCTGAGGTGCCCTGCCGCTTCGTGCTCACTCGGTAGTAGGCGACGAAGCGGCGAGGGGTAGGAGGCGG
>NZ_JBKFAP010000058.1:0-6808 GCF_053345715.1 Methylobacterium sp. D48H
CGCAGGAACGTCTCGTACGGGTCGAGCTTGGAGCGGCGGGCACGCCCCTGCGGCCGGGCGGCCACCGTCCCAGTCGCGGCGAGCGCCGCCATCCAGCGGATCGCGGTTGCTTGGCCGACCCCGAAGCAGGCGGCCGCCTGACGGCGCGAGGTCGCCGCAGCCGCGGTCACCACCCGCTCGCGCAGGTCCAAGCTGTAGGGGCGGCCCATGCATCACTCCGGCTGTCGACCGGCCGAGTGAATCAGCCTCCCAGCGCCGCGTGAACCCCACCAAGCCGACTCAGCCCAAACCGAAAACGCTCTAGCCGAGCCTCCGGCCGATCGCCTCGGCGAGCATGATCGTGGTCACATTCGTCGGCGCCGAGACGATGTCGGGCATGATCGAGGCATCGACGACGCTCAGGCCGTCCACCCCGCGCACCGCCCCGCTCCCATCGACCACTGCCCACGGGTCGTCGCGGCCGCCCATCGGGACGGAGGAGGTCGGGTGGGCGTAGCCATCGACTGCCGAGAGCACGGCTCGCCGCAGCGCGTCGTCGTCACGGACATCGGGACCGGGATACAGCTCCGCCGCGACCACGTCGCTGAACGGGGCCGTCCGGCCGATGCGCCGCGACAGGTGTACCGCTTCCAACATGCGCCGCAGGTCGGCCGGGTCCTCGAAGAAGTTGTAGCGGATGAGCGGCATGGCGCGGGGGTCGCGGCTCGCCAGCCGAACCGAGCCGACGGACCTCGGCAGCGTGACCGAGCAGGCCAGTACGATGGCCCCGCCGGTCGGGCTCTGCGCCGGATCGAAGATGTGCGTCCCCGAGATGTGAAGGTCCAACTCGTCCGGGGCGGCCTCACGCGACCGCGTCCAGATGATCGCGCCCGCGACCGGGTCCATCGCCCGCACCTCCCGCTTGAGCGCGTAGACGTTGTAGTAGAACGGATGCTCCTTGAGCCGCTCGCCGACCGGCGCGTCCTGCAGCACGGGAATGTCGAGGTCGCGCAGGTGCGCCGCCGGCCCGATGCCCGACCGCATCAGGATGGCGGGGCTGCCGAATGCCCCGGCCGAGAGGATCACCCGTCCGGCCTCCACCGTCGCTCCGCCCAGAAGCCGGAGGCCGCGCGCCCGCCGGCCGTCGAACAGCACGGCGTCGACCTCGGCGCCCCCGACGATGGCGAGGTTCGGTCGGCGCCGAACCTCCTCAGTCAGGTAGGCCATGCCCGTGTTGACGCGTCGGCCCTCGACCACGTTCAGCGGGTAGGGCGAGACGCCGTGCTGCTCCACGCCGTTGAAGTCGGCGATGCGGGACAGGCCGGCCGCCTCCGCGGCCAACACGAAGGCGCGCATGGAGGGGGTGATCTCCTCCATCGTGCGCTGGCGGATCGGGAAGGGCCCGGAGCGCCCGCGCCGAGCGTCGTCGCCGGCCGGCGTGTTCTCCAGTGCCCTGAAGACCGGGAGCACCTCGTCCCACGACCAGCCGTCGAGACCGCGCGCGGTCCAGCGGGCGAAATCGGACGGCCGCGCCCGCATGGCGACCGCGGCGTTCACGCCGGAGCTGCCGCCGAGCACCTTGCCGCGGATCGCGCGCACGTCGTGGCCGAGGCCGGAGCGGTCCTGGGTGTGGTAGCCCCAGTCGTGCGCCGCGTCGCCGCCGACCCGGTTCGCGTTCGCGATGACGTCCGGATACGCCCCCGGCGCGTAGGCCGGTCCGGCCTCCAGCAGAAGAACCGTCCGGTTCGGATTCTCGCTGAGCCGGCGCGCGAGCACGGCGCCCGCGGAGCCTCCGCCGGCGATGACGACGTCGAAGGCCTGATCCGGGATGGGGGCGCGGGTGGGCATGGCGGACATGTCCTCTTCGAGAGCGGCGATGGTCAGGATGCGGAGGCGCGGCGCAGGAAGGCGGCGGCTCGGTCGAGGGCCCGGCGGCTGCTGTCGAGGTGGGCGACGTCGAGCTGGAAGACGTGATGCAGGCCCTCCCAGACCTCCAGCCACACCGCGACGCCAGCCTGTTCGGCGCGCCGGGCGTAGCGCGTCGCGTCGTCGATGAGGCGCTCGTCGGTGCCGACTTGGATCAGGAGCGGGGGCAATCCGCGCAGGTCGCCGAGGAGCGGTGAAGCCAGCGGGTGGCGGACATCGCGCGCGCCGGCATACTTGCGCGCGCAGTCCTGCAGGTACGCACGGCCGATGAGCGGGTCCTGCACCGAAGGGTCGTTCATGGAGGGGCCGGACAGCGTCAGGTCGGTCCAGGGCGAGAAGACGACGCCGGCCACCGGCGCAGGGCCGCGCGCGCGCAGGGCGAGGCTCGCCAGGGTGACGAGGCTCAGCCCGCCCCCGGCCGAGTCCCCGACGACGGCGATCCGGTCGTAGCCTTGGCCGATCAACCAATCCCAGGCAGCCAGCGCCGCCTCCGGGGCAGCGGGCAGCGTCGCCTCCGGCGCCAGAGGATAGTCGATGGCGAGCGCGGCGACGCCGGCCCGGCTCGCGATCTGGCTGACGAAGCCGCGATAGGCCGCGGCCGTGCCCTGGACGTAGCCGCCGCCGTGCAGGAAGAGGATCGCCTGGCCGGGCGCGGCATCCGCGGGGCGCACCCACCAGCCGCGGATGCCGGCCTCGTCCACAGGGTCGAACGCGACGCCGTCCGCGCGCGGGCTGCCGGCTATGAAGGTGTCGTAGACGGCCCGCGGCTCCCCCGTCGCGTTGCCCCAGAAGCGCGCGAACAGGTCCCGCAGGTGGTCCTCGCGCCGCCGTTCATCGTCGGCGAGCGGAATGGTGATCGTCCCTGGCGCCGGATCGGGGCCGAAGGTGTCGTCGCGCATCGCAGTTCCCGCTGGTGCATCGGCCCGACCGCCGCCGGGCAAGGCTCCGCCGTCCGCGCGTCGCTCGGCGCCGCGCGGGGTTCGTGTGTCGGACGATCGGATCTCAGGCCGGGATGCGGCCGAACGCGCCCCGGGCGTAGCCGGCGAGCGCGCGCTCGACGTCGGCGACCGTGGACATCACCAGCGGACCGCGCTTGACGAAGGGCTCGCGGATCGGCCGCCCGGCCATCAGCACGACATGCGCAGCCTCGGCGGCTTCGAGGATGATCTCCGCGGCGGAACCGGCGCCCATTGCCAGGGCGCCGCCCTCCGGCAGGAGGCGCTCCTCCTCACGGCAGCGGACGGACACGCGCCCCGACACGGCGTAGATCCAGGCTTGCCGCCCCTCGGGCAGGGCGTGGGCGAAGGCGCCGCCCGGCTGTAGGAAGCCGTCGAGCAGTGTCATCTCCTCCGGGGTGCCACCCGCGCCGACAACGTCGCCGCTCTGCCCCAGGACGACGCGGACGCGATGGCCGCGGCCTTCGAGGACCGGGATGTCGGCCGCGCGAACGTGCAACGCGCGCGCCGGCTGCGCCTTGAGGCGCGCGGGCAGGTTGACGAAGACCTGCAGGGCGTGGACCCGTGCCCCTTCGGCCGGCCTCTCCTCGTGCGCGGCGCCCGACGCCGCCGCGAGCCAGTAGAGGTCGCCCGGCTCGAGGGCGACGTCTCGGCCCAGCGTGTCCCGGTTGAGGAAGTGGCCGGTCGCGTCCTCGAACATGACGGTCACGGCCGAGATGCCGGCATGGAGGTGCGGCTCGAAGGTCGGCCCCGTCATGACGAAGTGGTCGACCATCAGAAGCGGGTCCATGCGCCCGTCGAAGGCTTCCTCGGAGAAGTGCGTCGCGGAGAAGTTCGAGCCGATGCGGTGGGGCTCTCCGAGAACGGTCTCGCCGAGCCTCGGGCTGAGCGCGTCGGCCCCGTGGATGGTCTCGAGAGCTGTCATGTCCTGCCTCGCTGCGTGGATGTGCCGATGGTGTGGCGACAGACGCTGGCCGAGAAGGCAGCCATTTTCGGACCTATCGTCCGATCGTTTGGACGCCGGGATCCGGCATCCGGTGGCGCTCGCGGCGGATGGGGACCGGCCCCGACCCCGCACCCCCTCGACCGACCCCGCCGAGATCGCCCGCGCCTAGAGCAGCACGGCCTTCGGAAACTCCGCCGCGAGGTGGTCGAGGAAGGCCCGCACGGACGGAAGCAGGCCTTGGCGGTAGGGAATGAGGGCCGTCAGGGTGGAGTCGCCCGCGACCCAGTCGGGCAGAACGCGCCGCAGGGCACCCGAGCGGACGGCCTGACGACAGATGTAGCTCGGCAGAGCGACCACGCCGATGCCGCGGATGGCGGCCTGCTGCAGCCCGACCATGTCATCGCCCATCAGCCGCGGGCTCAACGGCAGTACCGCCTCCTCCCCGGCGCGGCTCGCGTGCCGCAGCCGCCAGACCGGCGCGACCCCGGTCCGCATCATGAACAGGGACGGATGGTCCCGAAGGGCGTCCGGATTGTCCGGAGCGCCATTCTCGTCGAGGTATGCCGATCCCGCGAACAGGAACCAGGGCGCCGGCGCCAGGGTACGCTGGACGAGGTTCGAGTCCGGCAGCGGGTCCGTATGGGCCCGCACGGCGATGTCGAAGTTCTCGCCGACGATGTCGACGGTGCGGTCCGCGCCGTGGGCCACGACATTCACCTTCGGGTGGCGGACGAGGAAGTCCGCGATGATGTCCGCCAGGGCGAACTGCATGGTCGCGACGCCGGCCGTGCACCGCACCGTGCCGGTCGGCTCCGTCAGGCGCTGGCGGATCGTCGTCTCCGCCAGCTCCGCCTCTCTGAGCATCGCGACCGCGTGGCGGTAGAAGTCCTCCCCCGCATCCGTCATGCCGAACCGGCGCGAGGTCCGGTTCAACAGCCGGACGCCGAGGGCGCCCTCCAGCTGCTGGAGGCGGTGGCTCAAGGTGGATTTCGGCACGCGCAGCGTCCGCCCGGCGGCCGTGAAGCCGCCGCGATCGACGACCTGCACGAAGTAGAAGAAGTCGTTCAGGTCGAGCACGCCGCCTCCTCATCGTCCAGCCCTATGGACGCTGGGTTCGGATTGTTGCGGCTTCTGGGCCGCCGGTCCAGCCGATAGCTCTTGCTCGTCGCCGGCCCCGACGGGCCTTGAGCAGGAGGATACGATGACCGCTCGCGCCTACGAACCGCTCACCGCCGAGAACGCAGCCCTCGTCCTCGTCGACCATCAGGTCGGCCTAATGACGGGCGTGCGGGACTATTCGACGGGCGAGCTCAAGCACAACGTGATCGCCCTGGCGAAGGCCGCCGCGGCGCTCGGCCTGCCCATCGTGGTCACCACGACGGCGCGCGACAGCCTATGGGGTCCGACCTTCCCCGAGTTGGTCGCGGCGTTGCCCGGAAACGAGATCATCGACCGCTCGTCGGTGAACGCCTACGACGACGCGCGCGTCGCCCGGGCCATTGAGGCCACGGGCCGCGAGAAGCTGATCTTCGCCGGCATCTCGCTGGAGGTCTGCGCGGCTTTCCCGGCTATGACAGCCGTCGCCCGCGGCCTCGACGCCTACGTGGCTGTCGACGCCTCCGGGACGTTCAGCGAGACCAAGCGCCAGGCCGGCCTTCTCCGTATGGCGCAGGCGGGCGTGGTCCTGTCCGACTACGCGACGCTGATGGTCGAGATCCTGAAGGACAACGCCCGCCCGGAGGCGGGCCCGGTCTACGCCGCCTTGGACATGCCCTGGGCGACCTTGGTCGGCCAGGTCGCCGCCTCCTTCGGCAGAGTGGACGGCGGAGCGAATGCTTGACCGTTCCCGACACGTGTCAGTTTGCGGCCGCCGCCTGTCCCACAGCGGTCGGCAAGCGGGCGCGCCAGCGGTGTCTGCCGGCCCCTGCTCGACGCAACAATCGAAGCAACACGCGCGTAAGGCCGAGCTCTTAAATCCTTCATTAACCAAAGGCCCGAACGGCCACGAGGGGGAACCGACATGACCACCATCATCGCACGACTGCTGATCGTCATCAGCGTGATCGGCGCCATCGCCTGCGCGCCGATGCTGACGCCGGCATCCGCAGCCGGTCTCCTCGCGCAGACGAGGTGAGCCGTCATGGGCATGCAGTCCGTCATCCTGCTGGTCATCGCCGGCAACTTCGCCTGCGCCTCCCTCATCCCGTATCTGGCGATGACCGGAGCCTGAAGGCGTCGCCTCGGTAGATCTCTCACCCTACGGAGCCGACCATGAGTATCTTGAAGACCGCTTGCCTCACCGCTGTCCTCGGCCTCGTCTCCGACATGGCCTTTGCCCAGACACAGGCGAGCCAGGAGAACCTGAAGCGCCACTGCATAGGAGATTACCTGGAACATTGCGGCCAGTTCTCGCCCGACGGCGGGGAAGTCCAGGCCTGCTTCCGCGAGAGAGCCGGCCTCCTGACACCGAATTGCTCGATGGCTATCGCCGCTTACCAAGAGGAGCAGAAGGCCGCGAATCCGATTCGGAAGGTCCGCGCCGCACGGTGAAGTCATCCCTTGGCGTATTCGATAAGGTCAGCCGAGCCGGCATCTGCGAAATCCGGCGCGGCACGGAATTCGCCCGTGTCTACCGTCGCCTGCCCTGACCGGGATGCGACCCGCCGCAGGGTATCAACCTTACCGCGCCCGACAGCCCTCGGCGAATGGGGGTTGGATGACCGGTACCGCAAGCCAGCGCACGCGGTGCGCGTTCGCCGCGCACAGTCGAAGGGCGATGCGAAATCCCCTGCGCCGGATCGTGGCGGAGTCCGCCGCTTCTCGAGTTTGGGCGCGAATGGAAGCCGAGGTCGGCTTTCCCGCACTTGATGCCCAGAAGCAGATGGGGTGGATGGCTCCCGCTCCGACTGACGGCATCTCGATGCCAAGATGTGGTTGCTGTCAAAGCAGCAGCCACGCTCATGCAGGAGCCATCCCCATGGAGATCACCACCGTCGGCATC
>NZ_JBKFAP010000059.1:0-6514 GCF_053345715.1 Methylobacterium sp. D48H
GTGCAGGCCGCGGCTGCCGGCGCGGCGGCGGCCGGCGGCGGCGCGGCGGGCGCCGCCTTGGCGGCCGGCTTCGCGGCCTGGGTCGCGGGGGGCGTCGCGAAGGCGAGGGTCGGCGCGAGCAAGCCCGCGATCAGGAGAGGCGTGCCGCGCATGGCGTCTCGAAAGCTCCGCTGGGCCCGGGGCCGCCGGCGGCGGAGGACCGGGAGCGGGTTCTGCGGCATCAGGCCGACGGCGACAAGGGCTCCCGGATAGGCTCCCGGCGGGCCGCCTGGGCCGGTCGCCTGCCCGGTGCCGGGGCCTTCGGGCCGCGCACGAGCGCCACGAGCGGGAGCGACAGGCCGACGGCCAGCACCCACCAGGCCGGCCGGATCGGCCCGGAGAAGTCCAGGTTGGCGGCGAGGACGAGGTCGGCCGGGACGCCGCTGGCGAGGCCGTACCACGCGGCCTCCAGCCCGGCGGTCGCGAGCCCGGCGGCGATCGCCAGGAGGAGGAGCGACCAGGGCCGCTCCGGCCACTGGAAGCGCCGCATCACCCGCCAGCCCATCAGCAGCAGGAACAGGCCCGCCGAGAAGACCGGGTCGGTGACGTCGATCTTCGACTGCAGGAAGTAGTGGACCAGGGCCGCCACGGCGATCGTGTAGGTGAGGCGGTGCAGGCGGTTCCAGTTCGGGCCGAGGTTGCGGATCGCCGCGTCCGTGGAGGTCAACCCTAAGGCGATCAGGCCGATCAGGGCCACGAAGCCGATCGTCAGGTAGAGCCGGAGCGCGATCTCGGAGATCACCTTGGTGAGGATCAGGTTCTGGTCGACGGCGTAGAGGGTCAGGTGGGCCACCGCGTAGGCCATCACGGTGACGCCGAGCATGCGCCGCACGACGAGGACCTTCGGCCAGTCCGCGAGGCGGCGCAGCGGCGAGATCGCCAACGAGAAGAGCAGGAAGCGCACCGCCCACTCGCCGGTGGCGTGGATCAGCGCGGTGATCGGCTTCGCGCCGAGCGCGTCGAGCCGGTAGGCGGCCGCGAGGTAGAGCGCGGGCGCGACGCAGGACGCGAACACCGCGAGCTTCAGCCAGGAGAGGCGGCCGGCCCGGTCGAGCCAGGGGAGGGGGATGCCGAGGGCGGCGGCCGAGCGATCGATCATGGGTCCGAACGGAAGCTTCGCGGTGGACGACGGCGCCGCGCCGGTGGCTCGGGCCACCGGCGGGAACGGCTGCCCGGGCCATCGGTGCCGTCACGGGTCGGTTCGCCGCGGGCGTTCGCGGGTTACAGGGCGGCGTTGACCTGTGTTGTGGTTGACCGCGCCGTTCCCGCGGCGAGATAGCGGGACGACGGACGTTGGAGGGATCCCATGCAGTATCGCACGCTCGGCCGCTCGGGCCTCAAGGTCTCGCCGATCTGCCTCGGCACGATGATGTTCGGCGGCCCCACCGACGAGGCCACGGCCGGCCGCGTCGTCGCCAGCGCCCGGGAGGCCGGGATCAACTTCATCGACACGGCCAACGTCTACACGGAGGGCCGCTCGGAGGAGATCACCGGCCGGGCGATCCGGGCGGAGCGCGACGCCTGGGTCCTGGCCACCAAGGTCGCCAACCCGACCGGGCCGGGCGTCAACGACCGCGGCCTCTCGCGGGTCCACGTTATGAAGGCCGCCGAGGACAGCCTGCGCCGCCTCGGCACGGATTTCATCGACATCTACTACCTCCACAAGGAGGACCACGACACGCCGCTGGCCGAGACGGTCCGGGCGATCGCCGACCTCGTGCGGGCGGGCAAGATCCGCCATTTCGGCGTCTCGAATCACCGCTCCTGGCGGGTCGCCGAGATCTGCCGGCTCTGCGACGAGGCCGGGATCGACCGGCCGGTGGTGAGCCAGCCCTACTACAACGCCTTCAACCGGATGCCCGAGACCGAGCACCTGCCCGCCTGCGCGCATTTCGGGCTCGGCGTGGTGCCGTACTCGCCGCTCGCGCGCGGCGTGCTCACCGGCAAGTACGACCCCGACGCGCCGCCGCCGGCCGAGTCGCGGGCCGGCCGCCAGGACGCCCGGATGATGCAGACCGAGTGGCGCCCGGAATCCCTGCGCATCGCCCGGACCTTGAGGGAGCACGCCGAGGCCCGCGGCATCACGGCCGGCCAGTTCGCCACCGCCTGGGTGCTGAACAACCGCCTCGTCACGGGCGTGATCGCCGGGCCGCGGACGGAGGCGCAGTGGCAGGAATATCTCGGCGCCCTCGACTACGCCTTCACCCCGGAGGACGAGGCGCTGGTCGACGGGTTCGTGGCCGCGGGGCATCCGACGACGCCGGGCTACAACGATCCGGCCTATCCGCTGGAGGGGCGGGTGCCGCGCAGCGGCTGAGACGCGGCCGATCTTCGACCGATCCCCTCATCCTGAGGTGGCCGCGAAGCGCGACATCGAAGGATGAGGCGGAGCTGGGGACGAGCGGGCTCGCGCGGCGCGGCGGATCCACCTTGCGCTTCGGGCCGAGGGCCGCTATCTAGCTCTCAACAGTTCTGATGGCAGTCGAGAGGCTGCGGTTCGGGAGTGGGCCCCACCGGGTCCGCTCTTTTTTTTCGCCGCACACCCTCTCGCCGCACGAGGCCCCACGCCGCGGGCGGCCAGGCAGAACGCCGCGAAGGTTGCGCGCTGAACACCCATGTCGTCCGAGATTGAAGCGGATCTGTCCGAGAAGCGCCTCGTCCGCGAGGCCGGAGTCGCCGCGCGCGTCGCGCAGGCGATCGAGGGGCCACTCGCGGGCCTCGGCTTCCGGCTGGTCCGGGTGCGGATGTCCAACGTCAACGGCTGCACCGTGCAGATCATGGCGGAGCGGCCGGACGGCACCTTCACGATCGACGATTGCGAGGCCGTGAGCCGCGCGATCTCGCCGATCCTCGACGTCGACGATCCGGTGGGCGGCGCCTACAACCTCGAAGTGTCCTCGCCGGGGATCGACCGGCCGCTGGTGCGGGTCTCGGACTTCGCCCGCTGGGCCGGCTACGAGGCCAAGGTCGAGCTGAGCCCGCCGCTGGACGGGCGCAAGCGCTTCCGCGGCATCCTCGGCGCGCCGGACCCGACGGGCGCGACCGTCCCGATCGACCTGCCCGACGTGAAGGAAGGGCTGCCGAGCCGCATCGACCTGCCGCTCAAGGACCTCGCCGAGGCCCATCTCGTCCTCACCGACGAGCTGATCCGCGAGTCGCTGCGCCGCGGCGGGCCGCCCGCCACGGACGAGGCCGACGAGGCCGAGGACGAGGAGGACGCCGCGGAGAGCGCGCCGCCGGCGCGCGCACCGTTCCAGCCGAAGGGCCCCCGCAAGGCCAGCCCCGCGGCCAAGCCCCAGAAACAGGCCCGGACCGGCCCGAAAAAGCCGGTCGTGACCAAGGCGTCCCGGCTCAAGGACCGCGACTCCCTGCACTGAGACCCCCGGGTCCGCCGCCCGGCGGCCGGCCCGAAGATTTGACGGAAGAGAAGGACCGACACCGATGGCCGTCGTCAGCGCCAACAGGCTCGAACTCCTCCAGATCGCCGACGCGGTCGCCCGCGAGAAGGTGATCGACCGCTCCATCGTGATCGACGCGATGGAGGAGGCGATCGCCAAGGCCGCCCGCTCGCGCTACGGCGCCGAGACCGACGTTCACGCCGAGATCGACCCGAAGACCGGGGCGCTGCGCCTCTCGCGCCACCTCCTGGTCGTCGATCAGGTGGAGAACGACGCCCGCGAGATCACCCTCGACCAGGCCCGCCGCTACAACCCGGGCGCGCTGGTCGGCGACGTCATCTCCGACACCCTGCCGCCCTTCGATTTCGGCCGCGTGGCCGCGCAGTCGGCCAAGCAGGTCATCGTCCAGAAGGTGCGCGACGCCGAGCGCGCCCGCCAGTTCGACGAGTACAAGGACCGCATCGGCGAGATCCTCAACGGCATCGTGAAGCGGGTCGAGTACGGCAACGTCATCGTCGATCTCGGCCGCGGCGAGGGCATCGTGCGCCGGGACGAGATGATCCCGCGCGAGACCTTCCGGCCGGGCGACCGCATCCGCTCCTACCTGTTCGACGTGCGCTCGGAAGTGCGCGGCCCGCAGATCTTCCTGTCGCGCTCGCACCCGCAGTTCATGGCCAAGCTGTTCGGCCAGGAAGTGCCGGAGATCTACGACGGCATCGTCGAGGTGAAGGCGGTGGCCCGCGATCCGGGCTCGCGCGCCAAGATCGCGGTGATCTCGCGCGACGGCAGCATCGATCCCGTGGGCGCCTGCGTGGGTATGCGGGGATCTCGCGTGCAGGCCGTCGTCGGCGAGCTGCAGGGTGAGAAGATCGACATCATCCCGTGGTCGGAGGACGAGGCGACCTTCATCGTCAACGCCCTCCAGCCCGCCGAGGTGGTGAAGGTGGTGCTCGACGAGGAGGCCGACCGCATCGAGGTGGTGGTGCCGGACGACCAGCTGTCGCTGGCGATCGGCCGCCGCGGCCAGAACGTGCGCCTCGCCTCGCAGCTCACCGGCTGGGACATCGACATCCTGACCGAGGCCGAGGAATCGGAGCGCCGCCAGAAGGAGTTCGCCGAGCGGACCCAGGTGTTCATGGAGGCGCTCGACGTCGACGAGACCGTCGGCCAGCTGCTCGCCGCGGAAGGCTTCCGCAACGTCGAGGAGATCGCCTACGTCGACATCCAGGAGCTCTCCGGCATCCAGGGTCTCGACGAGGAGACCGGCACGGAGATCCAGGCCCGCGCCCAGGACCACCTCGCCCGGATCGAGCAGGCGCACGACGCCCGCCGCACCGAGCTCGGCGTCGCCGACGAGCTGCGCGAGATCGAGGGCATCACCACGCCCATGATGGTCGCCCTCGGCGAGAACGACGTGAAGACCGTCGAGGATCTGGCGGGCTGCGCCACCGACGACCTCGTCGGCTACACGGAGGGCCGCGGTCCCGAGGCCGTTCGCCACGCCGGCTACCTCGACGGGTTCGACCTGTCCCGCGCCGAGGCCGAGGCCCTGATCATGGCCGCCCGCCTGAAGGCCGGCTGGATCGAGGCCCTGCCGGAGCCGGAAGCCGAGGAGGGTGCCGAGGTGGCCGAGGGCGACGAGGCCGCCCCCGCGCAGGCCGAGGCCTGAGGCGGGCGCCGGCGGCGGAGGCGCGATGGTCGCGGTCGACACGACCCTGCCCGAGGACGGGCTGGATGCCGGGGGGCTCGATGCCGGCCCCGGCCGCCGCTCGCCCGAGCGGACCTGCATCGTCACGCGCGTCGTCCAGGCGCCGGACGCGATGATCCGGTTCGTGCGCGGGCCGGACGGCAGCGTCGTGCCCGACCTGCGCGCCAAGTTGCCGGGCCGCGGCGCCTGGATCAGCGCCCGGCGCGAGGCGGTCGCGACCGCGGTGCGGAAGAACATGTTCTCGCGGGCGTTCAAGGGGCCGACCCCGGCCGCCCCCGACCTGCCGGACCGGATCGCCGCCGGGCTGCGGGACGACCTGCGGCAGGCCATCGCCATGGCCAACAAGGCGGGCTGCGTGGTCGCGGGCTTCTCGAAGGTCGAGGCCGCGATCGGCGGCCAGCCCGGGGCGATCGCGGTGATTCATGCCGCCGAGGCGAGCCCGGACGGCCGGCGCAAGATCGCGTCGGCCTTGCACAGGCGTCACGGCGGGGCCATGTCAAGGATCCCGATCATCGATGACCTGTCCGAGGACGAATTGGACATGGCCTTAGGTCGGGATCATGTGATACACGCTGCGCTCGTCGCAGGAGCCGGAGCCGCCGGCTGCCTGTCGCGTTGGCGTCGGCTACGCTCCTTCGAGGGCGCCGCCGCGGCGACCGGGGAGCCCGATCCAGCCCGAATCGGCGGGATCGACGAAGCCTCACGTTGACGACGCAGGACTATTTTGACCGGCGCCACCGGGTGTCGGTTCACGGGACGATGGAAACCCTCAGGGTTCAGGCTGAATGAGCGATACGAACAACCCGGGCGACAAGACTCTGAACCGGACTTCCCCGAAGCCGCTCGGCCTCAAGCGGCCGATCGAGGCGGGCACCGTGCGTCAGAGCTTCTCCCATGGCCGCTCCAAGCAGGTCGTGGTCGAGACGGTGAAGCGCCGCGTCATCGGTGCGGCGCCGGCCGCCCCTGCCCGTGAACCCGCGCCCGCCCCGCGCCCGGCGGCCCCCGCGCCGACGGCGCCGGCCCCGCGTCCGGCGCAGCGCGCCGCTTCGGGGGTCGTCCTGCGCACCCTGAGCGAGCAGGAGAGTGCGGCCCGCGCCGCCGCCCTCGCCGACGCGCAGCGCCGCGAGGCCGAGGCCCGCCGCAAGGTGGAGGCCGAGGCCGAGGCGCGCCGTCGCGAGGCCGAGGAGCAGGCCCGCCGCGAGCGCGAGGCCGCCGAGGCCCGCCGTCGCGAGGACGAGGAGCGCAAGGCCGCGGCTGCGGCCGCCGCTGCGGCGGCGGCTGACGCTGCCAAGGCCGCCGAGGCTCAGGCCGCCGCCCCCGCACCCGCGGCCGACGCCCCCGCCGCGACACCGGCCCGTCCGGCCGAGGC
>NZ_JBKFAP010000006.1:0-258736 GCF_053345715.1 Methylobacterium sp. D48H
AACTCGCCGTTGCGGAACCGGAACGCCGGATCCCGCGTCGTGCGGAACGAGAACAGGTTGTCGGTCCAGTGGTGGACCGACAGAACGCGCTCCTCGTAGAACTTGCTCATCGACGGATCAGTCCTCGAATCCTCTGACGCTCGGCACACGGCCCCGACGATTCGGGGCCCGTGGTGCGGGGGATCCCCGCCGCCCCGCTCGGGCGGGGGTGGATCCTCGGCAGGGAACCCGCCCGGATCCGGTTGCAAACACACGCGCGCCGCTTCTTTCGCAGTTGCGGCACGTCCGTCAAGGCGTGCCGGGATCACACTGGCGAAAGAAGTGAACGGCCTGGAATCGTTCGAAGATTTAGCGTCTTCGCGGACGCTCCGCAGCGCCGTTCCGGACATGGGAGGGTTGCCGCAGAGCCGGCCCCGCGCCGCCCTCAGACGAGGGCGGCGGGCCGGAGCGGCGCGAGCCCGGCCTCGATCTCGGCCCGGCGCGGCTCCAGGAACGGCGGCAGGGCCAGGCGCTCGCCCAGGGTCTCCAGGGGCTCGTCCGCGGTGAAACCCGGCCCGTCGGTGGCGATCTCGAACAGGATGCCGTTGGGCTCGCGGAAATAGAGGCTGCGGAAGTAGTAGCGGTCCACCGGCCCGCTGCTCGGCACCCGCGCCGCCCGGAGCCTGTCGGCCCAGGCCTCGTAATCCCCGTCCGGGATGCGGAAGGCGACGTGGTGGACCGCGCCCGCGCCCTGGCGGGCCGGCGCGGACCGGTCGGCCAGGAGCTGGAGCTCGGCGGCCGGGCCGCCGGGTCCCATCGCGTAGACCTCCACCGGGCCGTCGCCCGTCTCGAAGGCGCGGTCCCGGCGCAGGCCGAGCACCTCGGTCAGCACGGCGGCGGTGCGGGCCGGGTCCGGCACCGACAGCCGGATCGGGCCGAGGCCGCGGATCTGGTAGGCGGCCGGCACGGGCGAGCCGTCCCAGGGATGCTCCGGCCCGGTCCCGCCATCGTCCACCAGGGCGAGGCGCTGGCCCTCCGGATCCTCGAAATCGAGGGTGAGGCGCCCGTCGCGCGCGGCGGGCTCGGCCTCGACGATCCCGGCCTCGCGCAGGCGCGCGTGCCACCACGCGACCGCGCCCTCGCCCGGGACGCGCAGGTGCGTGCGGGTGATGCTGCCGGAGCCCCGCCGCTCCCGGGGCGCCGGCCAGTCGAAGAAGGTGATGTCGGTGCCGGGGCTCGCCAGCCCGTCGGCGTAGAACAGGTGGTAGGCCGAGACGTCGTCCTGGTTCACCGTCTTCTTCACGAGCCGCAGGCCGAGCGTGCCCGTGTAGAAGGCGACGTTCTCCGCCGCGCGGGCGGTCACCGCGGTGAGATGGTGGATGCCGGTGAGCTGCATGTCGGTCCTGGGGTTCGCCGCGTCGCGCCTCAGGTGGGGAGCGGCGGCGGCTTCGCGAGCGGCCCGCGGATCGGGCGGCCGGCACCCGTTCCTCCGGGGCCGCGCCCCGGACCGGCGGCGCGGCCGCTACGCGGCGATCGGTACCCGGGCGCGGCGGATTTCGCCGAACCGCGGTCCCGAGACCCGCTTCTCAGAGCCCCACGGGCCGGCCGGCGGCGACCACCAGCATCTTGCCGTCCGCGAAGGTACGGGCGGCGGCCCGGCGGATATCCGCCTGGGTGACGGCCGAGACCATGGCGTTGCGGCGGGCGATGTAGTCCATGCCCAGCTCCTCGAAGGCGATCTGCACCAGCTGGTGGGCGATCTTGGTCGAGGTGTCGAAGCCGAGCGCGTAGGAGCCGGTCAGGTAATCCTTGGCCTTCTGGAGCTCGTCGTCGTCCGGGCCGTCCGTGATCAGCCGGCCGATCTCGTCGCCGATCACCGACAGGGCCTCGCCGACGCGCTCGTTCTTGGTGGCGGTGTAACCCCAGGTCATCGCGGCCGAGCGGTGGCTGACGAGCGAGGTCCCGACCGAGTAGGCGAGGCCGCGCTTCTCGCGCACCTCCTGGAACAGGCGGGACGTGAAGGCGCCGCCGCCGAGGATGTGGTTCAGCACGTAGGCCGGGATGAAGTCCGGGTCGCGCCACGGCACGCCGGCCATGCCGAACCGGATCACCGACTGGGGCACGTCGAGGTCGACGACGACGCGCTTGCCGAGATCGTGCACCTCGGTGCGCGGCACCGCCTTCAGCGCCCCGGCCTCCGGCAGGGCTCCGAAGGCGCGGTTCAGGCCCTCGGCGAGCTGCTCGGCGCCGATGGCGCCGACCGCCGCCACCTTCACCCGGCCGCGGCCGATGATGCGGGCGTGCATTGCCAGCAGGTCGTCCCGGGTGATCGCCGTCACGCTCTCCACGGTGCCGGAGGACGGGCGGGCATAGGGATGGCCGGCGAACGCCTCCTTGAAGAAGCGGCGGGAGGCCAGCACGCCCGGATCGTTCTGCTGGTAGCGCAGGCCGGCGATGATCTGGGCGCGGACGCGCTCGATCGCGTCGGGGTCGAGGCGGGGCTTGGCCAGCGCCAGGGCGAGGAGCGCGATGCCCTCGTCGGCGTGCTTGACCAGCATCTTCAGCGAGCCGCCGACCGCGTCGGCCCCCGCGTGGAACGACAGCTCGATTGCCCGGGCGGCGAGCCGCTCCTGGAACAGGTCGGAGGTCAGATCGCCGGCGCCCTCGTCGAGGAGCCGCGCCAGCATCTGCGCGCAGCCGGCCTTGCCGGCCGGGTCCTGGGCGGCGCCGCCCTCGAAGGTGAAGGCCAGGGCGATCATCGGCACCACCGGCGACTCGACGTGCCACGCCTCGATGCCGGCGGCGGTCGTCACCGGCAGCGCCGTGGTGGGCGAGCTGACGGTTTGGGCGGTGGTCTCGACCAGAGTCTCGGCCAAGCTCATGGGAACCTCGTGTCTCTATCTCGGGCGACAGCGGAGCGGGCCAGGGCTCCCGTTCGGCAGAGCGCCCCGCCCAGACCCGTCACGGGCCCGGCGGGACGCACCCGGGGTTACTCGGCGGCCATCGCGACCGGGGCGTCGGGATCCTGCGCCTTGGTCAGGTAACCGGTGACCGAGCGGGCCGGCGTCAGCCAGCGCTCGGCGGCGCCCTTGAGACGCGCCTGCGTCACCTCCTCGATGTCGGTCGGCCAGCGGCGGACCTCCTCGATGGTCTCGCCGATCGCCAGCGCCGAGCCGTAGATGCGGGCGAGCGACGACTGGCTGTCGGAGGAGTAGACGGTCTCGGCCACGAGGCGGGTCTTGGCGCGCTCGATCGCCTCGGCGTCCAGGGCCTCCGCGGGGGCGCGGCGCAGCACCCTGTCGACGGCCTCCTCCAGCTTCTCCAGGGGCACGCCCTCGGCGGGCACCGCGTAGACGGAGAAGCGGGTGTCGTCGATCGCCGAGCCCATGTACCAGGCGCCGGCATTCACCGCGAGGCCGGTCTCCATGACCAGCTTGCGGTAGAGGTACGAGGTCGAGCCGCCGCCCAGCACCTCAGCCAGCAGCTCGAGGTCGTGGCAGCCGCCGTCCCGGGCGGTGATGCAGGAGGGGGTCAGGTAGAGGCGCTGCAGGGTCGGCTGCTCGACCTTCGGGTCGGCGACGGCGACGCGGCGCAGGGCCTTCGGCTCCGGCTCCCGCGCCCGCAGGCGCTCGGGCCGGGCGCCCTGGGGCGTCACGCGGCCGTAGGTGGTCTCGGCGAGGCGCCGGACCTCGTCGGGCGTGACGTCGCCGGCCACCACCAGGATGGCGTTCTCGGGGGTGTAGAAGCGCTTGTAGTAGGCCAGCGCGTGCTCGCGGTTCAGGCCCTCGATCTCGTGCATCCAGCCGATGATCGGGATGCCGTAGGGATGGTGCACGAACAGGCCGGCCGCCATCGCCTCGGAGAGCTGGGCGGAGGGGTCGGTCTCGACCCGCATGCGCCGCTCCTCCAGCACGACGTCGCGCTCGGGGGCGACGACGGCGTCGTCGAGGACGAGGCCGCTCATGCGGTCCGCCTCGAATTCCATCATGGTGCCGAGGTGATCCCGGGCGACCCGCTGGAAGTAGGCGGTGTAGTCGTAGCTGGTGAAGGCGTTCTCCTGGCCGCCCAGGCCCGACACCGCCTTGGAGAAGGCCCCGACCGGGTGCTTCTCGGTGCCCTTGAACATCAGGTGCTCGAGGAAGTGGGCGATGCCCGACTGGCCGAGCGGATCATCGGCCGAACCGTTGCGGTACCAGATCATGTGGGTGGCGACGGGGGCCCGGTGGTCGGGGACGACCACCACGTCGAGGCCGTTGTCGAGGGTGAAGGCCGTCACTTCCGGTCCGCCCGCCTCGGAACGCCCGAACGGCGCGGCCTCGCCCCGGCCGGCGCTGCCGCCGTAGGGCGAGCCCGGACGCAGCGGGAAGAGGGTGGGCGTCGCCTTCCTGAACAGGTGCATTCCGCTTTCCTTCTGCCGGCCCCGGATCGAAGCGTCCCGCGTCGGGATGCGCGCGCGGATCGGGGCCGTCCTGGTCACCGGGGCGCAAGAACCGCACCGGGACGATCATCTCATGTTGCCACGCCGTGTCGCCGTTGCAACGGCGACACGGCGCCCCCGTCACTGCTGCGCGCGCTGACGGAGATACGCGCGGGGATCCGACTCCTCGCGCTCGCGGCTGGCGTTGTTGATCGGGTCGCTCGACGGCGGCCGGGCCAGCTGCTTGGGCGACTGCCGGTACCCGGTCGGCGGGTCCGTGAGCGTGTCGCGGCTCGGCTCGATGTCGGAGGGCTCGGCGTTGGCGCTCTTGCCCTTGAGCAGCTCGAAGGGGCTGAGCAGGCTGTCGTCGCGGTTGTTGTCGCCGGGCTTGCGCTCGGCGGTGGTCGTCAGGCCCGCGCCGGCACGGCGGCCGCCGCGCATCTCCTCCACGGAGAGCGTCGCGTTGTTGTCGTCGTAGCGGCCCTGGGCCTGGGAGCCCTTGGGATTGCGCCGCTCCACGGCGGCGCGCTCGCGCTCCACGATCTCGGGATCCTTCGGCCAGGCGGTGCTGGTGGAGCGCGCCCGCGGCTGCGGCAGGGCCTTGCCGTCGATCTTGGGCGGCATCACCAGCGGCGGCCGCTCGTGATAGTCGATCGGATCCTGGCGCTTCTCCAGGAGGCCGATGCCCGACAGGGCGTCGCGCATGAACTCGCCGCGCTCCTGCGCGTGCGCGGCACCGACGACGCAGAGCGGAGCCAGGGCCACCGCGGCGGAGAGGAGGGGACGAAGCCTGCGATGCCCGGTCATGCTGCCTCACGGGTTCCGGACGGAGCGTCCGGCTCTGGGAAGGCCGCGGCGCGGCCCGATCCGACAGGTCCCGGCCTGAGACCGGTTTCCGGCGATCGTATGGCGCCTTGACTGCGTCGCGCCAGGAGGGGGACGCGGGAGGACCTGTGTGTTGCAGGGATCACAGGCGCGGCGCCGGGTCGCCCTGCGGCGGGGACGCCCGGCCCCTGCGGCCGTCCGGGGACAGGCTGTCGAGGATCAGGCCGATCACGCCGGCCACGATCGCCGCGTCGGCGACGTTGAACACGTACCAGGACCAGCCGCCGGCATGCAGGTGGACGAAGTCGAAGACGGCGCCGTAGGCAGCCCGGTCGATGGCGTTGCCGAGCGCCCCCCCGACGATCAGCCCGAGGGCGATCCCGAGGAGCCGCGACATGGCCCGGCGCATCCAGATCCCGAGGCCGAGGGCGGCGGCCAGCGACAGGGCCACGAGTAGCCAGCGGCCGATCCCGCCCTCCTGCTGGAACAGCCCGTAGGAGACGCCCCTGTTCCAGACCACGACGAAGTCGGCGAAGGGCGCCAGCCGCCAGGGCTGCGTCAGCACGAGGTCGGTGCCGAAATAGAGGCCGAGCTTGCTGGCCTGATCGAGGACCAGGGTGAGGACGAGGGCCAGGAGGCCGGCGCGGAAGGGCGTCACGGGCGGCGCACTCGGCCCGGGCCGGCGCCCCCTGCTCCCCGCGGGCGGGGAGAGGGAGTGGCGCCGCCGACGACGCGGAACGCCCTCACGCCGCGCTCGCCTCCGGATGCGCCGCGTCCCACTCGCGCAGGGCCTGGGCGTCGCGGGGCGTCACGTCCGGGTAGTCCGGGTCGCTGCCCACCTCCGGGCTGACCCGCCAGGAGCGGGCGCACTTGCGGCCCTCGGCCGGGCTCGGCACCACCGCCACGCCGCGCACCTCGTCGAGGCGGAAAGCCTCGGCCGGGCCCTCGCCCGCCACCACGGCGATGTCCGAGGTGATGCAGGTATCGGCGAAGTCGCAGCCCTCGAGCGCCGCGAGAAGCTCCGGATCCGCCACGTAGACCGTCGGCGCCGCCTCCAGGCTCGCGCCGATGCGCTTGGCCGCGCGCTCGATCTCCAGGGCGCCGGTAACCACCCGCCGCACCCGCCGGATTTTTTGCCAGCGCTCCGCGAGGGGGGCGTCGAGCCAGTCAGCCGGGGTCTCCGGCAGGGTCTGGAGATGCACCGAGCCGTCCTCGGACGGGTAGCGGTCGAGCCACGCCTCCTCGGCGGTGAAGGCGAGCACCGGGGCGAGCCAGATCGTCACCCGGCGGAAGGCCTCGTCGATCACCTGCAGCGCCGCCCGCCGGCGGACCGAGGACACGGGATCGCAGTACAGGGCGTCCTTGCGCACGTCGAAGTAGAAGGACGACAGGTCGCCGGTCATGAAGCCGTTGAGCAGCGCCACCACCCGCTTGGTGTCGAACGCCGCGTAGGCCTCGCGGATCTCGCCGTCGAGCTCGGCGAGCCGGTGCAGGATCAGCCGCTCCAGCTCCGGCATCTCCTTGTACGCCACGTCGTCGCCCGGGACCCGGTGCGCGAGGGAGCCCAGCATCCAGCGCAAGCTGTTGCGCAGCTTCCGGTAAGTTTCGGCAAACGTCTTGATGATCTCCGGGCCGATGCGCAGGTCGTCGGTGTAGTCGGAGGCGGCGACCCAGAGGCGCAGGATGTCGGCGCCCGAATCCTTGATGACGCTCTGCGGCGCGACGACGTTGCCCTTCGACTTCGACATCTTCAGGCCCTTGCCGTCGAGCACGAAGCCGTGGGTCAGGACGATGTCGTAGGGCGCCCGGCCGCGGGTGCCGGCGGATTCGAGCAGCGAGGACTGGAACCAGCCGCGGTGCTGGTCGGAGCCCTCCAGGTACATGACCCGGTCCTGGCCGCCGTCGCGGACGCGCTTCACCCCAGAAAGCCCCGGGAAGGCCTCCGGATCGTCCAGCACGAAGGCGTGGGTCGAGCCGGAATCGAACCAGACGTCGAGGACGTCGGTGACCTTCTCGTAGGCGGCCGGGTCGTGGTCGGGCGCCAGGAAGCGCTGCGCGGCGTCGTCCCGGAACCACGCGTCGGCGCCCTCGGCCGCGAAGGCGTCGCGGATGCGGGCGTTGACGGCGTCGTCCTTCAGGATCTCGGCGGTGTCGCGGTGGACGAAGACGGTGATCGGCACGCCCCAGGCGCGCTGGCGCGAGACCACCCAGTCCGGCCGGTTGGCGACCATGCCGGTGATGCGGTTCTTTCCTTGCGTCGGCACCCACTGGGTGTCGTCGATACCCTGGAGCGCCACCTCGCGCAGCGTCCGGTTGCCCAGCGAATCCACCGGCCGGTCCATGGCGATGAACCATTGCGGCGTGTTGCGGAAGATCACCGGCTTCTTGGACCGCCAGGAATGCGGGTACTGGTGGCGCAGCACCCCGCGGGCGATCAGCGCCCCGGCCTCCGTCAGCGCGGCGATGACCGCCTTGTTGGCGTCGCCCTTCTCGCCCTTGGCGGTGAGCACGCGGGTGCCGGTGAAGCCCGGGGCGGCCTCTGTCAGCACGCTGTCGGCGTCGACCGTGTAGGGGATGGTCGCGTCGATGCCGCGCTCGCGCAGCAGCCGGCCGCTCGCCATCCAGAGCTCGAAATCCTCGCGGCCGTGGCTCGGCGCCGTGTGGACGAAGCCCGTGCCGGACTCGTCGGTGACGTGGTCGCCGTCGAGCATCGGCACGGCGAAGCCGTAGCCGAGCTTGGCCAGCGGGTGGTCCAGGGTCAGGCCGGCGAGCGTCGACGGGCTCACGTCGGCGACGCGCGCGAACGCCTCGACCCGGGCGGCCTTGAACACCGTGGCGGCGAGGCTGTCGGCGAGCAGGTAGGTCTGGCCGGGCACCGCCCAGTTGTCGGCCGGCGCCTCCGTCACCCGGTACAGGCCGTAGGCAATTTTTTTGGAGAACGCGACGGCGCGGTTGCCCGGGATCGTCCACGGAGTGGTCGTCCAGATCACCACCCGCGCCTGCGCGAGATCGCCCTCGGCGCCGGACCGGATCGGAAACGCGCAAAAAATCGTGTCGCTGACGTGCTCCTCGTACTCGACCTCGGCTTCAGCGAGCGCGGTCTTCTCGACCACCGACCACATCACCGGCTTGGAGCCGCGATAGAGCTGGCCGCTCATCGAGAACTTCATCAGCTCGTCGGCGATCACGGCCTCGGCGGGGAACGCCATGGTGGCGTAGGGATGGTCCCAGTCGCCGGTGACGCCGAGCCGCTTGAACTCCTCGCGCTGCACGTCGAGCCACTGGGCCGCGAAGGTCCGGCATTCCTGCCGGAACTCGATCACCGGCACGTCGTCCTTGTTGCGGCCCTTGGCGCGGTACTGCTCCTCGATCTTCCACTCGATCGGCAGGCCGTGGCAGTCCCAGCCCGGGACGTAGTTGGCGTCGAAGCCGAGCGCGGTCTGCGAGCGGACCACCACGTCCTTGAGGATCTTGTTGAGCGCCGTGCCGATGTGGATGTTGCCGTTGGCGTAGGGCGGGCCGTCGTGGAGCACGAATTTCGGCCGGCCCTGGCCGCGGGCGCGCAGCTTGCCGTAGAGGTCCATCCGCTTCCAGCGCTCGATGAAGAGCGGCTCGCGCACCGGCAGGCCGGCGCGCATCGGGAACTCGGTCTGCGGCAGGAACAGGGTCTTGGAATAGTCGCGGGCGGGCGCGGTCTCGGGGGCGGTCATCGGATCTCGCATCGGCGGTCGGGCCGGCAGCGTCGGGCCGGCGGAATCGGGTCGGGCGGCAGGAGGATCCCGGACCTCCGCGCGGCCGCGCTGGAGCGGGCCCTCAGGCGGAGGCCGGGCCGGTAATTCGGATCGGGCGGCCGGGGCCGCGCAGGGCGCGCGAAGCGTGCATGACGGGTTCTCTACCAGCCGCCCCGGCCGGAGGCCAGCGGCAGCGCGGATCACGCGCCCGTGACCGCGGATGGGACCAATCGGCGTCTGAACCGTTGACCGACACACCCTCCGCCCGCCGCGGCGGCGCGGAGCCGATTCGGACAGACATCCGGGAGTAGCCCCATGAAGAAGCTTCTGATCGCGACCCTCGCCCTCGCGCCGCTGGCCTACGCGGGCGCCGCGGAGGCCCAGGGCACGGCGCGCGGCGCCCAGCGCGGCGTCGAGGACGGCACGGCCGCGGCCGGCCCCGTGGGCGGGGTCGTCGGCGGCGCGGTCGGCGCGGCGACCGGCACGGTCGGCGGCGTGCTCGGCACCGATCCGGACCCGGCCCGCCGGGCCCGCGAGAACCGCCGCGAGGAGCGGATGGAGCGCCAGGAGCGCCGCTGAGCGCGCCTCGGCCGCTGACAGGGTCCCGTGACAGGGTCCGGCCGGTCGCCTCAGGCGGCCGGCCGCGCCTCCCGGCGGATCGTCTCCTGCGCCAGGAGGTACAGGCCGGAGCCGACGACGATCATGGCGCCCGCCACGGTCCAGCGGCTCGGGACGTCACCGAACAGCAGGAAGCCGAGCGTCACCGACCACAGCAGCTGCGTGTAGATGAACGGCGCCAGCACGTTGGCTGGGGCCCGGGCATGGGCCATCACCAGCAGCCAGTGGCCCAGCGTCCCGAACAGCGCGACCCCGAACAGCAGCGCCCAGTGGGTCAGGCTCGCCGGGCTCGTCCAGATCCACGGCAGGAGCGGGGCCATCAGCGCGAGTCCCGCGAGGCCCGTGTAGAACATGGTCGTGGCGGTCGAGTCGTAGGCCGCGAGCTTGCGCGTGATGATCGCGTAGAAGGCGTAGACCACCACGTTGGCGACGCAGAGCAGCGCGGCCGGATGCATGCCGCCGACGCCCGGCCGCACGATCACCAGCACGCCCAGGAAGCCGACGCCGATCGCCGCCAGCCGCGCCCGCGACGACCACTCGCCGAGCAGCGGCCCGGCGAGCAGCGCCACGGTGAGCGGCGCGGCGAACTGGATCGAGATCGTCTCGGCGAGCTGCAGGTAGCGCAGGGCCAGGAAGTTGAGCGCCGTGGAGGCGAAGAGCAGCAGGGAGCGCGCGATCTGCAGCGGCAGGCGCCGGCTCTTCACGACGCCCGGCGTGCGCACCGGGTTGATGAACAGCGAGATCATGGCGACGCTCGCCGCGTAGCGCATGAAGGTGGTGACCAGGGGATCGACGCCGGCCCGGGCCAGGGTCTTGCCGCAGGCGTCGAGGCTCGCGAAGAAGGCGACGGCCCCGCACATCAGGGCGATGCCGACGATCCGCCGGCGGCCGGCGAGGTCGGCCTCCGGAGCGGCGCGCGGCGCGGCGCTGTCGTCGGGGACGGAGGTCGCGACCTGCGTGCTCATGCCTGACCAATCTCGGTAGAGGCTGAAACCCCTGCCACGCCCGGCGCCGCACGGGTATCGGCCGGCGCGCAGGGGAACCATGCAGCCGGCACGGTCGCCCGCGCCGGCGGCGGCTCAGCGCTTCGCCGCGACCTTCTCGGCGGCGGGGGCCTTCTCGGCGGAGGCCGTCTTGGTCGCGGCCTTGGCGAGCTTCGGCTTGGGCGGCGTCGCGCCGGCGATCAGGGCGGCGAGGTGCGACTGGTCGAGCCCCGCGGCGGCGCGCGCGGGCGCAGCGGGAACAGGCGCCGCCGCGGCGACCGGCGCGGGCGCCAGCGCGGCGGCCCGTTCGACCCGGCGCGGCTCGATGGAGCCGGTCGCGGTGGGCTCGGCGAGGCTCGCCGTCGCGACCGCGGGGGCGGCGGACTCGCGCTGCACCCGCAGGGTCCAGTGCGCGGCGGTTGAGAGCGCGGCGATGCCGAGGATCGCCTTGATGCCGCTGGTGAGCAGGGCTCGCATGGTCGTCAGGCCCGAGAGAACGCGGTTACGCGGAACCGGATCCCCGGCCCGGACGCATCATCGCGCGGGAGCGTGAACGAAGCCGCAACGGACCCGGACGACGCTGTCCCGGAACGGGGCAGGGACCCGCGCCCGCGACCCGTCTCGCGGGCGGAATCGGGTGGGAAATCATGTGGGCCATGCGCCGGACCCGCGGTTCCTGTTCCCCGCGCTCCCGACACTCCTGCAGCGACTCGGCCCACTGAGCCTCACAGGAACGGCCCAGAGAACTGGTCCGGACCGTCCCGTCACTGCCGACCCCGCCGCCATGCAGGCCCGAGCGGGCTCGCGAAACCTTCAGGCGCATCGGCCGCTGGGGACAGCCCGTGTAGAGGGTGACAGCCGAGCCGGCAACAGAGGCGGGGCCGTTTCCGGGACCCCGCGGCGATCAGTGCTCCGCCGCGGCCGCGGCGAAGCGCATCAGCGCGGCGATCTCGTCCGCGCCGTCCTCCGCGGCGAGGCGCCGGTAGAGCGCGGCGTAGCCGGAGAAGACCTGCCGCCCGGCCGCGTCGGGCCCGAGGAACCCGGCGATCTCCTCCATCTCGGGCGCCCAGCGATAGGCCTTCGGCGCCATGTCGGGCAGGCCCCTGGCGAACCGGGCCAGGAGCGCCGGCTCGTTCTCGGCGAGCTCGGCCAGCAGCGCTTCCCCGGCGCCGGCGCGCTCGGCGGCGCCGATCACGAGCGCGGCGAGCGCCGTCAGGCCCTTGTTGAGGCCGGCATAGCTCATCTTGAGGCTGGAGGCGGCGCCGACCGCGCCGGGGCAGACGCGCAGGTCGAGGCCGAGGTCGCGCAGGACCAGGGCCGGGGTCGTCTCGAGACCCGAGACGTAGACGCGCGGCCCCTTGGCGCCGGGCTTCGGCGGCAGGCCCAGGATCGCCCCGTCGAGGAACGGCGCGCCGGTGGCCGCGACGATCCCGGCGACGCGCCCGACCGTCTCCGGGCTGACGGCGTTGGCGTCGATGTAGACCGGCTTGCGCGGGGCCGCCGCCAGGGCGGGCGCGAGCCGGCGGGCCAGCGCCTCCGCATCGGCTGGCGGCACGATGGAGAGCAGGAGATCGGCGGCGGCGAGGTCGCCGTCCCCGGCATGCGCCATGCCGGCGGCCGCGGCCCGGGCGCGGCTCGCCGCCCCGCGCCCGTCCAGGGAGGTCAGCACGCGGGCGCCGTGCCCGGCGAGCCGGGCCCCGACGGCGCTGCCCATGGCGCCCGGGGCGATCACCGCGATCGTGGGCACGGGACGCCTCCGGGACCCTGGGGCCGCTACCGCAGCGAGCCGCAGAAGCGCTGGATGCGCCGGCAGGCCTCCTCCAGCACCGCGTTCGACGTCGCGTAGGAGATGCGCAGGTTCGGGCCGAGGCCGAAGGCCGAGCCGTGGACCGCCGCCACGCCCTCGGCCTGGAGCAGCTCCATGACGAAGTCCTCGTCGGTCTCGATGGTCTTGCCGGCCTCGGTCCGCTTGCCGATCAGCGCCGCGCAGGACGGGTAGACGTAGAACGCGCCCTCCGGCGTCGGGCAGGTCAGCCCGTTGGTCTGGTTGAGCATCGACACGACGAGGTCGCGCCGGCCCTGGAAGGCGGCCCGGAACGTGGCGAGGTGGTCCTGCGGCCCGTCGAGGGCGGCCACCGCCGCCCACTGCGCGATCGTGCTGGCGCCGGAGGTCTGCTGGCCCTGGACGAAGTCCATCGCCTTGATGAGCGCTTCCGGCCCGGCCGCGTAGCCGATGCGCCAGCCGGTCATGGCGTAGCCCTTCGAGACGCCGTTCATCGTCAGCGTCCGCTCGATCAGCTGCGGCTCGACCTGGGCCGGCGTGACGAACGCGAAGTCGCCGTAGGTGAGGTGCTCGTAGATGTCGTCGGTGAGGATGTGCACGTCCGGGTAGCGGAGCAGCACGTCGGTGAGCGCCTTCATCTCGGCGCGGGAGTAGGCGGCGCCCGACGGGTTCGACGGCGAGTTGAGGACGATCCACTTGGTCTTCGGGGTCAGGACCCGGTCGAGCTCCTCGGCCTGGAGCTTGAAGCCGTTGGCCATGTCGGTGTCGGCGAAGACCGGCGTGCCGCCGCACAGCCCGACCATCTCCGGGTAGGACACCCAGTAGGGGCGGGGGATCACCACCTCGTCACCGGGGTTCAGCGTGGCGAGGAACGCGTTGTACAGCACCTGCTTGCCGCCGGTGCCCACGATGGTCTGCGAGACCTTGTAGTCGAGCCCGTTCTCGCGCTTGAACTTCCGCACGATCGCCTCGCGCAGGGGCACGATGCCGGAGACCGGCGGGTAGCGGGTCTCGTTCCGGTGGATCGCCGCGATGGCGGCCTGCTTGATGTGCTCGGGCGTGTCGAAGTCGGGCTCACCCACCGACAGGCTGATGACGTCGACGCCGGAGGCCTTCAGGTCCCGGGCCTTCTGGGTCATCACGATGGTCGCGGACGGCTTCACCCGCGAGAGGACGTCGGCGAGGAGAGCCATGGCGTGCGATGCTCCGGATTTTTGCGGTCAGGCGCCGCTTCCCCGCGGCGCGGCGGACCCTAGGCCCGGGACGCTGAGCCGGCAAGCGTGAGACGCCGCGGCGGCGCGCGGGAGCGACGTTTCTGCTATGATCCTCGGAATCGGGACGGAACGAGAGGCCCTGCCGATGGGCGAGACGATCAGCATCACCCTGGCACCGGACACGCTCCGCGCCGTGCGGGAGAGCGTCGAGGCCGGTGAGTACGCTTCGGTGGACGCGCTGCTCGACGAGGCCGTGCATGCCCTGCAACGCCAGCGACGCGAGGATGCCGAGCGTCTCGATGACATCCGCGCCCGCATCCGGCGTTCCCTGGACGATCCGCGGCCGGATCTGAGCATCGAAGAGGTTCAAGAGGATCTCGACAGGATGTTCGCTGAAGCGCGGCAAGACACCCGCCGTGCGTAGACTGCCTGTTGCGTTTCGCCCTCAAGCGCAGGCCGATCTGGCCGGCATCTTCCGAACGGTCTTGCAGCGGAGTCAGAACGTCGCGACGGCGCAGCGCTTCACGCAGCGGATCAAGGATCGGTGCGACCGAATCGGCCACGCACCGCATGCGGGCCGACCCCGTGACGATCTCTTGGAAGGCTTGCGAACGGTGGCGTTCGAGAGATCGGCTGTGATCGCCTATCGCGTGGAACGTGGATCCGTGAGGATCCTCAATATCTTCTATGGCGGCCGCGATTTCGAGGCGGTCTATCCAGGCGATACCACGGAAGAAGCTCAGGAGCCCCCGTCCTGACGAACTGCCCTCGCACCGGCCGGCCCAGACCCCCATCTCACCCGGCATGACCCCGCTCTCCGTCCTCGACCTCTCCTTCGTCAGCGCCGACTCGACCCCGGCGCGGGCGCTGCACGACACGCTGGCCCTCGCCCGCCACGTCGATAACCTCGGCTACCGGCGCTACTGGCTCGCCGAGCACCACGCGCTCCCCAACGTGGCGAGCCCGGCACCCGAGATCATGATCGGCCAGATCGCCGCCGCGACCCGCAACATCCGGGTCGGCTCGGGCGGCATCATGCTGCCGAACCACGCGCCGCTGATGGTGGCCGAGCGCTTCCGGGTGCTGGAGGCCCTGTTCCCGGGCCGGATCGACCTCGGTCTGGGGCGCGCACCCGGCACCGACGGCCTCACCGCGCGGGCGCTGCGCCGCCGGGAAGCGCCGGGGGAGGGCGGGGACGACTTCCTCGACCGCCTCCAGGAGCTGCTGTTCTGGGACGGCGGCTTCCCGGAGGGGCACCCGTTCGCGCGGATCGAGGCGAGCCCCGCGGGGGTGCCGCTGCCGCCGATCTTCCTGCTCGGGTCCTCCGACTACAGCGCCCGCCTCGCCGGCGAGATCGGCTGCGGTTTCGGCTTCGCGCAGCACTTCTCCGGGATGCCCGCGGAGCCGCCGATGCTGGATTACCGGACCCGGTTCCGGCCGACGCGGCTCGGCGCGAAGCCCCACGCGATCCTGGCGGTGGCGGCGATCTGCGCCGCCACGGACGCGGAGGCCGAGCGCCTCGCCTCCAGCGCGCGGCTCGCGACGCTGCGTCGGGAGCGCGGCGAGTACCGGCCTCTGCCGAGCCTCGCCGAGGCGCTGGACTACCCGTATTCCGACGGCGAGCGGGTGCAGATCGAGCGCGGCCGCGACCGCCTGCACGTGGGCGGCCCCGAGACCCTGCGGGCCCGGCTGGCCGAGATGGTCCGGCGCACGCAGGCCGACGAGCTGATGATCGTCTCGGCGATCCCCGACCAGGCGGCGCGCCACGACTCCTACGCGCTGCTGGCGCGGGCCTGGGGGCTCGGCGCCGCCTCACAGGCGGCCTGAGCCGTCACCCGCCCCCGCCGCGGGCGCTGGCGGCGGCGGGGCCGGCCGTGCAGGCTCCCACGGTTCACGCCCGCGACCAGACGGGCCGACCGGAGGAGAGGCAGCATGGGCAACCGACGCGAATTCCTGACCGCCACGGCCGCCGGCCTCGCCGCCGCCGCGGCGCCGGCCCGGGCCGCCGAGGAGCGCACGGCGGCTCCGAAATCCACGCCGACGGGGGCGCCGCCCTTCGGCATGCCCCGCGACATGGTCCTCCTCAACATGCGCCGCGGCGACGGCTACGCCCTGGGCGTGAAGACGAAGGACGGCGTTCTCGACGTCGAGGCCGCCGGCCGGGCGCTCGGGATGCCGGTCCCCGCCGACATGGACGACCTCCTCCAGAACGGGCGCGGCCCGGCGCTGCGGGCGCTGATCGACGCGGTCGAGGCCGCCCCCGACGGGCGCTTCGTGCTGGCGGAATCCGACGTCGCCTACGCGCCGGTGGTCACGCGGCCCGAGAAGATCATCATGATGGGCTTCAACTACCGCCACCACGCGGAGGAGACCGGCACGCCGATCCCCAAGGACCCGCCGCTGTTCAACAAGTACAACAACGCCCTGAACCACCACGGCGGCACGATCGCGCTGCCGACCCAGGCGGCGCGGGAATTCGACTACGAGACCGAGCTGGTGATGGTGTTCGGCCGCGAGTGCCGGAACGTGTCCGAGGCGGACGCCCTCGATTATCTCGCCGGCTACTGCACGGGCAACGATTTCAGCGCCCGGGACCTCCAGACGCTGACCTCGCAGTTCATGATCGGCAAGACCTCGGACGGGTTCGCGCCGCTCGGCCCCTACCTGGTGACCGCCGACCGGGTGAAGGACCCGAACAACCTCAAGCTCAAGACGCTGGTCAACGGCCGGGTGCGCCAGGACTGGAGCACCAACGACATGATCTTCAACTGCCGCCAGCTGATCAGCTTCGCGTCGAAGGTGATGACCCTGAAGCCGGGAGACATCTTCTACACCGGGACCCCGCAGGGGGTGATCTTCGGCGAGAAGATCCCGCGCAAGGACCGCGCGTGGCTGAAACCCGGCGACGAGGTCGTATCCGAGCTGGAAGGGCTCGGTGAGCTGCGCTTCAGGCTGGTCTGATCCGTCGTCCGAGCGGCGCGACCCGCACCGTCATCACGAGCGCAGCGACGTGACCCAGGGCAGCGCGACGGCAGGTGTCGTCGCGCCGGCCGGATCGCTTCGCTCCGCTCGCAAGGACGGCACTGTCGCAGCCATCACCTGAGACGGCCAGGGTGCGCGGGTCGTCCTCAGCGCCCGAGCAGGCGCCCGAGACGGGCCAGGAACCCCGATCCTTCAGCAGGCTTCGCACCGGGCGTCGCCGCCTGCGCGGCTCCCGCCTTCGGCGCCAGGATGAGCCCGAGGGCTGCCGTATCGGTGGTCTCGCGGTCGATCAGGATCAGGCTGCCGGTCTCGCGGTTCTCCGCGTACGGGTCCACCGCCACCGGCCGGTCGAAGCGCAGGCTCACGTCGGCGATGTCGTTCGCCGACAGGCGCTCGGCCGGGCCGGGCTGGCCGGTCTCCGGATCGATCCGCGAGGCGATCAGCTCCACGGTCGCGGTGACCGTGGCGGTGCCGATCTTGGCGAGCAGGCTCGCCCCCGGGCTCAGATCGGTCTCGGAGGCCCAGAACAGGCGCGCGTCGAGGGTCTCGGTGACCCGCATCGGCGCGTCGGTGGCCACGATCACCTGCCCGCGGGAGGCGTCGATCTGGTCGGCCAGCACCAGGGTCACCGACTCGTCCTCGCCGGCCTCGGGCAGGTCGCCGTCGGCGGTGTAGATCCGCGCCACCGTGGAGGTCCGGCCGGAGGGCTGGACCGTCACCGAATCGCCCGGCCGCACCCGGCCGCTGGCGATCCGGCCGCTGTAGCCGCGGAACTCGGAATTGGGCCGGTTGACCCACTGCACCGCCATCCGGAACGGCGCGTTCAGCGCCTCCGCGCGGACCGGCACGGTCTCGAGGTAGTGGAGCAGGGTGCCGCCCGTGTACCAGGGCGCCGCGACGCCCGCGTCCACGACGTTGTCGCCGTTCTTGGCCGAGAGCGGGATCGCCTTGACCTCGGAGAAATTCAGCCCGCGGGCGAAGTCCGAGAACCCCGACACGATGCCGTCGAAGGTGCCCTGCGCCCAGCCGGCGAGGTCCATCTTGTTCACCGCCAGCACGACGCGGCGGATCCCGAGATTCGACACGAGCAGCGCGTGGCGCCGCGTCTGCCGGGTCAGGCCCTGGCGGGCGTCGACCAGGATCACCGCCACGTCGGCCGTCGAGGCGCCGGTGGCCATGTTGCGGGTGTACTGCTCGTGGCCGGGGGTGTCGGCCACGATGAAGGAGCGCTTGTCGGTGGAGAAGAACCGGTAGGCGACGTCGATGGTGATGCCCTGCTCGCGCTCGGCCTGGAGGCCGTCGACGAGCAGCGCGAGGTCCATCTCCTGCCCCTGCGTCCCGTGCTTGCGGGAATCCCGCTGGAGCGCCGAGATCTGGTCGTCGAAGATCTGCTTGGTGTCGTGCAGGAGCCGCCCGATCAGGGTCGACTTGCCGTCATCCACCGAGCCGCAGGCGATGAAGCGCAGCACCGCCTTGTTGCGGTGGGCGGTGAGGAACGCCGCGTAGCCGGAGGCCCGGTCGGTGAAGGCCGTGGGAGCCTGGTGGAGCGTCATCAGAAATAGCCCTCCTGCTTCTTGCGCTCCATGGCGCCGGCCCCGTCCTTGTCGATCACCCGGCCCTGGCGCTCCGAGGTGCGCGCCGCCAGCGTCTCGCCGATGATCTCGGGGAGCGAGGCCGCGTCGCTCTCCACCGCGCCGGTGAGCGGGTAGCAGCCGAGGGTGCGGAAGCGGACGAGGCGCTGCTGCGGGGTCTCGCCCGGCGCGAGCGGCAGGCGCTCGTCGTCGACCATGATGAGCTGGCCCTCGCGCTCGACCACCGGCCGCTCCTTGGCGAAGTAGAGCGGCACGATCGGAATGTTTTCCTGCTCGATGTAGAGCCAGATGTCGAGCTCGGTCCAGTTCGACAGCGGGAAGACCCGCAGGGACTCGCCGCGCTTCTTCTTGAGATTGTAGAGGTGCCAGGGCTCGGCGCGCTGGCGCTTCGGGTCCCAGCGGTGCTGCGCGGTGCGCAGGGAGATGATCCGCTCCTTGGCGCGGCTCGCCTCCTCGTCGCGGCGGGCGCCGCCGAAGGCCGCGTCGAACTTGTGCTTGTCGAGCGCCTGCCGCAGGGCCTGCGTCTTCATCACGTCGGTGTGGACCTCGGAGCCGTGGCTCACCGGGCCGACGCCGCGGGCGAGCCCGTCCGGGTTGGTGTGGACCAGGAGGTCGAGGCCGAGCTCTTTGGCGCGGGCGTCGCGGAAGGCGATCATCTCGCGGAACTTCCACGTCGTGTCGACGTGGAGCAGCGGGAACGGCAGCCGCCCGGGCGCGAAGGCCTTGAGGGCGAGGTGCAGCAGCACCGAGGAATCCTTGCCGATCGAGTAGAGCATCACCGGGTTCTCGGTCTCGGCGACCGTCTCCCGGAAGATGTGGATGCTCTCGGCCTCCAGCCTCTTGAGATGGCTGAGGCGGTCGGCGGCGGTCGGTGCGGGCGTGGGGGCGCTCGGCTGCACGGCGGCGGCGAGGGCGGCGCTCATCGGGCGAACTCCGGCTGGCGGGCTGTCTGATTCGGGGTGGTCTCGAAGGCGGCGGGCTCGAGGATCGCGGGCTCTTGGCCCGGCTGCACGGCCGCACCGGGGCGTCCGACGTGCAGGCCGCACTCCTTCTTGTCTTCCTGCTCCCACCACCAGCGGCCGGCCCGCTCGGGCTCGCCGAGCTTCACGGCGCGGGTGCAGGGGGCGCAGCCGATCGACGGGAAGCCGCGATCGTGCAGGACGTTGTAGGGCACGAAATTGTCGCGCACGAAGCGGTCGACCTGCTCCCGCGACCAGTCGGCCAGCGGGTTCAGCTTGATCAGGCCGCGCTCCGCGTCGAAGGCGGCGAGCGGCGTCTCGGCGCGGTTGGCCGACTGGCCGGCCCGCAGCCCGGTGAGCCAGCCGCTCGCGCCGGCGAGCGCGCGGCCGAGCGGCTCGACCTTGCGGAAGCCGCAGCAGGCCTGACGGGCCGCCACCGAGCGCCGGAAGCCGTTGATGCCCTCGCTCCGCACGAAGTCCTCGGCGGCCGCGCGTTCGGGGGCGTAGGCGGTGATTCGGATGCCGTAGGCCGACTCGGTCTCGGTCCACGTGTCGTAGGTCTCGGCGAAGAGGCGGCCGGTATCGAGGGTGACGATCTCGACGCGACCCTTCGCGAGGCCCGCCATGGCCAGCGCGTGGGTGAGCGCCTGGTCCTCGACGCCGAGGCTCGTCGTGAAGACGAGGCGGCCGGGGATCTCGGCGGCGATCAGGTGGAGGCGGCCTGGAAGGTCGAGCCCGGACAGCCGCTCCGCGAGGGAGTCGGCCGCCTGTCGGTCCGGACGGGTCATCGCGCCATGTCCCGGGGTTCGCGTGGTGGAAAGGCCACGGCCAGCGCCGTGCCTGTTGTCGAGCGGTCGAAATGTTCGCTATACCGAACGAAGTCAAGGCGCCCCGGCGCGCTTGGCGGGGTCGGACCGGCGGTTCGGCGTGCGGTTGCGCACAGCTTCCGGCGCGGGCAGCATGGGCCCGAGGTAAAAGATTCTTCTCACCGGTCCCGGTAGACACGTATATGCGCTCGCGCCCCGCGCGCGGCGGAAGCCCACGGAGACAGCTTTGGACGCGATCGATCTGAAGATTCTCGCCCTGCTGCAGACGGACGCCACGCTCTCCATCGCGGCGATCGGCGAGCGCGTGGGCCTGTCGCAGACCCCGTGCTGGAAGCGCATCCAGAAGTTGGAGGCCGACGGGGTCATCGACCGGCGCGTGGCGGTGCTCGATCCGGTGAAGCTGGGCCTCGGGCTGACCGTGTTCGTCTCCATCGAGACCGCGGACCATTCCCAGGAGTGGCTGCAGCGCTTCGCCGCAACCGTCTCGGCCATGCCGGAGGTGCTGGAGTTCTACCGGATGGCCGGCGACGTGGACTACATGCTGCGGGTCGTCGTCGCCGACATGCAGGCCTATGACAGCTTCTACAAGCACCTCATCGCGGTGCTGCCGCTCAAGAACGTCACCTCCCGCTTCGCGATGGAGAAGGTGAAATCCACCACGGCCCTGCCGCTGCCGGCGCCCCCGAAGAACGGGCGGCACCTGCCGGGGACGGCCCCCGTCCTCGCCGTGGTTGGAGAATGATATTCTCTTTTTTCGCAGTGCAGCGAACGTGATGTCCTATACGCCGCCCGTTCTGCAAAACGAACGTTTCTCGATTGACACCGGCCGCGCCGGCCCCGACATGGTCCCGTGATGTCCCGCCAGAATCTCCTCCCGCGCACCGCCCCGTTCGGGGACGGCGAGCGCGCCAGCCTCGACGCGGTGCTCGGCACCGCGAGCCCCACGCAGCGCGCCTGGCTCGCCGGCTTCCTGGCGGGCCTCGACGCCGCGGGCGGCCAGCCGGCCGCGGTGCCGGCCGCCCCGCCCAAGGCCGCCGCGCCGCTGACGGTGATCTACGCCAGCGAATCGGGGAACTCCGAGGCGCTCGCCGGCAACGTCGCCAAGCTCGCGCGCAAGCAGGGCTTCAAGCCGAAGGTGGTGGACTTCGCCGACCTCGACGTCGCGACCCTGCCCAAGGCCGGCAAGCTGATCGCCATCGCGGCCACCTGGGGCGAGGGCGAGCCCCCGGCCCGGGCCGTGCGGGCCTACGGCGAGCTGATGGGGGAGGGCGCCCCGCGCCTCGACGGCGTCGAGTTCGCGGTCCTGTCGCTCGGCGACACGTCCTACGCGGAGTTCTGCGCCATCGGGAAGGCGCTCGACGCGCGCTTCGAGGCGCTCGGCGCCAAGCGCGCCGCCGAGCGGGCCGACCTCGACCTCGACTTCGAGAAGCCGGCCGCCGACTGGATCAAGGGCGCGCTGAAGGCGCTCGCCCCGGCCGAGCAGCCCGACAACGTCGTGGCGGTGGACTTCGCCCGCGCCGGCGCTGGCGAGGACGACGACGCCGAGCCGAGCCGCGAGCCCGTCGTGGTCGAGGTCGTCGAGCACGTGAACCTCAACTCGTCGCGCTCCGACAAGGAGACGATCCACCTCGCGCTCGCCTTCGAGGACGGCGCGCCGGCCTACGAGCCCGGCGATTCGCTGGAGATCTATCCCGAGAACGACCCGCAGCTCGTGGACGAGATCCTGAACGCCGCCGGGCTCTCGGGCGACGAGGCCCTGCGCCGGGCGCTGCTCGCCGAGCGGGACATCACCACGCTGTCGGCCGCCACGATCGAGCGCTTCGTGAAGGCGACCGGCCACGCGGAGGCGCAGACGCTCATCGACAGCGGCGAGGCCAAGGCCTGGATCGAGGGCCGCCACCTGATAGACCTGCTGGAGACCTACCCGGCGAAGCTCACCGCCGAGCACGTGAATACGATCACCCGGCCGCTGCCGCCGCGGGCCTACTCGATCGCCTCCTCGCGCAAGGAGGTGGGCGACGAGGTCCACCTCGCGATCGCGGCGGTGCGCTACGAGACCCACAGCCGCGCCCGCTCGGGCGTCGCCTCGGTCCACGTCGCCGACCGCATCCGCGACGGCGCCAAGCTGCGGGTGCGGCTGAAGCCGAACCGCCACTTCCGCCTGCCGCAGGATCCGGCCACCGACATCATCATGGTCGGGCCGGGCACCGGCGTCGCGCCGTTCCGCGCCTTCGTGCAGGAGCGCCGGGCCGTGGAGGCCCCGGGGCGGTCGTGGCTGTTCTTCGGCGACCGGCACTTCACCCACGACTTCCTGTACCAGCTCGAGTGGCAGGACGCCCTGGAGGACGGGTCGCTCACGAAGATCGACGTGGCCTTCTCGCGGGACCAGCCGGAGAAGGTCTACGTTCAGGACCGGATCACCCAGCACGCGCAGGAGTTGGTCTCCTGGCTGGACGGGGGCGCGCATCTCTACGTCTGCGGCGATGCCAAGGCCATGGCCAAGGACGTGCGCGCCGCCGTGGTGGGCGCGTACCAGAGCGCGAAGGGCCTCAGCGCCGCCGACGCCGAGGCGCAGGTCGCGGCGCTGGAGCGCAGCCACCGCTACCAGCAGGACGTTTACTGACGGATCGGCCTTCCGAGGCCACAGGATCGAGATTGCAGCGGAGCAGGACGGGGCGCGGGTCCCCTCTCCCGGGCGGGAGAGGGACAGGGTGAGGGATCCAGGTCTTTCCGGAGAGGGCGCGTCCCTCACCCCGACCCTCTCCCGCCGGGGAGAGGGGGACCGTCGCGGATCCCGCCCCTTCCGTGAACCGGCGCGCGCTCCGCTCGACACCCACCCCTGACGCGGGGGCTGGGAGACGCGTTCAGACAGACGGATTCACCCCATGGACGACCACAGCCCCCGCGACGCCGCCGAGACCCCGGCCCCCGGCCCGACCACCGCCCCGGCCAAGCGCGTCTACGAGACCCCGCCGACGACGCGCCCGATCACGGACGCCGAGGCCGCGCGCGCGGAGAAGCTCGCGGCGAACGAGCACATCAAGATCGCCAGCGGCTACCTCCGCGGCACCCTGGCGGACGGCCTCCTCAAGCACGCCACCGGGGCGATCTCGGAGGATGACGGGCAGCTCGTGAAGTTCCACGGGATGTACCTGCAGGACGACCGCGACCTGCGCCCCGAGCGGACCAAGAAGAAGCTCGACAAGGCCTACAGCTTCATGATCCGCCTGCGCATCGCCGGCGGCGTCATCACCCCGAAGCAGTGGCTGATCCTCGACGACATCGCCCGGACCTACGCGGGCGGGGCGCTGCGCGCGACCACGCGCCAGACCTTCCAGTACCACGGCGTGATCAAGTCGAACCTGAAGCGCACGATGGCGGCCATCGACGGGGCGCTGCTCGACACGATCGCGGCCTGCGGCGACGTCAACCGCAACGTCATGGCGGCGACGAACCCCGCTCAGACCGGCGCCCACAAGGCCGCCTACCAGCTCGCCAAGGACATCTCCGACTCGCTGCTGCCCAAGACCAGCGCGTGGCGGGAGATCTGGCTCGACGGCGAGCGCGTGGTCGGCGGCGAGGAGGAGGCCGAGGTCGAGCCGGTCTACGGCCGGACCTACCTGCCGCGGAAGTTCAAGACCGTCGTGGCGGTGCCGCCCTCCAACGAGGTCGACATCTTCGCCCACGACCTCGGCTTCATCGCGATCCTCGACAAGAAGAACCAGGTCACCGGCTGGAACGTGACGGTGGGTGGCGGCATGGGCATGACCCACGGCGAGCCCGACACCTTCCCGCGCACCGCCGACGTGATGGGCTTCGTGAAGCCCGAGGACGCCCTGAAGGTCGCCGAGGCGGTGATGACCGTCCAGCGCGACTGGGGCAACCGCAAGAACCGCAAGAACGCCCGGCTCAAGTACACGATCGAGCGCTACGGCCTCGACGCCTTCCGGGCCGAGGTCGAGAAGCGCGCCGGCAAGAAGCTCGGCGCGCCCAAGCCCTTCACCTTCACGGGCAACGGCGACCGCTACGGCTGGGTCGAGGGCGACGACGGCCGCCACCACCTGACCCTCTACGTGCCCTCGGGCCGGATCAAGGACATCGCGGGCGGCGCGCAGTTCCTCTCGGGCCTGCGCCGCATCGCCGAGGTGCATCAGGGCGATTTCCGCCTCACCGGCAACCAGAACGTCATCATCGCCAACGTCCCGGCCGAGAAGCGCGCCGAGATCGACGCGCTGGTCGACGAGTACGGCCTGACCCGGGGCGCGAGCGCGCTGCGGCGCAGCTCGATCGCCTGCGTGGCCCTGCCGACCTGCGGCCTCGCGCTCGCCGAGAGCGAGCGCTACCTGCCGGACCTGATGACCGAGCTGGAGGAGAGCCTCGCGTCCCACGGGCTCGCCGAGGAGGAGATCACAATCCGCTCCACCGGCTGCCCGAACGGCTGCGCCCGGCCGTTCATCTCGGAGATCGGCCTCGTCGGCCGCGGCCCCGAGCGCTACCACCTCTACCTGGGCGCCGCCCACGACGGCTCGCGGCTCAGCAAGCTCTACCGGGAGGACGTGGCGGCCTCCGAGATCCGCGACACCCTCGACCCGCTCTTCGCCGACTACGCGAAGGGCCGGCAGCCGGGCGAGCATTTCGGCGACTACCTGATCCGCGCCGGCCACGTGGCGCGGACCACCAACGGCCCGGACTTCCACGAGCGGACCGGCGCCCTCAAGCCGGCCACGCTCGGCTGACGAAAGGCCGCGCGCGTCCGGGACGGCGCTTCCGGACGCGCCGGGACCGCGAGGCCGCGGCGGCAGGGTCGCGGGCAGGGTTGCGGAATGCGGGTCGCGGCCCGGCCCCGCCCTGACCGGAGCCGCGCGCCGATCCCGGGCGGCCGGGCCACGGCGCCAGGGATCCGAGCCCCGGAAGAACTCCCTGCCCATGCGTGGATCCGGACGGCCGTTCCGAGAAAACCGGAACCGCCGCCGGAGACCCGGCCGCGCTCGCGCCGGCACGCCCGGTAGATCCCCGCCCTCGCATATCCCCGTCCCAGCGGTGCGCTGCCGTCGCAACCCATCGCCCCCGATGAGAATGAACGTTCATTGACATGAGAATGAACGTTCATTATAAAGGTGAGGCAAACAGGAGCGCGCGATGGCTCTCACACTCGAAGGCCGCTGGTCCCATCTCGATGCCGAGCGTTTCGGTGCCTGCGGCCCGGGCGCCCTCGCCCTCGTCCGCGCCGTCTGCACCCCCGCCAACCTGACCTTCGGCGCCGTCCTGGCCCTCGCCTGGCTGGCCCTGATCAACTGGACGGGCGCCGGCCCGGACGGCTGGCAGGCGCGGATCTGCGCGGACCTGCATCAGGGACCGCAATCCTGCGCCATCGCCAGCCTGGGCAAGGACCAGAGCCGCGTCGCCCCGGTCGCCGTCACGGCGCAGCCGGGATCGTGACCGGCGCGGCGGACAGGGCGGCGGAGGCCCGCGGCAACCCGTCCGCCCGGCGCGCGCACATCCTCGACGCCGCCGAGACCTGCTTCGCGCGCAACGGCTTCCATCGCACCACCATGCAGGACCTTGCCCGCGAGGCCGCGATGAGTCCGGGCAACTTCTACCGCTACTTCGAATCCAAGGAGGCCCTGGTCCTCGGGCTGGTGGAGCGCGAGCGCGAGCGCGGCACGCTCCTGGTCGCCGAGATGGAGGGCAGCGGCGACCCGCGCGGGACGTTGCTGGGCATCATCGCCCGCTACTTCGCGTCGATCACCCGCGAGGCCGCGACTCTGCGGGTGGAGATCTGGTCGGAATCGACCCGCAACACGGACATCGCCGCCATGACGGCGCGGACCGAGGCGGAGAGCCGCGACTGGTTCGTGGCGACCCTGGCGGCGCTCGCCACCGCGCCGGGATGCGATCCGGCCGGGCTCTACGCCCTGCTCGCGCCGCTGATGAAGGGGATCGTCGTCGGCCGGGCCGCGCTGCCCGACTACGACGTCGCCGCGGCGATCGCCCAGCTCCACGCGCTCCTCGACGCCGGGCTCGACGGTCGCCTGCCGGCCCCGCCGCTCGCGGGCCGACACGCCGGCCGCTGATCCCGGCACCGCCGCCGCCGCGCCCTCGGGACGCACCGGCGGCGCGCCGGTCGAACCGCCATCGACGATCGCGCGTCGGACACGGCGCGCGGTACGCCGGCCGGTCCGCGTTTCCCCCCTCGCGCGGGCCGGCCGGTCGTTCTCCCGCGCGATCACGCCCGGTCCCCTGACGGACGCGGCGGCGTGAGTCGGCCCGCGGCCCGGGATTCAGCCGGTTGCGAAGGCCACGCATTACACACTCTGTAGTTGGCATCTTTGAATGATTTCAAAGCATTGCCCTTCAAAGCGTGCCTTCCGCGCCACATCCGGGCAGAGGATGCGCGCGTCACCCGCGGCTTTCCGGATCGGCGTTGAGAAAGGACGGCGTTTGCACTCTAGAAACACCGCACCGCGTCGATACGTCGCTCTTGAGAACGATTTTAAATCATGCACGCCGCCCGGATCGACGCCGTCGATCGCATCAAATACTGCCGGTCGCGCCTGAATATCTGCAGCACCGGACTCGCGACGTCGCTCCTCCTGCTCGCGCCGACGGAGATCCGCGCGCAATCCGACCCGGCCGCCGACGAGGTCGTGCTCTCCGAACTCAGCGTTGCGGGCACGGGCCCGGCCAGCGAGCGGGCCGACGGTCCCGTCGTGGGCTACCGGGCGACGCGCTCGGCGACCGCCACGCGCACCGACACGCCGGTGCGCGACTCGCCGCAATCGATCAACGTCGTGTCCCGCTCGGTGATCACCGACCAGCAGGACCTGCGGCTGACCGATGCCGTGACCAACGTCAGCAACGTGGTTCTCGGCAGCACGGTGCAGGGCCGGTCGCAGAACTACCTGATCCGCGGCTTCTCCACGCAGGTCTTCGCCGTCGACGGCGTGCTGGTCGATCCGGCCATCAACTTCTACCCGGTGACGCGCGACCTCGTGGATGCCGAGCGCGTCGAGGTGATCAAGGGCCCGGCCTCCGTGCTGTTCGGCCGGGGCGATCCCGGCGGCGTCATCAACATCGTGACCCGCCGGCCGACCTTCGAGCCCACGGCCGACGCGAGCGTGCAGGGCGGCAGCTTCGGCTTCCGGCGGTTCCAGGGCTCCGTGTCGAGCGCGCTACCGGCCGTCGAGGGCCTCGCCGCGCGTCTCAGCTTCGCCGCCCAGGAGGATCCGACCTTCCGCAATTACGGCGGCGACACCAACCGGCGCGTCTTCGTGGCGCCGGCCTTCAGCTGGACGCCGAGCGCCGACACCCGGGTCTACGTGAACTCGGAATTCACCAACCAGCACACCCAGTACGACGAGGGGCTGGTGGCCTTCCGCGGCCGCGTCCCGCTCGACAACATCGGCCGGTTCTACGGTGAGCCGTCCTCGCGCTACTTCGGCGCGTTCAACACGATCACCATGCGGGCCGAGCACGACGTCAACGAGAACCTGACGCTCCGGCAGGTCATCGCCGGGCAATGGGGCACGTTCGACGTGTTCGCCGCCCGTGCCCTGTCGGTCAACAATGCCGGCACGCTGCTGAGCCGGCGCGAAGCCACGGTCAATTCGCGCTTCGCCGCGGTCGACAGCCAGACCGAGGCCGTGATGAAGTTCGACACCTTCGGCTTCGCGCATACGGCGCTCCTCGGGTTCGAGTACTCGAACGGCTTCCGCCACGCCTTCTCCCAGCAGGGCAACCTCGCCCCGGTCAGCTTCCTCAACCCGATGTTCGGCGCGGCCTTCCAGCCGCTCCAGTTCCAGGCCGACCTGAAGCAGAAGCTGGAAGTGTTCGGGCTCTACGTCCAGGACCAGATCGTGCTGGCGCCGGGCCTGCAGCTCGTCGTCGGGGCCCGGTTCGATCTCGGCAGCCAGTACTATTTCAACCGCCAGCCGGCCTCGCGGACCCAGCCGCCCGAGCAGACCCTGTTCGGCGCCTCGCCGCGGGTCGGGCTGATCTACCGGCCGTTCGAGCCGCTGACCTTCTACGCGAGCTACGCCACGTCGTTCCTGCCGCAGACCGCCAGCGTGCTGAACGTGGCGAGCCCCCCGCCCAGCACGGGCGAGCAGGTCGAGGCCGGCACCCGGGTCGATCTCACGCCCGGCCTGACCCTGAGCGCGGCCGCCTTCCAGATCGTCCGGGACAACGTCGCGGCCACCGACCCGCGCAATCCCACCTTCTCGGTCATCACCGGCCAGCAGCGGTCGCGGGGTGTCGAGGCCGATCTGGCCGGCGAGATCCTGCCCGGCTGGAGCATCATCGGCAGTGTCGGCCTGATCGACGCGCGGATCACCAAGGACACGACCTTCGCGGTCGGCAACCGGCTCACCGGCGTGCCGGTGTTCAGCGGCAGCCTGTGGACGACCTACGCGTTCCAGGACGGCCCGCTGCGCGGGCTCGGGCTCGGCTTCGGCGTCACCCATGTCGGCCGACGCTACGGCGACCTCGACAACAGTTTCACCGTGGGCGCCTACAACCGGCTCGACGCGCTCGTGTACTACGATTTCGACGCCCACTGGCGCCTGTCGGTGAACATGCGCAACCTGACGAACGCGCGCTACATCGAGGCGCCGACCAACGCGACCAACAACACCCCCGGGGCGCCGTTCACGGTGCTGGCGACGATCACCGCCCGGCTCTGACGGGCGGGCCGCATCGCCCGAGCGGCCGGGCCGTCGCCCCGCCGGAGGCCGCCGTCAGGGGCTCGCCGTGCGGACGGCGCCCGCCGGCGCCCCGGCCGCGACGGTCCTGCGCCGGGCGCCGGCGCGGCGGCGCAGAACGTAGAGCGTCAGGCCGGTCGCCGCGAAGCCCGGCATGGCCAGCGCCGCGAGGCAGAACAGCAGCGCGACGAGGTCGCCGAAGAAGCGGCCGCGATGCACCTCCAGGACGTTGTCCAGGAGGCGCCGGCCCAGCGGCGCGTCGGCGGCCCGCTCGGAGGCCAGCAGCGCGCCCGTGGCGGGATCGTAGCGGATCTCGTTGCGGGCGCTCGGCGCGTCGACGCCCTTCGGCAGCCAGCGGATGCGGATCGCCTTCGTGTCGGCGCCCGGCAGGGTCAGGACCGCCGTCCCGGCCTCCGCGCCGGTCCGCGCCCGGAAATCCGCCCAGGCGCGGTCGACGGCCGCGCCGTCGGCGGCGGGATCGGCCGGTTTTCCGGCGGCCCTGCGGCCGACCGGCTTCGCGGCGTCGGGGGCGCCCGCGAGCAGCCGCGTCGCGCCGTCCTTGAACCACGGGTAGGACCACGTCAGGCCGCTCAGCGCGATGACCAGGTAGACCGGCAGGAGCCAGGTCCCGACCACGGCGTGCAGCGACCACCAGCGCGGCCGGCCGGGCCGCGACAGGGCCGGCTTCAGCCAGATCCGCCAGCGGTGGATCCGGGGCCAACGCAGGTAGAGGCCGGTCGCCAGGAAGGCCAGCAGCGCCAGGGTGCAGGCGCCCGTGACCGTGCGGCCCCAGCCCTTGGACCCGCCGGGCAGCAGCAGCCAGCGGTGCAGGTCCCGCACCGTCGTGAAGGCGCCCTCCAGCCGCACCGGGCCGAGCAGTGCGCCGTCGTAGGGGTCGGCGTAGGCGGCGGGCGGCCGCGCGCGGGTCTCGGGATCGCGGGCGAAGCGGACGTGGACGCTCGCGCGCGGGTCGTCCGACAGGGTCAGCACGTTGGCGACGCGGCCGCCCGCCTGCGCGTCGATCCGCGCCGCCAGCGCCGCGGGGGGCAGCGCCGTCCGCCCGCCGGGCGCGACCTCGAGCCGGTCGCGGTTGGCGAAGGCGGTGACCGCCTCCTCGTAGCTCATCAGCGCCCCGGTCAGGCCCATCAGGGCGAGGACGAGGCCGGCGGTGAGGCCGAGCGCCCAGTGCAGGCGGAAGAGCAGGGTCCGGAGGGAGGGAATCGGCAGCGTCATGGCGGTGCCCGCTGCCTAGCAGAGTCCGGCCACGCTGACGACGCGGCGGGACGCAACGCCGTCCCGCCGGTGAGTCTCAGGTGATCGGCGCGGGGTTGAACAGGGTCAGGTCGTTGAACAGCCCCCACCGGTCCGACCAGGGGCGCTTGCGCCCGCTCGCGACGTCGAGGATCAGGTGGAACAGCTCCCAGCCGACCTCCTCGATCGTCGCCGCGCCTGTGGCGATGCGGCCGGCATCGAGGTCGATCAGGTCGGACCAGCGCTCGGCCAGCTCCGTGCGGGTGGCGACCTTGATCACCGGCGCCTGACTGAGGCCGTAGGGCGTGCCGCGGCCGGTGGAGAACACCTGCAGGGTGATGCCCGAGGCGAGCTGCAGCGTGCCGCAGACGAAGTCGCTCGCCGGCGTCGCGGCGAAGATCAGGCCCCTCTCGCGGACGCGCTCGCCCGGCGCCAGGACCCCGGAGATCGCGCTCGTGCCGGACTTGGCGACCGAGCCCAGCGCCTTCTCGACGATGTTGTTGAGCCCGCCCTTCTTGTTGCCCGGCGACGGGTTGGCCCGGCGGTCGGCCTCGCCCTTGGCGAGGTAGGCGTCGTACCACGCCATCTCGCGGACCAGCGCCGCGGCGACCTCCGGGCTCTTCGCCCGCGGGGTGAGGAGGTGGATCGCGTCGCGCACCTCGGTCACCTCGGAGAACATCACGGTGGCGCCGCAGCGGACCAGTAGGTCGGCCGCGAAGCCGAGCGCCGGGTTGGCGGTGACGCCCGAGAACGCGTCGCTGCCGCCGCATTGCAGGCCGACGACCAGCTCGGAGGCCGGGCAGGTCTCGCGGGTCCGGCGGTTCAGCACCTCCAGGCGGGCCTCCGCCATGGTCAGGATGCTGTCGATCATGGCCGAGAAGCCGCGGTGGCGCTCGTCCTGCAGCCGCACCACCCCGTCGCCGGCCGCTCCGCTGTCGGGCAGGAGCCGCTCCGAGACGAGCTTCTCGCAGCCGAGGCCGACGACCATGACCTCGCCGCCGAAATTCGGGTTCTGCGCGAGGCTCTGGAGCGTCCGGATCGGCACCACCGCCTCGGGAGCGTTGATGGCGACGCCGCAGCCGTAGGCGTGGGTCAGGCCGACCACGTCGTCGACGTTGGGGAAGCGCGGCAGCAGCTCCTGCTTGATCCGCCGGATCGCCACGTCGAGGGTGCCGGCGACGCACTGCACGCTGATCGAGATCGCCAGGATGTTCTTGGTGCCCACCGACCCGTCCGGGTTGCGGTAGCCCTCGAAGGTGTAGCCCTCGAGCGGGGGCAGGGGGGCCGGCACGCGGGTGGCCATCTCCAGGGCGTCGAGGGCGGGGGCGACCGGCGTCGCGACGCGGGATTCCTCCACCCAGGCGCCCCGCGGGATCGGTTGCGTGGCGATGCCCACCACCTCGCCGTAGCGGCGGACCTCGCCGCCCTCCGGGATGTCGGTGAGCGCCACCTTGTGGCCCTGCGGCACGAACTCGACGAGTTCCAGCCCGTCCGGGAAGACCGTGCCGGCCGGCAGCCCGAAGGCGTTGACCACGATCGCGACGTTGTCGCTGTCGCTCAGGCGGATCGTGCGCGGCACGTCGCCGGCGGCCCCTGCGGCCCCCGCGCCGGCCGGGTGCGGGCGGGTCGGGGCTTCGATCTCGGCCTGCATCGGATGCTCCTTCCGTCTCGCGCCCGTCCGGGCTCCTGTCGGGATCAGGCGGCGTCGCCGACCGCGTGGTTCGCCAGGGCCTCCAGGGCCTTCACCATGGCCGAGTGGTCCCAGGCCGCGCCGCCCTGGGCCACGCAGGCCGAGAACAGCTGCTGCGCCAGCGCCGTGGCGGGCAGGCTGAGGCCGAGCGTCCGGGCGTTGTCCAGGGCGAGGTTCAGGTCCTTCTGGTGCAGGCCGATGCGGAAGCCGGGATCGAAGGTCCGCTCGATCATCCGCGCGCCGTGCAGCTCCAGGATCCGCGAGGTGGCCAGCCCGCCGGTGATCGCCTGCCGCACCTTGGCGGGATCGGCGCCGGCCTTCGAGGCGAAGAGCAGCCCCTCGGCCACCGCCTCGATGGTCAGGGCGACGATGATCTGGTTGGCGACCTTGGCCACCTGTCCGGACCCGACCGGGCCGACATGCGTGACCGTCTTGCCCATCGCGGCGAACAGGGGCTCGGCGTGCGCGAAGGTCTCGGCCTCGCCGCCGACCATGATCGAGAGCGCGGCGTTCTTGGCCCCGACCTCGCCGCCCGAGACCGGCGCGTCGAGATAGGCGCCGCCCCGCTCGGCGATCCGGGCGGCGAAATTCTTTGTGGCCAGCGGCGCGATCGAGCTCATGTCGATCACGGTCTTGCCCGAGCTGAGCCCCTCGGCGACCCCATCCGCCCCGAACAGGACCTGCTCCACGTCCGGGGTGTCGGGCAGCATCAGGATGATCGTGTCTGCGCGCTCGGCGACCTCGGCGGCGGTGGCGCAGGCGGTGCCGCCCGCCGCGAGCAGGGCCTCGGGCACGCTGCGCCGGGACTTGAGGAACAGGCTGTGGCCCGCCGCGATCAGGTGTCCGGCCATGGGCGTGCCCATGATGCCGAGGCCGATGAATCCGATGTTCATGGGTACGATCCCGTTGCGGAACTCAGGCGCGGAAGCGGGCGGCGAGCGCCTCGGAGCTGCGGGCGAGCAGCCCCATGTCGGAGCCCACCGCGGTGAAGCGGGTGCCGGCCGCGATGTAGCGGCGGGCCAGCTCCTCGCTCGGCGTGAGGATGCCGGCCTGCTTGCTGGCCCGGACGATCCGGGCGACCGCCGCCTCGATGGTGGCGACCACCTCCGGGTGGCCCTGCTGGCCGACATAGCCGAGGCTGGTGGAGAGGTCGCCGGGCCCGATGAACACGCCGTCCACGCCCTCCACGGCGGCGATCGCGTCCAGATTGTCGAGGGCGCGGCGGGACTCGACCTGCACCGCCACGAAGATCTCGGCCTCGCAGCGGGTGTGGTAGTCCTTGATCCGGCCGAACCGAGCGGCGCGGGGCGCCTGCGAGAAGCCGCGGATGCCGCGGGGCGCGTAGCGCGTCGCCGCGACCACCCGGGCGGCCTGCGCGGCGTCGTCGATGTTGGGGATCATCAGCGACTGCGCGCCGGCGTCGAGGACGCGCTTGATGGTGATCGGGTCGTCGCTCGGCACCCGCACCATCGGGTGCGTGTCGCCCTCCATCATCGCCTGGAGCTGGGCGTAGATGTCCCGGAGGTCGTTGGCCGAGTGCTCCATGTCGAGGAGCAGCCAGTCGAACCCGGCCCCGGCGACCACCTCGGTGGAGATGGGACTGGCGAGGCTGCACCACAGGCCGATCTGCTGGCGCCCCTCGGAGAGCGCCGCCTTGAAGCGGTTGGTGAGGCTGTCCATCACGATCCTCCCTGGGGGCGTCGCGGCGTCTGCGCGCCGTCCGCCCCATCACGCGCAGCCTTCCGCCGCGAGGTCAAAGCCAAACACTGGATCGATCGATGCGGATCGCGCATCGATCGACCGTGCGGGCTCACGCGGGCGGCATCTCCGCCACGATCGAGACCAGCTGGGCGATGAGCGGGTCGTCCGCGTCGCGCCGCCACGCGAGGAGGAGCTCCACGGGGCGCGGCGCCGGCAGGGCGAGGGGGCGGAACACCACGCCCTCGAAGCGCAGGCGCTCGGCGGCGGCCGGCACCAGGGCGATGCCGAGCGCCGCCCGGACGAGGGCCAGGATCGAGTGGATCTGCGTGAGCTGCTGGACTATCGGCGGCCGGATCTCGGCCTCCGCGACGAGGCCGAGGACGAGATCGTGGAAGTAGCGCGCCTCGTTGGGCGCGTAGCCGATGAGCGGCTCGCGCCCGAGATCGGCGGGGGTGAGCCCGTCGCGCAGGGCCAGGGGGTTCCCGGCCGGCAGGGCCACCACCAGGGGCTCGGCCAGCGCCCGGACGGCGATCAGGTCCGGGTGCGTCACGGGCGGGCGCACCAGCGCGGCGTCGATCCGGCCGGCGAGCAGCTCCTCGATCTGGTCCTTGCTGACCATCTCGCGCAGCGCGAGCGTCACGTCCGGCAGCGCCCGCCGGAACGCGGTGACGAGGCGGGGCAGGAAGTCGTAGGCCGAGGCCGCCGTGAAGCCGAACTTGAGGACGCCCGCGCGCCCCGCCGCGACCTGCCGGGTGACGTGGGTCGCGGTCTCGGCGAGCCGCAGGATGCGCTGCGCCTCGGGCAGGAAGCTGCGACCGGCGGCGGTCAGCCGGACCGTGCGGCTGGTGCGCTCCAGGAGCTGCACGTCGAGGACGCGCTCCAGGACCTGGATCTGCCGCGACAGCGGCGGCTGCGTCATGTTCAGCCGGGCGGCCGCACGCCCGAAATGCAGCTCCTCCGCCACGGCGGCGAAGCACCGGAGCTGGCTGAAGTCGAACATGAAGGCTCCCTCTCCCGGACCGCGGCGCAGTCGGGCGGGAGCATAAGGCCTTCGCGGCGGCCACGTTGAGATCGCCGCCCTCATCCAATTAGGTAAGGCGGCGGCCTCCGGGCCCGACCGGCCTACGGGGTCACCTCGTGCCCGGCATAGTCGATCCGGCCGTCCGGCCCCTTGGTCCACTCGTAGATGACGTAGTCGGGGCGGGTGAGATCGCCCTTCCCGTCGTAGGCGATCGGCCCGACCACCGTGTCCACCGGCTGGCCCCGGTGCAGCCAGTCGGCGAGCGCCTTGCCGTCGCTGGAGCCGGTCTCGGCCATCGCCTTGGCCAGGACCTGCACGGCCGCGTAGGCGTAGAGCGTGTAGGCCTCGGGATCGATGCCCCGGGCGTTGAACGCCGCCACCACGCCCCTGGCGTTCGGGTTCTTGCGGGCGTCCGGCGCGAAGGTCATCAGGGTCCCGGCCGCGCCCGGGCCGGCGATCTGGACGAATTCCTTGTCGGGGATGGCGTCGCCGCTCATCATGCGGGCGGCGAGGCCCTGATCGCGCATCTGCCGGATGATCAGCCCGGCCTCGGTGTGCACGCCGCCGAAATAGACGACGTCGACGTTGGCGGACTTCATCTTGGAGACGAGCGCCGCGTAATCCTTCTCGCCCGGGTTGATGCCCTCGAACAGCACCTCCTTGCCGCCCTTGGCCTTGAAGGCCTTCAGCGTCTCGTCGGCCAGCCCCTTGCCGTAGGGCGTCTTGTCGTGGACGAAGGCGATCTTCCTGCCCGGGAAGTGCGCGGCCAGGTAGCTGCCCGCCACCGCGCCCTGCTGGTCGTCGCGGCTGCAGGTGCGGAACGTGTTCCACATGCCGCGCTCGGTGAACTTCACGCTCGTGGAGGCCGGCGTGACCTGGATGATGCCGGCGTCGAGGTAGACGTCGGAGGCCGGGATCGTGACGCCGGAATTGTAGTCGCCGACGACCATCTTCACGCCGTCGCTGGCGAACTTGTTGGCCACCGAGACGCCCTGCTTCGGGTCGGAGGCGTCGTCGCCGACCGTGACGGCCAGCGTCGTGCCCTTCAGCGTGCCGGCCCTGTTGATGTCCTCCACCGCCTGGCTCACGCCGTTCCGGATCTGGGCGCCGAAAGCCGCGTTCGGCCCGGTCATGGGCGCGGCGACGCCGATCTTCACCGGCGTGCCGCCCTCCTGACCTTGCGCCGCGGTCATGAACAGCAGCCCGGCCAGGCCGGCCATCAGTAGTCGCGTCATCTTTCCCCCAAGATGTGGCCGGACAGATCGCCGACGAACGCTGAATTCGGATAGATCAACGCGGATCCCCGCGCGTCGAGTCGCAGATCACCCGGCGCGATCCTGTCGCTCACCTTCACTGGGGTCAAGGTTTGGGGGCGGGCCGAGACGGTCACCGGCGCGGGCGCGCGATCGGCCGGCGGGCGCTCACGGAGCCGTGCGGCGGCCCGAAGGCCCGACGGGTCGGGATGGCGCCGATGATGCATCGGGCCGGCGCATCCGCAGCAACCCGCCGTGACCGATGACCGCCTTCCGTCCCCGCCGCCCCCCCAGCCCCGGCCGACCGGGCCCGCGTCCGGGACGCGGCTGATGGGGCCGCGCGCGGACGAGGATCGGGACGGGGATCGGGGCGAGGGTCGAGACGCGTCGGTGGACTGGGCCGAGCGCCGCCGGATCGCCGAGCAGGGCCGGGGCGACCGGGCGTGGTCGCTCTGGGGCCCCTATCTCAGCGAGCGGCAATGGGGGACCGTGCGGGAGGATTACAGCCCCTGCGGCAACGCCTGGGCCGCCCTGACGCACGAGGACGCCCGCTCGCGCGCCTATCGCTGGGGCGAGGACGGGCTGGCCGGCATCTGCGACGAGCGCGGCAACCTGTGCCTGGCCCTCGCACTCTGGAACGGGCGCGACCGCATCCTCAAGGAGCGGCTGTTCGGCCTGACCAACCAGGAGGGCAACCACGGCGAGGACGTGAAGGAGGTCTACCACTACCTCGACGCGGTCCCGAGCCACGCCTACCTGAAGATGCTGTACCGCTACCCGCAGGCGGCCTTCCCCTACGCGGACCTCGTCGACGAGAACGGGCGGCGCGGGCGGGAGCAGCCCGAGTACGAGATCGAGGAGACGGGCGTCTTCGACGGGGACCGGTTCTTCGACGTCACCGTGGAGTACGCCAAGGCCGACGCCGACGACGTCCACGCGGTGATCACCGCGCTGAACCGGGGGCCCGAGCCCGCCGACCTCCACCTCGTCCCGCAGCTCTGGTTCCGCAACACGTGGTCGTGGGAGGCCGGGCAGGCGCGCCCGCGGATCGCCCGCGCGCCCGACGGGGGCGCCGTCTGCACCCACGAGCGGCTCGGGCCGTACCGGCTCGCCTTCGACGGGGCGCCGGACCTGCTGTTCTGCGAGAACGACACCAACCTGCGGCGGCACGGCGGGCAGCCGGACGCCGCGGGGCCGTTCAAGGACGGTCTCCACGCGGCGATCGTCGACGGCGATCCCGCTTCGGTGCGCCGGGACGCGGGCACCAAGCTCGGCCTGCACTACGCGCTGCGGCTGGCGCCCGGGGCGACCGCCCGGATCCGCCTGCGGCTGTCGGCGGGCCTGCGCGCCCGGGCCGTCGACGACGGGTCCCTGGTCCGCCGCCGGGTGGCCGAGGCGGACGCGTTCTACGAGGAATTGCAGGACGGCATCGCGAGCGCGGAGTCCCGCGCGATCTTCCGCCAGGCCGCCGCCGGCCTGATCTGGTCGAAGCAGCTCTACAGCTACGACGTGCGGCGCTGGCTGGAGGGCGACCCGCTCCAGCTGCCGCCGCCCCGGGGGCGCGCGGGCGGCCGCAACGGCCAGTGGCGCCACTTCGCGGCGGCCGACGTGCTGTCGATGCCCGACACCTGGGAATATCCCTGGTTCGCCGCCTGGGACCTCGCCTTCCACTGCCTGCCGCTCGCCCTGCTGGACCCGGACTTCGCCAAGAAGCAGCTCCTGCTGCTCACCCGCGAATGGTACATGCACCCGAACGGCCAGCTCCCGGCCTACGAGTGGGAGTTCGGCGACGCCAACCCGCCGGTCCACGCCTGGGCCACCTACCGGGTGTTCGAGATCGACCGGGACCGGCGGGGCGGGCGCGGCGACCTCGCCTTCCTGGAAGGCGTGTTCCACAAGCTCCTGATCAACTTCTCCTGGTGGGTGAACCGCAAGGATGCGCAGGGCCGCAACGTGTTCCAGGGGGGCTTCCTGGGGCTCGACAATGTCGGCGTGTTCGACCGCTCGCGCCCGCCCCCGGGCTTCGGGGTGGTGCACCAAGCCGACGGCACCGCCTGGATGGCGATGTACGCGCTCACCATGATGCGCATCGCCCTGGAGCTCGCCCTCCACAACGACGTCTACGAGAGCACCGCCTCCAAGTTCTTCGAGCACTTCCTGCTGATCGCCGAGGCCATGACCGACATGGGCGGGTCGGGCGGGGACGGGCAGGGCTACGGCCTGTGGGACGAGATAGACGAATTCTACTACGACGAGGTCGACATCCCCGGCGGCGGGATGCTCCCCTTGCGGGTCCGCTCCATGGTCGGGCTGGTCCCGCTCTTCGCCGTCGAGGTGATCGAGCCCTCCGTGCTCCACCGGCTGCCGGACTTCGCCCGGCGCCTGAACTGGGTGCTGGAGAACCGGCCCCACCTCGCCCGCTTGGTCTCCCGCTGGACCGAGGGGGGCGTGAAGGACCGCAAGCTGCTGTCGCTGCTGCGCGGCCACCGGATGAAGGCGCTGCTGCGCCGCATGCTCGACGAGGCCGAGTTCCTCTCGCCCTACGGCGTGCGCTCCCTGTCGAAGGTGCACCGCTACGCGCCCTACGTGCTCAACGAGCTCGGCGCCTCCTTCACGGTCCGGTACGACCCGGCCGATTCCACCTCGAACATGTTCGGCGGCAACTCGAACTGGCGCGGCCCGGTCTGGATGCCGATGAACTTCCTCATCGTCGAGGCTCTGCGGCGCTTCCACACCTATTACGGCGACGACTTCCTAGTGGAGTACCCGACGGGCTCGGGCGCGATGCTGACGCTCAGCGCCATCGCGGACGCCCTCGAGGACCGCCTGATCGCGCTGTTCGCCAAGGACGGGACCGGGCGCCGGCCGGCCTTCGGGACCCGGCCGCCGATCGCCCCGGCGCCGGGTGCCGAGGAGGCGCTGCTGTTCCACGAGTTCTTCGACGGGGATACGGGGCGGGGCCTCGGCGCCGCGCACCAGACCGGCTGGACGGCCCTGATCATCAACCTGCTGCGCGACCGGGCACGCCCGCGATAGGCGCGCCCGGCCGGGAGCCGGCCGATCCGGTCAGCAGCTCAGCCGCCGGCCCTCGCGACGCCCGAACACTTTGTAGTGGGCGGCGCCCGATTCCATCTGGCCGTTGGCCACGGCGCGGCGGACATCCGGGTTGCAGCGCAGGTACTCGCGCTCGTCGAACCCGTAATTGGCGCGGCCGCGGTAATCGTCCCGGTCGCGGTAGCCGCGGTCCCGGTACTCGTAATCGCCGCGGTCGCGGTAGCCCCGGCCGCCGTAATCGTCGTAGTCGGGGCGCGGCTGCGCGGAGACCGGGCCGACCACGCCCAGAATGCCGAGGCTCACCGCGGCCGCTGCCAGAATCGCCTTCATCGTACCAATCCTCCCTTGTCGGTGGCCAGAAACGCGTCGGGGCGCGGATGGTTCGATCGCCTCGGACGTGGCACCCCCGGCCAGCTCGAGCCCAGCACGGGCTCAGCCCCCGCGATGCGGGAAGCCCGCCTCGCGGCTCTGCCCCGGCCCGCGCCGGGGCGGGCACCGCCCCGGCGCGGACGCGCGTCACATGCGGCGCATCATCTCGCGACGCATCTCGCGGTGGCGCATCTCGCGGCGCATCTCCCGATGCATCATGTGGCGCTCCATCCGGTGGCGCATCATCCGGCGCTCCATGCGACGGCGCATCATGTGGCGCTCGACGGGATCCATCTGGACCGTCGAGACCATGCCGGCGGGCGCCGACACGCCCGTGCCGGGGCCGATCGGCGCGGCGGAGGCCGGGCTCGCGACGGCGGAACCGAGGGCCGCCAGCAGGGCGGCGGCAATGATCGTTGAACGCACGTGAGGTTTCCTCTCTCGCCGCCCGGGAAGACGGGCGGGCGTATCCAGGGGACTCGCGGCCGGATCCGCCCGCAATCCCGCCCAGGAAGGCTCGGGCCGCCCGGATGGTTCCCCGGACCGGGCCGCCCCGCCAGGAACGCGCCGGAGCGGTATCGCGACGGGCATCGCGTCGGGCCGGCGGCCCGGCCCCGTGGCCGCCCTGGGTTGGACCGGGCAGGGCGCAGGTGATGCACGAACGCATCACCCGGCCGCAAAAGCGAACGGAACCAAGCCGCGGCACGACCGAAGATCAGAGCAACATCTCCGCTGACAATGACTCGAATAGGCCATCAAGATAATAAGTCTGCAAAATCCGCGTATTTGGTAAAATACACTTCTCGCATCAACAATTGTATATCTAGTCAAATTTGATGAGATAGGTCGAAAATTTACGCTTCAGAATCGAGACATCACGACCTAATCATAAGAGCGCATCATGCGAACCGCGCGAGATCAGCAGAAGCTCCACTTCGGCATCCGAATCCTTACCGACGAAGAGACCTTGACGCTCATGCCTTCGACGACGCGCGGCGGGGGACACTACATGTACCGCATCTCGAGTTCTGGACTTCTCCTGTGCCTGCTGTCGCAGACCGCGATGGCGGCGGACCTCCCGCGGCGGGCCCTTCCGCCGGCGGCGACGGCCGTGCCGATCTTCTCCTGGACCGGAGCGCATGCCGGCCTGTTCGCCGGTTACGGGACCCTCGATCGGGCCACGCAGTTCGTCTGCACAGGTCCGGACGGGCAGCCCGGAGCCCGGAACTGCCCGGTCATTCCATCGAAGCGGGCCTCGGACGGGAGCTTCGTCGGCGGCGCCGAGGTCGGCTACGATTGGCAGGTGAATTCCGGCTTCGTCGCCGGCGCCGCCGCGGATTACCAATTCACCCGGCTGTGGGGCTACGATCGCCGCGAGGGCGCTTTTCCGGCCGCGGGCGGCGGCTTCTATCGCCGCAGCGTCGCCCATTCCGGCCAGAGGCTGGACGAACTCGCCACCCTGCGCGGCAGGATCGGCTTCGCCGTCGATCGCACCCTCGTCTACGCCACGGGCGGCCTCGCCGCGGGCACGGTCCGGACCGACAACAACCTGTCGTTGGCCGGTTTCCCGCTGTTCGACGGGCGCCAGGGCGCGGTGCGCCTGGGCTACGTGGCCGGCGCCGGCATCGAGCACGCCTTCAGCGAGCACCTCTCCGCCAAGGTCGAGGGTCTCTACTACGATCTCGGCTCCCGGGCGGTCCTCCCGGCTCCGTCGTACCCCGTGCTGACCGGCTACCACGCCGGCACGCGGGTCGCGACGGACGGCTTCCTGGCCCGCGTCGGCCTCAACTACCGGTTCGGAGCCGGGCTTCCCACCCTGGCCCCGATCGCGTCGGCAGGCCCGGCCACCTGGGATTTCGAGGGCGGCCTGCGCTACTTCTTCAGCTCCGGGACACCGCGCGAGAAGCTCGGCGACCCCGACGCGCCCGGCCAGCTCAATTCGCGCCTGACCTACAACAACACCCAGGCGCATGCCGGCGAGAGCTTCGCACGGCTCGAGCACAACCCCACCGGCCTGTTCGCCAAGGGCTTCCTCGGCTCGGGCGGCGTCACCGGCGGCCGCCTCGCCGACGAGGACTTCCCGCCCGCCCTGCGCCGCTATTCGAAGACGCTGTCGCCGATCAAGGACGGCGACATCGGCTACGGCGTGATCGATCTCGGCTACGACGTGCTGCGCCGGGACGGGTACAAGCTCGGCGGCTTCCTCGGCTACCAGTTCGCGTCCGAACTGTACAACGGCTACGGCTGCCGTCAGGTGGCGGGCGGGACTCCCTGCGCCAGACCCTACCCGACCAGCATGAAGACGCTGGGCGAGAGCATGCAGTGGAACGCGCTGCGCGTCGGCGTGATCGGCGAAGCGCGGTTCGACCGGGTCCGGCTGAGCCTGGAAGGCGCCTACCTGCCGGTCGTGAGCCTGAGCGGCGTCGACCGGCACTGGCTGCGGCCCGATATCAATCCGGGGCCGGAAGGCGGCCGCGGCGACGGCTACTTCCTGGAGGGGATCATCTCGTACGACCTGACGCCGTCCGTCAGCGTCGGCGTCGGCGGCCGCTACTGGCAGCTCCAGGCCGACAAGGCGCACACGACGGCCTTCCCGTTCTCGCCGCCCAGCCCGATGAAGTTCGAGACCGGTCGCTACGGCGGCTTCGCGCAGCTCTCCTACCGGCTGGCCGATTTCGGCTTCGGCGAGACAGGCGCTCCGGCGGCCCCGATCCGCAAGGACTGATCCAGCCGCCACGCCGCGCCCGAACGCGGGCGCGGCAGGCCAGGGGACGGGCCGCGCCGGCCGTTCGATTCCGGTGCCTCGATATCCCGGTGCCTCGATCCCGGCATCGCCCCCCCGGCCCGCGGCAGCGACGCCGCGGGGCCGCTCAGCTTGGCCGCGCGGCCGCGTGAACCGGCCGCGACCGGTCGTCGGCGTCCCCGGCAGGTCCGGCCCGGACAAGAGTTCCGGCCCGGACAAGAGTTCCGGCCCGGACAGGAGTTCCGGCCCGGACGGGAGTTCCGGCCCGGACGGGAGCGCTGGCACGCTCGACGGAGGGCCGACGCGGCCGGACCGCTCCCCCACGCAGCACGCGCCCCGCGCGCCCTCACCTCCTCACGGCCGCGGCCGGGCCGGGTTCCCCACCACGGTGGCGCCGGCCGGGACGTCGCGCGTCACCACGCTGCCCGCCCCGACGATCGCGTCGTCGCCGATCGTGACCCCGGGGAGGATGATCGCGCCGCTGCCGATCCAGACATTGGCGCCGATCACCACCGGGCGGGCGAATTCCAGCATCTGCCGGCGCTGGGCCGGCTCGCGCGGATGATCGGGGGTCAGGATCTGCACGGCCGTGCCGATCTGCGTCAGGTCGCCGATCGTGACCGACATCACGTCGAGGATGCTGCACCCGAAGTTCAGGAACACGCCGCGGCCCAGGCTGATGTTGTAGCCGTAGTCGCAGTGGAACGGCGGCCGGATGTTGCAGCCCGGGCCGACCCGCGCGAAGGCCTCCTCCAGGAGCGCCTGCCGCTCGGGCTGGCTCCGCGTCTGCGCGGCGTTATACCGGTCCATCCATTCCGAGATGCGCCGGTTGTCGGCGGCCAGTTCCGGGTCGTCGGCGCAGTACAGCTCGCCCGCCAGCATCCTCTGCTTCTGGGTCTTCACGATCTCTGTGTTCATGGTGGGGACCTCCCTCCGGCCGCGTCGGACCCTAGCTATGCGTACAGATGTACATATCAAGGCCGCGCGCGTCACGGCCCGGCTGCCCTGAACCGGATCCGAGGAGGTCCCCTTGCCCGCCGCCCAGCGCCGTTTCGACCCGGATCGCCGGGCGCGCATCATCCGGGCGACCCTCGACGTCGTCGCCGAGCACGGCGTCGCCGGCACGACCCACCGCCGGGTCGCGGCGGCGGCCGACGTGCCGCTGGGCTCCATGACCTACCATTTCGACAGCCTCGACGCGCTTCTGACCGAGGCGTTCACCGGGCTCGCCGACACGGTCTCGGCGCGGTTCGCCGACCGGCTCGCCGCGGCCGCGACCGTCGACGAGGCCTGCGAGGCCGTGGTCGACCTGATCGTGAGCGACCTCTGGGCGAGCCCGCGCACGATGCTGCTGAGCTACGAACTCTACGCCTTCGCGGCCCGGAACCCGCCGCTGCGCCGGGTCATGCAGGACTGGATGGCCAAGAGCCGGGCCGCCCTGGAACGGCACTTCGCGCCGGAGACCGCCAAGGCCCTCGACGCCATGATCGAGGGCCTGACGATCCACCGCTCGGTCGACCCGCAGCCGGCGGATCGGGCGCAGGTGCGGGCGATCGTGGAGCGGCTGGTGCGGTAGGGCCGCACCCGTCCCCGCACCCGCCCCCCACCGGGCCGGGGACGCCGCGTGCCGGCCCCTCAAGCGATCGTGATCGCCGGCCGGACAGGTGCCGAATGCCGCACGGTGCCGGCAAGGAATCAGCAACCGTCGCGCGAGCAGGTTCGCCCCGATGCGTGCCGAGGGCGCGCCCGGGCGCGGTCCGCGCCGGTGGTGGGGAACCCTGGGGCCGATGCAGATTGACGCGACCCGCCCGGCCGCGCCGCCGGATCCCGCTCCGCGCCGGGCCGCGGGCGAGCCTGCACCCTGGGACGGGGGCCCCGGCTTCGGGCAGTGGCGTCTCGATCCGCGGACCCGCCGGGTGACCCGATCGGCGAGTCTCGCGCGGCTGCTCGGGACGCCCGGCGCGTGCGACCTGCCGCTCGCCGAGCACGTCGCGTGCTATCATCCGGACGACCGCGCCGCCCTGGTCGCGCGGCTCGAGGGGATTCTGGAAGGAAGCCGGCCGGCAATCCCCTACCAGGCGCGGGCCCGCATCGTCCGCCCGGACGGGACCGTGCTGGACGCGATCATCCAGGGGCTGCCCGAGTTCGGGCCCGAGGGCGCGCTCGTCGCCCTGCACGGCCTCATTCTCGACGTGACCGACCTCGTCCGGTCGGAGCGGCGGGCGCGCGAGACCGACATGATCCTGCGCGGCACGCTGGACAGCTTGGACCAGGGACTCGTCGTCCTCGACGCCGACCAGCGGGTGCGCGCGTTCAACCGAAGCGCCGCGGACCTGCTCGACCTGCCGGACGACGTCCTGCGGGCGGGCGTCGCCCTCCCGGACATCCGCGCCTACCAGCGGGCCCGCGGCGACTGCGCGGCGGCCGGGTCCGATCCGGGCCTCGGAACGGGCGCGCGCGCCGGGCTGCCGCCGCTGTTCGACTGGCGCCTGCCCGGCGGCCCGATCCTGGAGGTCCGGTGCGCGGCCCTGCCGGACGGCGGCACGGTCCTGACCTTCGGCGACGTGACCCAGAACCGGATCGCCGAGCGGGACCTGGAGGAGAGCGAGCGCCGCTACCGGCTGCTGGCCGAGAACGCCACCGACATCATCATCTGGTCCGACCTGACCGCCCGCCGCCGCTACGTCTCGCCGGCGGTGCGCGCCGTCCTGGGCTACGATCCGCAGGAGCTGATCGGCACCCATCCCCTCGACTTCGTCCATCCCGACGAGGTCGGCGCGTACCGCCGCGTCCTCGACGACCTCACCGGCGGCCGCGCGTCCCGCGCCCTGACCTCCCAGCGCTACCGGCACCGGGACGGGCACTGGGTCTGGGTGGAGATCTCGTTCAGCCTGACCCACGATCGGGCGACCGGCGCCCCGGACGGCTACGTGGCGACCCTGCGCGACGTGAGCGCCCGCAAGGCCGCGGAGGACGCCCTGCGGTTGAGCGAGGCCCGCTACCGCGCCCTGGCCGACGCGCTGCCGCAGCTCGTCTGGATCGCCAGCACGGAGACCGGCGACGCCTCCTACGTCAACCGGCGCTTCGAGGATTACTACGGCCCGATCGGCCCGACGCGCGCCGCCCGGATCGCCCGGACGCATCCCGACGACACGGAGCGGATGGAGCGGCTGTGGTCGGAGGCGCCCGCCCGCCGCGCGCCCTACGAGGTCGAGGGCCGCCTGCAGCGGCACGACGGCGCCTACCGCTGGCACAAGATCGTGCTCCTGCCGATCTGGCAGGGCGAGAGCATGGTGGGCATGCTCGGCACCGCCCTCGACATCGACGAGATCGTCACCGCCCGGCGCGCCGTGGAGGATGCCAGCAGCCTGCTGCACCTCGCCCAGCAGGCCGCCCATGCCGGGACGTGGCACCTCGACCTCGACAGCGGCCGGATCGAGTGGTCCCCCGAGAGCGCGCGGCTCCACGGCATCGAGACCGACCGGAACCACGCCCTCGACACCCGGGACTGGCTCGCCCTGATCGACCGCGCCGACGGCGAGCGGGCGCTGCGGATCGCGGCCGCGGCCGCGGCCGCCGGGCAGACCTTCTCGATCGAGTTCCGGGTCCCCACCGCGGACGGCGGGGTGCGCTGGATCAACGGCGTCGGGCGCGGCGCGCCCGGGCAGGCGCGGCGGATGATCGGCCTCAACATCGACGTCACCGCCCGCAAGGCCGCCGAGGCGGCGCTCCTCGCCGCCAAGGCGGCGGCCGACGCCGCGCGCCTGGAGGCGGAGCGGGCGAGCGCGGCCAAGAGCGAGTTCCTCGCCGCCATGAGCCACGAGATCCGCACGCCGCTCAACGGGGTGATCGGCTACGCCGACCTGCTCCTCGACGGGACGGATCTCGGACCGTCGGCGCGCCGGAACGCCGACCGCATCCGCACCGCCGGGGCCGCGCTCCTGACCGTGGTCAACGACGTCCTCGACTTCTCGAAGGTCGAGGCCGGGCAGATCGAGATCGTGCCCCGGCCCTTCGCCCTGGAGGCGCTGATCGACAACGCGGTGTCGATCGTGCGCCCCTCCGCGGAGCGCAAGGGGCTCGCCCTCACGCTCGCCCAAGGCCCGGGCCTGCCCGACTGGGTCGAGGGCGACGAGGACCGCCTCCGGCAGATCCTGCTCAACCTGCTCAACAACGCCGTGAAGTTCACCGCGTCGGGCGGCATCGACCTGTCGGTCCGGGTCAGCCCGGACGCGATCGGCGGGACGCGGCTGCGCTTCGCGGTCCGCGACACCGGCATCGGGATCCCGACCGACAAGTGCGACCGCCTGTTCCGGCGCTTCTCGCAGGTCGACGGCTCGATCAGCCGCGAGTACGGCGGCACCGGGCTGGGGCTCGCCATCTCGAAATCCCTCGTCACGCTGATGGGCGGGACGATCGGCGTCGCGAGCACGGTCGGGCACGGCTCGACCTTCTGGTTCGAGGCCGACCTGCCCGCGGCGGTCCCGCCGGCCCGCGCGACCGCGCCGGCCTCGGCGATCGCCCGCGCGACCGGCCGCCGCCTGCTCCTGGCCGAGGACGTGCCGCTCAACCAGGACCTCGCCCGGATGATCCTGGAGCGCGCCGGGCACGCGGTGGACGTGGTGGCCGACGGGGTCGCCGCGGTGGCGGCCGTCCAGGCGCGATCCTACGACCTCGTCCTGATGGACGTGCAGATGCCCGTGATGGACGGCATCGCGGCGACCCGGCGGATCCGCGCCCTGGGCGGCGCCGCCGGCCGCCTGCCGATCCTCGCGATGACGGCGAACGTCCTGCCGCAGCAGGTGGCCGAGCTGCGCGCCGCCGGGCTCGACGACCATATCGGCAAGCCGTTCCGCGCGGACGCGCTGCTCGCCGCGATCGACCGGTGGGCGGCCCCTCGCGCCGAGCCGCCGCGCCGCGCGGGGACGATCGACCGGGCCACCCTGGACGAGATGACTGCGATGGTCGGCCAGGCGCGCATGGGCGACCTCCTGGCGATGCTGGCGAAGGAGCTCGCCGAGCGGTTCGGGCCGGCGGCGACCGACGGCGACCGGACGCGGCTGATGGGGGACGCGCACGCCATGGTGTCGGCGGCCAGCATGATCGGCTTCCTGGATCTGGCCGCGACCTGCCGGGCCTTCGAGACGGCCTGCCGCGCGGGCGAGGACGTCACCGCGCTGCTGGCCGCGCTCCGGGCCCAGGCGGCCGCCACGATCGACGAGATCGCCGCGCTGCGCGCGGCCTGAGCGGGGGCGCCGGAGCCAGCCCGCGGGTTTTGCACGCCCAAATTCTCGTCTCCCAGCCACGCGGCGGCGAGGAACGATCTTCCCAGCCGGCGGTCCCGCGCCGGCTGCGCGCCCGCCGGGCCGCGACTCCGGGACGACGATGGCGGGCGCCTCCGGCGAGGGCGGTTCGGAGAACGGCACCGGCTATCGCGCGCGTCCGGGGAGATGGATATTCCGGCGCGCGCGGTCCGCGCAGCGCCGCGGGCGGCTGCCCGCGACCCGCGCACCGCCGCGGGGGCCGCGGCGCGAGGCGGATCCCGGGCGCGACCGGGGCAGGGCACGGGCCCTTGCCTTCGTGGCCGAGCTCGGCCGACCCTGCGCCCGGCCGCCCGAGTCGCCTCCGCGCCGGGCCGGCCGGAATGGGGGACATCTCATGACATCTGCCGGTCCGCACCGCCGCGCCGTCGCGCTGGCCGCCCTGGCCGCCCTGGTTCTCGGCGCGCCGTTCACCGGCACCGCCCGCGCGGCCGACCGGGAGGTCACCTTCGCCCACCAGGACATGGTGGTGCCGTTCCGCGCCCTGATGGCCTCCGGGGCGATCGAGAAGGCGACCGGCTACACGATCCACTGGCGCAAGTTCGGCGGCGGCGGCGACGTGATCCGCGCCATGGCCTCGGGCAGCGTCCAGATCGGCGAGGCGGGGTCGAGCCCGATCGCGGCGGCCGCCTCGCAGGGGCTCGACATCCAGCTGTTCTGGATCCTCGACGAGATCGCCGACGCCGAGCAGCTCGTGGCCCGCGCCGGCAGCGGCGTGACGGGTGTGGCCGACCTGCGCGGCAAGACGATCGCGGTGCCGTTCGTGTCGACCGCGCATTACCAGCTGATCGCCGCCCTGGCGGAGGCCGGGCTGACGCAGGCCGACGTCCGGATCCTCAACATGCGGCCGCCCGAGATCGCCGCCGCCTGGGAGCGGGGCGACATCGACGCGACCTTCATCTGGGACCCGGTGCTCGCCCGGGTGAAGAAGTCCGGCACCGTGGTGGTCTCGGCCGGCGACCTCGCCCGCCGGGGCAAGGCGACCTTCGACGGCCTCGTGGTCGACCGGGCCTGGGCGGCGCGGAACCGGGACTTCCTGGTGACGCTCGTCCGGCTGATCGCCGCCCAGGACGCGGCCTACGCCGCCAGGCCCTGGGGCGCCGACGCGCCGGAGGTGGCGGCGGTGGCCCGGATCAGCGGCTCGGCGCCCGCCGAGGTGCCCGCGAGCCTCGCGGCCTACCGGCTCCCGACCCTGGAGGCGCAGGCCTCCCCGGCCTGGCTCGGCGGCGCCGCCGCCAAGGCCCTGACCGAGACCGCCGCCTTCCTGAAGGCGCAGGGGCGCGTGCAGGCGCTGGCGCCCGACTACGCCCGGTTCGTCACGACGCAGGTCGTGGACGCGGCCCGGAAATAGCCTGTCCCCGGACCGGAGGGCCCATGATCGAGATCCGCAACCTGAGCGTCCGCTACGGGCAGGGCGCCGACGCGGTCGCCGCGCTGTCGGGGATCGACCTGACCATCGGTCCCGGAGAGTTCGTGGTGGCGCTCGGCGCCTCGGGCTGCGGCAAGACCACCCTGCTCTCGGCGATCGCGGGATTCCTGGCGCCCACCGAGGGCCGCATCCTCCTCGACGGCGCGCCGGTCCGGGGTCCGGGAGCCGAGCGGGGCGTGGTGTTCCAGCGCCACGCCCTGATGCCCTGGCTGGACGTCGCCGAGAACGTGGCCTTCGGACCGAAGATGCGGGGCGTGCCCCGGGCGGAGCGGCGGCGGATCGCCCTGGCGACGCTCGACCTCGTCGGCCTGCCCGACTGCGCCGACCGGAAGGTCTACGCGCTCTCGGGCGGGATGCAGCAGCGGGTCGGCCTCGCCCGGGCGCTCGCCGGAGACCCGCGCGCCCTGCTGATGGACGAGCCGCTCGGCGCGCTGGACGCCTTCACCCGCGAGCAGATCCAGGAGCTGATCCTCCGGATCTGGCACCGGACCGGCAAGATGGCCTTCTTCATCACCCACGACGTCGAGGAGGCGGTGTTCCTCGCCACCCGGCTGGTGATCATGAGCCCGCGGCCCGGCCGCATCGTCGAGACGCTGGACCTGCCCTTCTCCCGGGCGTTCGTCGAGGGCCGCGACGCCCGGGCCGTGAAGTCGGACCCCGCCTTCATCGCCGTGCGCGAGCGCGTGCTCGCGCGCATCCGCGGCGGCGCCGGCGCGGCACCGGAGGCCGTCCGATGAGCGGTCTGCCCCGCGCCGCGCCGGACGCGGTCCCGGACGTGATCCCGGACGTGATCCCGGACGTGATCCCGGACGTGATCCCGGACACGGTCCCGGCCCCGGCTCCGGCGGCGGCCCCGCTGGCGCGCACCGGAATCCGCCGCCGCCGCGGGATCCTGGTGCCGACGGTCAGCGCCGCCACGGTGCTGGCAGCCCTCGGCCTCTGGCTGGTCGCCACCCGTGCCGGCTGGGTGAAGCCGCTGTTCCTGCCGCCGCCGGAGGCGGTCCTGGCGGCCTTCGGTCAGGCCTGGCGCGGGGAGATCGACGGAGCCCCGCTCGGGCTCCACATCGGCGACAGCCTCCTGCGCGTCCTCGGCGCCTTCGCGCTCGCCGCCCTGGTGGGCATCCCGGCCGGGCTCGCCATGGGCACGAGCCGGATCGCCCGGGGCATCCTCGACCCGCCGATCGAGTTCTACCGGCCGCTGCCGCCGCTCGCCTACCTGCCCCTGATGATCATCTGGTTCGGGATCGGCGAGCTGTCGAAGGTGCTGCTGATCTTCCTCGCCTGCCTCGCCCCGGTGGCGCTCGCCGCGCGGGCGGGGGTGCGCTCCGCCTCGGTCGACCAGATCAACGCCGCGCGCGCCCTCGGGGCGAGCCGCTGGCAGGTCCTGCGCCACGTGGTCTTCCCGGCGGCGCTGCCGGAGATCCTGATCGGCCTGCGGATCGGCATGGGCGTGGGCTGGACCACCCTGGTGGCCGCCGAGATGGTGGCGGCCCAGGCCGGGCTCGGCCAGCTCGTCCTCAACGCCTCCAATTTCCTGCGCACCGACGTGGTGGTGATGGGCATCCTGCTGATCGGCCTGTTCGCGGGCCTGTTCGAGCTCGGGATGCGGGGCCTGGAGCGCGTGCTGGTGCCCTGGAAGGGCCGACACTAGCGCCGCCGCAGCACCCGCTTGAGCCGGCTGCCCGCGTGCGGATCGACGTAGTGCAGCAGGGCCGTGGCCCGGATCGCGTCGGACGCGCAGGGCTCGTTCGTGTGCAGCGAGCGGTAGCCCCAGAAGAAGTACAGGCTTCCCGGCTTCAGCGACAGGCGGATCACGCGGTCGCTGCCGCGGTCGTAGGCGCGGGTCAGGAGCTTCTGCGCGAGCGGATTGTCGACCAGCGCCTTGTCGACAAGGTTGCGGAGGTAGCTTCGACGCAGTGCGCGGGTGTTCGGGTGGATGATCAGGCGCCCCGGAGAACCGTGGTCCGGCATCGTGACCGGGACGAGGGCCGTGAGCACGTACGAGTCGAAGTGGAAGCGCATCGAGTGCGTCCTGGCGCCATGTCCCGCCAGACAGCGCAGGATCTGGTAGTAGCCGACATCCGGCGCGGGCCGTCCCACGGCGCTCTCGTAGATGCCGCGGCACAGGGCGTTGAAGGTCGGGTCGTCCGGCAGGGCGGCCAGGAACGTGCCGCCGAGATCCTTCGTCCCGGTGAAACCCGCGTACTCACCGCCCTTCGCGGCGACCGCCCGCGCGACGAAAGCCTGCGCGACGCGCAGGTCCTCCGGGCTCACGTAGTCCTCGAGAACCGCGTAGCCCTGTGACGTGATCTGCTGCGCGATCGCCCCCGCCACGGCGCCGGAGGGGACCTTGAACATGTAGCTCATGGGACCGAACCTTGCCGACCCGAGCCAGACGACACCTGAGAGCCGGTCCGAACGCCATCAGGCGCATTATCTGAGCCGATAGAGCCGGATTCGTCAATCATTCATCTGGATAAATAGCTGCACAAGATGGCGCAAGTTGCGCCATTACTGCACAGGCCGCCGGGACGAAGGGGGCCATGGGTTCACGGCGCGGCGGATGGGTCCGCGCGGAGACCCTGCGGATCGGAGGAACGGGCCGGCCCGCGCGCGGCTCTGCATCCACGTCCGCGTCCCGACAAGATGTGGGGCCCACCAGGCAGCGGACGTGGAGGTCGGCAGAACCAACCCGTCCTTGATCGCGTCGGCCCGCTCGCCGGTCGCCCTCATTTGATGCGCTCGCTGCGCTGACGAACCGCGTCCAGCGCCCGCGCGGACGCGCAGGGCGCGCAAGCTCCGGCCCGGACCGGGACGTCCCGGGCCCCTCGGCCAGGACGCTGGGCCTGGACGCTGGGCCTCGCCCCGTCCCTGCCGGCGGAGTCAGGTGTCGGCCAGTGGAGGGACGGCACGTCGCGGCGGCCAGCAGAAAAAAATTCCCTTCGAGTCCGCCGCTCAACTCTGACGGAAGCCTAGGGCAGGCGAACCGGGCACGGCGAGACAACACATATATTTGAATACAAGATCTTTACGGGAATTTGTATTGGGCTATAACGGATTTTGCAGGATCACAATCGTCGCGCAGCGTCGCCTCTGGTTGCGGTGAGATCGGGGAGGTCTCGGATGGACCACGCGGACGACGTCGTATCCGAGGCGGCGCTCGTCGCGGCGCTCGAAGCCTCGGGCGGCGTCGGCTTCTGGATGTGGGACATCCTCCGGGACGAGGCGCGGGCCGATCCGGTGAGCGCCCTGCTGTTCAACATCAGCCCGGCCCGGTCGCGGGTCGGGGTCAGCCTCGCGGAGCTCCTGAAGGCCGTCCATCCGGACGATCAGCCCCACATCTCGCAGGTCATTCTGGACTGCGTCCGGACCGGCGGCTCCTACACGGCGGAGTACCGCGTCTGCTCGCCGGAGGGGCGGCTGCGGTGGCTGTTCACCCGCGGGCACTTCTACCTGGACCAAGACGGGCGACCGACCACCGGACGGGGCGTGATCGTCGAGATCTCGGACAGCAAGGCGGCCGGCGCGGCTTTCGCGGAGCGCGACGGGGACACGATCGACGACGCCCTCAGCCGCACCGCCGACCTCTGCCTGTCGCTGCACAACACGGTCTCGGTGCTCGGCGACACCGCCCTCGTGGCGCTGACCGAGACGCTGCTCCTCGAGATCGGCAAGCGCCTCGCGGAGCGCCAGCGCGCCGAGCGCAGCGGCGGCCTGCACTGAGCGGGGCAGCTGCCGGAGGTCGCGGATCGTCCGCTCGATGCGCGCCGCCCCGGCTTCGTCGACCGGCACCGGCTGTCCGGTCTCGTGCGGCCCGTCCGGGACCGGCGCCCCCCGCGCCTGCGACCTTCCGACCGGAACTTGGCCGTGCGGCACCCGTGTTTGCCGGTTGAATGAGCCCCGCGCTCACAACTGCTGAGAGGTGAACGCCATGACCACGGACGCCCGCGAGATCTACGTCACGGCCCTGAAGAACACCCATGCTGTGGAGATGCAGGCGCTGCAGATCATGGAGCGGCAGGTCGAGCGCCTGGAGCGCTATCCCGAGATGGAGCAGGCCCTGCGCCGCCACATCGAGGAGACGCACGGGCAGCGCCACCGGCTGGAGGAGGCGCTCCAGAGTCTGGGCGACAGCCCCTCGACCCTCAAGGAGGGCTTCCTGGGCTTCGTCGGCAACATGATGGCGCTGGGTCACACGCCGGCCCAGGACGAGATCCTGAAGAACACCTACGCCAACCACGCCTTCGAGAATTTCGAGATCGCCGCCTACGAGTCGCTGCTCACCATCGGCGACGCCGCCGGCCAGCAGGGCCACCGGACGGCGTTCGAGCAGTCCCTCAAGGAGGAGCAGGCCATGGCGGAGGCGGTGCGCAAGCTGATCCGCCCGACCACCGAGCGCTACCTCTCCCTGACGGTATCCGGCGCCAAGGCCGACCGCTGAGGTCCCGCCGTCCCCGCCCCGAGACCGGGCGGGGACGGCCTCCCGTACCACCTTCGCCCGCTACCCGAGCCACGCTGACCCGGTCTGATCGCGCGCCCATGGACATCGGAAGCCGCCCATCGACGGACAGTCCCCGGCCGGAGCCGGAAACCGCCGGCGGGGCCCTGGGGAGGGGGTGCGTCCACCTCTGCGTGGACATGCAGCGCATGTTCGCCGAGCCCACCGACTGGCAGACCCCGTGGATGAACCGCGTCCTGCCCCATGTCTGCCGCCTCGCGGCGGCGCATCCGGAGCGGACCGTCTTCACCCGCTTCATCCCGGCCGCCCGGCCGGGCGAGGGCCGCGGGACCTGGGCGACCTACTCGCGGCGCTGGGCCGGCATGACCCGGGAGCGCCTCGACCCGGGCCTGATCGACCTCGTCCCGGACCTCGCCCGACTGGCTCCGCCCGCCGAGATCGTCGACAAGACCGTCTACTCGCCCTGGCTCGAGACGGGTCTCGACGCGCGCCTGCGCGCGCGGGGGGTCGACACGCTGATCGTCACAGGCGCCGAGACCGACGTCTGCGTGCTGGCCGCCGTGCTCGGCGGGGTCGATCTCGGCTACCGGATCGTGCTGGCCACCGACGGCCTGTGCAGTTCCTGCGACGAGGCGCACGACGCCCTCCTGCTGATGTACCGGATGCGGTACGGCCACCAGGTCGAGACGATGACGACCGCCGAGATCCTCGACCGCTGGCACTGAGCCGGCCGCGCGCCCTCCCGCCGTGCCCGAGCATCCGATCTGTAATGGCCAAGCTCAAGGCGAGTTCTCGGCCCGGCTCCGCCGGCCACCCCGGCTCACGAACACTCGATCCGTGCGGCCGCGCACGCGAAAAACAGTCGCAGCGCATGAACCGGTGGCCAGTGAGACCGTTATGTTCCCGAACAGGGTTCCGGAGGAAAGGTTATGGCCAAGCACGAGATCCTCGGCTACTTCGAGCACCGCCGCGACGGGGCCTGGGTCTGCGTCCGTCCCTTCACCCTGACCACGCGGGACGCGAGCGTCGACATCCGCCAGGGCATGCGCTTCGACTACGGCAAGCGCGTCGGGGGCGTCGATCTGGCCGAGTACCTCGAGCGCCTGGGTTCGCAGTTCGGCTCCTGAGGCGCGGCCACGCGCGAGCCGCAGATCGCAGACCCTTCGACGCGGCGCCGGGCGTGACCCCTGCGCCGCGCTTCGTCGTTCCGGGCGCCGCTCAGGCGCCGCCCCACTGCATCGTCAGGCCGCCATCGACCACCAGGGTGTGGCCGGTGACGTAGGCGGCGTCCTCCGAGGCGAGGTAGAGGATCGCCCGGGCGATCTCCTCGGGCTGGCCGGCCCGGTGCCACGGGATCCGCTCCAGGGACTCGTCGAGAACCTCCGGCTTCTCGAACCGGTCGGCGGTCATCGGCGTCTCGATCAGGCCCGGGGCGACGTTGTTGACGTTGATCCGGTCCTCCGCGAGTTCGCGCGACAGGGACCGGCAGAGGGAGCCGAGCCCGGCCTTCGACATGCCGTAGGGGGCGCTCTCCGGCGTGGGCAGGTGCTGGGCCACGGAGGAGACGAATACGATCTTCCCGTTGCCGCCCTGGGCCCGGCGCATCCGGATGAAGGGGCGGGCGCAGAACAGCGGCCCCATGAGGTTCACCCGCAGGATCCGCTCCAGCACCGCGTCGTCCATCTCGGCGACCGGCATCCCGCTCATGGCCTGCCCAGCATTGGCCACGAGGATGTCGAGGGTGCCGAACTCGCTGCCGATGCGGTCGAAGGCCGCCGTGACCGCCGCCGGGTCGCCGACGTCGAGCTGGAGCACCAGCGCCCGCCGGCCCGCGGCCTCGACCCGCGCGGCGGTCTCGCGGATGCCCTCCGCGTCGCTGTGATAGGTGATGGCCACGTCGGCGCCCGCGCGGGCGAGCAGTTCCGCGGTCGCCTGCCCGATGCCGGAATCGGCCCCGGTGACCAGGGCGCGGGTGTCGGTGAAGCGCATCGCGGATCTCTCGCTGACGCCGCCGTCGCGGCGGGGTGCCTGGGCAATGGGCGCCGGCCGGGCCGGTTCCGGGCGCGCGCAGCCGCCGCAGGGGAACCCGATCCGGGTTCGCGTCTTTGACGCCCCGCCGCCGCATGGCCTAGTGAGGTCGCATGTCCCTCGAAGATACGACCCGCTCGCTCGCGGAGGAGTGCGCGCCCGACACGCGGAGCCGCATCCTCGCGACGGCGGGCACGTATTTCCGCGAGATCGGCTACCAGAAGACGACCGTGGCCGACATCGCCCGGACGCTGAAGATGAGCCCGGCCAACGTCTACCGCTTCTTCGAGTCGAAGAAGGCGATCAACGAGGCGGTGCTGGAGCGGCTGATCGGCGAGAGCGAGGCGGTGATCCTCGGCATCGCCGACCGGCCGGGCCTCGACGCCACCGCGCGCCTCGCGGCGGCGATCGAGGCCCTGCATCGCGACTCCACCCGGCGCTGCGAGACGTTTCCCCGCCTGCACGAGATGATCGAGGCGGCGATGGCGGAGAGCTGGGACGTCTGCCGCCACCACGTCGCCCGGATCACCGCCGGGTTCGAGCGGATCATCCGCGACGGGGTGGCGCGGGGCGAGTTCGAGGCGGCCGATCCCGCCGAGGCGGCCGCCTGCGTCCACGTCGCCATCGCCCGCTACACCCACCCGCTGCTGGTGGGCTGCTCCACCCTCCAGCCGGTGCCGCCCATGGCGGCGATGACGGCGTTCCTGCTGCGGAGCCTCGCGCCGCGCGGGTCGCTCCCGTAGCGCGCCGCCTACTCGGAGGCCGGCCCCGCCTCCGGCGCCGGCTCGGAGGCGCTGGGCTGCGGCCCGTCATAGCCCTCGATCACCAGGATCTCGGCCTCGACGCCGCCGCGCTGCTTGGCCTTGGCGGCCTGGTAGAGGTCGGAGTTCCAGCAGGCGAGGGCGTCGGCGTAGCTCGGGAACTCGATCACCACGTTGCGGGACCGGGCCGGGCCCATCACCGCCTCGTGGGCGCCGCCGCGCACGAGGAACCGGCCGCCGAACTTGGCGAAGGCCGCGCCGTTGGCCGCCACGTAGTCCTTGTAGGCCTCCCCGTCGCGGACATCGACCCGCGCGATCCAGTAGCCCTTGGTCATGCTGCGTCTCCTGCCCTGCGGAGCGAAGTGGGACCGCTCCGCCCGAAGGCAATCCCGCTCGGATCAGGCGAGGTCCGCCACGATCGCCCGCGCCACCGCGCGGGGGTCGGCGGCGCCGGTGATCGGGCGGCCGACCACCACGTGGTCGATCCCGGCCCGGCGGGCGTCGCCCGGCGTCATGACCCGCTTCTGGTCGCCGGCCGCGGCGCCCGCCGGGCGGATGCCCGGGGTGACGATCAGCCGGTCCGGACCGACGACGCGCCGGACCGCGCCCGCCTCGGCGGCCGAGCAGACGAGGCCGTCGATGCCGATCTCGGCCGCCTGCGCGGCGCGCTTGGCGACGAGCTCCGCCACCGGCAGGCCGTAGCCGGCCTCCGCGGCGTCGGCGTCGTCGTAGGAGGTGAGCACCGTCACGGCGAGGATCCTGAGTCCCGCGCCCCGGCCGCGGACCGCCGCCCGCATGGTCTGCGGGTAGGCGTGGACGGTGAGGAAGGTGGCGCCGGAGCCCGAGGCCGAGCGCACGCCCTCCTCGACGGTGTTGCCGATGTCGTGGAGCTTCAGGTCGAGGAAGACCTTGAGCCCGCGGGCCGCCAGCCGCTCGGCCAGGGCGAGGCCGCCCGCGTAGCCGAGCTGGTAGCCGATCTTGTAGAAGGTCGCGGCGTCGCCGATCCGGTCGATCAGCGCCTCGGCGGCCTGCACGCTCGGCAGGTCGAGGGCCACGATCAGGCGGTCGCGGGGGTCGGCAATCTCGGTCATCGGCGCGTCCTTCGGGGGTCGCGGCACGGATCACGCGCCGGCGATGCCTGTCAATGCGGGCGGGTCCGGGCGACGCCGTCCCCGACCCGCCGTGCGCGCCCCGACCCGCGCCGTCCTTGCGAGCGCAGCGAAGCAATCCAGGGCGGCGCGCCGGTCTCGGATTTGATGTGTCGCTGGATTGCTTCGCTGCGCTCGCAAGGACGGGCGCGCCCCTTCAGTCCCGAGCGATTTGGCACGCGCATGTCGTCGCTGTCGGGACGAGGCCCCGATGGCCCCTCACCCCGCCATCACCCCGCCATCACCCGCGCCACCTCGGCGCGCAGCACCGGCAGCAGCTCCGCCTCGAACCAGGGCTCGCGCTTCAGCCAGCCGTTGTTGCGCCAGGACGGGTGGGGCAGGGGCAGGACCCGGGGGCGGCGCGGCTCGGCCAGGATCTCCCGCCAGCGCCGCACCGTCCCGGTGAGGCCGCCCTCCATCCGCCCGAGGTGCCAGCCCTGCGCGTACTGGCCGATCACCAGGATCAGCTCCAGGTCCGGCAGGCCGGAGAAGAGTTCCGCCCGCCAGCGCTCGGCGCATTCCCGGCGGGGCGGCCGGTCGCCGCCCTTGGCGTCGAGGCCGGGGAAGCACGACCCCATCGGCACGATGGCCACCCGGGCGGGATCGTAGAACCGCGCCGCGTCGAGGCCGAGCCAGGCGCGCAGCCGCACGCCCGACGGGTCGGTGAAGGGCTGCCCGGTGCGGTGGGCGCGGGTGCCGGGGGCCTGGCTGGCGATGCAGAGGCGGGCCGTGGCCGAGCCCTGGACGATCGGCCGGGGCTCCTGGGGCAGGGGCGGCCCGTAGCGCGGCGTGTCGCGGCAGAGGCGGCAGGCGCGTAGGCGCGCGGCGGTGTCGTCGAAGGCGGGCATGGCCCGGAGATGGCGTCGCGGCGCGCGAAAAAGAAACGGCGCGGTGTCGCGCCGCGCCGTCGTCAGTCGGGTCTCTTGCCTTGGGGGGAAGGCCCACCCTTCCTACGCCGATCCGGGCCGGCGGAACGTGCGTTTCCTCACGCGCCCTTCACGCCGGAGAGGTCGAGCGGCAGCGAGCGCAGGCGCCGGCCGGTCGCGGCGAAGACCGCGTTGGCGATCGACGGCCCGAGCACGGGCACGCCCGGCTCACCGATCCCGGTGGGCGCCGCCTGGCTCGGCACGATGTGCACTTCCACCTTCGGCATCTCGCTCATCCGGGTCGGCTCGTAGGCGTCGAAATTGTGCTCCTGCACCTGCCCGTCCTTGAGGGTGATGCGGTTGCGCAGCACCGCCGACAGGGCGAAGCCCACCGCGCCCTCGACCTGCGCGCGGATCACGTCCGGGTTGACCGGAACGCCGACATCCACCGCCGCCACGATCCGGTTGACGCGGATCGCGGCGTCGTGCGCCGTGACGTCGGCCACCATGGCGACGTAGGAGCCGAAGGATTCGTGGACCGCCACCCCGAGGCCGCGGCCCTGGTCCTGCGGCTTGGCGCTCCAGCCAGCCTTCTCGGCGGCGAGCTTGAGCACGCCGGCCAGCCGCGGCGCCTGGGTCAGGAGGGAGAGCCGGTAGGCGACCGGATCGACGTTGGCGGCGTGGGCCAGCTCGTCGATCATCACCTCCATCACGTGGGCCGTGTGGGTGTGGCCGACCGAGCGCCACCACAGGACCGGCACGCCCTCGCGGCCGTTATGGACGCCGAACCGGTAGGCCGGCAGCGCGTAGGCGGTGTCGGAGGCGCCCTCCACGGTGGTGGCGTCGATGCCGTTCTTGACGATCATCGCCTCGAAGGGCGAGCCGATCATGATCGACTTGCCGACCATCACGTGGTCCCAGCCGACCACCGCGCCCTTGCCGTCGATGCCGGCCCGGACCCTGTGCAGCACGGTCGGGCGGTAATAGCCGCCGGCCATGTCGTCCTCGCGGGTCCAGACGAGGTGGAGGGGGGCCTTCTCGCCGGACGCCTTGAAGACGGTGGCGGCTTCCGCGAGGTAGTCGGCGGTGGGCGTCGCCCGGCGCCCGAACGAGCCGCCGGCCCAGTTGCTGTGCAGCCGGACCCGGTCGGCCGTCACGCCGAGGATCGCCGCCATGGTGGCCTGCTCGACGGTCTGGAACTGGAAGCCCGCGTAGACGTCGTAGCCGCCGTCGGCCCCCTTCTCGATCGTGGCGTTCAGGGGCTCCATCGCCGCGTGGGCGAGGTAGGGGAAGGTGAACTCGGCCTCGACGACCTTGGCGGCGCCCTTGAGCGCCGCCTGCGGGTCGCCGCGCTCGGAGGCCGTCAGGCCGGGACCCTTGGCGCGCTCGCGGTACTCGGCCAGGATCGCGTCGGACGAGCGGGTCTCGGCGGTGCTGTCGTCCCAGGCGACGGTCAGCGCCTCGCGGCCCTTCATGGCCGACCACGTGTCGCGGGCGATCACCGCCACGCCGGTCGGTACCTGCACCACGTCGAGGACGCCCGCGACCTTCCGGGCGGCCGCGGCGTCGAAGCTCTTCACGGTGGCGCCGAAGCGCGGGGCCCGGGCGACGAGGGCCGTGACCTGGTTCGGGCGGCGGATGTCGAGGGAGTAGACCGCCGTGCCGTTCGTCTTGGCGACGGAATCGAGGCGCGGCACCGTCTGGCCGATCAGCGTCCACTCGCTCGGGTCCTTGAGCCGCGGCTCGGACGGCACCGGCAGCGAGGCGGCCGAGGCCGCGAGCTCCCCGAACCGGGCCTGCCGGCCGGACGGGGCGTGGCGCACGAGACTGTCGGCGACCGTGATCTGGGAGACCGGCACCTTCCAGCGGAAGGCGGCCTCGGCCATCAGCATCTCGCGGGCGGCCGCGCCGGCCTTGCGCAGCTGGAACCAGGAATTGGCCACCGCGGTCGAGCCGCCGGTGCCCTGGATCGGGCCCATCAGGGTGTTGTTGTAGAGCGCCGCGTCGGCGGGCGCGAACTCGGTGCGGACGTGTCGCCAGTCGGCGCCGAGCTCGTCGGCCAGGATCGTGGCGAGCCCGGTCGTGTTCCCCTGGCCCATGTCGAGGTGCTTGATCACCACCGTGACGGTGTCGTCCGCGCCGATCCGCACGAAGGCGTTGGGCTGCGCCTTCACGTCGGCGAGGTTCGGGCCGGGCGCGGCGCGGGCGGGTTTCGGGTCGAGCCGGAACGCGACCACGAGGGCGCCGGCGCCCGCCAGCAGGCCGCGGCGGCTCGGACGGACGGGGAGGGGGTTCGGTCGACGGGCGTTCAGCATGGCGGCGAGGCTCCGGTCGGGACCGCGGGGGAGGGCGGGAAGGTGGGCGCCGGGACGGATCAGGCGAGGCTGCGCGCGGCCTCGTGAATCGCCGCGCGGATGCGCTGATAGGTGCCGCAGCGGCAGATGTTGCCGTCCATGGCACCGTCGATGTCGGCGTCGGTGGGCTTGGCGTTGCCCGAGAGCAGGCCGATCGCCGACATGATCTGGCCGGACTGGCAGTAGCCGCACTGGACCACGTCGAGCTTGCGCCAAGCCGCCTGGACGGCCTCGGCCACCCGGCCCGACACGCCCTCGATGGTCGTCACCTGCGCGGCGCCGACATCGCCCAGGCGCGTCTGGCAGGCCCGGACCGGCTGGCCGTCGAGGTGGACCGTGCAGGCGCCGCACTGCGCGATGCCGCAGCCGTACTTGGTGCCGGTGGCGTCGAGCCGGTCGCGCAGCACCCAGAGCAGGGGCATGTCGGGATCGGCGTCGATCGCGTGCGCGACGCCGTTGACGGTGAGATTCGGCATGGTCGGCGACCCTCTCTCGACGCGCGTGTCCGGGCGCCCCGGATCGCGGCGTGCGACCGCGCTCGGGCCGGCGGGCCTCCACCCGAGACTAGCGGGCGCGGACCCCGACACGATGTGCGGCACCGCACGTCGATCCGGCGGCACGACAGTCTCGATACAGCCCGCGATGCTTAAGATTGCAGGGATGTCGGCAGCCGCTTCTTAACATATCCGCCCCATCCTCACGGAGTGCTTCCCCGCCACCGCCGCCCGTCCGCGCATTCGAGCCGAGTTTGAAGACGCGCATGTCCGATCTCACCGTCGAGATGGTCCAGCGCGGTCGCGGCCCCTCGACGGAGGAGGCGGCGCGCCGCCGCGGGGTCGCCCGGGAAATCCGCTCGGCCCGGGAGAAGCTGACCTCGCGGACCGGCCTCGAACGGGCCTTCGACTACGAGCTGCTGCGCCACTACGCCCAGTACCGGGTCGGCGCGGGCATCCCGCTGGTGGGGTTCGCGGCGGTGCTGGCCACGGCGTCGACCTTCTGGATCGCGCCGCCGGTGGCGGCGATCTGGGCGCTCGGCGTGGTCCTGATGATCTCGCTCAACACGACGTTGAGCCGGCGCTTCCTCCGCGCCGACCCGGCGACGATCCCGCTCGCCCGCTGGCGCCGCCGCTTCCTGGTCGGCGAGGTGCTGCAGAGCCTGTCGTGGGCCGCGATGATCGGGCTCGGAACCACCGGCGGCTGGACCTTCGCGCTGTTCGGCCTCGTCATCGCCTCCGCGGTCACCACCATGCTGGCCGCGACGGTGCCGCTCGCCGCCGTCGCCGCCCTGGTGCCGCTGGCCCTCGCCACCGCCTCGCTCGCGGCCTTCTCCCGCGGGATGGACCTGCTGATGCTGGTGGTCATGGCCGGCGGGGCGCAGGTCTTCTTCCTCGGCCTGTCCCGCCGCCTCTACACCTCGACGGTGGGCGCCCTGCGCTCCCGCGCCGAGAAGGACGCGGTGTTCGGCGAGCTGGAGCAGGCCAAGGCCAATTCGGACGAGGCCCGCCGCCGGGCCGAGGAGGCCAACCTCGCCAAGTCGCGCTTCCTCGCCACGATGAGCCACGAGCTGCGCACGCCGCTCAACGCCATCCTGGGCTTCTCGGAGGTGATGAAGAACGAGGTGTTCGGCACCCATACGGCGCCGTCCTACCGCGAGTACTCGCACGACATCCACGACAGCGGGATGCACCTCCTGAACCTGATCAACGAGATCCTCGACCTGTCGCGGATCGAGGCGGGGCGCTACGAGCTGAACGAGGAACCTGTGCAGCTCGCCCACGTGGTCGAGGAGTGCCGCCACATGATGGGCCTGCGGGCCAAGGCGAAGAACCAGACCTTCCACGATCTCGTCGACGGCTCGCTGCCGCGGCTCTGGGCCGACGAGCGGGCTCTGCGCCAGATCGTCCTGAACCTGCTGTCGAACGCCGTGAAGTTCACGCCCCCGGGCGGCGAGATCTGGCTGAAGGTCGGCTGGACCGCCTCGGGCGGGCAGTACGTCTCGGTGAAGGACAGCGGCCCGGGCATCCCCGAGGACGAGCTCGGCACGGTCCTGTCCTCGTTCGGGCGCGGCTCGCTCGCGATCAAGACCGCCGAGCAGGGCTCCGGCCTCGGCCTTCCGATCGTGAAGGGCCTCGTGGAGCTGCACGGCGGGCAGTTCCAGCTGTCCTCCAAGCCCCGCGAGGGCACCGAGGTGGTGGTGACCCTGCCGGCCGCCCGGGTCATGGACACGCTGCCGCCGGTCGAGGTCGAGCCGGACTTCGTGGGCCCCGTGCGCGGCCCCCTCAACCGCGCCGCCTGAGCGGCCCGTCGGGCCGCGCGCCCCGGCTCAGCCGAGACCGCCGAGGGCGCAGACCCGCGCCCACTCGGCCTCGGTCACCGGCTGCACCGACAGCCGGGAATTGTTGACCAGCACCATGTCGGCGAGCGCCGCGTCGGCCTTGATCGCCTCGAGCGTGACCGGGCTCGGCAGCGCCCGCACGGCCCTGACGTCGACCATGCCGAAGCGGCCGGTCTCGTCGGTGTGGTCGGGATAGTAGGCGCGGATCACCGCCACGATGCCCACCACCGCCTTGCCCTCGTTCGAGTGGTAGAAGAAGCCCTCCTCGCCGATCTGCATGGCCATCAGCTGCTTCTTGGCGAGGTGGTTGCGCACGCCGTTCCAGTGCGTGCCGGCCTCCCCGGCCGCGACCTGCTGATCCCACGACCAGGTCGCGGGCTCGGATTTGAACAGCCAGTACGCCATCGCTGAAGTCCCAGTAGACCGCCCGGCCGGGCGGCGCGCCCCGCCATAGCCCAGCTTCGCCTCCCGGGAACAGGCCGGTCCGGCCCCGGCCGCGCGCGGGACCGGCGGTCAAGCAGAACCCGCGTAGAACGCCGCAGCTCTGCTATCGCAAGCCTTGGGCAAATATTAAATTCTGCATGCAAATAGCCGTATAGCGCGTCACGCACCAATCTTCGGTTGCATACATGATCTCAGTCATCGGTTGCTTTATCGGCGAACACAACCTGTGGCTGGTAGGCCTCGCGGCCCTGGTCTGCGCGCTGGCGAGCGGCACCGCGATCGAGCTCCTCACCCATGCCGGCCGGACCGGCGGCCGCGGCCGCTACGTCTGGGTCGCGGTGGCCGCCGCCGCCGGGGGATCGGGGATCTGGGCGACGCATTTCCTGGCGATGCTCGCCTTCGAGCCCGGGCTGCCGTCGGGCTACGGCGTCGGGCTGACGCTCCTCTCCTACGTGGACGCCGTCGCGATCACCGGGCTCGGCTTCGCCCTGGCCGTCTCCGGCCGGGCGGTCCAGGCGGGCCTCGGCGGCGCCGTGGTCGGCGGCGGCATCGCGACGATGCACTACACCGGCATGGCCGCCTATCAGGTGGCGGGGCACCTCGCCTGGACCCCCGCGCTGGTCGTGGTCTCGGTCGGCCTCGGGGCGGGGCTCGGCGCCGCCGCCCTGGTGGTCGGCCTGTCGGCCACCACGTTCCGGGGTCGGTACGGCGGCGCCGCGCTGCTGATCCTGGCGATCTGCGGCCACCACTTCGCCGGCATGGGCGCGGTGACCCTCCATCCCGACCCCACCGTGGCGATCCCCTCGGGCGCGATCCGGAGCGGGTGGCTCGCCGCGGCCGTGGCGGTGGCGAGCTGCCTGATTCTGCTGCTCGCCGGCGCCGCCCTCGTGGTCGACCTGCGCGAGCGCCGCCGCGCCGATCTCGAGCGCGAGCGCCTGCGCAGCCTCGCCAACGCGGCCGTGGAGGGCCTCGTCGTCTGCCGCGGCGGCGAGATCGTCAGCGCCAACGAGGCCTTCGCCCGGCTCGCCGGCCTGGAGGCGGCCCTCCTGACGGGCCGGAGCCTCAGCGCCTACCTGCCGGACCTCGTGCCCGGCTCAGGGACGGCCGACCAGCCCCTGGAGACCGAACTCGTCCCGGCGGCGGGCGCCCCCATTCCCGTCGAGGTGATCATGCGCCCGGTCGCCGAGTACGGGCGCCTGCCGCACCACGCCGTGGCGGTGCGCGACCTGCGCGCGCGGCGCCGGGCCGAGAGCGAGATCCACTACCTCGCCCACCACGACGCGCTCACCGGCCTCGCCAACCGCACGAGCTTCCACGCCCGGCTCGAGCGCGCGATGCGCGCCGCGGACGCCCAGGGCGGCCGGCTCGCGGTGCTGTGCCTGGACCTCGACCGCTTCAAGGAGGTCAACGACCTGTTCGGGCACGCCGCCGGCGACGCGATGCTGCGCGACCTCGCGCTGCGGGTCGGCGGTCTCCTCGATACCGAGCAGCTGATGGCGCGGCTCGGCGGCGACGAGTTCGCCATCCTGACGCCGCAGGCGGAGGGACAGGGGGAGCGGCTGGCCGAGCGGATCCTCGCCACCCTGGCGGCGGTGCCGGCCGCCTCCGGCCCGGTGATCGCCACCAGCATCGGCATCGCGGTCTATCCCGACGACGCCGCGGACCTGCGCGCGCTCCTGAGCCACGCCGACGCCGCCCTCTACCGGGCCAAGAGCGAGGGGCGCGGCACCTGCCGGCGCTACGACGCCAGCATGGGCGCCGAGATCCGCGACAGGCGCCAGCTCGAGCACGACCTCCGCCACGCGGTGGCGCGGGGCGAGCTGGAGCTCGTCTACCAGCCGCAGAGCCAGATCGAGTCCGGCACGGTCACGGGCTTCGAGGCGCTGCTGCGCTGGCACCATCCGGCCAGGGGCGGCATCTCACCGGCCGTGTTCGTCCCGATCGCCGAGGAGACCGGGGCGATCCTCGAGATCGGCGCCTGGGTTCTGCGGGAGGCCTGCCGGGCGGCGGCCGGCTGGCCGAACCCGCTGGCGATCGCCGTCAACGTCTCGGCGGTGCAGCTCCACAACCCGCACTTCGTCCCGTTCGTCCACGGGACCCTGTACGAATCCGGATTGCGGGCGGAGCGCCTGGAGATCGAGATCACCGAGACCGCGCTGATCCGGGATCCGGCCCGGGCGCTCCTCACCCTGCGCCAGCTCAAGGCCCTCGGCGTGCGGATCGCCATGGACGATTTCGGCACCGGCTACTCGTCGCTGTCGAACCTGCGCGCCTTCCCGTTCGACCGGATCAAGATCGACGGCTCGTTCATCAGGGCGGTCCACAGCAACCCGCAGGGGGCCGCGATCGTGCGCTCCGTCCTGGGGCTGGGGCGCGGCCTCGGGCTCGCCGTGGTGGCGGAGGGCGTGGAGACCGCCGAGGAGCTGTCCTTCCTGGCCGGCGAGCAGTGCCACCTCGCCCAGGGCTACCTGCTGGGTCGGCCGGCGCCGATCGCGCGCTTCGCGGCCCACACCCACGGCCACGGCCACGGCCAAGGACAAGGCCACGCTGTGCCGGCGGCCTCGGTGGCGTGACGCGGGTTGCGGGCCGGGGCCGGCGTCAGTCGGTCTCCCCGCGCAGCGGACGGGCCAGCAGGCCGGCGATCACGTCGTCGACGCTGGCGGTGCCCGCCACGATGGCGGCGACGGCCGCCGCCACCGGCATCTCGATGCCCCTGGCGGCGGCCAGCCCGGCCAGCGCCGCGGCCGTGAACGCCCCCTCGGCGAGCTTGCCGCCCGCGGCCTCGGCCGGGCTCGCCCCGGCGCCGAGGCGCTGGCCGAAGGCGAAGTTGCGCGATTGCGGCGAGGAGGCGGTGAGCACGAGGTCGCCGAGGCCGGAGAGCCCCATCAGCGTCTCGGGCCGCCCGCCGAAGGTGCGGGCGAAGCGCATCAGCTCGGCGAAGGCCCGGGCGATCAGCGCCGCCCGGGCGCTCTCGCCGAGCCCGCGCCCGGCCACGATCCCGCAGGCGATGGCGAGCACGTTCTTGCCGGCGCCGCCGATCTCGACGCCGCGCACGTCGTCGGTGTGGTAGAGGCGGAAGCTCGGTCCCGACAGCAGCGCGCTCAGGGCGGCGGCGCGGCCGGCATCGGCCGCCGCCAGGGTCACGGCCGTGGGCAGGCCGCGGGCGACGTCGATCGCGAAGCTCGGGCCGGACAGGACCGCCACGGGCGTTCCCGGCGGCAGGACCTGCTCGGCCACCGCGCTGAGGAAGCTGTCGCTGCCGCGCTCGATCCCCTTGGCGCAGAGGATGACCGGCCCGGCCGTCGCCAGGGGTCCGCGCAGGGATTCCAGCACGCCGCGCACGGTCTGGGCGGGCACGACCAGGAGCGTCGCCCGGGCACGGGCGAGGTCGGCGGCCTCGCCCGTCGCCCGGATCGCCGGGTGGAGCGGCACGCCCGGCAGGTAGCGCGGGTTCTCCCGCTGGGCCTGCAGGGCGGCGGCGGCCCCCGGGTCGCGCAGCCAGAGGGTGACGGGATGGCCGGCCCCGGCGGCGGCGTTGGCCAGCGCCGTGCCCCAGGCCCCGCCGCCGACGACGTTGATCGGGGTCTCGGCGCTCATGCCGCTTCCTCCCTGTCGGCGCAGTCCAGCCGGTAGAGCACGTGGTCGCGCAGCGGCCCCTCCGGCACCGCCGGATGCGGGAATGTCCCGGCCGCGCGCATGCCGAGGCGCTCCATCACGGCGCGGGAGCGGCCGTTGCCGGCCGCCGTGAAGGCCACGACGCTGCGGATCCCGCAGCGCCCGGCGAGATCGGCGCGGGCGAGCCGCGCGGCGCGCGTGGCGAAGCCGCGGCCCCAGGAGTCGCGCGCGAGGCGCCAGGCCAGCTCGACCGTCGAGCCGGGCCGGTCGCCGCCCGGGAAGGGCAGGGGCCGCAGGATCCGCATCGCGCCGGCGAAGCCGACGAACCGGCCCGCGTGTTCCAGGGCCCAGGGGCCGAACCCGTCCGCCACGAAGCGGCGGTCGAGGAGGCCGGCCTCGGCCTCGCTCTCCGTCGCGGTCCGGGTCCGGGGACAGTGGGCCATCACCGCCGGATCGGCGTTGAGCGCCGCGAACGGCGCCGCGTCCTCCGGGCGCCAGCGGCGCAGGGTCAGGTCGCCGTCGCGGAGAGCCGCGGGCACCGGCGCGAGGGCGATCTTGCCGCGCCACGCGAGCGAGCGGCGGTTGAGGAGGGCGAGATCCGCGCGCCCCGCGAGCACCGCCTCGCCGAGCGCGATCGCCAGCTCCAGCTGCGCGAGGGGCATGGTGGCGTGGGCGGGCGGGCGGACATGGTCGCGCCAGGCACCGCCGCAGGCGTGGTCCAGGAGGATGCGGGCGAAGCAATGGTCGAGCCGCACCGGCCAGCCCGGCCGGGCGGCCCCGGGCAGGCGGCGCTCCACCAGGTCCCGCCAGTGGGCACGCCGGTCCGCCGCGCTCATCCGGCCGGGACCGCCGCGCGGGCCGGGGCGGCCGCCAGCGGCCAGCGGGGCCGCGCCGGGGCGGTGAGGTCGTCCACCAGCCCGAGGCGCAGGCGCTCCAGCCCGGCCCAGGCGATCATCGCGCCGTTGTCGCCGCAGAGGGGCAGGGGCGGGGCCACGAAGCTCAGGCCCGCCTCGCCCGCGAGGGACGCGAGCGCCCGCCGGACGGCGCCGTTGGCCGCCACGCCCCCCGCCGCCACCAGGGCGGTCGGGCGTCCGGCGACGTCCGAGAAGGCGCGCAGGGCGACCCGGGCGCGGTCCACCACCACGTCGACCACGGCGGCCTGGAAGCTCGCGCAGAGATCGGCGACGTCGCGCTCGGCCAGCGGGGCGATCCGCTCGGCCTCGATCCGCACGGCGGTCTTGAGGCCCGAGAGGGAGAAGTCGGCCTCGCGGCGGCCGAGCATCGGCCGGGGCAGGGCGAAGCGCTCGGGATCGCCGGCCTCGGCCACGCGCTCGACCTCGGGGCCGCCGGGATAGCCGAGGCCCAGGAGCTTGGCGACCTTGTCGAAGGCCTCGCCGATGGCGTCGTCGACGGTGGAGCCGAGGCGCACGTAGTCGCCGACGCCGCGCACGGCGACGAGCTGGGTGTGGCCCCCCGAGACCAGGAGCAGCAGGTAGGGGAAGGCGATGCCGTCGGTGAGCCGCGCCGTGAGGGCGTGGGCCTCCAGGTGGTTGACGGCGAGCAGGGGCTTGCGGGTCACGAGCGCCAGGGTCTTGGCGGTGACGAGGCCGACCAGCACGCCGCCGATCAGCCCGGGCCCGGCCGCCACCGCGATGCCGTCGAGGTCCCGGAAGCCGGTCCCGGCCCGGTCGAGGGCGCGGGCGATCAGCCGGTCGAGCACCTCGACATGGGCGCGGGCGGCGATCTCCGGCACGACGCCGCCGTAGGCCGCGTGCTCGGCGATCTGACTGAGCACCTCGTTGGCGCGGATCTGAGCGCCCCCCTCCTCGTCGACCGACACCACCGCGGCGGCGGTCTCATCGCAAGTGGTCTCGATGCCGAGCACGGTCTTCTGCACGCGCGGAACTCCTTGGTCCGGGCTCATCCTATCCGGCGGCGGCGGCGGCGCGAAGGCGGCCGGCCCCCGCCCGGGCCCGGAGCGTGGTGGATGCGCGGCGCCCCTCCCCGGAGGACGCCGCGCAAGCCGTCGTCAGTCGACGGCGACCATGACGTCGGAGGCCTTGATCACCGCGTAGGCGGGACCGCCGGCGACGAGCTTGAGGGCCTCGACGGCCTCGTTGGTGATCGAGGCGGTGACCACCTGGCCGGGGCTGATCTCGATCCTCACGTGGGAGGTGGTCGCCCCCTTCTCCACCGAGACGACCGTACCCTTGAGAACGTTGCGCGCGCTAATCTTCATGGTCTTCTGCCAATCTCCACGAGCGGCACCGGAACGGGCCGCGGGTCGGCCCCGGGCCGGTCTCCTACAGCATGGCGGAGCCCGGCGCGACCGCCTCAGCGCGGATCGGCCCCGGGCGCGCCGGGCTCGTCCTCGGGGACCGGCGCGGCGCCCCAGGCGGCGAGCGCGGCGTTGAGGTCTTCGAGGACGAAGTGCCGGGCGCTGTCCCGGTCGTAGCCTTCCGCGAGGAGTTCGTCGTAATCCGTGAAGACGTGGCGCGCGTAGGCCACGAGGGCGAGGCGGGCCGCCGTCTCGGGGGCGGCCCGGCGGAGGCCGGGGCTCGCCAGCGCCCGGTCGAGGGCGGCCTCGGCCTCGAAATCCGGCAGGCGCGGGGCGAGGCGGGCCAGGGCCGCGGCGACGGCCTCCCGGCGGTTCAGGGGCGGACCGGCGCTCACCGGGGATCTGCCGTCGGCATGATTTTAAAGGTGTGATCGGGTAGGATCACCGCCAGATGAGGCGGGGCCGGCACAGGATCCTCCGCCGGGGAGATCACGTCCATGGCAATTCTTCGTCCCGCGCTGCTTCTCGGCCTCCTGCTCGGGGCGACGCCGGCGCTGGCCCAGAGCCCGGCTCCGGGCGCGGGCCCAGGCCCCGCCACCCCGGCCGGCCCCATCGTGGGCGGCCGCCGGGTCACCCCCATGAGCCAGACCAAGCCGCCGGGCAACGCCGCGGCCACCGGACTGCCGCAGCCCGTGAGCCAGGCCGAGATGATCAAGGCTCAGAAGGCCGCCGAGGCCCGCTCGAAGGCCTGGGATAGCAAGATGCGGCACACGATGGGCTCGATCTGCCACGGCTGCTGAGGCCCGCGCCCCGTCCCGGGTGCCGGAGGCCGGCCTTCGGGACGAGGGTATCGAAACGCGAAGGGGCCGCCCGAACGGGCAGCCCCTCCATCGGTCGCCGGGGCGACAGGATCAGCGGGAGTAGAACTCGATGACGAGGTTCGGCTCCATCTGCACCGGGTAGGGCACCTCGGACAAGCTGGGGATGCGGGTGACGCGGGCGGTCATCTTGGCGTGGTCGGCCTCGATGTAGTCCGGCACGTCGCGCTCGGAGAGCTGGGTCGCCACGATGACGATCTCCAGCTGGCGGGACGACTCCTTGACCTCGATGAGGTCGCCGGCCTTCACCTGGTAGCTCGGGATGTTGACGCGGACGCCGTTCACCTTGACGTGGCCGTGGTTGACGAACTGACGCGCGGCGAACGGGGTCGCGACGAACTTCGCCCGGTAGACCACGGCGTCGAGGCGGCGCTCGAGCAGGCCGACGAGGTTCTCGCCGGAATCGCCGCGCAGGCGGATCGCCTCGGCGTAGTAGCGGCGGAACTGCTTCTCGGTGATGTTGCCGTAGTAGCCCTTGAGCTTCTGCTTGGCGCGCAGCTGCGTGCCGAAGTCGCTCATCTTGCCCTTGCGGCGCTGGCCGTGCTGGCCGGGGCCGTACTCGCGGCGGTTGACGGGGCTCTTCGGGCGGCCCCAGATGTTCTGGCCCATGCGGCGGTCGAGCTTGTGCTTCGCCTGAATCCGCTTCGACATATCTTCCGCGTCCTCTCGTGACGAGAATGAGGAACGCGCCCTCCTTTTCCCGGCCCTTCTCGGTCCGGGACGACAGGGCGGGAGGATCCCGCCCACGGGTGCGCGTGAAAACGCGACGGGGCCCCGTGCGGAGCCCCATCGACGGGCGGGTCTTTAGGGGACGGACGCGCCGCGGTCAACCGTGAGAGGTCAGATGAACGAGTCAGTCGCGCTCCGGCGCGGTGCGCCCGCGGACGCGGACGCGATCCGGGCGCTGGTGGAGGCGGCCTACACGAAGTGGATCCCGGTGATCGGCCGCCTGCCGATCCCCATGCGGGCGGACTACGCGCAGGCTCTGCGGGACCACCGCTTCGACCTGCTGGTGGCCGGCCCGGATCTCGCCGGCCTGATCGAGACGCGGACCGAGGCCGATCACCTTCTGGTCGTCAACGTCGCGGTGCATCCGGCCTTCCAGGGCCGGGGCTTCGGCAGCCGGCTGATGGGACGCGCCGACGCGGTCGCGGGCGAGGCCGGGCTGACGCGACTGCGCCTCTACACCAACAAGAAGTACACGGCGAACCTGCGCCTCTACGGGGCACTCGGCTACCGGGTGGAGCGGGAGGAGCTCTACGACGGACCGGGCCGGACCCGCGACGACGACGTCACCGTGCACATGGTGAAGGACCTGGTTTGAGGAATCGGCGCCGGCCCTGCCGCCATCGCGCGCAGCGAAGCGACCCAGGGTGGCGCGCCGCCGCAGAGTCTGGCGCCGCTGGATTGCTTCGCTGCGCTCGCAAAGACGGGGCGTCGCCCCGCTTCCTCAGGTCACCACGCTCGGCTCAGGCCTTCCGGTGCGCGGCGCGATCTCGGCGATCGCGCGGGCTGCGGCGGCCACCGGGGCCAGCACCTCGGCCACGGCCAAGTCGAGCCGGTCCGGCGCGTTCTCGTAGCGCTCCAGGTAAACCCGCAGCGTCGCCCCGGCGGTGCCGGTGCCCGAGAGCCGGAACACCGCCCGCGCGTCCTCGGCGAAGCCGATCCGGATGCCCTGGCGCTCGGTGAGCGAGCCGTCGACCGGGTCGCGGTAGGCGAACTCGTCGGCCGTCGACACCGTGAGGTCGCCGATCCGCGTGCCCGGCAGCCCGGCGAGCTTCTCGCGGAGCGCGTCCATCAAGCCGTTGGCGGCGTCGGAATCGACCTCCTCGTAATCGTGGCGGGCGTAGTAGTCGCGCCCGTAAGCGCGCCAATGCGCCCGCACCAGCGCGTCGGCGCGCTCGCCGGTGGCGGCCAGGATGTTGAGCCAGAGCAGCACCGCCCAGAGCCCGTCCTTCTCGCGCACGTGGTTCGAGCCGGTGCCGGCGCTCTCCTCGCCGCACAGGGTGATGAGGCCCGCATCCAGCAGGTTTCCGAAGAACTTCCAGCCGGTGGGTGTCTCGTAGGCCTCGATGCCGAGGGCGGCGGCGACCCGGTCGGCGGCGCGGCTCGTGGGCATGGACCGCGCGACACCGGCGAGCCCGCCGGCGTAGCCCGGCGCCCGGTGGGCGTGGGCGGCGAGCAGCGCGAGGCTGTCGCTCGGCGTCACGAACAGGCCCGGGGCCACGATCATGTTGCGGTCGCCGTCGCCGTCCGAGGCGGCGCCGAAATCCGGCGCGTCCGGGCCCTGCATCAGGTCGAACAGGTCGTGGCAGTGGACCGGGTTCGGGTCCGGGTGGTGGCCGCCGAAATCCTCCTTCGGCACGGCGTTGACCACCGTGCCGGCGGGGGCGCCGAGCATCCCTTCGAGGATCGCCGTCGCGTACGGCCCCGTCACCGCGCTCATGGCGTCGAAGCGCATGCGGAAGCCGGAGGCGAACAGCCGCGACACCGCGTCGAAGTCGATCAGCGTGCGCATCAGCTCGGCGTAATCGGCCACCGGGTCGATCACCGTGACCGTCATGGCGCCGAGGCGGGTGTCGCCGAGCGTGTCGAGGTCGAGGTCCGGGGCCTCGACGACGCGGTACTCCGTCAGCGCCTTGGCCCGCGCGAAGATCGCGTCGGTGACGGTTTCCGGTGCCGGGCCGCCGTTGGCGGCGTTGAACTTGATGCCGAAATCGCCCTCCGGGCCGCCCGGGTTGTGGCTCGCCGAGAGGACGATGCCGCCGAGCGCCTTGGCCTTCCGGATCACGCAGGAGGCGGCCGGCGTCGAGAGCAGGCCGCCCTGCCCGACCAGAACCCGGCCGAAGCCGTTTCCGGCGGCCAGCCGCAGCGTCTTCTGCACCACCTCGCGGTTGAGGAACCGGCCGTCGCCGCCCAGCACCAGGGTGGCGCCCGCCCTGTCGGGCAGGGTGTCGAAGATCGCCTGGACGAAGTTCTCGACGTAGTTCGGCTGCCGGAACACCGGCACCTTCTTGCGCAGGCCGGAGGTGCCCGGCTTCTGGTCGGGGAAGGGCTTGGTCGCGACGGTCGTCGGGGTCGTCATAAGCGGGCGTCTCCCGGGCTCTCCCGCCTCAATGCCCGCGCGGAGGCGCGGCGTCACCAGCCCCGGCGACAGGGGCGGGCTTTTATCACGCGGTTTCGCCGGATCGGGCGACGGAACCCGCCGCCTGTCCGCCGCCGGCCGCCCCGGAGCGTTGCGCCCGCCGGCACCCGCCGGTTCAATCGCCCGAGCCGCCAGACAAGGCGGACCGGAGGAAACCATGGCGGACAGACCGATGCGGACAGATCCGAACGGAGCACGACCGGGCCGGGGTCTGGCCCGGCGCGAGCTGGTCGGGGCGCTCGCCGCCGGGGCGGCGGTCGCGGCCGCGGCGGCCCCTGCCGTCGCGGCTCCCGCGGCCCGGCTGGCCACGGAAGAGTTCCGCCTGCCCTGGAGCGAGCCGGGCGTCGACATCTACGTGTGCAACAAGCGCCCGGCCGGCACCGACACGTTCCCGGGCGACCGGATCCTGCTCTACGTGCACGGCTCGACCTACCCGTCCTCCACGGCCTTCGACCTGCCGCTCGGCGGGATGTCGGCCATGGACTACCTCGCGGGCCTCGGCTTCGACGTCTACTGCGTGGACCTGCCGGGCTACGGCCTGTCGGGGCGCCCGGCCGCCATGGACGCGCCGCCGGACGACAACCCGCCGCTGATGCGCACGCCCGACGCCGCCAAGGTGGTGGGGCAGGTCGTCGACTTCATCAAGAAGCGGCGCGGCGTCGAGAAGATCGACCTGATGGGCTGGTCCTGGGGGACCTCCACCATGGGGCTCTACACCAGCACCCACAACGACAGCGTCAACCGCCTCGTCCTCTACGCGCCGCAATGGCTCGCGCGCACGCCGGGCCTGATCGGCGGCGGTGGCAAGGTCGGGGCCTACCGCACCGTCAGCCGGGACAGCGCCCGGGCCCGCTGGCTGACCGGGGTGCCCGAGGACAAGAAGGCCGACCTGATCCCGGCGGGCTGGTTCGACCAGTGGGCCGACGCGACCTTCGCGACCGACGCGGCCGGCGCGAAGCGGTCGCCGCCGGTCCTGCGCGCGCCGAACGGCACGGTCGCCGACAAGGACGCCTACTGGGCGGCCGGCAAGCCGCTCTACGACCCGGGCGAGATCCGCGTGCCGGTGCTGATCATCCACGCCGAGTGGGACGCCGACCTGCCGAGCTACCAGGCCCAGGAATACTTCGCCAAGCTCACCCACGCCCCGTACAAGCGCTTCGTCGAGCTGGGGGAGGGCACCCACACGGTGATGATGGAGAAGAACCGCATGCAGTTCCTCCACGCCGTCGGGGCGTTCCTCACGGAGGCGGACCCGCAGGCGCTGAACTGAGGCGCCTCGGCACAAGGTCCGCGGCGGCCAGCCCGGCCGCCGCGGGAGGCTCGCCCTACTCCGCCGCCTGCCGGGCCGCGTAGCCCAGCCGCTCGTTCAGCGCGCGGATCAGCTTGGCGGCCGCCTCGGCGATCACCGTGCCGGGCGGGAAGATCGCCGCCGCGCCCGCCGCCGTCAGCGCCTCGTAGTCGCCCGGCGGGATGACGCCGCCGATGGCGATCATCACGTCGTCGCGGCCCTGCTCGGTGAGCGCCGCCTTCAGCTCCGGCACCAGCGTCAGGTGGCCGGCCGCCAGCGACGAGACGCCGACGACGTGGACGTCGTTCTCCACCGCCTGCCGGGCGGCCTCGGCCGGCGTGGCGAAGAGCGGCCCGATATCCACGTCGAAGCCGAGATCCGCGAAGGCCGAGGCGATCACCTTCTGGCCGCGGTCGTGACCGTCCTGGCCCATCTTGGCGACCAGGATGCGCGGCCGGCGGCCGTCGTTCTCCTCGAACGCCTCGACCAGCGCCCGGACTTCCTCGACCACTGGCGACATGCCCCCCACCTCGCGCTTGTAGACGCCGGAGATCGAGCGGATCTCGGCGCGGTGCCGGCCCCAGGCCTTCTCCAGGGCCTCGGAAATCTCGCCCACCGTCGCCTTGGCGCGGGCCGCGTCGACGGCGAGTTCGAGCAGGTTGCCGGTGCCGTCGGCGGCCTTCGTGAGCGCGTCGAGCCGGTCCGCGACCGTCGCCTCGTCGCGCTCGGCGCGCAGGCGCTTGAGCTTGTCGATCTGGAGCCGGCGGACGTTGCCGTTGTCCACCCGCAGCAGCTCGATCGCCATCTCGTCGTCGGCCCGGAACTTGTTCACGCCCACGATGGTCTGGCGGCCGGAATCGATCCGCGCCTGGGCGCGGGCGGCGGCCTCCTCGATCCGCAGCTTCGGGATGCCGGCCTCGATCGCCTTGGCCATGCCGCCGAGCCCGTCGACCTCGCGGATATGCTCCCAGGCCCGGGCGACCATGTCGGCGGTGAGCTTCTCGACGTAGTAGGAGCCGCCCCACGGATCGACGATCCGGGTGGTGCCGCTCTCCTGCTGCAGGAACAGCTGGGTGTTGCGGGCGATCCGGGCCGAGAAGTCGGTGGGCAGCGCCAGCGCCTCGTCCAGCGCGTTGGTGTGGAGCGACTGCGTGCCCCCCTGCGTCGCCGCCATCGCCTCGATGTTGGTGCGGGTGACGTTGTTGAACACGTCCTGGGCGGTGAGCGACCAGCCCGAGGTCTGCGAGTGGGTGCGCAGGGCCAGCGACTTCTCCGACTTCGGATCGAACCCCTTCACGAGCTTCGCCCAGATCAGGCGCGCGGCCCGCATCTTGGCGACCTCCATGAAGAAGTTGGTCGAGATCGCCCAGAAGAACGACAGGCGCGGGGCGAACTGGTCGATGGTCAGCCCGGCGGCGAGGCCCGCCTTGATGTACTCGACGCCGTCGGCGAGCGTGTAGGCGAGCTCCAGGTCGTTCGTGGCGCCTGCCTCCTGCATGTGGTAGCCGGAGATCGAGATCGAGTTGAACTTCGGCATATTTTTGGAAGTATACGCGAAGATATCGGAAATAATCCGCATCGATCCCTTGGGGGGATAGATGTAGGTGTTGCGGACCATGAATTCCTTGAGGATGTCGTTCTGAATCGTGCCCGCGAGCTTCTGCGGCGGCACGCCCTGCTCCTCGGCGGCCACGATGTAGAGGGCGAGGATCGGCAGCACGGCGCCGTTCATCGTCATCGACACGGTCATCTCGTCCAGCGGGATGCCGGAGAACAGCGTGCGCATGTCGTAGATCGAGTCGATCGCCACGCCCGCCATGCCGACATCGCCCGAGACGCGGGGATGGTCGGAATCGTAGCCGCGGTGGGTGGCGAGGTCGAAGGCGACCGACAGGCCCTTCTGCCCGGCCGCGAGGTTGCGGCGGTAGAAGGCGTTCGAATCCTCGGCCGTGGAGAAGCCGGCATATTGCCGGATCGTCCAGGGCTGGGTGACGTACATGGTCGGGTAGGGGCCGCGCAGGAACGGTGCGATCCCCGGATAGGTGTCGAGGAACTCGATGCCCTCCCGGTCCTCCGGCCCGTAGCGGCCCTTCACCGGGATGCCCTCCGGCGTCATCCAGGGCTCGCCGAGCGCCGGGGCCGACACCGCGAGCGATTCGCCTGAGAACGGGACTTCGGCGAAGTTCGGGATGCGGGAGGTCATGGCGTTGACTCGTTGTGGCGTTTGTCACGCCATTATAGGGACCCGCTCGGAGCGGGCTACTCCCCTATCGGTCAAGCCTCGCGCGGAGGCCGCGCGGCGCCGGCGCCCCAGCAGGCCTCAGCGCGCCTCGGCGTCCCGGTCCCCCGGGCCGCGCCGCAGCAGGTAGATCACGGCGCCGGCGAGCATCAGCGCCATCCCGTACCACGTGATCGCGTAGACGAGGTGGTTGTTGGGGAAGGCGATCACCGTCAGGCCGCCCACCGGCAGGCCGCCCGGATTGGGTGTCGCGTCCGCGTCCACGAAGTAGGGGGCGACGTCGGTCAGGTCCCGGGCGGCGGCGATCGCCGCCACGTCGCGGGAATACCAGCGGCCGTCCTTCGGATCGTTGGCGCGCAGGAACGCCCCCCCGGGCTCGGTCAGCCGCAGGAGGCCGGTCACCGCGGTCTCGCCCGCGACCTGCCCGGCCGCCCGGGTCGCCGGGTCCCGCCGGTCGCCGGGCACGAAGCCGCGATTGACCAGCACGACGGTCCCGTCCGGCCGCCGCAGGGGCGTCAGCACCCAGAAGCCGCCGCCCAGCTCGGTGACGGCCTGAACCAGGGTCTCGCGATCGTGCAGGAAAGTGCCGGAGAGCCGGACGTGCCGGTAGGCGTCGTCGGGGCCGACGCGCGGCCACGCGGCGGCGCCGGGCGCCGGCACGGGCGGCGCATGGACCCGGGCATCGACCCGGGCGATCAGGTCGAGCTTCCAGGCCCGCCGCTCCACCTGCCAGGTCCCGAGCCCCAGCAGCACCAGGAAGACGAGGCCCGCGCCGGCGCCGAACACGGCGCGCCGCAGCAACGAGAGCGGGGCCGGGGAGGGGCCCGGATCGGACCCCCCTCCCGACCCCGCGGGTCTCGAAACCGAACGCGCGCTCAGCGGGCGTTCTTCATGACGTCGTGGGCATCCATCGGCATCATGTTGTGGTTGAGGTGGTACATGACCCACACCGAGCCGGCGAGCATGATCACCACCAGCGTGATGGTGAAGATCAGCGCCATGAAGGTCCAGCCGCCCTCCGACTTCGTGCTCATGTGCAGGAAGTAGATGACGTGCACGACCATCTGGACGCCGCCGAGCGCCAGGATCACCAGGGTGGTGACGAGGCTGTTGTCGAGCACGTTGCCCATCACCAGCCAGAACGGGATCACCGTCAGGATCACCGACAGGACGAAGCCCGTCATGTAGCTCTGGAAGGTGCCGTGCCCGCCCTCGCTGTGGGCGTCGTGGTGGCCGTGCCCGGCGGCGGCGTTGTGAACGTCGGCGCTCATTCGAGCACTCCCATCAGGTAGACGACGGTGAAGACGCCGATCCAGATCAGGTCGAGGAAGTGCCAGAACATCGACAGGCACATCAGCCGGCGCTTGTTCTCGACGATCAGGCCGCGCTTGCTGACCTGCACCATCAGCACGACGAGCCACAGGATGCCCATCGAGACGTGCAGGCCGTGCGTCCCGACCAGGGTGTAGAACGAGGACAGGAACGCGCTGCGCCAGGGCGGCGCGCCCTCGTGGAACAGGTGGACGAACTCCCGGATCTCCAGGGCCACGAAGGCGACGCCGAACAGGCCGGTGATGGCGAGCCAGATCTGCGTCTGCTTCACCCGGTCCCGGTCCATCTCCAGCATGGCGAAGCCGTAGGTGATGGACGAGAACAGCAGCATGGCGGTGTTCACCGCGATGCCCGGCAGGTCGAACAGCTCCTTCGGGGTGGGGCCGGCCGCGTAGCTGCGCCCGAGCACCCCGTAGGTCGCGAACAGGGTCGCGAAGATGAGGCAGTCGCTCATCAGGTAGAGCCAGAACCCGAGCATGGTCGAGCCCTCGGAATGATGGCCCTCCTCGTCGGTCTGGTAGAAGACCGGCGCCGCGGCGCCGGGGGGTGCAGTCTCCGCGTGCATCATCGGATCACGCCATCTCCAGTTCGCGCGTCCGCTGACCTTCCGTCCGACTGACGACGTCGGCGGGAATGTAGTAGTCGCGATTGTAATTAAAGGTGTGGGCGATCGCCACGACGAAGATCGCCACGAAGCTGAGGATCGCCAGCCACCAGACGTACCAGACCATGGCGATGCCGAAGGTGAAGTTCAGCGCCGCCAGGATCGCGCCGGCCGCGGTGTTCTTGGGCATGTGGATCGGCCGGTAGCCCTTGAGCGGGCGGTCGAAGCCGCGGTTCTTCATGTCCCACCACGCGTCGGAATCGTGGACCACCGGCGTGAAGGCGAAGTTGTAGTCCGGCGGCGGCGAGGAGGTGGACCATTCCAGCGTCCGGCCGCCCCACGGGTCGCCGCTGAGGTCGCGCAGCTTGTCGCGGTTCCGGATCGAGACCACGAACATGATGATCTGCGAGGCGATGCCGCAGGCGATCAGCGCCGCGCCGAAGGCCGCGATCACGAACCAGATCTGCAGCGACGGGTCGTCGAAGTGCTGCATGCGCCGGGTCACGCCCATCAGGCCGAGCACGTAGAGCGGCATGAAGGCGACGTAGAACCCGGTCACCCAGAACACGAGGGCCATCTTCCCCCAGAACTCGTCGAGCTTGAAGCCGAAGGCCTTGGGGAACCAGAAGGTCACGCCGGCGAACATGCCGAACAGCACGCCGCCGATGATCACGTTGTGGAAGTGCGCGATCAGGAACAGCGAGTTGTGCAGGACGAAGTCCGCCGGGGGCACAGCGAGCAGGACGCCGGTCATGCCGCCGATCACGAAGGTGACGATGAACGCCACCACCCACAGCATCGGCACCTCGAACCGGATCCGGCCGCGGTACATCGTGAACATCCAGTTGAAGATCTTCGCGCCCGTCGGGATCGAGATGATCATGGTCGTGATCCCGAAGAACGAGTTCACGTCCGCGCCCGAGCCCATCGTGAAGAAGTGGTGCAGCCACACGAGGTAGGCGAGGATGGTGATCACCACCAGCGCGTAGACCATCGAGGTGTAGCCGAACAGGCGCTTGCCGCAGAAGGTCGAGGTGATCTCCGAGAACACGCCGAAGGCCGGCAGGATCAGGATGTAGACCTCCGGGTGACCCCAGATCCAGATCAGGTTGAAGTACAGCATGGCGTTGCCGCCGAGGTCGTTCGTGAAGAAGTGCGTGCCGACGTAGCGGTCGAGCGACAGCATCGCGAGAACGGCCGTGAGGATCGGGAAGGCGGCCACGATCAGGATGTTGGTGCACAGCGACGACCAGACGAAGATCGGCAGCTTCATCATGGTCATGCCGGGCGCCCGCATCTTCACGATGGTGGCGATCAGGTTGATCCCTGAGAGCAGCGTCCCGATGCCGGCGATCTGCAGGGCCCAGATGTAGTAGTCGACGCCCACGCCGGGGCTCATCGCCGCCCCCGAGAGGGGCGGGTAGGCCAGCCAGGTGGCGCGGGAGAACTCGCCGACGAAGAGCGAGACCATCACCAGCATGCCGCCGGCGACCGTCATCCAGAAACTGAAATTGTTCAGGAACGGGAAGGCGACGTCGCGGGCGCCGATCTGCAGCGGCACGGCGAAGTTCATGAGCCCCGTGACGAACGGCATCGCCACGAAGAAGATCATGATCATGCCGTGGGCGGTGAAGATCTGGTCGTAGTGGTGCGGCGGCAGGAAGCCCTGCTGGTCGCCGAACGCGACCGCCTGCTGCGAGCGCATCAGGATCGCGTCGGCGAAGCCGCGCAGCAGCATGATGCCCGCGAAGATGCAGTACATGATGCCGATCTTCTTGTGGTCGATCGACGTGATCCAGTCACGCCACATCGGCCCCCAGAAGCGGTAGTAGGTGATGACGCCGAGCACGGTGAGGCCGACGACGGCCACGCCGGCGAACGTCCCCTGCAGGATCGGCTCGTGATAGGGGATCTGCTCGATCGTGAATCGCCCGACGAGCAGCTGCTGTAGGTCCAGGTTTGCGAACATGGGATCGGCCCGTTCAGTGGGTTCGACGGCGACCGCCGGTTGTGTGTGTGGAGTCCGCTGTCAGCACGCGCGGCCTCACTGGTTCAGCTGCTTCGGGGCGATCTGGATGCCCCCGCTCCGACCCCCGCCGGAGCCCTGGCCCGTGGCGTCGGGCGGCGTCGTCTGGCCCCGGACGTCCGGGTTGCCCATGTCGGGTCGCGGCTGCATGCCCTGCGGCTGCGTCTGGCCGTGCGGCGCCGTTCCGGAGGCCGGCGCCGTCGCGCCCGGCCCCTCGACGCCGCGCTCGGCGAGCCGGTTATCGTACCGGAGACGCGCGTAGTTCTCCGCGGCCTCCGCGCCGGTGGCGCCGCCCTGCGCGTCGATCTTCGCCATCTCGCCGACGCACATCTGGTCGGGCCGGGGGCACATGCCGATGATCCGGTCGTACAGGCCCTTCATGTAGGACTTGTAGAACCGCGCCGGCTCGGCCTCGCTCGGCTCCTCCAGCTTCAGGTAGACCTCCTGGGTCAGCTCGCCGCCCTCGGCCTTGGCCTTGGCGATCCACTGGTCGAACTTGTCGGTGGTCAGGCCGTGGAACTTGAAGAACATGTTGGAGAAGCCGGCGCCGCTGTAATGCGCCGAGCGGCCCTCGTAGGCACCCTCGCGGTTGATCACCGCGTGGAGCTGGGTCTGCATGCCCGGCATCGCGTAGACCATGCCGGCGAGCGTAGGCACGTAGAACGTGTTCATCACGTCGGTGGCGGTGATCTTGAAGCGGATCGGCCGGTCCACCGGCGCGGCCAGCTCGTTGACCGTGGCGATCCCGTATTGCGGGTAGAGGAAGAGCCACTTCCAATCCATGGCCACGGCCTCGACCTCGAGCGGCACCGTCCCGGCCGGGACGTCGCGCTTCGGGTCGATCTTGCTGAGCGGCCGGAACGGATCGAGGGTGTGGGTCCCGATCCAGGTGAGGGCACCCAGGGCGATGATGATCATCAGCGGCGCCGTCCAGATCAGCACCTCGAGCTGCGTCGAGTGGTGCCATTCGGGATCGTAGACCGCGTCCTGGTTGCTGGCGCGGTAGCGCCACGCGAAGATCAGCGTGAAGGCGATCACCGGGACGATGATCAGGAGCATCAGCCCGGTCGCCGCCAGCACGAGGTTGCGCTGCTGCTCGGCGACGTAGCCGGCCGGGTGCAGGACCACGAAGTTGCAGCCGCCGAGCAGGGTCAGGAGCGGCAGGGCGAGGAGCGGCAGGAGGCGCCGAGCGCGACCGCCTCGGCGGGTCGCGGTGTCGGTCCTGTCCGGTCGATGGATCGTGGATGTCACAGCACGCGTCTCGTCATCCCAGGCCGCTGCCGCGGCACTTCTGCCATGCCGCTGCCGCGGCGCTTCTGCCGTACCGCGCGAGGCGGCGTTCCAGTCAGCTCACGGGCGGGCCGGGCGGCCTGCGCCGCCGGCCGCCGACTCACATCTGGCGCAGTTCCGACCGGTCGGTGAACAGGGCCACGAGGCTGCAGACCGCGCCGGAGAGGAGGTAGACGCCGATCATCGCCAGGCCGTAGCGCTGCGACAGGAACAGGGCCACCAGGGGCGCGAAACCGGCCCCGATCAGCCACGCGAAGTCGGAGGTCAGCGCCGCGCCGGTGTAGCGGTAGCGGTTGCCGAGGCGGGCGCTCACCGCTCCCGCGGTCTGGCCGTAGGCGAGGCCGAGCAGCATGAAGCCGATCGTGACGTAGATGGTCTGGCCGATGGCGCTCTCGCCGAACAGGAGCGGCGCGATGATGCTGCCGACGGCGAAGAAGCCGATCAGCGAGCTGCTCATGATCAGGCAGTTGCGGCGGCCGATCTGGTCGGCGATCAGCCCCGAGGCCGCCACCGCGCCGGCGCACACGATCGCGCCGGAGAACTGCACGATCAGGAACTCGCCCGGCGAGCGGGTCGTGCTGTTCAGCGCGAGCCACGCGATCGGGAAGATCGTTACGAGGTGGAACAGCGCGAAGGCGGCGAGCGGCACGAAGGCGCCGCGGACCACGTCGCCGGCGTGGTGGCGGAACAGCTCCAGGGCCGGGACCGGGCGCAGCCGGTCGAGGTCCATCATCCGGGCGAACTCGTCGGTGGCGACGAGGCGCAGCCGGGCGAACAGCGCGACCACGTTGATGGTGAAGGCGCAGTAGAACGGGAAGCGCCAGCCCCAGTCGATGAAATCGGCCTCGTCGAGATTGACGATGAAGAACGCGAACAGGGCGCTCGCCACCATGAAGCCCAAAGGCGCGCCGAGCTGCGGGATCATCGCGTACCAGCCGCGGCGCTCCCGCGGGGCGTTCATGGCGAGCAGCGAGGCGAGGCCGTCCCAGGCGCCGCCGAGGGCGAGGCCCTGCAGGATCCGCAGGCCGGCCAGGATGTAGACCGCCGAGATGCCGATGCTGTCGTAGCGCGGCAGGAAGCTCACCGCCGCCGTCGACCCGCCGAGCAGGAACAGGGCCGTGGTCAGCTTGACGCTGCGGCCGTGGCGCCGGTCGATCGCCATGAACAGCACGGTGCCGAGCGGCCGGGCGATGAAGGCGAGGGCGAAAATCGAGAAGGCGTAGAGGGTGCCCTTCAGCGGGTCGACGAAGGGGAAATACACCTTCGGGAAGACCAGCACGCAGGCGATGCCGAACACGAAGAAGTCGAAGTATTCGGACGCGCGTCCGATCACCACGCCGATGGCGATCTCGTTGGGGTGGACCTTGTGGTCTCCCATCGCCTGCTGGGCGTCGCGCTCCAGGCCCGCGACCGTAGGGGTGTTCGCACTCATCTCTGATTGTCGCCCTCGCCGCGCGCCCGTGGGGACGCCTTGGCCGGAACTGCCTCTTGCGGCATGTCCAGAGGTACCGCAACCGGCTCCGGACGCAAGTTTACCCACTGACGCATGCATAGCACCGCGCGGTCGCGACCACCGGTGTCGCCACCGGGTGAGGACCGCTCACACGCGGTAATGGGCGGAATTCCGTGACAGGTTGATGTTGTAATAGGGGTCGGCACGCAGCTCCGGGCCCCAGCGGTCGAGCATGGTCAGCACCTCGCCCTCGAAGCGCTTCTGCTTCTCCGGCGTGTCCTCGGCCCCGCGGCTCTTCGACTCGTGATGAATCAATTTCGCGAAGGGGGTCCAGACGATCCGGTAGCCGGACCGGCGGATCTTCAGGCAGAGGTCGACGTCGTTGAAGGCGACCTTCAGGGCCTGCGCGTCGAAGCCGCCGACCTCCGCGAACACGTCCGCCCGCATGGCCAGGCACGCGCCGGTGACCGCCGAGACCTCGTGGGCGATGACCATGCGGCAGAAATAGCCCGGATCCGCGTCCGCGACGCCGAGATGGCTGTGGCCGGCCACGCCCCCGATCCCGAGGACGATGCCGCCGTGCTGGATCGTGTGGTCCGGGTAGAGGAGCTTGGCCCCGACGGCCCCGATCTCCGGCCGCACGGCGTGGCGGACCAGCTCGGCCAGCCAGCCGGGCTCGAGCACCTCGATGTCGTTGTTGAGGAACAGGAGCACCGCGCCGGTGGCCGCGGCGGCGCCGCGATTCGACAGATCCGAGAAATTGAACGCCCCCGGCACCGGCACGACGCGCACCCGCGGATCGTCCCGGTAGCGGGCGAACAGGGCGGCGGTCTCCGGCTCGCGGCTGTCGTTGTCGACGATGATCACCTCGATGTCGGGGTAGTCGGTCGCGCCGAGCAGCCCGTCGAGGGTCACCGACAGGATCTCGGCCCGGTCGCGGGTCGGGATGATCGCGGAGACCCGCGGCGGCGACGCCGGCAGCGGCCGGACCAGGCGGTTGAAGCCGCCGGGACCGCGCTCCGCGCGGCCGCCCCAGGGCGCCACGACCTCCTCCAGGGCGCGCAGGCGCGCGGCCTCCGCCCGGGCGAGCGCCCGGTCCGAGAAGGTGCCGGACCCTTGGGCGGCGCGCCAGTGATAGAGCACCCGCGGGATGTGGCGGATGCGGGCGGGGTCGAGCCCGTCGGTCAGCCGCAGCAGCAGGTCGTGGTCCTGACTGCCCTCGAAGCCGGGGCGCAGGCCGCCGACGGCGCGCAGCGCCTCGGTGCGCACGACCGTGAGGTGGTTGATGTAGTTCTGGGCATAGAGCAGCTCGCGGTCGAAGCAGGACTTGAAGTGCGGGTCGAACCGCCGGCCGCGCCCGTCGATCTTGTCCTCGTCGCTGTAGATCAGCACGAGGCCCGGGTCGCGGCGCAGCGCCCGGGCGACCTCGTAGAGGGCGTCCTCGGTGAGCGCGTCGTCGTGGTCCATGAAGGCGCAGACCGCCCCCCGGGCCATGCCCAGCGCGTCGTTGGTCGCCCGGGCGATGTGGCCGTTCTCCGTCCGGGCGAGGACGCGGATGCGCGGGTCGGCCTCGGCCGCCCGGCTCAGGATCCGCGGGATCTCGGGGCGCGTGGAGGCGTCGTCGACGGCGCACAGTTCCCAGTGGGGGTAGAGCTGCGCCCGCAGCGAGGCCAGGGCCGCGCGCAGCACCTTCGGGTCCGGATCGTGGACCGGCATCAGCACGGAGATCAGGGGCGGATCGGTCCAGGCGGCGATCTCGGCGGCGATCCCGTCCCGCTCCGCGCGGCGCAGGGTGTGGGTCCCGAGCCAGGCCTCGTAGCCGCTCACGCGCCGGTGGCGCAGCGCCCGGCCGAGGAAGCCCCGCGCGCGCACCTTCTTGCCGAGGATCCGCCAGGTGAAGGCCTGCACGGTCAGGCCGGGATCGCGCAGGAGCCCGCGGGCGGCCAGGACCGGCCGGGCGAGGCGGCGCACGGCGATCCGGCGCAGCCGGACCGGGACGCGCCCGGCCGGGTCGGCGACGCGCAGCTCGACGACGTCCTCGGGCAGGCAGCCGATCCACGCGAAGGCGCCGCCGCCCCGGGCCTCCTGCGGCAGCAGCGTGCCCGCCCGTCCGTCGGGACCGACGAAGCTGATGTCGGGGAGGGTGTCGCGGGCCTCGGCCGGGTCGTTGGACAGGATGATCTCGACCCAGCGGCCCGCGAGATCCGGCAGCGCGACGCGCAACCCGTCGGAGCCCGCCCGCGCCGGGAGGGCGCGCCGCTTGCCCCAGAGCCCCGCGACCTGCGCCGTCGGGAGGCGGAGTTCGGGCACCGCCGGCCCGGTCGAACGCACCATCAACTCCAGCTCTTGTCGACCGAGGCCTTCACGGCATCCGACATGGCCACGTCGAACACGATCATGTCCTCGACCGCCTTGACGCTCTTCAGGCGCTCGGCCAGCGCCAGCGTCTCGGCCGGCACCGGCGGCAGCGCCGGGATCGGCGCGCCGATCCCGAGGCGGTCGAACAGCGTCGACGCGAAGGCGGGGAACCGGGTCTTGTGGCCGACGATCCCGACCCGGGCGAGAATCTCGATCGCCGCGATCGAGTTGCCCGGATGCAGCCGGTCGTCCGGCATGCGGGTCCCGAGCTGGCGGGTCAGGGGGTTGTAGAGCAGCCGGTAGGCGGGCTCGGGCAGCATCCGGAAGAAGCGTTTGAGGCTCTTCACGTCGGAGAAGTCGTACCCGTCCGCGAAGGCGGCGGCCTCGGCCAGCGGCCCCAGGCGCCAGCTGCGCGCCGGATCGGCCGCATCCGCGGCCCGGGCCTTCAGCCAGCGCATCCGGGCCGCCATCTCGATCTGCGGCTCCTGGAGCAGGATGGCCGTGACCATCAGGTCCGGCGTCATGAAGTTCTCGTAGCGCGGGATGGTCACGGCGCCCGACAGGAAGGCCGACGGGGCGGCCGGGCCGGCCAGGACGCAGCTCAGGATCTCGTCCGGCAGCTTGTGGATGCCGAAGTAGCAGTGCTGGAAATACGGGAAGAGCGCCGTCTGGAGGACGGTCTCGGGCTCGATGCCGGTGTTGATCAGCATGGTCCGCAGCCGGATCTGACCCTCGACCGGCATGCGGCGGTAGACCAGCACGTTGGTGTCGGCATCGTAGAGTTCGAGCCGCGGGATCTCGGACAGGCCCGGCACCTCGGCCTCGCTGACCACGAAGGTGCATTGCCCGGTGGCGTGCCAGCCGTTGCGCTTGAACGCCTCGTCGATGACGCTGGCCGGGACCTCGGCCACGCGTCGGCCGTCGACCGCGACCACGACCCGGCTGATGGCGAGGGGATTGTCCGGCACGATCCAGCCGCGGATCGAGTCGCCCTGATCGTGGTCGATGAAGTAGCGCATGTCCTGAAGCGTGAGGCGGCGGCATGCCGGCGCCGAGTGTCCGCCATGTGTCGCGGCGCGGCCGGATGCCGAGCGGCAGGGCCATAGCGCATTTTCCCGTCGGCGTGCACCATGGCGCGTTCGGCCCGGAGACGGATCCCGGCGGGTTGCCCCCGCCGGCTCGTTCTCCCCGTCTCTAAGCCATTGACGCAGAATGCGCTATCCGCGCGCGGCGCGGGGCGATCGGGTCGGCGCGCGCCGCGGCCGGACCATTGAGGGACGCGATCGATCGGCCTGGTCACGCAGGTTCCGCTTGCGCCCTCGCCGGGCAGCCGCTATAGGCCCCGCCCACCGGAGCCCGAACGGCGCCGGCCCGGACGCGCAGCTCGGCGGGAGAGCACTACCTTGACACGGTAGTCGGCACTCTCATAAGTTACTGAGCAGTCTGGACTATTTCGATGGCTTGCAGGTTCGTCGAACCTGATCGCGGTCGATATGGAGACGTAGCACAGCGGTAGTGCATTCCCTTGACATGGGAAAGGTCACAGGTTCGATCCCTGTCGTCTCCACCATTCGGCGCCGTGACTCCCGGCCCGTCTCCAGATTGAACGCCCCAGACTGACGTCACGGCAGGATCGCCCACCGAGGGGTTCTCCGAACCCGTCGCGGCCTACGGCATCGCGCCTGCCCGTTCCTCCCTCACGGCGTCGCTCGTGCCTCCTCTCGCGTGGCGAGACGACGAGGCTCGAGCAGAACCGATGCCCGACCCGGCGGCGGGACCGGGATCCTACGGGATCGCGGTGCGGGCGAGGGCCGCGCGGCGCAGCCGACAGGCGGCCTCCGTGACACGGCGCGAGCGGTCCCGTCCCGCGTCCGGCCGCGCGCGGTCGCAGGTCTTCGCGACCGCGTCCAGCACGGCCGAGGCCGCCGCCATGAGGGCCAGCGTCGTCGCCGAACCGACCGAGACCAGGAAGAAGATCGTTGCGATGACTTGCGGAGCGGTCATGACGCACCTCCTCGGGTGCTTCGCGGTGATGCGGGAGACTTATGGCCGGTGCGGCGGGAACAGCGTGCGGCCGAGCACGGGCCGCGTCGCGTCGGGCGCACCGCCCGCGGGCTCCGGACGGGGGGAGAACCTCAGCTCGATCGTCCGGCCCTCGCGCGCGACGACCTCGCAGGCCTGGTTCAGCAGCAGGGCGATCGAGACGAGCCGGACGGCCTGCGGTGGCACCGCCTCCGGCTGGACCTCGATCCGCGCCCCGGATGTCCTGAGCTCCCAGATCAGGCAGTCACAGCATTCCTGCGGGTGCCCGAAGAAGATCTGTCCGGTCTTGAAGGCCGGCCTCCAGGCCTCTTCCATGCGGTTCCCGGCCATCGCGATCTCCTGCAGAACAACCATTTCAGCCCGTACCGATGAGCTGAATACGCGGTCATTCCGGGCGCGAATTCCGTATCAAACAGCACATCCGGCGAGCGCACCGGCAATCCTGCCGCCGGCTTCGATCCGGCGATCCGGGGCCCGGCGCGAGGCCCGCCCGGCCGTGGCCGCCGCGCGGGGATCGGCCGCCGTCATTAATTGTCCAATACCCGATCGCCCGTCGTTTAATCCTTCGTTAACCATTCTAAACAGCTTAGTCGGATCAGAATCGCGTACACAGGGAGCAGGGGATCCGTGAGCGAGCTGCAGAGGCTTCTGAGCGATCCTCGGTTCCGGCCCGCAGACAAGGCCAAGCGCGGCGCCGCGTCCGAACCCGACCTCGGCAACGTCCTGCGCGCCGTCGCGTCGCTGCACGCGCGGGCCGAGTCCCCGACACCGCCGGCCGCGCCGCGGGACTGGGACGCGCTGATCCACCGGGTGCAGACCGCCGCCCGCCAAGCGCGCGTGATCGAGGCCCAGGCGCGCGAGCGGGAGGCGCGGATCGAGCAGGTGCTGGATCAGGTCCGCGAGGAGGTCCACGCCTCCAACGAGCGCGCCCGGATGGCCGAGATGCAGGCGCGCGAGGCCCAGCTGCGCGCCGAGGCGCAGGTCGTCGCCGCCGAGGAGCGCGCCAAGGCGGCGGAGGCCCGCGCCCGCGCCGCCGAGGATCGGGCCCGGCAGGCCGAGGACTGGCTGGACCGTGTCCAACAGGCGATCCTGTCCGAGTTCTCGGACCTCACCGAGCAGGCTGCGGCATGAGCGCCGCCCGCGCGTGGGCCGAGCCGACGGCGCCCCATCCCCTGTCCGACCCGGCCCTGCCGCGCGACGGCCACGCCGACCCGATCGACCGGGTCGTGGCGCTGTTCTCCGGCGCCGCGGCCGCATCCCCCGCGCCCGCCTCCCCGGCGGCCGAGGATGACTGGTCGACCTCCCTGACCGCCGTGCGCGGCGCCGCGGCGCGGGTCCGCGCCCTGCAGGCGAGCGCCCGCGACTCCGTCCGGGAGGCTCAGAGTTCCGTGCGGGCGGCCGAGACGGCGCTCCGCGCGGCCGAGGAGCGGGCCCGCCACGCCGAGGCGCTCCTGCAGGCGGCGCTCGCCCGGGCCGAGCGGGCCGAGGCGCAGGCCCGTGCGTCGGACGAGCGGGCCGAACGGGCGGAGGCCCAGCGGGCCGAGGCGCGGGCGTGGCTGCGCCGGATGCACGAGTGCATGGTCAACGAGTTCGGCGCCCTGTCCGGAGCGGCGGATCAGCCCTGAGCCGGCGCGCGCCGGCCCCGGTCGCCCGGACATCCGGCCGGGATCGCGCGGACCCGCGATGCGTCGGCCTCGGCCGAGCGTCCGACGCCACCATGACGCGCGATGGCCGCCGCGACGCGGGCCGGCCGCGCAGATCTCCTCCGGGGTCCCGCAATTACGAGCACTCGCCTTAAGTCGTCGAAAACAATTCTCAGGATATGGAATTCTGATCTCGTCGCCTCGACACCGTCCGCCTGGCAGGATCGCCGTGACCCTCAGCCTCGTCCTCAGCACGTCCCTTCCGCTCCTCACCGGGGCGGTGGCCCTGCTGTGGGCGGGCTTCGTCGCTCCGGAGCGGGAGGAGCGTCCGGACGTGCCCGGCGCCCGCGACCTGCGCACGTGGTGAGCGCCGGATCCCGGTTCCGGCCGTGAGGCGCCCGCCGCCGAACCGGCCCTCCGGAGGCGGAGAGACCCCGAGAGGCCCCGCGCCCCGTCCCGGGCCGCTTCCGGGGACGGCACCCGGCGCGCTATGACGCGCCGGACGCCCTCGCGGCGAGGGCCGGCTCACGGAGGCTTCCCATGGATCTCGGCTTGAGCGGACGCCGGGCGCTCGTCTGCGCGGCGAGCAAGGGACTGGGCAAGGGCTGCGCCCTGGCGCTCGCCCGGGAGGGCGTCGCGGTGACGATCACGGCCCGCACCGCGGAGACGCTGGAGCGGACCGCGGACGAGATCCGCGCCGCGACGGGCGTCACCGTCACCGCCGTCGCGGGCGACATCGCCACCGAGGCCGGCCGGGCGGCCGCGCTCGCCGCCTGCCCCGAGCCCGACATCCTGGTCAACAATGCCGGCGGCCCGCCCCCCGGCGATTTCCGCGAGTGGGACCGCGACGCCTGGATCCGGGCGCTCGACGCCAACATGCTGGCGCCGATCGCGCTCATCAAGGCGACGGTCGACGGGATGATCGACCGCGGGTTCGGCCGGATCGTCAACATCACCTCCGGCGCCGTGAAGGCGCCGATCGAGCATCTCGGCCTGTCGAACGGCGCCCGCTCGGGGCTGACGGGCTTCGTGGCCGGCCTGGCGCGCAAGACCGTGCGGCACGGCGTGACGATCAACAACCTGCTGCCTGGCCCCTTCGACACCGACCGGATCCGCGGCAACGCCGCCGCGGGGGCCGCCAAGGCCGGCACCTCCGTGGAGGCGTTCCTGGAGGCGCGGGCCCGCGACAACCCCGCCGGCCGCTTCGGCCACCCCGACGAGTTCGGCGCCGCCTGCGCGTTCCTGTGCAGCCAGCAGGCGGGCTTCATCACCGGGCAGAACCTGCTGATGGATGGCGGCGCCTATCCCGGCACGTTCTGACGCGGACCGGCCCGACCGGCCCTCCGCTTGCAGGGCCGGATCAGATCATGCGGTGAGGACCATGAGCGTACGCGAGACCCTCGAGGCCCGGCTGGCCCGGATCGCCGCGGGGGACCCGGCGGTCTTCACCCGCCTCTACCCGGAGCAGGCCCGCGCGGCGGCGGACGCCGCCGATGCGCGCCGCCAGGACGGGATCTCCCTCGGCCCCCTCGACGGCGCGATGGTCTCGATCAAGGACCTGTTCGACGTGGCGGGCGAGACGACGCGCGCCGGCTCGGTCCTCTTGGCCGACGCGGCGCCGGCGCGGTCCGACGCCCCGGTGGTCGCCCGCCTGCGCCGCGCCGGCGCGGTGATCCTGGGCAAGACCAACATGTCCGAGTTCGCCTTCTCGGGGCTCGGCCTCAACCCGCATTACGGCACCCCCGGCAACGCCGCCGATCCGGCGCGCATCCCGGGGGGCTCGTCCTCCGGCGCCGGGGTCTCGGTGGGGCAGGGGACGAGCGACATCGCGATCGGGTCCGACACGGGCGGCTCCGTCCGGATCCCGGCCTCGCTGAACGGCGTCGTCGGCTTCAAGCCGACCGCAAGCCGCGTGCCGCTGGAGGGGGCGTTCCCGCTGTCCTACGCCCTCGATTCCCTGGGGCCGCTCGCCCGGACGGTCGCGGATTGCGCGGCCGCCGACGCCGTGATGGCGGGCGAGGAGCCCGCGCCGCTGGAGGCGCTCGCCGTCGCCGGCCTGCGCATCGGCGTGCCGCGGGGCCTGCTGTTCACCGAGACGGAGGCGCCGGTCGCCGAGGCCTTCGAGCGGGTGCTGTCCCGCCTGTCCCGGGCCGGCGCCCGGATCGCCGATCACCCGATCGACGACCACCTCGCCGCCATGGACGCGGCGCTCCCGGACGGCTCCCTCGCGGCGATCGAGGCCGCGGCGATCCACGCTGACTGGCTGGACAGCGCGGCCGGCCGCTACGACCCGCGGGTGCATCGCCGCATCGTGGCCGGCCGGAATGCGACGGCCGCAGGCTACATCCGGACGATGCGCCGGCGGGCCGCGCTGATCGCCGCCTTCGACCGGCACCTCGCCCCGCTCGACGTGCTGGCGCTCCCGGCGACCGCCGCGACGGCGCCGCTCACCGCCCCGCTGGCGGCGGACGACGCGGCCTTCCTGGCGGCCAATCGCCTGATGCTGCGCAACACCGCCTTCGGCAACTTCTTCGATCTCACCGGCCTGTCCCTGCCGATGCCGGGCCTGCCCCGGCCGGCGGGCCTGATGCTGCTGGCCCGGCACGGACAGGACCGCCGGCTCCTGGCGATCGGGGCCGGGATCGAGGCCGCGCTGGCGGGGTGAGCGCCCCGCGCGGCCCGGGCCCGCTCAGCGGATCTGGCGGGACAGCGCCACGCCGAGGCGCTCCGCGCCGATCTTCGGCTGGCCGCCGGCCACGAAGACGACGAGATCCTTGCCCGGATTGACGACGACCACGCTGTTGAAGCCGTCGGTCCCCCCGACCTTCAGGAAGACCGGCCGCTGGCCCGCGTCCGGGTCGCCGATCTCCTCGATCCAGGCCATGCCCTGCCGGAAGGTCTGTCCCTCCGGCTGGTAGAGCGGCGTCATCGCCTCGCGCAGCGCCCGGGTGAGCGCTGGCGGCACGGGCGCGCCGTTCACCGCCTCGTGCCCGAGCGCCGCCTCGCCGAAGGCGAGCATGTCGGTGGCGGTCGAGCGGAGCGCTCCCGCGGCGTACCACGCGAAGACCGGCCAGGGCATGACCGGCTGGCCCTCCATCCCGTAGCCCTGCGCGAGACGCGCGCGGTCGGCCGGCTTCACGGTGACCGCCGTGCTGGTCATCCCGAGCGGCCCGGTGATCCGCTCGTGCACGAGGCTCTCCCACGGCGCGCCGAGACGTTCGGAGAGAACGTAGCCGAGCAGGCCGATGCCGGCATTCGAGTACCGGTAGGGGGCGGGCAGGGCGCAGCCGCCCGCCTCGGATCCCTCCGGGCTCCAGCGCGACACCCAGGCCAGGAACGCCTCCGGCGGGTAGGTCCGGACGCTGCGCTCCGCCAGGGCACGCGGCAGGTCGCCCGGCAGCGTCGGCATCCCCGAGGTGAAGTCGGCGAGCTGCAGCGGCGTGATCTGGGCCGTGCAGGGCCGGAGCCGCAGGTTCGGCAACAGCTCCTGCAGCGGCGTGTCGGGACGCAGGCGGCCCGCATCGACGGCCTCGGCGAACAGTGCGGTCGTGAACACCTTGGTGATCGAGCCGATCTCCACGATCGTGTCGGACCGGTAGGGCGCGCCGCCGGCCCCGTTGAACCCGAAATAGCTGCGCCGCCCCCGGTGGCTCACGCCCACGATCAGGCCCGGGATCGCCCCGCGCGCGACCCAGGCGCCGGCCAAGCGCTCGACGACCGGCCGCAGCGCGTCCACCTCCGCGCCGGCCGCGAGGTCAGCCGGGCGCCCGGCCCCCTCACCGAAGCCGTCCTGCGCGCCGCCGGGACCGGCGGCGAGCGCGAGGACGAGGGCGGCGAGGCCGGCCGTCACGATGGGTCGAGACCGTCCGCCGGCCCGACGATCCGCGCTGTTCATGGTCCTCCTCCCGATCCGTCACCGGCGCGCCGGGTGCGTCAGATTGGAACGGATGCATTGACAAACACTGAATACAGAACGGAAATCGCGCGGCTCATAAATGATGATGCGTAGTTGATACAGGTATTGACTGAATGCGGGCCATTGACATTAATCTTGGCTCGCAAGCAGCATGATGCACGATCCGGACGCGGACAGCGCGCCGGTCGCGGGAGGATCACGCCGTGCATTTCATGCGGATGATGGGGCTCGTGGCCCTTGTGTTGAGCGGCCTGGGCCTGACGGGCCCGGCGTCGGCGGCCCCGCTCTCACCGGCTCCGCTGGCCGGCGACGCGAGCGGGCTGACCCGGGTCGGCTACTGGTGCGGGCCCGGATTCCACCTCAACCCGTGGGGCCGGTGCGTCCCGAACGCCCGCCGGTTCTACGGCCCGGGCCCGGCCTTCTACGGAGCCCGCTACTACGGAGGCCGGCGCTTCTACCGGACCTACAACTATCGCTGGCACCGCAATTACCGCTGGCATCGCAACTATCGCTGGCACCGCAACTATCATTGGCATCGCAGCTACCACTGGCGTCGCCGCTGACGAACGCGCCGGCGGCGCTCCGGACGGTCTCGCCCGGAGCGCCGCCGGCCCCACATACCGCTTCCCAGATCCGCGGCCGGCCGGACAGCGGCCACCGCGGCGCCGTATTCGGAGACCTGTGACGATGCGCCTCCCGCTGATTGCCTTCGCGACCGCGATTGCCCTGACCACGGGGGCGGCGGCGCAATCCGTGCCGGAGCCACCCATCCAGAGCCCGCAGGACGCCGCCTGCCGCGAGCAGGCGCGGGCCCAGATCTTCAGCTACCCCAACCCGAACAACCTCAGCCTCTACGACCTCGGTTCGCAGATCTGGCACCTGTGCATGGCGTCCTATCACGGCCGCGGCCCCAACCCCGGCCGCACGGAGCAGCGCTTCTAGGCAGCGCTTCCAGGCAGCGCTTCCAGGACGGCCCCGGGCCGCGGTCGCGGCCGCCGGGACGGCCCCTCGAGACAGCTCAGCGGAACCGATCATGACGAGCAAGCTCCGCGGCACCGGGCCGCACGGCCACGCACCGCCCGTCGCGCCCGATGCGGGCCGGCGCGCGTTCCTCGGGGCCGCGGCGCTCGGCGTGGCGCTGTCGACGGGCGCGCGCCCCGCGTCGGCGACCACCGCCGCGCCGGCCACGGCCGCGGACGAGACCTTCATGCGGGCGGCCATCGCCGAGGCGCGCCGCGCCGACTTCCCGTTCGGCGCCGTCATCGTCGCGGAGGGCGAGATCCGCGCCCGGGGCCTGAATCTCGGGAAGCAGCAGCGCGATCCCACGGCGCACGGCGAGATGGTGGCGATCCGCCGCTTCCTCGCGGAGCACGGGCCGGAGGCGCTGCGGGGGACGACCCTCTACACGTCCGGCGAACCCTGCGCGATGTGCATGGGCGCGATCGTCTGGTGCGGGATCTCGCGCGTCGTCTTCGCCGCCTCGCTGCAGCAGCTCGCCACGAAGATCGACCAGATCATGATCAGCTGCACGGAGGTCGCGGACCGGTCGGCGTTCCGCCCGATCGCGATCACGGGCGGTGTCCTGGCGGAGGAGGCGCTCGCGCTCTTTCCGCCCGGCGACCGCCCGTCCAAGTAAGGGACTGGAAGACGGCTCGGGCGACCGCCCGCGCGGCCCGGCAATCCGGTGGGACGCGGCCGTCGCTCCCCCGGAGGTCCCGCCGCATTGCCGGGCCGCCCGCCCTGGTGCACCCTGCCGACGATTCCCGGACCTCGCCCCGAGCCCCCGCCTCGGGCGCCCGGGGATCGCGGGACCGCCTGCGCCGGGCGGCGATCCCGGAGGGCCGACAGGGCCGACCGGCAGGGAGCCGTCGCATGAGCGCAGCCACACCGTCGACCGTCGCGGACCGGGATACGGACCCCGCCGATCGCGCCGCGATCCGCGCGATGCGCGTCGACCTCGCGGCCGCCTACCGGCTGATCCATCGGCTGGGCCTCGACGACAGCATCTACACCCACATCTCGGCGCGGCTGCCGGGCGCCGGGCACCGGTTCCTGATCAACCCCTACGGGATGCGCTTCGAGGAGGTGTCGCCGGAGAACCTCGTCACCGTCGACATCGACGGGAAAGTGCTCGAGGATCCGATGGGGCTCGGCATCAACCCGGCCGGGTTCACGATCCACAGCGCCATCCACGCCGCGCGCCACGACGCGATCTGCGTGCTGCACACCCACACGGTCGCGGGCGTGGCGGTCTCCTGCCAGGAGGAGGGGCTCCTGCCCCTGAACCAGTGGTCGATGCAGTTCACGGGGCGCGTCGCCTACCACGCCTACGAGGGCATCGCCCTCGACCTCGACGAGCGGGAGCGGCTGGTGGCCGATCTCGGCGACAAGCCCGTGATGGTGCTGCGCAATCACGGCCTGCTGACCTGCGGCCGCACGGTCGGCGAGGCGTTCCGGCTGATGCACAACATGGAGCGCTCGTGCCGGGCGCAGCTGGCGATCCAGGCGGCGGGCGCGCCGGTGATCCGGCCCTCCTCCGCCATCGCCACCAAGACCGCCGGGCAGTACGCCGCCGGCTACGACCGCGTCGTGGTCCAGGGGGCGCCCGACAACGAGTGGGCGGCGTTCAAGCGGATGCTGGCGCGGACGGATCCGGATTTCTTCGCGAACGGCTGAGGGCGGCACGGCCGCCGGCTGAGCCGTTCGGTCGATGCGCCGCTCTCCGTCATCGCGAACGCGGCGAAGCGACCCAGGGCAGCGCGACGTCCGACCTCGTCACGCCGACCGGACTGCTTCGCTCCACCCGCAACGACGGCGGTGCCGCGATCGGCGACGGCGTGAGACGTCGAGCGGGCGCCTCCCGCTCAGCAGGAGCGAGACGCCGCAGCACGCACCTCACCCGTCTGCCCAGGCCCCGCTCGACCGGTAGGTCTGCTTGAGGAACGCGATGAAGGCCCGGGTCTTGGCCGGCACGAAGGCCCGGCTCGGGTAGACCGCGAAGATGCCGGCCGAGGCCGCCGCCGCGTAGGCCGGCAGCACCACCTCCAGCAGGCCGTCGCGCAGCTCCGCGTGCACGTCCCAGGTGGAGCGCAGCGCGATCCCGAGGCCGCCGATCACGGCCTCGCGCACCACCTCGTTGGAATGGGTGCGCAGCGGCCCCGAGGCGCCGACCGTGCAGGGGCCCTCCGGCCCGACCAGCCGCCAGGGATTCTGGTTCTCGGTGGCGAGGCAGACATGGCCGCGCAGGTCGTCGAGGCTCTGCGGCCGCCCGGCCGCGTCGAGGTAGCTCGGCCGCGCGCAGAGGACCCGCTGCACTGGCGCGAGGCGCACCGCCGTCAGCCCGGAACTCTCCAGCGCGCCGACCCGGATCGCGAGGTCGTAGCCGCGCTCGACGATCGACTCGAAATCGTCGCTCAGCTCCAAGTTGAGCACGATGCCGGGATGGAGGGCGAAGAAGGCCCGCAGGTGCGGGACGATGTGCAGGCGCCCGAAGGAGCTCGGCGCCGTGACCCGGAGCGTCCCCCGCGCCCGCGTCGCCGTCTGCGACACGAGGCTCTCGGCCTCCGCGATGGCGTCGACGATCGGCGCGATCCGCTCGAAGAAGGCCGCGCCGACATCCGTGGGCGCCACCCGCCGCGTGGTGCGATGCAGCAGGCGCACGGCGAGCCGTTCCTCCAGCCTTTTCAGCCGCTTCGACACCACCGCGACCGACAGGCCGAGCTCCGACCCGGCCTGGGTGAGGCTGCCGGTGCGGACCACCCGGGCGAAGATCTCCAAGTCGCTCTGGTCGTGCATTGTCAACGCTGCGGAAAAAATCAAATCCCTTTTGCCGCCTTTCTCGCGGATGCCAAGCGATCTATCGAGGAGACGTCAAAAATTTTTCACGGCGCGTTCGATTTTTTTTCTGACGCGCGTCGCCACGCATCCCCGAGGATCGCCATGTCGAAGCTCGTCGTCGCCGAGGATCTCCGCACCTTCGTCTCCGAGGAAGCGCTGCCCGGGACCGGTCTCTCGGCCGACCGGTTCTGGTCGGGCTTCGCCGCGATCGTCCGCGATCTCGCACCGCACAACCGGACGCTGCTCGACCGGCGCGACGGCCTCCAGGCCGACATCGATTCCTGGCACCGCGACCATCGCGGAGCGCCGCACGACCCGGCGGCCTACGCGGCCTACCTGACGCGGATCGGCTACCTGCAGCCGGAGCCCGAGACCGTGCGGGTGACCACCGAGAACGTGGACGCGGAGATCGCCGCCATCGCCGGGCCGCAGCTCGTGGTGCCGATCTCCAACGCCCGCTACGCGCTGAACGCCGCCAATGCCCGCTGGGGCAGCCTCTACGACGCCCTCTACGGCACCGACGCGATCCCGCAGGACGGCGAGCTCGCGCCCGGCGCCGGGTTCAACCCGGCCCGCGGCGCCGCGGTGGTGGCCAGGACCAAGGCGTTCCTCGACGCGACCGCGCCGCTCAGCGTCGGCTCCTGGGCGGATGCCGTGGGCTTCTCGGTGACGGACGGCCGCCTCGCCGCCGATCTCGGCGCCGGCCGCAGCGCCGGCCTGACCGGATCGTCCGCCTTCGCGGGCTACACCGGCGACGCCGCGGCGCCGACCGCGCTCCTGCTGCGCCACAACGGCCTGCACATCGAGGTCGTCATCGACCGCGCGAGCCCGATCGGCCGCACCGACCCGGCCGGCATCGCCGACGTGGTGCTGGAGGCCGCCCTCTCGACCATCATGGACATGGAGGATTCGGTGGCGGCCGTGGACTCGGCCGACAAGGTCGCGGTCTACCGGAGCTGGCTCGGCCTGATGCGCGGTGATCTGACCGCCACCCTGTCCAAGGGCGGCCGCACGGTCGAGCGGCGGCTCGCCGAGGACCGGACCTTCACGGCCCCCGACGGCGGGCGCCTGACCCTGCCGGGCCGGTCGCTGATGCTGGTCCGGCATGTCGGCCACCACATGTACACCGACGCCGTGACCCTCGACGGCGCCGAGATCCCGGAGACGTTCCTCGACGCGGCCGTCACCGCGCTGATCGCCCTGCACGACCTGAAGGGCACCGGTCCGCTCCGCAACAGCCGGACCGGCTCGGTCTACATGGTCAAGCCCAAGCTGCACGGTCCCGACGAGGTCGCCTTCGCGGTGGCGCTGTTCGGGCGGGTCGAGGCGCTGGTCGGCCTCGCGCCGCGGACGCTCAAGATCGGCGTCATGGACGAGGAGCGGCGCACGACGCTCAACCTCAAGGCGGCGATCGCCGCGGCGTCGGACCGGCTGTTCTTCATCAACACCGGCTTCCTCGACCGGACCGGCGACGAGATCCACACCTCGCTGGAGGCCGGCCCCGTGGTCCGCAAGGATGCCATGAAGGCGACCGCCTGGATCCAGGCCTACGAGGACGGCAACGTCGATGCCGGCCTCGCCTGCGGTCTGCCCGGCCACGCGCAGATCGGCAAGGGCATGTGGGCCGCCCCCGACCGGATGGCGGCGATGCTCGACGCCAAGGGCGCCCACCCGGAGGCGGGCGCCAACACCGCCTGGGTGCCGTCGCCGACCGCCGCGACGCTCCACGCGCTCCACTACCATCAGGTGGATGTCCGCGCCCGCCAGGCGGCGCTCGCCGGCCGGGCGCCCGCGACCCGCGCCGCCATGCTGACCCTGCCCCTCGCCGAGGGCGCGTTCGCGCCGGAGGCGGTGCGGGAGGAGCTCGACAACAATTGCCAGGGGATCCTGGGCTACGTGGTCCGCTGGGTCGACCAGGGCGTCGGCTGCTCCAAGGTGCCGGACATCCACGAGGTCGGGCTGATGGAGGACCGCGCCACCCTGCGGATCTCCAGCCAGCACATCGCCAACTGGCTGCGCCACGGGATCGTGGATCGCGACGAGGTCGCCGCGGCCCTGCGGCGCATGGCCGAGGTCGTCGATCGCCAGAACGCCGGCGACCCGGCCTACCGGCCGATGGCCCCGGGCTTCGACGGGCCGGCCTTCCGCGCCGCCGCGGCCCTGGTCTTCGAGGGCGCCGGCCAGCCGAACGGCTACACCGAGTTCGTGCTGCACCGGTTCCGCCGGGAGGCGAAGCGGCTGGACGCCCGCGTTCGGGCGGCCTGAGGCCGCTCCCGGATCCCGGACGCGCAGCGCCCCGAGACTGCCCCAAGACTGCCCCAAGACCGCCCCGGGCCCGCCGACGGCCTGCGCGGCCTGAAACGCCGCGCCGCGGATCTGCCAGGGTCCGCGGCCTCTGCCGGTCGGGACGGGCCGACCGGTCAACGCCGCTGCCACGCCGCGGCCACGCCGCGCCGGTCAGCGGCGCTTGCGCGTCATCACGTAGACCAGCAGGTTCGCCACCGCCCGGTAGAATTCCGCCGGGATCGCCTGGTTGACCTCGACATGGTCGTACATCGCCCGGGTGAGCGCCTTGTCGACGACGACCTCGATCCGGTGCTTCTCGGCGATCTCGCGGATGCGGAGGGCGATCAGGTCCGCGCCCTTGGCCAGAACCGTCGGGGCGTCGTTCTCGCTCTGGTCGTAGCGCAGCGCGATCGCGTAGTGCGTCGGGTTCGCCAGGATCATGGTGGCGCGGGGCACCGCCGCCATCATCTGCTTGCGCAGCCGGTCCTGCGCCAGCGAGCGCATCTTCGCCTTCACGAGCGGGTCGCCCTCGAGCTGCTTGAACTCGTCCTTCACCTCCTGCCGCGACATCCGCAGGTCGCGCTGCCAGCGCACGCGGGTCCAGACCAGGTCGCCGGCGACCAGCGCGATCGTCGCGACGCTCACGGCCGAGACGAGGCGCACCGAGAGGGTCAGCAGGAATTCTGGCAACCCGACTGGATCCACGAACATGACATTGACGATCTCGTGGCGATCCGCGTGCAGGACCATGTAGGACATGCCGCCGATCGCGAAGAACTTGAACAGATTTTTCCCGAACTCGACGAACCCCTGCAGACTGAAGAGCCGATTCCAGCCGGCGACGGGGGAGATGCGGGACCATTTCGGCTGGATCCGATCGAACACCACGCGCGGCGCGTTCTGGAAGATCGAGGCGGCGATGCCGGCCACGAGCAGGATGACCAGGACCGGCAGCAGGAAGCGGCCCATCTCCAGGGCGAGGGCGTGGATGAGGCGCATCGCGTCGTGGCTCGTCTCCACGCTGAAGTTGCGCGGCTGCTCCAAGACCAGCGCGAGCCTCTGCACCAGCGGCAGCCCCTGATCCCGCGCCACGAAGACCAGGAAGATCAGCAGTCCCAGGATGGAGGCGAAGACGGGCGCTTCCCGCGAGAACGGCGTGTTTCCTTCCGCGATCGCGTCGCTGATCTTCTTCTCGCTCGCCGCCTCGGTCTTGCTCTCCCTGTCCTCAGACATCGCGGTGCCCCGAACTCGGGCCGCCGACGGCACCGCGCCGGTCGGCCCGGCGGGACGCGTCCGCCGGAGCGGCGCCCCGGAGCCGTCCCCGACCGGGGACGGTGCTAGCGGAAGTAGGTCTCATCCGAGTCGGCCGGAGTGAGTTCGATCTCGCCGCGCGACGCCATCTCGAGCGCCTGGTCGGTGATCGCGCGGCGCGCGTCGAGCACGTCCCGCTGGGCGGCGGGCTCGCCTCCCTCCAGCTCGTGCTCGACGAGGCGCCGGGCGCGGGCGGTCAGCGCGCTGAGCACGACGTTCCGCAACGGCCCGTTCGTGCCCTTCAGGGCGAGGATGACCTTCTCGTGCGGGACTTGATCGAAGAGCGTCGTCCGCGCCCGCGGCGTCATGTGGATGATGTCGTCGAAGGTGAAGAGCAGGCTCTTCAGGATCTCGGCCGATTTCGGGCGCGTCTGCGTGAGGTTGTCCAGGACCTCCTCCATGCTCTGGCGCTCCATCTTGTTGACGATGTCGGCCATGCGCGAGTGGGTATCCGCCGCGGCATTGCGCGCCAGGTTGATCATGAAATCCTCGTGGATGGTCTGCTCGATCATCTTCATGGTCGCGTCGACGATCGGCTTGAACGTCAGCATCCGCCGCATGACGCCGTTGCGCAGCGGCGCCGGCAATTGCGCCATCACCTTGGCGGCGCAGGCCGGCTTGACCTTAGACAGCACGAGCGCCGCGGTCTGAGGGTGCTCCTTGATCAGGTAGCCCGCCAGGGCGGTCTCGGACCCGTTGGAGATGCGGTCCCAGATCGAGCGCTCCCCCCCGCCGAGCACGTCGGCCATGATGTCGGCGATCTGCTCGGGGGGAAGCACGCCCTCGAGCAGCTTCTCCATCTCGCGGGCGGTGCCGATCAGGTTCGCGCCGTCGGCGAAGAACGCCGCCAGTTGCTCGACGATGACCTCGAGCTGCGGCCTCGGCACGGGCCCGAGCTGCGAGACCGCGCGGGTGATCTGCTTCAGCTCACCGGTGTCGAAGTACTTGACCAGTCGGCTCGCCGAGCCCTTGTTCATCGCGATGAGGACGGCCGCGACTTCCTCGGCGGGCGTGAGAACCTTCCGACCAACCTTGGTCATGGAGCCTGCGGCCATGGTGATCCGCCCCGTCAGCCGTTGGCGTCGGCCGCGGCGGGGCCGACGATCTCGGTCAGGGAGACGCCGAAGCGCGAGTTGTCGTCCTCGACGACGACGACCTCGCCGCGGGCGATGACGCGGCCGTTGACCACGACGTCGACCGGCTCGCCGACGCGGTGATCCAGGGGTACGATCGCGCCGCGCCCCAGCTTCATCAGGTTGGAGACCGGCATCGTCGCGGAGCCGAGGACCACCTGCATCAGGACCGGGATCCGCAGGATCGAGTCGAGGTTCCGGCCGCTGCCCAGCCGCTCGTCATGCACCCGCTGGCCTTCGGCCTGCGCCTCGATCCGCGTGAACAGGCTCTCGCTGTGACCGCCTCCCTGGCCGGACTCGCTATTCGGTTGTTCTGAGGGGGATGACATCAGGCGCTCCTCGGGGAAGGGAAAGGCCCACCGCGCGGGATCGCCGGGTCCGGCGATCGCGGGGGGCAACGGGTGTCGCGCCGCCGACGGAAGGCGTCAGGCGCTCGTGAGGCGGCTTCCGACCGCGGCCTCCGACGGGGCGGCCGCGTGCGCGGGGGCCGTCAGCCGGTCCCGCTCCGCCCGCAACTCGGCCAGGGCCGCCTTGGCGAGCTCGATCTCGCGGCCGAGGTCCTCGAGGACGACGCGGCCGTCCTGGGCGAAGGACTGGACGGCGTTGCTCGCGCCGACCAGGGCCGAGGCGCTCCAGTCGACCATGTCCCGGTACTGCGCGTGATAGCGGTCCAGCCGCTTCAGCCGCATGTACATCGGAACGAGGCAGGCGGTCGTCGCGACGAGAGCGGCGAACAACAGGGCCTCAGCGAGCGAGAACATCATCGATAAACTCCTGGTCCTGATCGATGAAGTGGTCCACGCGCAGGACGATGGCGCCATCCTCCTGCCCGACATCGCACCAGAACAGCTCGCGGTCGTTCCCGACGAGCTTGACGCGGCTCCGCGGCGTGGCCCGCAGTTCCAGCACCTGCCCGACCGCGAGACCGGCGATCTCGCTCAGCGTGAGAGGCTTCTCCTCCAGGATCGCCTTCAGGGTGACAGGGGTCTTCTGCACCTCGCCGGCGATCTGCCGGGTCCACCGGGAATCCCTGGCCGAGGTCTCGCCCACCAGGATCCGGGCCAGGCTCTGGCGCATCGGGTTGAGGACGGATTGCGGGATGACGATGAACATCTCGCCGCCGCGATTGAGCGCCTGGAGCAGGAATTTCGCCGCGACCGCCTGGTTGTTGCGGCGGCCGATCACCGCGAAGTCCATCCGCAGCTCGGTCCGCTCGAGCTTGAACGGCGTGTCCGCCACCAGCGCGAAGGCGGACTGCATCGCCCGGCCGATCTGGTCGAACAGGCGCTGGGCGATCCGCATCTCGATGTTGGAGAAGGATCGCTCCTCGTCGAGGGGTGGCTCGGACCCGTCGGATCCGAGCAGGACCTCGACCATCGTGAAGATGAAGTCGCGGTCGAACCCGACCAGGATGTGACTGTCCCATTCCGGCGCCTGGAAGATGCCGGCGATCGCGTTCGACTCGTAGGGTTCGAGAATGTCGCCGAAGCGCTGGCTCTCGACGTTGCTCAGCGAGAAGTAGACCGGGGAGGCGGCGAAATGCCGGAGCTGATCCGCGCAGAAGGTCGCGACCCTGTCGAGGATCACGTGCAGCATCGGCAGCCGCTCGAGGGACAGGCCCGCCGCATCCAGCAGCCGGTCCCGGATGTCGTTGACGACTTGTTGCCGGTCCATCGTCACGCCGCCTCGCGCAGGACGGTCTCGCCGCGGGGCGAGGCCGTCATCGTCGCGTCCTCGACCTCGTCGATGGTCGGCCGGTTGGCGGAGGTGATCGCCTTGCGCCCGTACTCGACCGCGATCTGCGGCAGGGCCCCGTTCATGTAGGCCAGCAGGGTCTGCTTCACGATGATGTAGAGCCGCGCCTGCGACTCGCGGGTCGCCTTGATCTTGTTGGCGATCGGCGCGACCACCGTGTACGAGACGAAGATGCCCGTGAACGTGCCGACCAGCGCCGCGCCGATCAGGCTTCCCAGGAGCGCGGGCGACTGATCGAGCGCGCCCATCGCCTTCACGATCCCCAGGATCGCCGCGACGATGCCGAGGGCGGGCAGGCCGTCCGCCATGATCATCAGCGCGTTGTACACCTTCAGCTTGTCGCGCCGGTGCGTGGCGATCTCCTCCTCCATCAGCGCCTCGACGTCGTAGGGGCGCGCGTTGCCGATGATGATGAGGCGGACGTAGTCGCAGATGAACAGGGTCAGCGCCGGGTCCCGTGCGGCCCGCGGATAGGCCTTGAAGATCTCGGACTCGCCGGGACGCTCCAGGTGGTTCTCGACCTCGTTGCGGGGCTTCGAGCGCACCTCCCGCGTCAGCGCGAAGAGCAGGCCGAGAAGCTCCAGGTAATCCTCCCGCTTGGGAACCCGCGCGAGAACCGCGTCCTTCAGCGCGCTGCCGGTGTCCAGCACCACGCCGGCCGGGTTGGCGACGACGAAGGCGCCGATCGCGGCCCCGCCGACGATGATGAACTCGAAGGGCTGCCACACCACGGTCAGGTGGCCGCCGATGGCCCAGAAGCCGCCGCCCACGCTGGCCGCGGCGATCAGTAAGCCGATGATTACACCCACGCGGCGCCTCGACGTCGTAACGATTGATCCGTCAGGCCGTAGACCGCCATGCTTGCGCAGGGCTGGAGCCGCGGGGACGTCCCGCCGGGTCGCGGGCCCGATGCCGGCCCGGCAAGGCTCGGACAAGCTCCGAGAGCCATAACCGGACGCGCGGATTTCCAAGATCCCGACCCGCTTCGCCCCGCCTCGTCGGGGACGGCCGGGAGCCCCGCCGAAGGGTTCGCGCAGGGTCGGGCGCGCTGAGGGTCGCCGACATGACATCGACCTACACGGATTACCAGATCATTGCCCGGGATGTCCCGAAAGCACTGAGCAGAAAAGCCGCGGAAGCGCAGGTCGCGCGGGACTTGAAATACTTCACTGACCATATCGGCGGGATCAAGACGGTCGACGACTTCCTCGGCAACACCCGCCTCTTCGACTTCGCCATGCAGGCCTTCGGGCTGGCCGACATGGCCTACGCGAAGGGATTCATGAGGAAGATCCTCGCCGGCGAGCCCGATGCGAACGGGCAGCTCTTGGTCGACCGCATCCAGGACGAGCGGTTCCGCGCCTTCGCCAAGGCGTTCGATTTCCGCACCCTCGGCGCGGAGACCACGCAGCGCTCCGAAGCCAGCACGGCCGTCGTGGACGCGTACGTCCGGCAGAAGCTCGAGAGCGACGCCGGCGATCAGGACGAGGGCGTCCGGCTCGCCCTCTACTTCAAGCGGCAGGCGGGAACCATCACGTCGGCCTACGGGATCCTGGCCGACAAGGCGCTGGGGGAGGTCGTCCGCACGACCCTCGGCTTGGCGGACGAGACGGCCAGGGGCAGCCTCGACGCGCAGGCCGCTCTCATCACCAGCAAGGTCGATCTCGCGAGCTTTCGGGATCCCGACAAGCTCGATCGCTTCATCAAGCGCTTCACGCTCAGGTGGGACATGAAGAACAACGCGACGTCGGCGCCGCTCCTGTCCCTGTTCGGCGGAGCCGACGGCGGCTTCGACACCGGTGTCCTGCTCAAGCTGCAATCCATCCGGCTCGGGGGCCACTGACATGCAGTCGTCGCTCTACGTCACGCTGTCCGCCCAGATGGCGCTCGAGCAGCGCCTGAACACGGTGGCCGCCAACGTCGCCAATCTCGGGACGGCCGGCTACCGGGCGGAAGAGGTGAAGTTCGAGACGATCCTGTCCCAGGCGGGCCAGCGCGACGTCGCCTTCGCGACCCCGGGCGAGACGTTCCTGTCGCGCAAGGCCGGCCCGCTGATCAAGACGGATTCCCCGCTCGATGTCGGCCTTCAGGGCGACGGCTGGCTGGCCGTGCGGGGGCCGCGGGGGACGGTCTACACACGGGACGGCCGCATGCAGGTCACGGCGGCCGGCGACCTTCAGGATCTCAACGGGCGCGCGATCCTGGATCCCGGCGGGTCGCCGCTGACCGTCGACCCGGAAGGGCCGCCGCTCACGATCGGCCAGGACGGGATCGTCTCCCAGGGCGCCAACCAGATCGGGGCGCTCGGCGTGTTCCGGCTGGACCCCGCCGCGAAGCTGACGCGCGTCGCCGGCGGCGCGGTGGCGTCCGACAGTCCGGGCCGACCGATCCTCGACTTCAACCAGCGCGACGAGACGACGGTCCGGGTCCAGCAGGGCTTCCAGGAGGGCGCCAACGTCAATCCGGTCATGGAGATGTCGCGGCTCATCGAGATCACGCGCACCTTCCAGAGCGCGGCGGCCGCGGTGGCGGAATCGGAATCGTCGCTGCAGGACGCCATCCGTGGCCTCGGCCCGACCACGTGAGCCGCTCCCGCTCCGGCCCCCGGGAAACAGCATGAACGCCCTCGACCGCGTCGCCGACATGCTGGGGCGTCGGGACGATCACCCCCTCATCCGGATCGGCGGGTCGGTCAGGGAGATCGGCGCGGGCCATTGCCGGATCCGCGTCGCCGTACCGCTCCTGAGACTCGGCGACCGCATGCGGATCGAGGCCGAGGGTCGGCAGATCGAGGGCGAGGTTGTTCGGATCGACGAGGACGGCGTGATCCTCAAGCCGTTCGAGGGCCGGATCGAGGCCGGCCTGGGATCGCCGGCCTACCGGGTGCCGACCTCCGGACCTCGGCCCTGCGAGGCGTGGAAGGACCGGGTCGTCAACGCCCTCGGGAGGCCGATCGACGGGAAGGGCGACCTGCCGACGGGCCCGCGGGCGATGCCGCTGGACGCGGACCCGCCGCCCGCGATGGCGCGGTCGCGGGTGGACAGCCCCCTCCGGACCGGCGTGCGGGCGATGGACCTGTTCACGCCGCTCTGCGCGGCCCAGCGGATCGGCATCTTCGCCGGCTCGGGGGTCGGGAAGACGACGCTGCTCTCCATGCTCGCCCGCTGCTCCGGGTTCGACGCCGTCGTGGTCGCCCTGGTGGGCGAGCGCGGACGCGAGGTGCGGGAATTCCTCGAGGGCCCGATGCGGGAGAGCCGGTCGCGCGCGGTCGTCGTCGTCGCCACGGGCGACGAGAGCCCGATGATGCGGCGGCAGGCCCCGAAGCTCGCCTTCGCGGTCGCGGAGTCCTTCCGGGACCAGGGCCAGTCCGTGCTGCTCGTGCTCGATTCGGTGACGCGCTTCGCCCATGCCGCCCGCGAGGTGGCGCTGGCCGCCGGCGAGCCGCCCGTGGCGCGGGGCTACCCGCCGAGCGTGTTCGGCGATCTGCCGCGCCTGCTGGAGCGGGCCGGCCCCGGCCTGGACGGGGGCGGGGCGATCACCGGGCTCTTCTCGGTGCTGGTCGACGGGGACGACCACAACGATCCCGTGGCGGACAGCATCCGCGGAACCCTCGACGGCCACATCGTCCTCGACCGGGCCATCGCCGACCAGGGCCGCTACCCGGCGATCGACGTGCTCGGCTCGATCTCGCGGCTCGCCGACCGCGTGTGGACCGAGCAGCAGCGCCAACTCGTGCGCATGCTCAAGAACCTGATCGCGCGCTACGAGGATTCTCGGGATCTGCGCCTGATGGGCGGCTACCATGTCGGGGCCGACCCCGAGCTGGATCAGGCGGTCGCCCTGGTCCCGAAGATCTACGGCGCCCTGCGGCAGGAGCCGACCGATCCGGAGAGCCTCGACGCCTTCCTGGATCTCGCGACCGCGCTGCGGAGCTGATCGGGAGCCGGGCTCCGGATGACCGCGGCGGGCCGGAATCCGGTGCCGAAAGCTTCGGGCAAGCGAGCCCTGCTCTGAGTAACGCGACGGTTTCGGATGAGAGGATCCTCGCCATGGGCCTGTATGGTGTGCTGCACGCCGGCGTCTCCGGCATGAACGCGCAGTCCAACAGACTGGGAACAGTTGCCGACAACATCCAGAATCAGAACACGACCGGGTACAAGCGCGCGTCGACGGAATTCTCATCGCTCCTGATCGATCCCAGCCCCGGATCGTACGATGCGGGATCCGTCGACACGGTGGTCCGGCACAGGATCAGCGAAGAGGGTACCGGGACCGCGACGAACTCGCCGACGGATCTCACCATCAAGGGCAACGGGTTCTTCGTGGTGAAGGACGGCTCCGGACGATCCTATCTGACCCGGGCCGGGAACTTCGTAGTGGACGGGCAGACGGGCGACCTCGTGAACGCCGCCGGCATGCGCCTCCAGGGCTACAGCCTGGCGAATGGCCAGCCGAGCGTGTCGCTGAACAGCTTCGACGGGATGACGAACGTCAACGTGGCGAAGCTGGCGATGAAGACGAGCCCGTCCACGGCCGGTACGCTCGAAGGCAACCTCTACAGCGACACCCCGAACGCGACCACCCCGCCGGGCTACTCGCTGAAGAGTTCGATCACGACCTATGACAATCTCGGCCATCCCTTCAAAGCCGATCTCTACTTTGCCAAGACGGCCAACAATACGTGGCAGGTCTCCGCCTACGATGCCAGCCTGCCGGGGAACTACCCCGGTACGCCGCTCGGGGGGCCGACGACGCTGACCTTCGACGCGTTCGGCCAGATCGTGGGCGCGCCGAAGCTGAACTTCACCGTCCCGAACGGCCAGCCCTTCACCCTCGACCTGTCGCCGCTGTCGCAGGTGGCGGACGTCGCGAAAGTCAGCGACATCAAAGCCCGGTCCGTCAACGGAAACGCGGCCAGCGCGGTCGAGGGCGCCGACATCGACACGGACGGCACGGTCTACGCGATCTACAGGGACGGGTCGCGGCGCGCGGCCTTCCGGATCCCGGTGGCGAGCGTCGGAAGTCCGGACAATCTGACGCCCCGCGCCGGCAACGTCTTCGATCCCAACCCCGAATCGGGGCCGGCGCAGATCGGCTTCGCCAATGTCGGCGGCCGCGGCTACATCCAGTCGAAGATGCTCGAGAACTCGACCGTCGATCTCGGCAACGAGCTGGCGACGATGATCGAGGCGCAGACGACCTACGGCGCCAACTCGAAAGTCTTCCAGACCGGCTCCGAGATGCTCGAGCTCCTCGTCAACCTGAAGCGCTGAAGCCGGACTAGGGAACGATCGAGATGGGCCTCTCCGTTGCACTCAACGCCGCGCGCGGCGCCCTACAGGCGAACGCGACCCAGACGGACGTGGTCTCGCGCAACGTCGCGGGCGCCTACGATCCATCCTACTCGCGAAAGGTCACGTCGCTGGTCACGACGGACGGCCCGATCCGGGTCGTCATCAATCGCGCCAGCAGCACGGCCCTGTTCGACCGGATGATGGGCAGCACCGCGGAACTCGCCGGCTATCAGGCGGTTCTGGACGGCCTCACGAGCCTGGAGGACACGGTCGGCGACACGGATGCGGGCCGGTCCATCGCCGCGAAGGTGGGCGCCCTGAACATCGCCCTGGGCGATGCCGCCGGCGAGCCCAACGATATCAATCTGGCGAAGGCCGCCGTGGCGGCCGCCAGAGACCTGGCGCGCTCCCTGAACCAGGCGAGCGGCAAGATCCAGGCGGTGCGCCTGAATGCCGATCACGAGATTCAGAATTCCGTCACGACCATCAACGACCTGCTCCGGAAGTTCGACGCCGCCAACAGTGCCGTCGTCCTCGGGACCGTGCGGGGCGAGGATATCAGCGACGCCCTGGACAATCGCGACAAGATCCTCGCGCAGCTCTCGCAGGAGATCGGCATCAGCACGATCGTCCGCGAGAACAACGACATGGCGATCTATGCCGATAACGGGTCGCCCCTCTTCGAGCGCGGCCCCCGGACCGTCGCGTTCGAGCCGACGCCGGCCTTCGTCCCGGGAACGGCCGGCAAGGCGGTCTTCATCGACGGCGTGAGGGTGACCGGTCCCGGCTCCGTCATGCCCCTGCAGACCGGGCGCGTCGTGGGCCAGATGACCGTCCGCGACGACCTCACGGTCACGTACCAGAAGCAGCTGGACGCGATCGCCGGCGGATTGATCGCCGCCTTGGCGGAGATCGACAGGACGTCGGCGAGCGGCACCCCGCTGGCGGGGCTGCTCACCTATCCCGGGGGGCCCGCCCTTCCCGCCGCGGGGACGGTGGGACTGGCCGGCACGATCCGCGTCAACCCGGCCGCCGATCCCGAGCAGGGCGGCAACCCGTTCACCCTGCGCGACGGCGGCATGAACGCGGGCCCGCAATACGCCTACAACACCACGAGCGCGGCGGCCTTCGCCGAGCACCTGAAGGCTCTCCGCGGCGCCCTGGGCGCGGAGCGGACGTTCCTGCCGGATTCGGAACTGCCGCAGGCGGCCACGCTGCAGGTGGCCGCGGAGAGTTCCGCGAGCTGGCTCGAGGCCACGCGGCAGCGCGCGTCGAAGCAGGTGGACCGGGAATCCGCGCTCCTGGACAGCGCGTCGACGGCGCTCTCGAACGCCACCGGCGTGAATCGCGACGACGAGGTGGCGATGATGCTCCAGCTCGAGAAGTCGTACGCGGCGTCCGCGAAGCTGATCGCGACGGTCAACGCGATGCTCCAATCCCTTCTCGATGCCGTGAGATAAGCCATGAAGACCAGCTACATCTCAACTGCGACGCTCTGGAACTCGCCCCGCTCGCATTCTGCGCGATTGCAGGCCGAGATCGCGAAGGCCAACGTCGAGATGGACAGCGGTGGCCGGTTCGCCGATGTCGGCCTGGAACTCGGCCACAAGACCGGCATCGATCTCGACCTCCGCCAGGCGGTCGACGACCTGAAGGCCCAGCAGCACCGCAACAAGCTGACCACCCTGCGGCTCACGGCGACGCAGGAAGCGCTCAATCAGATCCGCGCGGACGGCGAGTCCTTCCTGGCGCTGGTCGCACCCGGGAAGCCATTCGCCAGCAGCGGCGCCGAACTCGCGCAGGGCGCCGCGGCGCGGCTCTCCGCCCTGACCGGGCATCTCAACACGTCGGTGGCGGGGCAGGCCCTGTTCGCCGGGATCAACACCGATCACCGTCCGATCGCGGACTCGCAGACCGGCCTGCCTCCGGCCGCGAAGCTGGCGTTCGACACCGCGTTCCAGACCGCCTTCGGCTTCTTGCCGGGGACGTCGCCGGACGCCCTCACCATCACCGCCGCGCAGATGCAGGCCTTCCTCGGCGGTCCCGCCGCCGCCCTGTTCGCCGACCCACAGTGGGGCGCAACGTGGTCGTCCGCCTCCAACGTCAACATCCGCAGCGAGCTCGGCGGCACCGAGACGGCGGAGACTTCCGTGAACGCCAATGCCCAAGCCGTCCGGCAGCTCGCTCAGCTGTACACGATCGGGTCCCAGATCGGCCTCTCCAGCCTCGCACCCGAGACCCAGTCCGCCGTCATCGACAACCTTCGCAACCTGGCCGGCGTCGCGACCTTCGGCCTGACGCAGATCCAGGCCGATCTCGGCACCGTCCAGGCGAGGATGAAAGGCATCGACTCCCAGCTCGATGCCAAGATCAAGGGCCTGACGCTGGGCTACCAGTCGTTCGAGGAAATCGATCCCGTCGAACTGAAGACACGACAGACAAATCTGCAGACCCAGCTCCAGATATCCTACAGCCTCACCAACGAGCTCCGGAAGATGAACCTGATCGATTACGTCTGATACGCGGATAAGGCGCGCACGTACCCGTCATTCCCGGGTGCGTCGGCGCATCTCGGTTCATGGCAGGAAACAGAGGGCTAGGTCGGCAATGTACGGGGCGTCTTACGCGGAAGCCTACCGCGAAACCATGGGTGATTCCCCGACCATCGGCCGCGAGCGCGAGCGCGAGGCGTTCGATCGCGCGATCGACCTGATGAAGCGGGCAGACGCTGCAGAGGCCTCGGCGGAACTGCGCTGGGAGGCCACGAGCTTCCTGCAGCGCCTCTGGAGCATGCTCATCGACGATCTCGCCAACCCCGCGAACAGCCTCCCTCCGCAGTTGCGCGCGGACCTGATCTCCATCGGTCTCTGGAACATGAGCCGGAGCGACCAGATCCTCCGCGGCGACGCGTCGGGCTTCGAGCCCCTGATCTACGTCAACACCCTGATCCGCGATGGTCTCCGATGAGCCGCTCCATCAATCTCAGCCTGCGGGGCCGCGAGCGCATCTTCATCAACGGCGCCGTCCTGAGGGTCGACCGCAAGGTCACGATCGAGTTGCTCAACGACGCCACGTTCCTGCTCGAGGCCCACGTCTTGCAGGCGGAGCAGGCGACGACACCGATCCGCCAGCTCTACTTCATCGCGCAGGCCATGCTGATCGATCCGCGCAACGCGGACCGCGTCCGTCAGGCCTACGACAGGGTCGACAGCGCGATTCTCGATCAGGCCCGCGACGACGATGTCGTGACCGGACTGGCAGCGGCGCGAACCTTCCTCGACACGGGCCGACCCTTCGAGGTGCTGCGGATCCTGCGCGGCCTGTTCGAGCCCGACCCTTCGCGAGTCCCTGATCGGGCGGCCGCCCTCGCGCATCGCGTCGCGTGAGGGCGGCCCGGAACGTATCCCGCACGGAGAGCAACCATGTCCCTGCCCATTGCCAGCACCACGAATCCGGACGCGTCGACGAAGGCAGCGGCCCGCACGACAGCCGCGCCGGCCGCCAAGACGGCGACGCTCAACTACGACAATTTCCTGAAGCTTCTGCTCGCGCAGATGAAGAACCAGAATCCGACCGACCCGATGAAATCGACGGATTACATGGCTCAGCTGGCGACGTTCTCGCAGGTCGAGCAGAGCGTCAACATGAACAGCAAGCTCGACGCGCTGCTCACCTCCTCGACCCTGTCGCAGGCAAGCGGCCTCGTGGGCCACACCGTCGTCTCGGCCGACCGGACACTGGCCGGCACCGTCGTGTCGGTGGAGGTGGCCAGCGACGGCCTGCTGGCGCATCTCGATAATGGCAAAGACGTCCGCTATGAGCCGGGTATGACGGTTTACTAGCCGGCTCTCCCCACCGCGGCGGCCCGGTCGAGCGGGCCGCCCGCCGGAACGCGGCGCGCGGCCCGACGCGCGGCTGGCGTCGACGACGGTCGCACATCGTCGACACGGCTCCGGGACGGATCGGCGCACGGCCCGCCTCGGAGAGACGAGGTTCGCTTCCCGTCCGCGCCGTCGCGTCGTGCATCGGTCCCCACAACGGGCGGACACGAATGACAGTGTCCGCGGTCGCCGCGCGACGAGCGCCACCGCCGCTGCGGCCTTCCCTCCGGTGAGGGCGGGATCGCTCGCGCGCCGCCGGCAGCCCCGCTCCGACGGGCGTGCGGCCTCCTTGTGACCGCCGATCCCGGCACACGAATCATCGCCCTCCTTCGATCGGCCCCATGAACGAGATCGACGCCCTCGAGCTGGTCCGCTCCGCGATCTGGACCATCATCGTCGCCTCCGGGCCGGCCGTCGGGGCGGCCATGGTGGTGGGCATCCTGATCGCCCTGTTCCAGGCACTCACCCAGATCCAGGAAGTCACCCTGACCTTCGTCCCGAAGATCGTGGTGGTCCTGATCGTGATGATCGTGACCGGCTCCTTCGTGGGCGGCCAGATCTACGCCTTCACCGAGACGGTCTACGGCCGGATCGTCTCAGGGTTCTGAGCGGCCACCCGGTCGCGCGGCGGTCCACGAACCGAGCCGCTGGAGCCCGACGGCCGGCGCCCGTCGCGGGCGCAATCCAGGCGCAAGCTTGGTGATCCAGAAGCACGGACGATACGGAGAGGGGTGAGAGCGTGGCAGCGGCCGTACAAGCGCTCGCGCCGGAGGGCAGAGTCCGGCGGGATGTCTGGTTCGCGGTCGGGATCATCGCGATCCTCGCGGTCCTGTTCCTGCCTGTCCCGGCGGTGCTGATCGACATCGGACTGGCGCTGTCCATCGCGCTGTCCGTGCTGATCCTGATGGTGGCGCTCTGGATCCAGAAGCCGCTCGAGTTCTCGTCGTTCCCGACGATCCTGCTGATCGCGACCCTGCTGCGCCTGGCGCTGGGGATCGCGACGACCCGGCTGATCCTGTCGAACGGGGACGCGGGCATCGACGCCGCCGGCCACGTCATCCAGGGCTTCTCGCAGTTCGTCATGAGCGGCGACTTCGTGATCGGCCTGGTGGTCTTCGCCATCCTGATCACCGTGAACTTCCTGGTGATCACCAAGGGCGCGACCCGCATCGCCGAGGTCGGGGCCCGCTTCACCCTGGACGCGATCCCGGGCAAGCAGATGGCGATCGACGCGGATCTCTCGGCCGGCCTCGTCGACGACAAGGAGGCGCAGCGGCGACGGCGCGAGCTCGAGGAGGAGAGCGCGTTCTTCGGCTCCATGGACGGCGCCTCGAAGTTCGTGCGCGGCGAGGCGATCGCGAGCCTGATCGTCATCGCGGTCAACATCTTCGGCGGCATCATCATCGGCGTCACCCGCCACGGCCTGCCGCTGGCCAAGGCGGCCGACGTCTTCACCAAGCTCTCGGTGGGCGACGGCCTCGTCTCGCAGATCCCCGCGCTGATCGTGTCGCTCGCCGCGGGCCTGCTGGTCTCGAAGGGTGGGACCCGCGGCACGGCCGAGCAGGCGGTCCTGGGGCAGCTCGGCGCCTATCCGCGGGCGCTGTTCGTGGCCGCCGGGCTGATGCTGGTCTTCGCGATCCTGCCCGGGATGCCGTTCGTGCCCTTCGCGGTCCTGAGCGTCCTGATGGGCACGATCGCCTACCTGATCCCCCGACGCCTCGCCGAGGTGCAGTCGAAGGCCGATGCCGAGACGCGGGCGAAGGAGCGGCAGCTCCTCCTGGAGCGCCAGGACAGCGAGGCCGTGAAGGAATCGCTGAAGACCGCCGAGATCGAGCTTCGCCTCGGCAAGCATCTGGCGGTGCAGATGCAGCCCGCGCAGCAGGAACTCGCCCACCGGGTCGGCCGGATGCGGCGGAAATTCGCCCAGCAATACGGATTCGTGGTTCCGGAGATCAGGCTCGTCGAGTCGGCCACCGTCCCGAGCAAGAGCTACGAGATCGCGATCCACGGGACCGTCATCGCCGCGCAGCAGGTCCGCCCCGGCGAGATGATGATCGTCGTGGGCGACGGGCCGCTCCCCACCGTGACCGGCGAGGAGGTCCGCGAGCCGGCCTTCGGCATGCGCGCCGTGTGGGTGCCGGACGCCTACGCCCCGGAGGCCCGGCGCGAGGGTTTCAGCCCGATCGACTGGCACGCCGTCATGCTGACCCATGTCAGCGAGGTCATCCGCAACAACCTGCCGCAGCTCCTCTCCTACAAGGATATGCGGATGCTCATCGACCGCCTGGATGCCGAGTACAAGCGTCTGGTCGACGAGATCTGCCCGTCACAGATCTCGTATTCGGGCCTGCAGGCCGTGCTCAAGCTGCTGCTCGCCGAGCGGGTCTCGATCCGGAACCTGCACCTGATCATCGAGGCCGTCGCCGAGATCGTCCCCCACGCGCGGCGGGCGGAGCAGATCGCCGAGCATGTCCGCCTGCGGATCGCGCAGCAGATCTGCGGCGATCTCGCCGAGAACGGGGTCCTCCACGTCCTGCGGCTCGGCAGCCGCTGGGATCTGACCTTCCATCAGGGCCTCAAGCGGGATGCCAAGGGCGACGTGGTCGAGGTGGATATCGACCCGCGCCTGATCGAGCAGTTCGGCGTCGAGGCCTCGGAGGCGATCCGCGCCCACATGAAGACGGCGCACCGATTCGCCCTGGTCACCGCGCCGGAGGTCCGCAGCTACGTGCGGATGATCATCGAGCGGCTGTTCCCGACGGTCGCGGTGCTCTCGCACGTGGAGATCGCGCGCGGGGTCGAGATCAAGTCGCTCGGCACGATCTCCTGACAGCCGATGAGCCCCGACACGATCCTGGGCGTCTTCGTCATCTTCTGCCGTGTCGGCGGCTGCCTTCTGGTCGCCCCGGGACTCTCCAGCGCGCGGGTGGCACCGCGCATCCGCCTGTTCATCGCCCTGACCGTGACCCTCGCGGTGGCGCCGCTGCTGCTGCCGAAGTTCGGCGCCGGGCTGCGCGACGCCGCGCCGGCCGACACCCTGTGGTGGATCGGATGCGAGACGCTCACGGGCCTCGCGATCGGCTTCTTCGGCCGGTCCTTCTATTTCGCCCTCGAGACGATGGCGAGCGGCGTGGCGACGATGATCGGCCTCGGGGGCATTCCGGGGAATCCGGTGGCCGATACCGAGGCCGCCTCCCTCGCCGGGTCGCTGATCATGATGGCCGCGACGATCCTGGTCTTCACCCTGGATCTGCACTGGGAACTCTTCCGCGGGCTGATCGCCTCGTACGACCGGATCCCGCCCGGAAATCCCTTCGGATCGCGGCTCATGCTGGCCGGCTTGGTCGATCGGACCGGGGCGGCCTTCGCCATGGCGCTGCGCGTGACGAGCCCGTTCATCATCTATTCCGTGATCGTGAATCTCGCCCTCGGCCTCGCCAACAAGCTCACGCCGCAGATCCCGGTCTTCTTCATCGCCACACCCTTCATCCTCTTCGGCGGCCTGCTGCTGCTGCTGTTCCTCTCGGGCGACCTGCTCGGGCAGTTCATCCTCGACTACGAACACTGGCTCAGACGAGGCTGACATGCAGGCACGGCTCCGCCGGGCGAGGCGCCTCGTCCGCCTGCAGGATCGGATGCACAGGCTCGCCGAGCGGGAACTGGCCGTCGCGGAGCACCGGGTTCGCGCGGCCGACACGGCCCAGGAAGACCTGATCCGCGCGTTGAACGAGGCCTCGAACTTTCACGAGCCGATCCGGGCCACCGCGGTGGGTCGCCTGAAGGCCCTGGCGGTGGCGGCCCAGGATCTGCGCGCGGAGCGGGACGCGTCCGCGCAGCAGCTTCGCGAACGCGCCACCCAGCACAGGCGCACGGCGCTGTGGGTCGAGCGCCTCGAGTCCGCGCACCGGCTCCACGCGGAGCGGCGGGACTGGGCCGAGCGGCTCGACCGGCTCACCGCGCCGGAGGCAAGCTTCCGACCAGCCACGCCGGTTAGCTTGGCGGACGAACCCAGTCCCCGCGCAACCGCGACGAGTTCGGCCGCGTCCGAACATCGGGTCCGTCGCGGTGCCGCCACACCGGATACGAGCGCGCCGTGAGCGTCCAGCCCCCCTCGGATATCGTCCTCGACGTCGCGCGCGCCGCCGATCCGACCCGCTACCAGTCCGCCATCACCAAGCTGACGCAGGCTACGCCCGGAACCTTCGCGGATGCCCTAGGGGCTGCCCGGGGCCCCGGTGTGGGGATCCCGATCGCGCCGCAGCCGAGCGCCGACACCGTGCTGACACGCTTCCGGACGGCCGCGACGCTTCCCGCTCCGCGGGCGAAGGGCAGTCCCGCCGAGCAATTCGAGGCCTTCGTCCTGCAGAGCTTCGTCGAATCCATGCTGCCTCAAGGTGCTTCTGCCGTCTTCGGCAAAGGCAATGCCGGGTCGATCTGGAAGTCGATGCTGGCCGAGCAGCTCGGCGCTCAGCTCGCGAGGGCCGGCGGGATCGGCATCGCCCGGATGATCGATGCCGCGCATCCCCAGGCGGCCGGAGCGCCCGCCGCCACGCGGAAACCGGTTGCCTAGGCCGGTCCCTCCGGCCCGTTCAAGGACAGGATCATGCTGCTGTCGTCTCTCAACCGCCTCGAGGCCACGATCGACGCCGAGACCACCGCGCTCACGGTGCACGATCTGCGGGACCAGGATGAGTTCAACCGCCGCAAGAGCCAGAGCCTGGTGGAGTTCGCGCGCCTCGGTCGGGCCGTCGACGCGGCGAACCTCAGTGCCGCGGAGATCGACGGCCTGGAACGCATCCGCGCCAAGCTCCGGCGCAATCACGAGCTCCTGGGCATCCACCTGCGCGCCATGCAGGAAGTGTCGGAAATCGTGGCGACGATGATCCGGAGCGCCGAATCCGACGGCACCTACTCCGCCGCCCTGCGCTACCAGGAGTGACCGCGGGTGACCCGTATCGTCTTCACCGGTCTCTGGATCTGCGCGATCACGGTCCTGTCCAGCTTCGCGGTCATTGCCTGGATGCCGGACCTGCCGAAGCCGAAGGCCGAGGAGTACCTTGAGGGCTTGACCTATCAGAAGCTGCGTCCCCTCAATATCCCGATCATCGCCGACGGCTCGGTCCAGGGCTACATCCTCGCCACGATCATCTTCACGGCCGAGGCACAGCTGATCAAAGGTGCGGGCGTGACGCCGGCACCGTTCGTGATGGACGAGTCCTTTCGTCAGATCTACGAGGACAAGGATCTCGATTTTCGCAACCTCAAGAAATACAATATCAACAGACGCCTGGACGAGATCAAGCGCCGGGTCAACGAGCGCCTGGGCTCCGAGGTCGTGAAGGACGTGATGGTCGAGAACTTCAATTTCGTGACCAAGAAGGATATCCGCAGCTAGACCGCCTTCCGTCGGCACGGACACTCCGCCGGCAGCCCCGCGCGCGCGGCCCTGCCGACACGGAGCGCGGCGCGACGCGCACGTCTCACCGGCCTTCGGCCGCGCGCGGAAGTGCCGTCCGGGCCGCGGACGGCGCGCCCAGGCATTCGAGGGTCGACGCGGGGCTTCGGCAGCGCTGGGTTTCGGATCGCCGTGACCGGTCGAGCGCGCACTGGCCCCCGAGGCGCGCCGGATCTTCGTCGAACGACCGCGCTCAGGAGCCTCGGCACGAGCCCCGCTCCGGGAGCATCCAGGCGCGGCAGGACTCCCGGAGGGCTCGCAAGTCCGGGATTTCCCCAGCGACGGCCCGCGAACCCGGACATCGGGACAGACACGCGCCGCGCACCCGACTCACGACGCGCGAGCGCGCCGGAACGCCGGACCCTCGACCGTCGCCGTGAGCCGGTCGATGCTGCCCGCGGAGGCGGCGATCAGCAGGCCACCTTCGACGGTCCCCGTGCCCGACAGGCCGTAGCGGAGGACGGCGCCGCCCCGCGCCCCGTGTACCGATCGCGAAGCGCGGTTGTGGCGGCTCACGGCGAGATCATCGAAGCGGCCGATGAGCGGGCAGGGCAGGATGTGCAGCCGCCGCCCGCCGGACAGGCCGAACACCCGGCACGACGCGTCGAGGGCGACCGTCACCGCGGGATCGAGATGCAGGAAGCCTTCGACCGCGAGGGGGCGCTCCTCCGTCAGGAACCGGTCGAACACCGCGATGCCGGAGAGGTCCTCCAGCAGCACGAAGGTCCGGACGTGCCGATAGTCGGGCCCGTGCACGCTGGTCTCGACACGGTAGGCGGTGGCGTCACCCAGGCGGAGGGCCTCGTGAGCGCGGCCCGCGCCGGCCCCCGGCTCTCGACCGTCCGGGAGGGCGACGTTGTGCGCCCGTGCCGTCGCCGCGTGCAGGCCCTCGCCCTCGGTAATCCAGCGCAGGCCGCCGGTGGCGAAGGTGAAGGCGGTGCAGTCCCGGTGATCCTGCGGGTCGACCTGGGCGGAGAAATCCGCCGTGAAGGCGGCCCAGCCCGCGCCGTCGTCCGGCCGGCGCACGATGAGGGTCCCGGGACGGCTCGCACCGGCGGCGGCGCCCCCTCCGCCGGCGGCCTGTCCCGGCACGGGGAGGGCCATCCCGGGCCGCGCATGCGCGGCTGCCAGCCGCTCCAGCCAGCGGTATCGGTCCGCGTGGTCGGGCCTGGCGTCGAACGGGGGCAGGCCCCCGTCCGGCTCGAACAGGGCGATCATCCCGGCCCAGGCCGCCGGCAGACGCTGGTCGAGGCGTTCGGCGAGCGGCGCCAGCTCCGGCCGGTCACCCAGGACGGGTACGAGAATCAGGGCCAGCGTGAGGAGCTCGAGGCTGCGGTGATAGGACGGCTCCGCGACGCCGCCGCCGGGATCGATCATCGTCTCGAAGCCGCTCCGCAGGGCGAGCGCCGCGAGATGCGTCCAGTGCCGCGACATCGGGAAGGTGGGGAGCGCGAGCCCGGCCGCCAGCAGGGCGGCCGCGACCTGGAGTTCCAGAAGAGACCCCGCCACCGTGCCCTGCGCGAGGATCTCGGCCAGGGCCGCGGCGTGCCGCACGACCTCGCCGCCCAGGATCTCGACGGCGACCTCGCGCGCCTCGCCCGGGTCCCGCGCCGCGGCCTCGAGCAGGCCCAGCATCGCCTCCAGACGCAGCGCCGCGCAGGCGGGGTGCAGGCTCAGCATATCGGCCGGCTGACCCCAGGGATTCGCCCGGGACCAAGAGAGGGCGGCCGCGACCGCGCGGTCCCGGATACCGCGCTCCGGACTCTCCGCGGCAGCCCAGGTCCATGCCAGGGACTGGAACGCCAGGCGCCAGGCCTGCGACCGGAACGGGTCGGCCGCCCAGTCCGGCGCCTCCGGCAGCCTCCAGGCGGGCCGGGTCGCGAGACGGATCGCGCCCTCTGCCCAGACATAGGCGTCGGGCCCGTCCCGCAGGCGCGCGAAGCTGCGCAGCGGCGACGGCCGCTCGGCCAGGCGGTCGAGATCCAGGAAAGGCCGGATCGATCCCGCACGAGCGCCGTCGCCCGGGAGAGCGAGGCGATCGAGCAGTCGCGCCAGGACTGCCTCGACCCCCGGATCGGCGTCGTCCGTCAGATTCGCGAGGCGCAGGTCGTCGTCGAGGAGCACGTCCGGCGCGGCGGCCAGCGCGAGGTCCGCGCCGCCCTCCCAGGTCGCGAAGCCGATATCGAGCGTCGCGGCCTCCGGAGGCGGGCAGACCTTCACGGTGAACCGGTAGGCTTGCCGATGGACCGGGATGTCGAGGAAGGCCGGGACCGACAGCGTGGCCAAGGTGTCGGGGTAGGGGGGCGGTATCGGATCGCCGCCGGCGTCGCGGAAGCGGATCTGGGCCAGCGCCCCCTCGGACGGGCCCTGCGCGACGACCTGCCCCCTGAACACCAGCGCGCGTCCCGGAACGAGGCCGTGCCGGAACCAGACAGGTTCAGGGCCGAGGCCGATCCGACCGTCCCGGAAGAGGCGGCCCTGCGGCGGCCCCGCGGCCGTGTCACGCGCGGCGGGCGCGCGGCGGCCGGCCGGCCGGATCTCGGGATCGACGACCCGGAACGGCCGGGTGTTGCGCCAGCTCCTGATGAGGATCGCCACCTCAACCGCGGGAGCCGGCAGGTAGAATCGCAGCCGCACGGGGAGGCTGCGCGCATCCGCGCCGCCTCCCGCCGAGCGCGGGCCGGCCAGCCAAGCGCCGTGCGCGTCCATCGATGTCCGAATCAGCCCCGGCACGCGCGCGAAATCGATCTCGGACCGGTCCCCTGTCAGGAACGCGACGCCGATCGCCGCGAAATCCCGGGCCTCGAGCGCGCCCTCGACGCTGTCGCAGACGACGTATGCGTTGAACTCATACCACTCGCCCGATGACAGGCCGTCGAACGCGTAGACGGCCCGCGACCAGCGATTCTTGTGGCCGACGATCTGATCCGCGTCGCGCAGGTTCGCGGAGGCCGCGACGTGCCGCACCGCGGCCGGTTTGAACACAGAACGATCGCTCATCTGACCTGAGGAGATCTCGCAACATCCGAGCGAAACACGATCGTGTCGCTCATCCCGGGTGATCCTGATTTCGCACGAGCATCGACGCTGACCGTCCGAAATTTGAGAACAATGTCCGTAAAATCGAACATAATTCCGCGTCAGTCTCGAAAATTTGCGCCATCACATCAAATTTAATGCGACAGGCTGCGTGCAATCCGGACTGTTGACCTGATCTCATGCTTGCGCCATGGGATGGAAGCCAGGCAAAACAACTTCGATCCAGAGCTTATAGCATATCTGGAGCACCACTAATCCCAACGGAGTCTTGTGGCAATGTACGTCATTGTCGATGAGCGGCCGATTGTAACCGATGGATACGTGGCCAACTTCAATAGAGAAGGCATAACATCGGTCGGATTGCTGGCGGACGATTTCGAGGACTGGCTGCAGACGGCTCCCACGACCGATCTCGAGGCTGTCCAGGGCTTCCTGCTCGGCGATTGCGCGCAGCGATCGGACCTGCCGGAGCTGATCCAGAAGCGGTCGCGCGCGCCGATCATCGCGATGATCGAGACGCGCTGCCTGAGCGAGACCCTGAACCTGTTCGGGGCCGGTATCGACGACGTCGTCCGCAAGCCCGTCCACGTCCGGGAGATCCTCGCGCGAACCGAGGCGGTGTGGCGCCGCTCGCAGCGCGAGACCGCGAAGGATCTGACGGTGGTCGACCGGTCCGCACGGCTGAAAGTGTACTTCGACGGGCGCGACCCCGACATCGACGGGGAGAAGATGACGCTGCCCCGCCGCGAACGTCAGATCCTCGAGTTCCTGGTCCGCAACCGCGGGCGACGGATGACGAAGGAGCAGGTGTTCAACGCAGTCTACGGTGCGTTCACGAGCGACGTGGACGAGAGCGTGATCGAGGGGCACATCAGCAAGCTGCGCAAGAAGCTCCGCCAGAAGCTGAGCTTCGATCCGATCGAGGTCCGGCGCTACCTCGGCTACGCCTTCGTGAACTGAGCGGCCGCGCAGGCCGGTGCCGATACGGACGCGGCGCCCGGCAGCGCGGCCGCGTCCGGGCCGGAAGCCGCGTCACCGGCGGCGCTCCCGGGCCGCGCTCTCGGGCCGCGCTCTCGGGCGGCACGACGGGCCCGCGAGCCCTCCTTCGACCGGGATCACCCACCGCAAGCTTCGGACAAGACAGGACGCGCAAAGATCCGCCGGCAGGAAATTGTCCCGCCGGAAACGGCGACGAGATCGACGCGCGGCGCGGCGAGATGCTCCCGAGGCCCGGATCGTTCCTGCCGACGACTTTGCCTAGCCGGGAAACCGACGGATCATGAATCCAATCTTCCTGTTCAATCTCGCGTCCCGGCAGTTGCAGCACCTGACTGCGCGGCAGGCGGTCATCTCGGGCAACATCGCGAACGCCAACACACCGGGGTACCGCGCGCGCGACCTGGCGCCGTTCCGGGACGTGCTGAACAAGACCGCGCTGACGATGGCGGCCACGCGGGCCGGGCACCTGGAGCTCGACGGGCCCGGCGCGCGGCCGGCGCGGGCGAGCGCCTCGGGCGGATGGGATGTCGTCCATTCCGGCAACTCGGTCAGCCTCGAGGAACAGCTGATGAAGTCCGGCGAGGTGAGCCGCGATCAGGCGCTCAACGGCAGCGTGGTCAAGGCGTTCAACCGCATGCTGGCCCTGAGCACGAAGGCCGGCCAGTGATCGATCCCCTGGCCGCCTCCTCGCGGATCGCGGGCTCCGGCATGGAGGCGCAATCCGAGCGTCTGCGGGTCATCGCGGAGAACATCGCGAACGCGCAGTCGACGGGACAGACCGCCGGCTCGGATCCCTATACCCGCAAGACCATCACGTTCCGCACGGCCCTCGACCGCGCCTCCGGGACCGCGGCCGTCGCGGTCCGCCAGATCGGCGCGGACACGGCGCCGTTCCGGGTCGCGTACGATCCCGGGAACCCGGCCGCGGACGCCGACGGCAACGTCAAGCTGCCAAACGTGAACATGCTGATCGAGATGGCCGACATGCGGGAGGCCAACCGGTCGTACGAGGCCAACCTGCAGATGATCAAGCAGACCCGCGCGATGGTCGCCAGCATCATCGAACTCCTGAGGCCGTGATGATCCAGTCCCTCGCCGCCCTCGCAAGCACGTCCGACACGAACACCGTGTTCGGCGCGTCGGAATTCGGCCTAACCATGCCGGGGATCCGGCAGACGTCGCCCGCGGCCGCGGCTTCCAATTTCGGCGACCTCCTGACGCAGATCGCCGGACAGATGCGCGACACGGTGAAGACCGGCGAGGCGGCGGCGATCTCCGGGATCCAGGGCAAGGCGTCGACCCAGGCCGTGGTCGAGGCGGTGATGTCGGCCGAGCAGAGCCTCCAGACCGCGGTCGCCATCCGCGACAAGGTCGTCGCCGCCTACCTGGAAATCGTCCGCATGGCGATCTGAGGCGCCCCCCACGTCACCGGCGAAGCCCCGGCCTCCGGGGCGACGCGCCGGCACGTCCCGATCCGATCCCATCCCCTCCGGCGCAAGGACCCGATCATGAGAGCGCTCGCCATCGCGGCCACGGGCATGAATGCCCAGCAACTGAACGTCGAAGTCATCGCCAACAACATCTCGAACCTGAACACGACGGCGTTCAAGGCGGCCCGCGCGGAATTCAAGGACCTGATCTACCAGGCCGAGCGCCCCGCGGGCGTGCCGATCCAGGCCGGCGAGTCGGCCATTCCGGAGGGCGCGATGCTCGGGCTCGGCGTGCGCAACACGGCGATCCGGAACCTGCACCGGCAGGGCCCGCTGAACAACACGACGAATCCGCTGGACCTCGCGATCAACGGCCGCGGCTGGTTCCAGGTGACGATGCCCAACGGCGAGATCAACTACACGCGCGCCGGCTCCTTCAACAAGAACGCCGACGGACGCCTCGTCACGGCCGAAGGCTACAGCGTCGATCCGGCGATCATCATTCCGCAGAACGCGATCGACGTGGTGATCAACGAGACCGGCCAGGTGATGGTCAAGGTCGACGGGCAGCAGCTGCCGCAGACGATCGGCCAGCTGCAGCTCGCCAACTTCACCAACGATGCCGGTCTCGAGCCGCTGGGCAACGGCCTCTACCGGGAGACCGCGGCCTCGGGCCTCCCGGTGACCGGCTTCGCCGCCGACCCGGGCTTCGGCAAGATCCACCAGGGCTATCTCGAGACGTCGAACGTCGACCCGGTCCGGGAGATCACGAACCTGATCTCGGCCCAGCGGGCCTTCGAGATGAACTCGAAGGTGATCCAGGCCGCGGACGAGATGGCCGGCACGATCTCGAAGGGCATCCGATAAGATCATGACCCGAGTTGATCGCCCCGGGAGGATCGCGGCGCGGAGGGTGCGGGCGCTCGGCGCGGCCGGCCTGGCGGCGCGCGCGGCGGCCGCCCTCGCGACCGTCACGGCAACCGCCACGGCAGCCGCCCTGACGGCCGGGCCCGCCGTCGCGGGGGAGCAGATGCTGCCGGTGCCGGTCGCGACGATCTACGCGGGCGACGTCATCAAGCCGACGATGCTGCGCGAGCAGGCGTTTCCGGAGAGCTACCGGCCGCGCCTGCCCGTGGCCGACACGGCGGCCCGCGCGGTCGGCCGCATCGCGCGGCGGACGCTCCTGCCGGGCGAGACGATCCCGTCGATCGCCCTGGAGGAAGCGAAGCTCGTGACCCGCGGCGCGCCGGCCGTGATCGTCTTCGAGGAGCACGGCGTCACGATCTCGACCGTGGGCACGGCCCTGGCGAACGCGGCCGTGAACGAGGCGGTGAACGTGCGGAACGCCGCCACCGGGCGGGTCGTCCAGGGCATCGTCCAGCCGGACGGCCGCGTGCGGACGGGACAGCCGTGATGCGCCCGCTGATCCTCCTGCTCCTCGCCGGCCTCGCGCTCTGGCCGGCGGCCGCGTCGGCGACGCGCATCAAGGACATCGCCACGCTGCAGGGCGTGCGCGACAACCAGATCGTCGGCTACGGGCTCGTCACGGGCCTGCAGAGCACCGGCGACACCCTGCGCAACGCGCAGTTCACGGAACAGTCGCTGCAATCGATGCTCGATCGCCTCGGCATCAACGTGCGCGACCAGCGGCTGCGGACCCGCAACGTGGCGGCCGTGATGGTGACGGCCAACCTGCCGGCCTATGTCGAGCCGGGGTCGCGCGTCGACGTCTCCGTGAACTCCATGGGCGACGCGACTTCCCTGCGCGGCGGCACGCTGCTGATGACGCCGCTCTCGGGCGGCGACGGGCAGGTCTACGCGGTCGCCCAGGGGGCGCTCGTCGTCTCCGGCTTCAGCGTCACCGGGCAGGCGGAATCGCTGGTCTCGGGCGTGGCGACGGCCGCCCGGATCCCCAACGGGGCCCTGGTGGAGCGCGCGGTCGCCGGCACGTTCAGCGAATTGCCCGGCATGGCGCTCGAGCTGAAGAACCCGGACTTCCACACCGCCGTCCTGATCTCGGACGCGATCAACGCCTACACGCTCCAGAAATACGGGCGGCGCGCGGCGAGCCCGCGCGACTACCGCACGGTGGTCCTGTCCCGCCCCGGCCACGTGGGCCGGACCCGGTTCATGGCCGAGATCGGCGAGTTACAGGTCCAGCCCGACATCCCCGCGAAGGTGGTGATCGATCAGCGGACCGGGACCGTGGTCATCGGCCGGAACGTCCAAGTCTCCACCGTGGCGGTCAGCCACGGCGACCTGACGGTGCGCATCACCGAGACGCCGCAGGTCTCCCAGCCCGCCCCGTTCTCCGACGGGCAGACCACCGTCGTGCCCCGGACCGACATCGAGGCCGGCGAGCGGGCGGCGCGCCTCGCCATCGTGGCGGGCCCCGATCTGCAGACCCTGATCCGCGGCCTGAACAATGTCGGGATGAAGCCGACGGACGTCATCGCCATCCTCCAGGCGGTGAAGACGGCCGGCGCCCTCCAGGCAGAGCTGGTGATCCAATGATCCGTCCGGTCCGCAAGCAACGCCCCGCTGCCGGCGGCTGGCGCGGCCCGCGTGGCCTCGCCCTCGCGGCGGCGGCCGTCCTGGTCGCGTCCCCGGTCTCGGCGCAGCCGAAGCCGGCGGAGCCGGCCAGGGCGGAGGATGGCCGCCCGGCCTCGTACTGCGCCGGCATCGCCGATGCCGCGGCCGACGCCCGCTTCACGTGGCAGAAGGAGACGCTGACCGCGCTCGCCAAGGACGTCGAGGTGCGGATCGGTCAGCTGGAGGCCAAGCGCGCGGAGTACGAGGCGTGGCTGAAGCGCCGGCAGGCCTTCCTCGCCAAGGCGGACGAGAGTGTCACGGCCATCTACGCGAGGATGCGGCCCGAGGCCGCCTCGCAGCAGCTGACCGCCATGGACAGCGAGGCCGCCGCCGCGATCCTGACGCGCCTCGACGCCCGCATCGCCAGCGCCATCCTGAACGAGATGGAGCCCGGCCGGGCCGCGCGCCTCGCCAACGTCATCACCAACACGCCCCCGAAGACGCTGGTCCTTCCCCGGCCCGACGACGCCTCCCGGGCGCCGCCCGAGCCGTCCTCGGACGACGGCGGGCGCCGCGCGCAGGACAACGGGAAATCAGGATGAAGCGGCTGGCTGCCATCGCGGCGCTCACGACCCTCGGGGCCTGCGCGACCCCCGTACAGGAGATCGGCCGGGCGCCGGCCCTGAGCCCCGTCGGCCTCGGCATCGATCCGAACCACGACGCCGTGCCGCCGCTCGCCGTCGCGTCGCAGGCGCAGGGTTACCACTCGACCTGGGCCCAGCAGAGCGCGGACCTGTTCCAGGACCCGCGCGCCAAGAACGTCGGCGACGTGCTGACCGTGCTCATCGCGATGAACGACAAGGCCCAGTTCGACAACGCCACCGACCGGTCGCGCGACTCGCGGGCCAAGACGAGCGTCGACCTCCAGTTCGACCTGTTCGGCCTCACCCCGGAATCGAAGAACCACTACGAGGTCAACGGCAACTCGTCGACCAAGGGCCAGGGCACCATCGACCGCAAGGAGCAGCTGCGGCTCTCCGTGGCCGCCGTCGTCACCCACGTCTTCCCGAACGGCAACATGCTGATCAGCGGCTCGCAGGAGGTGCGGGTCAACTTCGAGGTCCGCGTCCTCAACATCGCCGGCATCGTCCGGCCGCGCGACATCTCGCGCCGGAACACGATCGACTATGACAAGATCGCCGAGGCGCGGGTCTCCTACGGTGGTCGCGGGCGGCTCATGGAGGTGCAGCAGCCCGCCGTCGCTCAGCAGGTCTACGACCTGGTCACGCCGTTCTGATCCGGACACGCACCATGGCCTCCGACACCGTCACGCGCCGCGCGCGGCTCCGCTGGCTGCTGCTCCTCACGCTGCTCACGGTCCTGGCGGTCGGCGTCGGGGGGGCGAGCGGTCTCCACATGATCGCACGGGTCGAGAAGGCCCTGGACGAGCGGAGAAAGGCCCAGGACGAGCAGGTGCGGCCGGTGACGGCCTACGCCGAGAACGAGACCCTGACGAGTCTCGGCACGGTGGTGACCAACCTCGCGGGCCCCGGCGACGTCTGGGTCCGGCTCGAATCCTCCGTGATCGTCAGGAAAGGGACCTTCGCCAATCCCCAGGCCGTGGTCGCGGAGATCCGGCAGGACATCATGGGCTATCTGCGCACGCTCTCGGTCGCGCAGATCGAGGGCCCGAGCGGCCTGAGCCATCTGCGGGAGGATCTCACGGAGCGCGTGCAGATCCGGAGCAACGGCCAGATCCGCGCCCTCTTCATCGAAACGCTCGTCGTCCAGTAGGGCGCCCGGTCGGCTGCCCGCGCGCGTGGCCGACGCATATCAGGATCGGTCACACGCCATGCTGCGTCGCGTCTCTCTGGCGAGCCCGCTGCTCCTCGTCGCCACGGCCGCAACCGCCCAGGGCTTCAGCCTCGACCAGGTGCTGCCCCCGGGCAACGGCTCGGTCAGCGGGCGCATGATCCAGATCATCGCGCTGATGACGGTGCTGTCGATCGCGCCGGGCCTGCTCGTCATGGTGACGAGCTTCACCCGATTCGTCGTCGCGCTCTCGTTCCTGCGCTCGGGCCTCGGTCTCCAGAGCGCGCCGGCGAATCTCGTGCTCATCAGCCTGTCGCTGTTCATGACATTCTACGTCATGGGGCCGACCTTCGACCGCGCGTGGCAGGACGGCGTCCGCCCGCTCACCGAGAACCGGATCACCGAGGAGGAGGCCTTCGCCAAGGTGACCGCGCCGTTCCGCGACTTCATGCTGGCCCATGTCCGCCCCAAGGATCTCGACACCTTCGCGGAGATCGCCGCCGCCAACCTGTCCAAGGCGCCGGATGGCGGCCGGACGGACCTCAGGATCCTGATCCCGGCCTTCATGATCTCGGAACTGCGCCGGGGCTTCGAGATCGGCTTCCTGATCGCGCTGCCCTTCCTGGTCATCGACATGGTCATCGCCGTGCTGGTCATGTCCATGGGCATGATGATGCTGCCGCCGACCGTGATTTCGCTACCGTTCAAGATCCTCTTTTTTGTCTTGATCGACGGCTGGAACATGCTCGTCAGCGGTCTTGTGAAATCGTATTTCTAGCGATCCGAATATCTCCACAGAGAGATCCGGCAAGAAACGTCTCCACCATCGATTTTTCGGAGTTGACTTCCGTCGTTCGCTGCTCCATCTACGCTTCGACTGCGGCGCGAACAGTCAATCCGGAAGCGAGATTGTCCTTCGGCGCAGGATCGATAACAGGTTGAGGTCTTGAGCCGGATCGGCGACCTCGAAGGCATGATGCCGCCCTGTTATGCCGGTGAAAGTCCGGCATGTCCCGTTCGTATTTTCCTCTCTCAGGGACATCCCATGTCGAGCCTGTTCACCAACAACGCCGCGATGACGGCGCAGCTGACGCTGAAGCTCATCGGCCAGAACCTGGACAAGACCAACGACGTCATCTCGACGGGTCTGAAGATCAACGGCGCCTCCGACAACGCCGCCTACTGGGCCATCGCCACGCAGATCCGCCAGGACAACGCCTCGCTCGGCGCCGTGAAGGACTCGATCGGCCAGGGCCTGGGCGTCGTCAACATCACCTACCAGGCCCTCAACACGATGGTCGGCGAGCTCGCCGAGGTGAAGCGGAAGCTGACCACGGCCTCCGGCGTCGGCGTCGACCGCATGCTGATCCAGAACGACCTCAACGCGACGATCTCGCGGTTCCGCGCCTACGCGGCCGACGCGTCGCAGGCCGGCGAGAGCTGGCTGTCGGTCGATTCCAGCCAGCCGACCTACGCGGCGATCCGGAAGGTCGTCTCGGGCTTCACCCGCGTCCTGGGCAAGCCCACCCTGACGACCACCGATGTCGATACGGCTCAGCTCAAGCTGTACGACGTCCGGACCACCGCGGGCACCAACGGCACCAGCGCCAACGTGGGGTCGGTCCAGACCACCTACGACACCGCCAAGGCGTCCTACGACGCGGCCCTCGCCGCCTACAACAGCAGCGGCAAGGACACCGCCGCTGTCACGGCCTACACCGCGGCCAAGGCTTCCTTCGACACGGCCACAACGACCTACAACAACGCGAGGAACACGGCGAACGCCGCGGCCCGAGTGGGCAATGACGGCAAGGGCGGCATCCTGAACAAGGATTACGGCGTCCTCGGCGCGGACAACAACGGCTTCCTCAAGGCCTACACGCTCAACTTCGACACGATGGACATCTCGACGGTCCTGCCGAACGACCTGTCGAAGGTGAACGCCTACGTCGCCATGGTCGAGCGCATCTCCACGGCCCTGACCGCGGTGGCGTCCAACCTCGGCTCGCTCAAGGCCCAGATGCAGTCGTTCCTGAACTACACCGACACCCTGTCGAAGGCCAACGACACCTCGATCGGCATCCTGGTCGACGGCAACATGGAAGAGGAGTCGACCAAGCTGAAGGCCCTGCAGGTCCAGCAGCAGCTCGGCATCCAGTCGCTCACGATCGCCAACCAGAACACGCAGCAGATCCTGAGCCTGTTCCGCAACTGATCCGGGCCCCCTGATCGTCCTCAAGGTCCGTCTATCGGGCTGACGGGGCCGCGCATCTTCGGGTGCGCGGCCCTTTTATTTTCCGCCCCTCACAGGAGACCACCTTCGCGCAAGGTTGATCCGCCATGCGGGAGCGGAGCCACTGCGGTGGATATCGAGTCCTGCTGATGCCCGGTCGCGAACATCTCCAGAAGCTCTGGAGCAACATCCTGGACCTCGGCCCCCGGCGCCTCATCGCCCTCGGGCTGGTGGGCCTGACCGTGTTCCTGGCGGTCGGCCTGGGCGCCTACTACCTGAGCCGGCCGCTGCGCGAGACGCTCTATTCCGGCCTCAGCCGCGACGACGTGAGCCGCATGGGCGCCGCGCTCAAGGATGCCGGCATCCCCTTCGATATCAGCGCGGACGGGACGTCGGTCCTGGTCAGCTACGGGCAGACGGCCCAGGCGCGCATGCTCCTGGCCGAGAAGGGCCTGCCGCAGAGCGGCAAGGCGGGCTACGAGCTGTTCAACGACCTGGGCTCCCTGGGCCTGACCTCGTTCATGCAGGACATCACGCGGGTCCGCGCCCTGGAGGGCGAGATCGCCCGCACGATCCAGACCCTCAAGAGCGTCAAGGCGGCCCGGGTCCACATCGTCATGCCCGATCCCGGCTCGTTCCGCCGGGAGCAGCAGCCCGCCTCGGCCTCGGTGGTGGTGCGCACGGAACCGGCCAACGATGCCACGGTCGCCCCCGCGATCCGCCAGCTGGTCGCGGCCGCCATTCCCGGGATGAAGCCCGACAAGGTGACGGTGCTGAACACCGACGGGACGGTGCTGCTCGCCGGAGACGACGCCACGACGGCGCCGGCCGGGCGCCTGACGAATCTCGAGCAGAGCGTCAACCGGGAGATCCAGGACAACATCCGCCGGACGCTCACGCCCTATCTCGGACCGAACAACTTCGAGGTCAGCGTCGTCGCCCGCCTGAACACCGACAAGACCAAGACCGACGAGACGATCTTCAACCCGGACCAGAAGGTCGAGCGCTCGCTGCGGACGATCAAGGAATCGGACAGCTCGCAGAACCGGGCCCCGCAGAAGCCCACCACCGCGCAGCAGAACCTGCCCGATCAGCGCGTCAGGTCCGAGGGCGCCGAGAACTCGAGCGCGGAGAGCCAGCGCCGGGAGGAACTGACCAACTTCGAGATCTCGTCGAAGACGGTCCAGACCGTCAGCGACGGCTACTCGATCAAGACCCTGTCGGTGGCCGTGCTGGTCAACCGGTCCCGCCTCGAGGCGCTCGCCGGCGGCGCGAAGGACGGGACCGCGCCGCCCCTCGATCCGCAGGTCGCCGAGATCGAGCAGCTGGTGACCTCGGCGGCCGGCGTGAACAGGGCGCGGGGCGACCAGCTCAAGGTCGCGGCGGTGAGCTTCATCGACGAGGGTCAGCCCCTCGCGCCGGCGCCGGCGCTCGGGTTCACCGACGTGCTGATGCGGCAATCCGGGACCCTGATCAACGCGGCCACGATCCTGATCGTCGGGTGCCTGCTCATCTGGTTCGGCCTGCGGCCGGCCGTCAACGCCATCCTGGCCCGCCCGGCCGAGACCGGAACCGAACTCGCCCTGGCGACAGCGGATTCCGGGACCGGGCCGGACGGCGCGTCGGCGGAGCCGGGCGGGCTCTCCCCGGAGCCCAGCCTCATCGAGGACCTGACGGAGCACATGGCGCGCTCACCGATCCGGAAGCTGGAGCAGCTGGTCGAACTCGACGAGGAACAGGTCGCCAACATCCTGAAGCAGTGGCTGACCCGTGAGGAGGCCGCGCGATGAATGACGCACCTCCGGCCTGGGCCATCTTCTCGGGGACGAGCCGGCGCTCCTCGTCCACGCTCTCGGCCCTGGCCACCAAGCGCCTGGAACCGGCCGCCCCCGCCCAGCCGGCGCCGCCGGATCTCGACGCGATCGCGGCGGCGGCGCGGGACGAGGGGCGCCGGGAAGGGGAGGCCCTGGCCGCGCGCGCCGCGCAGGCCGCGCTGGCGGCCGAGCGGGAGGCCGCGGCGGCGGCGCTGGCCGAGACGCGGAGAAGCTGGGTCGCCGCGGAGGCGGCCGTCCTGGCCAGCGCCCTCACCGAGCAGATCCAGACCGCGGAGGCGCGCCTCGCCGACAGCCTGGCACGGGTGCTCCGGCCGTTCCTGACGGAAGCGCTGCGGCAGGACGCGGTTCGCGAGGTGCGCGCGCTGCTCACGTCCCTGGCGGCGGAAGACCGGGCGGGAACCGTCACGATCGCCGGCCCCGCGGACCTCACGGAGGCGCTCGCGCGGCACCTCGACCTGCCGCCCGGCCGGCTCACCGTCGTCGGCGACGGCCGCCCCGATCTCCGCATCCGGATGAACGGAACCCTGATCGAGACGCGGCTCCAGGCCTGGGGCGAGCGCCTCGCCGCGCTGGTCGAGGATCTCTGAGCATGGCCAACAACCCGCCCGAGATCATCATCGTCCGCCGAGCCTCCGACGAGGATGACGGGCACCACGGCGGTGTCTGGAAGATCGCGTTCGCCGATTTCATGACGACCCTGATGGCGCTCTTCCTGGTCCTGTGGCTGATCAAGGCCACGAACGACGAGACGAAGACCAGCATCGCGAACTACTTCAACCCGATCAGTCTCTCTGAGCCCCTGCCACTCCGGAAGGGCGTGAACGATCCCCAGCCGGCCGCGAACGATCCGAAGGCCGGCAGCCAGGCAGGTGAGCCGGGGAGGACCGCGGACGGGCGCGACGTGGGTACGGCCCTGCCGCCGGGATCGGTGCCCCGGGAACGGGAGCTGTTCCAAGACCCCTATTCCGTGCTGGCCAAGCTCGCGGCGGAGGTCGAGCCCGGCAAGCCGCAGAGCGCCGCGATCGGCGATCTCGGCGCGGCGGGACGGCGCGGCGGGGACGCGGCGCGCGATCCGTTCGACCCGCTGTACTGGGCGGTGGACGTCCTCGCACCGGCGAAGTCGGAGCGACCCGCGCCGGACGGGATCACCCCACCACCGCGCCAGGCAAAGCCCGACGCGCGCGGCGCCGAGGCCGCGGGCCGGGAGGGCGACGCGACGCCGGCCGGACCGACGCCCGCGGATGCCGGACCGCCGTCGGGCAAGGCCGCGGAGGCCCGGGCCGCCGGGGCGTCGGTGAGCGGTCAGCCCCCGGCCGCCGCGCAGAGCCCGGCGAGCGAGGCGATGCTGAAGGCGGAGATCGCCGAGATCTTCCCGCCCCCGGCCCCCGGCACGCCCGGCCCCCGCGTCGAGGTGCAGGGGACGCCCGAGGGACTCCTGATCAACGTCACGGACGATCTCAACTTCAGCATGTTCGCGGTGGGCTCGGCCGAACCCCGGCCGGAGATGGTCCGCGCGATGGAGCGCCTCGCCAAGGCACTCGCCGCGCGGCCGGGCCGGATCGTCGTCCGCGGCCATACCGACAGCCGCCCCTTCCGCTCGGAGGTCTACGACAATTGGCGCCTCTCCACCGCGCGCGCCCACATGGCTGCGTACATGCTCACCCGGGCCGGGATCGACGAAGGGCGGATCTGGCGCGTCGAGGGCGCCGCGGACCGGACGCCGCGCAACGCCGCGGATCCGAAGGCTCCGGAGAACCGGCGGATCGAGATTCTCCTGCAGGGATCTCCAGGATGAAGGTGTCCCGGACCGGGCGGATCGTGGCGGCCGCCCTCGGCCTGCTCATCGCGGGGAGGGCCGCCCCCGTCGCCGCGGAACCGGCGGGCGGCCCTCCCGCCGCCCCGGCCGCCGAGCCGCAGGCACCGACGGGCGATCCGGTGCAGTGGGTGCGCACGCTCCAGTTGCTGCAGGATCGGGTCGCCGCCGGCTCCCGGGCCGCCCACGAGAGCCAGCCGCTGCTGATCGCCCGGATCAACGCGGATCTCCTGGCCGCCCCGCCCGAGATCTGGGGCCGCCGGAGCAATCTCCGGGCCGCGATCACCTTCGCCCTCAGCGGCGGCGGTCCTTCCGTCCTGCGCCGGCTGACGGCGCAGGACGGCCTCGGCGAGCCCGAAGCGACGCTCGCGCGCGGCGCGCTCGCCTATGTCGAGGGGCGGGAGGCCGAGGCGCGGCGCCTGCTCCAGGACGTCGACACGACAGATCTGCCGCCGACGCTCGCGGGCGCCATCGGCCTGACGCAGGCGTCGCTCGCCGTGCCCGACCAACCGATCCGGGCGATCGCCCTGCTCGACCGCGTCCGGGTGCTGCTGCCGGGCACTCTGACCGAGGAGGGCGCCCTGCGCCGCGAGATCTTCACCCTCGGTCAGATCGGCGACCTGAAGACGTTCGAGGCGCTGGCGATCCAGTACCTGCGCCGCTTCCCGCACTCGATCTACGCGGGCAACTTCCGGCAGCGACTGGCCTATCAGCTGACGCAGTTCGATATCGGCCACGACGCGGAGCGCTTCGCGACCCTCAACAGGATCCTGGACGAGCTCGGTCCCGAGAGCCGGCGCGACCTGTATCTGGTGGTCGCCCAGACGGCGATCCAGGCGGGTCAGACGGCCGCGGCGCTCCGCGCCAGCGAGAAGGCCCTCGCGCTGTGCGCGCCCGGAAGCGCGGAGGCGACCCGGGGCCAGCTCTACCGGGCTGCCGCCGAGATCGTGAGCCTGGCGACGTTCCAGTCCGGGTCGCGGACGCTGAGATCGCTCGACAGGGCCAAACTCACGGCCCGCGACCTGCGCCTCCTCGAGACGGCCCTGTCGACCGCCGAGGCGATCGGACGCGGGCTCGCCGGCCGGCCCGGCCTGCCGGAGGCCGACGCCGCCGCGAAGCCGGCGCGGGGGGCGCCGGATCCCGCCGACGGGCCCGCGAGCCTGATCCCGAAGGCGCAGGCCACGATCGACCGGATCGATCTGATGCTCAGCGAGGCGACCCCGTGAACACGATCTCCACCGCGGTCCAGAAACCCGTCCCCAAACCCGATCGGGATGTCGCACCGTCCCCGCATCCGGCGGGCGACCTTCAGGCGCTGCCGGATGCGGCGGTGCGGGGCGCCTTCGACCTGGTCCTGCGCGCGGTCTCGGGGGGAACTCCCGCGGCCCGACCCGAGACCGACGGGAGTGAGATGGACGAACCGGAGGGCGCGACCGGGGAGGATCGGCGGCCCGAAGCCGGCGCATCGCCCGCGCCGCCGCCGTCACCGGGCGATCCCGGCAGCGCCGCCGCGGCGCTCGCCGAGATCCTGAGCGCCGCCGTCCTGTCGGCCCGTCCGGAAATGCCCGCGGGCCACGGGACCGGTGCTCCGGGACCGGCCCCATCCGCCGCATCCCCGGCGGGCCCCGACGCGGCCCCGGAGACCAGCCTCGTGGGAAATCTCGAGGCGGCCCGCGCGGACGCGTCGCCGCGCGCCGGGCCGAGCCCGGGCACCCTGCTGCAGGGCGGCCCCCCGCAGGTCGAGGTCCTCGACCGGGCGGTTCACTTCAAGCCCGTCCTGCCCGAGGCGGCCCGGCACGCCCTCCCGGCCGCCGCAGCGGCAACGTCCCCGTTGCCGGCCGTCCCGAACGCGGCGGACGCTCAGCCTCGACCCATCCGCCCCGGACCGGTGGCTCCGGCCGTCACCGGGCCCGATCCCGCTCCGATCGCGCCGGCCGGCCAGATCGCCGCCCAGATTGCCGCGCAAGTCGCCACCCAGATCGCCGGGACGGTCGCCGGGAAGGTGAACGCAGTGCCGCCGAAGGCGACGGTCGCCCTCGCGACCGATCCCGAGCCTCGAGCCGGCGATGCGTCGGCCCGCGCCGATGCGTCGGCCCCCACCGCGACGGGGATCGATGGGCCGGGGGGGCTCACGGCACGCGAGGACAACCGTCCCCGCTCCGGCATCGCCGGACTCCTCCTCGCCCCCACCGGCCGGCAGGGGCCGCCGGGCGTCCCCATCCCGGGTCCCGGCAACGGATCCGGGACCGAGCCGGCCCGACTCGCCGCCGTCCTGCCGACGATCGCGGCGGCCATCACGGAGGAGATCGAGCGCGCGACCGCGGCCGGACCGGAGCGTCGCGTCGGCGCCGATCCGGCGATCCCCGCGGCTCAGGACGGGCCGCTCCGGGTGCTCAAGATCCAGCTCCGGCCGGAGAGCCTCGGGATCGTCACGGTGGAATTGCGGCTCGTCGACGGTCAGCTCGAGACCCATCTGCGCGCCGCGCGTCCCGAGACGGCGGCGATGCTGCAGCGCGATTCGGCGATCCTCACCGAACTGCTCAAGCACGCGCATTACCGGCCCGAGATCATTGTCGAGCCGGTTCGCCCCGGCGACGCCGGGTTCTCCGCGGGCGGATCACCGTCCCAGGGCCAATCCGGGCTCACCGACGGCGGCGCCCAGCCGGGTCACGGTGGGGACGGGCAGCGGCAGGCAGACCAGCGCGCGGCGCAGCGGCCGACGCTCGGCAGGCGCGACGGGGAGCGGACAGATGAGACGGTACGTCCTCGCGACGGCGGCGTTTATCTGTAGCGCCGCCCCGGTCGCCGGGACCGTGTGCGAGGCCGAGATGGGCCGTGCCGCGGCCCGTTACGGCGTGCCCCTCGGCGTGCTCTACGCGGTCGGCCTCACGGAGACGGGCAAGCGCGGCTCGCTCCAGCCCTACGCCATGAACATCGAAGGGGCGGCCTATTTCGCGACCGGGCCCCAGGACGTGCTGGCCCACTTCGCCGCGGCGCGCCGCCGGGGCGCGCGCCTGATCGATCTCGGCTGCATGCAGATCAACCACCACTATCACGGCGAGAAGTTCGCCTCGGTCGAGGCCATGATCGACCCGCGCGCGAACGTGGACTACGCGACGCAATTTCTCCGGGATCTGAAGCGGCGGGAGGGCAGCTGGACGATGGCCGTGGCGCGCTATCATGCCGGCCCGCACAACAACGCCGCGCAGAAGATCTACATCTGCCGGGTCGTGGCCAACATGGTCGCCACGGGCTTCGGCCAGTGGACGCCGGCCGCGGCGCATTTCTGCCGGTGATCGTCCCGGCCGGGGCGGAAGAATGCGGACCGGGCCCGGCCAGGGAACCAACCGAAGGACCGGGCCCTTTCGGCAGAGGCCCCGTCACCGGCCCGGAGGAGCCGCATGACCGACGCCCCAGACCCGCCGGAAGGACCGCCCGGGAAAACGGCGCTGCTGGTGGTCCTCACCCTCACGGCCGTTGCCGCCGCCGCGTACGTCCTGATCCACATGGACTAGGTTGCCCGGCGACGCCCCTACAGGGTCCGACAATTCCCGTAGCTGACCTTGACGTCGTTGCGCTCCTCGGGATTGAGCTGCGCCTCGACGAAGTTCATCTTGTTGAGGTCGATCAGAAGGAAGTAGACGCCGTTCTGACACTTGATCGCGTTGCGCGGCGTGCGCTCGTTCAGCCGCGGTGAGGCCGTCTGGCACTCGTAATAGTCGGAGCGCCCGGCCGAGATCACGGTCAGCAGGCCGCCGCTGGAGACCAGCGAGAATGTCCGGACCTTCTGGGATTGCGGTTTGGCGCCTTCGGGTGCGGCGACATCGAGACTGGTCGACGCCTCCACCGTACACGTCATCGGACGGCGCAGCTGGGGGACCGCGGGCGTGATGCTCAGCAGGAGGAGCGCACCAGCGAGCGCTACCCGTTCGGCGATCATCGGCGAGGGATCCGTGATTCGTGGGTAGTTTCTACCCAGAAGCTAGACCGTTATCCATCCTTGTAAATGCCGCCTGCTCGGATCGATGGGCCGATCAACAGATTTGCCGCCCGCTCCATTGCATCGCGTCAAGGATTACGGGCCAGGCCGGTTCTTCCGCCCGGACCCGATCCGACCGGAATGCCGGCGAAGCGCGCTCTAATCCTCTAGGGCGTCCGGATTGTCGTTGGCGGCCGGATCGGGATCGCGCCGCGCCGCGATCTCCGTACCGATCTCCATGAGCAGCAATCGGGACAGGAGCTGCATCGTCGCCGTGCCGTGCGCGGCCACGAGTTGATGGGCCAGGATCGTCGCCTCCACCATGCGGTCAAAACCGTCGTCGTCGGACATGGCGGTGCAGTAACCTGGTTGAATGCCGAGCATACAACTTAAAGGTAAGGATCCGGTTCGACCGCCCGCGCAGAAACAGGATTTCCCATGATCCCGACCGTCCAGGCCGACGCGCTCCTGGGGAGACTGGCCGAGGCCCTGGGGAGCCCGGTCGAGATCTTCTTCGCCGAATGCGCGCCCGCGGCCGAGCGCGCGTCCGGGGACGCGTCGCCGGATTGCGACGCGCTGCCGACGCTGGAACTGCTCCGTCTGTGGGAATCGCTGCGGGAGCCGGTGAGCCGGCAGCGGGTGCTGACCGCCGCCCGGCAGGAGGCCCGAACCCTGCGGGCGAGCCGCGCCGAGGACGCGGCGGCCGGCTGACCGGAACTCGGCGCGCAGATCCGGGACGCGGCTGTCGGATCGGGCCGTCTCGATCAGGGGCCCGCGGCGGGCGGCGCGGGTACGGCCGCGAAGGTCAGGGCCGTCGCGGGCAGGGCGGGCGTGGCCGGCTTGTCCTGCTGAGCCGGCTTCTCCGGCTTCTCCAGCTTGGCCGTGCGCCTGTCGCGCTTCTCGTAGAAGGCGTTGCCGCCGGCGACGGCCACGTAGTGCATGTTCGTGTAGGGGAAGCGGTGGCCCGCGGTGTGGAAGAACATCGCCTTCCCGACCTTCGGGTGCCGCTCGCCGGCCAGGACGGCGTCGGCGGCGTCGGCGACCTTCTGCAGGTCCTTCTCCTGCATCGGCTTGGTGAGGACGCCCGGCGCGAACTGGCCCGGCTGCCCGACCACCGCGCAGATGCCGCCCGGGAAGATCGCGTTCTCGAGCCGGTTCATCACGACCGTGCCGACGGCGACCAGCCCGTCGCTGTCGCTCCTGTTCGACTCGAAGTACATGGCGCGGCCCAGACAATCGCGCTCGGCGTCGCTGACGACCATCGGCGGCTTGCGGTCGGGGATCGATCCCGTCGTGAGCACCGGCGACGCGGTATTGCAGGCCCCCAGGCCGCCGGCCGCCGCCAGAACGATCAGTGCAGGACCGACCTTCGTCCTCTCGCTACCCCGCATGCATCCGCGCTCCGTGCTCCTCCAGCCTGACCAGCCGGGCGGTGTTCCGCTCCGACCGGACGAAGGCCAAGCTTGACGGCACGTTCGCGGCGAGGATGTGGCGAGGCTGTCCCGTTTCGGGACCGGACCGGGAGCCTCAGTGCTGGCCCTGACCCGCGGCCAGGACGGTCACGCCCAGCGCGATCACCCCGATGCCCACCAGCATCGTCGGGTTGAGCGCCTCGCCGTACAGCCACGCGCCGCCGAGCGCCGCGCCGATCATGCCGATCCCCGACCAGATCGCGTAGACCACGCCGATCGGCAGCATGTCCATGCTGGTCGACATCAGCCACAGGGCGGTGCCGTAACCGAGCGCCACGATCACCGTCGGCCCCGGGCGGGTGAGGCCGTCGGCGGCCTTCAGCGCCAGGGTGGCGGTTACCTCCGCGCCGATGGCGAGCCCGAGGATCAGGTACGGATTCATGGCACGGCGGACTTTCGGGCTGCGCGGGCTGGGTGAGTCGGGCGGTCGAGGCGTGTAGAACCAGGTTCGAATCGGACGACCGCGCGGACGGGGCGGCGCTGGGCCGGCCCGGATCCGCGTCGAAACGGCCGCGGACGTCGGCGGTCGCCGGACACAAGGCCACAGATCCGTGAACATTTCCGAACCGGCGGCTCGCCGCTTCGCGGGCGACGGACCGGCCCGGCGCCGGGGCCGATTGGGGCTTTCGTTAAGGCCTGCTGATCATGGTGACCGCGCGCCGTCCCACCCCGGGGCCGGCCGCGCGACAGCGACGATCCAGAGCGACACAGATCCAGCATGACCGCGTCCTTGGCGATCCCGGATTCCCCGGCCCGCGCGCGCCGGGGCCGCCGCTGGGGCGCGATCGCCGCGGCGGGCGGCGCCGCGATCGCGGGCTGCGCCTGGACCGCGGCCGCGCTGATCAACGTCCCCGATCCCGTCACCCTGACGGCGCTCGCGGTCATCGAGCCGTCGTCGGTGGGCACGTGGTTCCCGAGCCGGATCGTCCAGGCCCCGGCCCGGGCGAGCGACCTGCCGGCGCGGCCGCGCCCGATCCTCGACCGCGTCCCCTGGAAGGGGAAGACGGTCCCGCTGATGACGGTGCTGGAGGCGACCCACACCAACGCGTTCCTGGTGCTGCAGGACGGCGTCCTGATCCACGAGTGGCAGCGCGCGGGCACCGGACCGGAGACGCTGTTCCCCTCGTGGTCGGTGGCGAAGTCCATCGTCTCGCTGCTGGTCGGCGCCGCGGTGGCGCGGGGTCAGCTCGCCGAGACCGACCGGGTCTCCACCCTCCTGCCCGAGCTGCGGAACGGCGCGGTCTTCGGCCAGATCACCGTGCGCAACCTCCTCGACATGGCGAGCGGCATCGCCGTGCCGGAGAACTACGACCCCCGGCATCCCCTGACCGGCACCGCCGGCATGTACCTGACGCGCGATCTCACGGCGTTCGTGCGCGACAACGCCCACCTGGCGTTCAAGCCCGGCACCAAGGGCCGCTACCGCAGCATCGACACCGAGCTGCTCGGCCTGATCCTCGCCCGGGTCGAGGGCAAGCCGCTGGCCGACATCCTCTCGGAGCGGATCTGGAAGCCGATGGGCGCCCAGGCCGACGCCACCTGGAACCTCGACCGGCCCGGCGGCATCGAGAAGGCGTTCTGCTGCATCAACGCGACGGCCCGCGACTTCGCCCGCCTCGGCCTTCTGGTGGCCGACCAGGGCCGGTCGGGCGATCACCGCATCATCCCGGGCCGCTGGATCGAGCGGATCATGACGCCGGCCCGGCGCGACGTCGACGGCTGGCAGTACTCGGCCCAGTGGTGGCACGCCCCGGGCGGCGAGGACGACGACATCTCGGCGATCGGCGTCTACGGCCAGTACATCTACGTGAACCGCGCGACCGGCACGGTGATCGTGAAGCTCAGCGACCACGGCGCCGAGCAGGACGAGGTCGACACGCTGGCGGTGATGCAGGCCATCGCGGGCGACCTCGCTGCCGGCCGCCCCGCCGCCCGCAAGGATCCCTGAGCGGGCGACCGCGGTCCCGAGTCCCGATCGGGCCGGGATCAGGCTTCTGTCGGGCCGGCTCCCGGCACGGAGGGCTGCCGGGCGATCGGGCTCAGGGGCGCGAGGTCCCGCGCCCGCCAGTTGCGCAGGAGCCGCCAGCCGACCCGCTTCCAGGCGATCGACGGCACCGGCGAGGCCGGATCCACGAGGGCGCTCAGCGCCCGCGTGTAATCGAGCACGAGGCCCGGGGTCCAGGTCATGGACCGCGCCCCGTTGCGCAGGAAGGCCGCCGCCCAGAATTCCGGCGTGGTCAGCGCCGCCGCGAGCCGCCGCCAGGGATGCCCGCCGCGGCTGAACGCGCCCTCCACGGCGATGTCCAGCGCCCGCGCCACCGTGGTGGAGCAGTTGCGGCTGATGAAGTTGTAGGTGGTGTCGCGGCTGTACTGCGCCCAGAACGCCCGCAGCCGGGCGGCGTCGATGCCGTTCAGCGTCACCGCCACCGTCGCGGGGCACCAGTCCGCCACCTCCGCGGCGTGCGAGGGCAGGAAGCGCCCGGGCACGTCGTTCTCCGGGCCCGCGCGCAGGCTCGAGCGCAGGTTGGCGGGGGAGCGGTCGATCTCCACCGCGGGGTAGTGGCTGACGTAGAGGTCGTCGCCCTGCTGCAGGGCCGCGTGGCCGGTGGAGAAGCGCCCGGCCTTGTCGACGGAGGCGACGTAGCGCCGGATCAGCCGCTGGCCGGCGGGCGTGGTCGCCTGCCCGGTGGGCGTCCAGACATAGACCGTCAGGCTGCCGGGCTCGTCGCCGCCGACCGACACGACCGACACGGCCGGCTCGGCGGTGCCCAGGCGCCGGGTGCGCAGCCCGACCAGCGCGAGGTTGGCGCCGTTCAGGATCAGGAACATGCCGATGCAGTAGCCGACCGTGCCGGCGTACCAGGTCGGCCAGGGCTGGAGATGGAACAGGCCGAAGGCGATGCTGAGGCCGCCGAGGGCGACCGACATCCGCCAGCCAGCGAATTTCAGCAGGCCGGCGATCGTGATCCGGACGAGGCCGTCGACCACGAAGGCGACGCCGAAGATCATGGCGAGCAGGAAGGTGCTGTGCTTCGTGGCCATCATGATCAGCACGGCCATGACCGACAGCAGCGCGCCCTTGGCGAGGCGCAGGCGGCGCGCGGCACCGATCGCGGACGCGCCGACGAGGAGGGAACTCACGCCCTCGGCCAGGAGGATCAGGCCGAACCACCGGTCCGGGACGTGGAGCGCACCGTCGAGGGAATCGATCACCACCAGGAGGCCGAGCGACGACCACAGCAGGCCGGTGGCGGCGATGAGGTGCCAGTGACGGCGGACCGCGGCCCGGCCGACGAGCAGCATCCAGAGGGGCGCCATCCGGCCGCCGACCGCGTCCGCGGCGCCCGGTCCGGGCGCTTCGAGCGCGGAGAGCGCGCGCGGGATAGTGGTCGCACAGGGTCCGGACATAGGGGTCGCCCTCGATAGCGCGCGTCGACGGGCCTCTCGCACGGATGCCGCCGTGCCGTCACGGCCGGAACGAGGCTCCCGACGCGCGAGCGTTTCGCGACGCGCCCGGCGCGCACGATCCACGCCTTGCCTGAGAACTTTGTTAATCGCGGCCCGGTCGCGGCGCCAGCGCCCGCGGAGAGGCCGTGGAGAAGCGCCACGGACCCCGGAATCCCGTCGCGCGCCGCCCGACCGATGGTCAGCAGGGACGCGGGACGCGGTCCGATCGACCCGTAACCGCCCGGCATCCGCGATCCGTCCCTGTCTCCGCCGCTGATTCGCGCCCCTGCAGCCCGTCATCGCGCGGCCGTTCGCAGTCATCGCGGACAGCCTCACGGACCGGAGGCCGAAACTGCGCACTGTTTGCGAGACGCCGCCGGCCTGGCAACCTCATGTTGCCTCGCAAGAACAGAAAATGTTCAAAGAACATCCTAAGATAAAGTATAGACAAAATAGACAGTTTTTGTATAGTTACGCGCCAATCTTGGCACACTCGAAGCAATTCGGCGCATGCTTGGGCGGTAAAAGCTGATCCTAGCCTCAGCTTTATCGATGCGCCGGTTCTCATGCCTCGAATTTCGGTACTGGGGGATTCATGAACACCATCGATCTGAACGAAAAGACCTCGGACCTGAACACAGACCTGATCAAGTGCACGGCATCACTGGTCGCGGCCTACGTGTCTCGGAATGCGGTGGGCGTGGGCGACCTGCCGGTTCTGATCGACCAGGTGCACACGGCCATATCGGTGCTGCAGGGCGGCGGCTCGGGATCCGGTCCCGGCTGGACCGGCCCGACGGCGGCGCAGATCGAGGCTTCGATCCAGCAGGACGGCCTGATCAGCTTCATCGACGGCCGGTCCTACAAGACCCTGAAGCGTCACCTCACGGCGCACGGCCTCACGCCGGAGCGTTACCGGGCGAAGTACGGCCTGCCGGCCGACTACCCGATGGTGGCCCCGGGCTACGCCGCCAAGCGCTCGGAGATCGCCAAGGCGATCCAGCTCGGACACAAGGCAGCCTGAGGCGGCCAGGCCCGCACCGCCCTGGATCGGCGGCCCCGTCCGGGCCGCCGCGGGACACGGGCGCGGGAATGCCTGACGGCGGATCGCCCGATCCGCCCGTCCCGGTCTCCGCGCTGGGGTCGGGGCCCCCGGGGGGCCAGCGCGGAGACCGACCCCGATGACCCGGTGGGGCGGGGCAGGGCGGATCCCGCGAGCGCCCGCCGGTCGCGGGATCCGCTCAGACCCGGGCGACCGCCAGGGTCCCGTCATCGATGGGGACGAACCGGACGCCCGCCCGGCGCAGCGCCTCGACCGCGTGCAGGCGGGACCGGCTTCCCCGATGCTCGCTGTCCTCTTCCAGACGCCGCACGGTGGAATGCGACAGGCCGCTCGCCTGAGCGAGCTCCATCATCGACCAGTCGAGGAGCGCCCGCGCGGCCCGCAGGTGGTGGCCGCTCACGGAATGCTCCAGCCCCTCGTGCAGGCCGCCGGGGGGCGGGGCGTGGTTGCGGACGGGGTATTTGAGCCCGCAGCGCCCGAGATAGGTCCCGTCCGGATCCCAGACCGGCATCGTGAGGATCCGGAAGTGCCAGAGCTCGCCGTTGGCGAGGCGCTCGTGGGCGCCCCCCTGGAAGAACGCCCGCCGCTCGATCTGCTCCAGGGCCGCTGCCCGGAAGCCCGCGCGCTCCTCGGGAACGATCAGGATATACGGCTCGGCGCAGATCTCCTCCAGCGGGAGCCCGTGGACCTGGGCGACGGCGAACGGGATGTCCCGGACGCGGTCGAGCCCCATCGAGAAGGTCGTGATGTGCTCCGTGAGGTAGAGCGCGCTCTGCCGGCGGCGCTCTTCCTGCCGCAGGCGCGCCAACTGCTCGCGGTCGCTCACGTCGAGCGCCGTGCCGCTGAGGGCGACGGGCCGCCCCTCCGCCGAGACGCGCACCTCCATCGTCAGCGAGAGCGTGCGCACCGTGCCGTTCGTCCGGATCACCCGGACGATGACCTCGCGGGGCACGTGCCCCTGCCGGATGTCCGCCAGCGCCGGCATGAGAGGCCGGTCCTCGGGATGGATCAGGCTCAGCAACAGGTCGTAGCGCGCCTTCGCGGCGTTCGGAACGAGCCCGAGCAGCCGGTAGAACCCGGGCGACCAGACCTGCTCCTCGCCCGCGAAGATCCAGCTCCAGGCCCCACTCACGCCCCGACTTTCCGTGAGAGTCAGGAACTCTCCCGACGAGAAAGTCAGAGCGCTTAAAGCAGTATGGAACATCTCAGCACCGTTCGAACCGTATCACCGTTCCCGCCGTTCGGCCACGAGAATTTTTCCGGCACAACACTTCACCATTCATCCGGAATTTCTTCAGATCCGGCACGTATCTCCATCGAGATGGCGCCCGCGATCGACAAACATCTTGCATCGACATTCCAGCCCGAGGCGGTTTGTTCCCGATCGAACGGATTCGTTCCTGCCGCGCTGTGAACGGAGGTTTCCGGGATCCTCGACCGCATCCCGCCCCTCCGCGCGTTCGGCACACACCGTCACGACAGCAACGCGACCGGATCTCGCTCGACAATGACCCCTGTCGCGAAGGAGCTTCTCTGACCTTCGGTGTTTAAGAATGGTGATTTTCCGCTCCGGCATTGAATCGAACTTCAGAAAAGCACGACGCCGAGGTTCTATGACGAGTCATGCACGCATATTACAGATTTTATTGTGAATTCTATTGATTATATATGATACATAATCGGTCATTGTGCGAATATTACAATACCTTTGCCAAATTATCGATATGCAAATCCCACGAAATCGAGCGACTGGCGCGCCGATTCTTGGATCGTCGAGGCTCCTCAGACGGGCGCGCGACGGGGCCACGCGAGCGCGGCCGGCGCGGCGAGGTCGGGACCGGGACCGGTGGCGATTGACAGGCCGGGCCGTACAATGCGGGGACACGGGGTCGCGCACCGGGAGGAACCGCATGAGGGTCGCCTGCATCGGCGAGTGCATGGTCGAACTGTCCGAACGCCCGGACGGGAATCTGGTCCGGGGCTTCGGCGGCGACACGCTGAACACCGCGCTCTACCTCGCGCGCCTCGGCGTCGCGGTGGACTACGTGACAGCGCTGGGCGACGACATCTGGAGCGACGAGATGGCGGCGGCCTGGGGCCGCGAGGGCATCGGCCTCGACCGGGTCCGGCGCCTGCAGGGCCGGATGCCGGGCCTCTACATCATCCGCACGGATGCCGACGGCGAGCGCAGCTTCCACTACTGGCGCGACCGGGCCGCGGCCCGGGACCTCTTCACCGAGCCGGGCGCCGCCGAGACGGAGGCGGAGCTGGAGCGCTACGACCTCGTCTACCTGTCCGGCATCAGCCTCTCGCTCTACGGCGAGACCGGGCGCGCCGCCCTGTTCGAGACGCTGTCGCGCCTGCGGGAGCGGGGCGGGCAGGTCGCCTTCGACACCAATTACCGTCCCCGCGGCTGGCCCGACCGGGACGAGGCCTGGGCCGCCTTCCGCGCGGCCCTGGACCTGGCCGACGTGATCTTCGCCTCGGCCGAGGATCTGGACTGGCTGTTCGGCGCGGCGGGCGAGGACGAGGTGCTGCGCCACCGCGGCCGGGCCGAGATCGTGCTCAAGACCTCGGACGGATCCGGCCCCGTCGCCCGGGTGCTGCACGGCCGGGCCGACACCGCGGTGCCGGCCGGGCGCGCCGCGCGGGTCGTCGACACGACGGCGGCGGGCGACAGTTTCGCGGCGGGCTACCTCGCGGCGCGCATCGCCGGGCTGGCACCGGAAGCCGCCGCCGCCGAGGCGCACCGCCTGGCCGGGGCGGTGATCGGGCATCGCGGCGCCGTGATTCCCCGGGACGCGATGCCGGTCCCCGCCGCCCGACCGCCGGGTGCGGACGCCTGAGGGAGGCGGGGCCGCCCTTGAGGCGGACAAGCGCAACCGCTACCTCTCTGCCAGCGGGGGACGGCCCCGCAGCGTCATCGCCGCGCGTGGTGCGGCCGAGAGGGCACCCGTGGCGCCGATTCCCCCGCCGATCCAGGTTCCCGAGCCCGACGCCGCGGCGGGCGGCGGCACCCCGAAGACACGGGTCAGCGCGCGCGGCCGGCTGCGCACCTATTTCCTCACCGGCATCATCGTCGCCGGCCCGCTCGCCATCACGGCCTACATCACGTGGTGGTTCATCGCGCTGATCGATTCGTTCGTGAAGCCGCTGGTCCCGGCGAGCTACCTGCCGGACCACTACCTGCCCTTCTCGATCCCGGGCCTCGGCCTCGTGATCGCGTTCCTGGCGGTGACCCTGCTGGGCTTCCTCACGGCGAACCTCGTCGGACGCTCGGTGATCGAGTTCGGCGAGGTCCTGCTGGCGCGGACCCCCGTGATCTCCGGCCTCTACAAGGGCCTGCGGCAGATCTTCGAGACGCTGTTCTCGGCCAACGGCACCTCGTTCCGCACGGTGGGGCTCGTGGAGTTCCCCGTGAAGGGCACGTGGTCGGTGGTGTTCCTGTCCGCCCCGGCGGCCCACGAGGTCGAGGGGGCGCTGCGGGCCCGGGGGGCGCCGGCGGACGACCTCGTCGGCGTCTTCCTGCCCTGCGCGCCCAATCCGACCACGGGCTTCTTCTTCTACCTGCCGCGCGCGGAGGTGGTGGAGCTCGCCATCAGCGTCGACGACGCCGCCAAGCTGGTGATGTCGGCCGGGGTGATCCAGCCGGAGGACCCGCAGGGCCGCCTCAACGCCATGGCGGCCACCCTGCGGACGGCCCAGCAGGCCGGCGGACCGCTGCCCCGCCGGGAGCCGCAGGACGCGTGATGCGGCGCCCGGTCGCCGGCTTCGTCGCCGTCTCGGCGGCCGGAGCCACCCCGTGTCGCGCCACGGTGCAGGACGTCCCGCTGCCCCGGGTCGCTTCGCTGCGCCCGCGATGACGGCAGCGTCGACCGGAACCGTCGAAGCGGGGACGACCTCCGGTCCGCTCAAGGGGCCTTCCCGAGGCGCCGGCGCGCGATCCAGGCCTCCTGCGCGCCGAGCTCACCGCTCCTCGGCGTGAGGGAGACCGTGGGATTGGCGGCCATCGCCCACGAGAAAGGCCGCCCCGCGCGCGGGACGGCCCTGAAATGATCAGACTGCTATCGGCTCAGCGCTGCAGCGAGGCGGTCTGCGGCGCGATGGTCGGCGGCGTCGCCTGCGCGACCGTCACGGCGCTGCGGGGCGCCGTCGGACCCCAGCCGGAGGCGCATTGCAGGGTGAGGGCGAGGCCCAGCGCGATGCAGAGCCCGTTGGCGGCCAGCCAGAAGGGCCGGGACGCCCGACGCACGGCGGCCTGCAGCTCGTCCGCGGTCTTGCCCGCCGCCTCGGCGGCGCGATCCGAGATCGGCAGGAGCCAGGGCTCGGTCGGCAGGGCGTGGGCACCGGCCATCTCGTGGGAGCCCGGCAGGCCTTGGAACAGTCCGTTCGACATGTCCGTCCTCCAGATTCGTCCGTGATGTCCCGGCTTACCGGGCCATTCGTTCATCTCCAGTTAAGGGAAGAATATGGCTGATGCAAGGTCACGAGGCCTGTCCGGAGCCTCCCGGACCGCCCGTACGGCGCCGCCAAGCTTCCGCGCGATCCCGTCAAACCTTTGAAACGAAACACTTTTTCAGAGAGCCTGTGACATCGGCGCATCGGAGTACCGATCCGGTCGCGCGGCGGCGATTCCGGATCCGGCCGTTCAGGAAGGCCGGACTTTCCTGAACGAATCCGTTCAGGAAACCGTTCATCCGGCCCCGATCAGCCGGATCGCGGCCTCCCGCTCGAACAGGTAGAGCAGCACCCGCAGCGCCTGCCCCCGCGGGCTCTTGAGGCCGGGATCGCGCTCCACGATCATCCGCGCGTCGTCGCGGGCGGCCTCCAGCAGGGCGGCGTCGCTCTCCAGCCGCGCCAGCCGGAACGCCGCCATGCCGGATTGGCGGGTGCCGAGCACCTCGCCCTCGCCGCGCAGCTTCAGGTCGGCCTCGGCGATGCGGAAGCCGTCCTCGCTCGCGCGCATCATCTCCAGCCGGGCCCGGGACACCTGCCCGAGGGGCCCCCGGTAGAGCAGCAGGCACGAGGAAGCCTTCGAGCCGCGCCCGACCCGGCCGCGGAGCTGGTGCAGCTGCGCCAGCCCGAAGCGCTCCGCGTGCTCGATCACCATGATGGTGGCCTCGGGCACGTCGACCCCGACCTCCACCACCGTGGTCGAGACCAGGAGCTTGGTCTCCCCGGCGGCGAACCGCGCCATGGCGGCGTCCTTCTCGGGGCCGGGCATCTTGCCGTGGATCAGCCCGACCGCGTCGCCGAAGTGCTTCCGCAGGTCGTCGAAGCGCTCGGCCGCGGCGGCGAGGTCGACGAACTCCGATTCCTCTACAAGGGGGCAGATCCAGTAGACCCGCTCGCCCCCGGCGATCGCCCGGGCGAGGCCGGCCACGACCTCGTCGATCCGCTCGGTCGGCAGCGTGATCGTCCGGATCGGCTGGCGGCCGGCGGGCTTCTCGTCGAGGATCGAGACGTCCATGTCGCCGAAGAAGGTCAGCGCCAGGGTGCGGGGGATTGGCGTCGCGGTCATGACCAGGAAGTCCACCGCCTCGCCCTTGGCGCCGAGCGCGAGGCGCTGGTGGACGCCGAACCGGTGCTGCTCGTCCACCACCGCGAGGCCGAGGTCGCGGAACGTCACCGCCTCCTGGAACAGGGCGTGGGTGCCGACGAGGATATCGATCTCGCCCGCGGCGAGGTCGGCGAGCGTGCTTTTCCGCTCCGCGGCCCGGTCGCGGCCGGTCATCAGGCGCAGGCGCAGGGGGCCGGCCAGCGGCCTCAGCCGCTCGAAATGCTGCCGCGCCAGGATCTCGGTGGGCGCCATCAGGGCGGCCTGACGCCCGGCCTCGACCGCCGAGGCCATGGCGAGCAGGGCCACCGCGGTCTTGCCCGAGCCGACATCGCCCTGGAGCAGGCGCAGCATCCGCCGGGGCGCCGCGAGGTCGGCGCGGATCTCCGCCACCGCCCGGCCTTGCGCGCCGGTCAGCGCGAAGGGGAGGGCGGCCTCGAGGCGCCCGCTCAGGGCGCCGTCGCCGGCATTGACCCGGCCGGCCTTGCGCCGCTGGCGGGCGCGCAGGAGCGCCAGCGCCAGCTGCGAGGCGAGGAGCTCGTCGTAGGCGAGCCGCTTCCGGGACGGCGTCGCGGGCGGCGGCTGGAGCGGGTCCTCGGCCTTCGGGGGCGCCTCCTCGGGGCGATGCTCGAGGCGGAGCGCGTCCGCGAAGGCGGGCAGGCGGTTCCGCTCCAGCCAGGCCGGGTCCTGCCATTCCGGCAGGACCGGCAGCCGGTCGAGGGCCGCGACCGCGAGCTTGTTGATCGCCCGGGAGGTCAGCCCCTCGGTGGCGCCGTAGACCGGCTCGACGGCGGGGAGTTCAGCGAGGCCCGCCTCGTCCACGATCCGCGACGGGTGGACCATCTGGCGGGTGCCGTCCCAGAGGTCGATCCGGCCGGTGATGTAGCGGTGCGACCCGAGCGGCAGCATCTTCTCCACCCGGGCGCGGGGCATGCCGAAGAAGACCAGGGAGATGTCGCCGGAGGCATCCTCCACCAGCACCCGGTGCGGGCGCCGGCCGGGCCCGGCCTGGGCCGGGCGGTGCGCCACCACGGTGACGCCGATCGTCACCGGCTCGCCGGTGGGGGCCTCGCTGATCGAGCCCATGAGCTTCCGCGCCACGCCGCCCTGGGGCAGGTGGAACAGCAGGTCCACGACCCGGGCCTCGCGCTCGGGGGTGCCGAGCAGCTTCTCGATGAGCGGCGCCATCTTCGGCCCGATCCCCGGCAGGGCGCGGGCCGGCGCGAAGAGCGGGTCGAGGATGCTCGGCCGCAGGGGCGGGGCGACGGCAGGCGCGGGGGCGGCCTCCGCCGCCGGCGCCTCGGCCGCGTCGGAATCCTTCAAGGCCGGGTCCTGAGTCGCGCGTGCATCTGTCATGGCGGTTCGGCGGACATGGTGCCGGAGGCGCCTTATCATCCGGTGCATCCCGGCGCGCCAGTGCGGCCGAGTGAAGACCGACCCCGGAGACCGAATCCATGGCCCGCGACTTCCTGCCGGGTTTCGACCGGCACCGGATCGAGACCGCGCCCGGCGTGACGATCAACGCCCGCTCGGCCGGGTCCGGGCCGCCGGTGCTGCTCCTGCACGGCCATCCGCAGACCCTGTCGACCTGGCTCCACGTCGCGCCGCGCCTCGCCGAGCGGCACGCCGTGGTGGCGATGGACCTGCGCGGCTACGGCGATTCGGCCAAGCCCCCGGGGGGCGAGCGCCACGCCAGGTACGCCAAGCGCGCCATGGCGGCCGACGCGGTGGCGGTGATGCGGGCGCTCGGCCACGAAAGGTTCGCGGTGGTCGGCCACGACCGGGGCGGCCGGGTCGCCCACCGCCTCGCCCTCGACCACAGCCGGGCGGTGGAGCGGATCGCCGTGTTCGACATCGCGCCGACCGCGACCATGTACGCGCGCACCGACAAGGATTTCGCCACCCGCTATTTCTGGTGGTTCTTCTTCATCCAGCCCTATCCCCTCCCGGAGACGCTGATCGGGGCCGATCCGGAATACTTCCTGCGCCACCACGTCGAGGGCCAGTCGAAGACCCCCGGCTCGACCCCGCCGGAGCTCTTCGCCGAGTACCTGCGCTGCTATTCCGACCCGGCGTGCCGCCACGCGATCTGCGAGGATTACCGGGCGGCCGCCGGGATCGACCTGGAGCACGACGCGGCCGATGCCGAGGCCCGGATCACCGCGCCGCTGCTGGCGCTCTGGGGCGCGAAGGGCGTGGTCGGCCGGACCTACGACGTGCTGGAGACGTGGCGCGAGAAGGCGACCGACGTCTCGGGCCGGGCGCTGGATTGCGGTCACACCCTCCAGGAGGAGCGGCCGGACGCGGTTCTCTCGGAGCTTGCGGCGTTCCTGGGTTGACGGGCTGCGGCGCCGTGGCCCCGCGTCGCCGGTCTTGGCAGATCCGCTGAAATGCGCAGATACGAGACGTGCCGGGCTCGCGAACAGCGTCCCCGGTTGATGACTTCGACACCGCCGTCATCGCGAGCGGAGCGAAGCGACCCAGGGTGGCACCACGCTTCCTGACGTCCCGCTGCCCCGGGTCACTCCGCTCGCGATGACGGGGCCGCGCATCAACCGGAACCTTGGGAAGCCCGACGCCACACTGTCCCGAGTGGGACGCGTCGATCGTGCAGGACACCATGCCGGAGGACACCAACACCGTCTTCGAGGTCGCCGTGGTCGGGGCCGGTGCCGCGGGGCTCGCCGCCGCCCTGGCGGTCGCCCGCGAAGGGATCCCCACGGCGCTGGTCGGGCGCCACGCCCCGGTGGCGGACGGACGGACCGTCGCGCTCCTCGACGGGTCGGTGCGCTTCCTGGACGCGCTCGGCGCCTGGGAGGCGGCGGCGCCGCACGCGAGCCCGCTCTGCACGCTGCAGATCGTCGACGACACCGGCAGCCTGTTCCGGCCGCCGCCGGCGCGGTTCCGCGCCGCCGAGATCGGCCTCGACGCCTTCGGGTGGAACGTCGAGAGCGCCCGCTTGGTCGAGAGCCTGCGCGCCCGCGCCCGGGCGCAGGACAACCTCACCCTGGTCGAGGCGGACGCCGCCGGCGCCGTGCCCGGCGAGGCGGCGGCCCGCGTCGCGCTGGCGGACGGGCGTGCCGTCGAGGCCCGGCTCGTGGTGGGGGCCGACGGGGCCCGCTCGCCGCTGCGGGCCGCCAGCGGCGTCCGCGTGCGCGACTGGACCTACCCGCAGAGCGCCATCACCACGATCCTGGCCCACGCGCGCCCGCACCGCGACGTCTCCACCGAGTTCCACACCCGGTCGGGACCCTTCACCCTGGTGCCGCTGCCCGGCGGCCACCGGTCCAGCCTCGTCTGGGTGACCGGGGAGGGGGCGGCCCGGCGGCTCGCCGCCCTCGACGACGCGGCGCTGGGGCAGGCGGTGGAGCGGCAGGCCCGTGCGATGCTCGGCGCCATGCGGGTCGACGGCCCCCGCGGCCTCGTGCCGATGCGCGGCCTCGCGGTGGCGACCCCCGTGGCCCCGCGGCTGGCGCTGATCGGGGAGGCGGCCCACGTCTTCCCGCCGATCGGCGCGCAGGGGCTCAATCTCGGCCTGCGCGACGCCGCGACCCTGCGCGACGCGGTGCTGGCCGCCGTCCGCGACCGCCGCGATCCCGGCGCGCGCGCCGTGCTCGACGGCTACGCGCGGGCGCGCCGCGTCGACACGGCCGCGCGCACCGCCGCGGTCGATCTCCTCAACCGCAGCCTGCTCACCGACCTGCTGCCGGTCGACGCGCTGCGCGGTCTCGGCCTGCTGGCGATGACGCAGCTCGGACCGCTGCGGCGCCTGGTGATGCGGGAGGGCGTGCTGCCCCGGATCGGCGCGCCGGAGCTGATGCGCGCGGCGCGCTAGGACCGTTCCCGATCGTCTCGCGCCAGCGGCGCCCCCTTTCCCGCGCGGGAGAGGGGACCCGCGCCTCGTGCGACACCGGCAGTGACAGGGAGCGGTCGGACGGCGCTTCCCGGAGGCGGCCTCAGTCCCGGCGCGAGCGCCCGGACGCCGCGACCTCGGCGCGCGCCGGAGGGGGCCTCAGAGATCCGGCTGGGCGGCGACATAGGCGCCGAGCCGGGTCGCGAGATCGACCGGGCCGCCGCCTCGGGCCTCGCCCGAATCACCGATGAGGATCACCGGGATGCCGCGCTCGCGCAGCTGGCCGCGGAGGCGGGCCGCGCGGCGGGCGTAGGCGGGATTCCGGCGGGTGGGCGCCTGGAGCAGCACGGCCGCCGGACGGGCGATCACGGTCAGGACGTCGTCGGCCGCCTCCATCGAGGCGGTCACGCTCGCGTATCCGAGGCTGGCCAGCTCGCCCGAGAGGGACCGGTCCACGGCGCGGACGCCGTCGTCGACCACGAGCACTTGTTGCAGCGCACCCATAAGCTTGAGCGGTACTCCATCCCGGACGGCTTGGAAAGATAGCCGTCACGACAATCCGATGCAGAACCCGCGAAGAGGCGGATCGGATCCGTCGGTTCGTGTGCAGATGCGAGATTATCCGCGCCGCCTGAGTGCCGGATGAACCGGCGATCGTCCGCCGTTCAGGCGGAGGGGACGGTCGCGACGGTGGCGGCGATCGCCGCGACTGCCCCGTTCGCGCGCCCGTCCACGCGCCCGTCCGCGCGGAGCGGGCGGAAGCCCGTGCTTCGCCACGCCAGGGGGTCCGTCGCCGGGATCGCGCCGCGGGTGAGCGGGGAGGCCGCGCAGGCCGCCCCCCGGCAGGCGAGGTCGCCGTCGGCGCCGGCGGCGAGGTCCAGGAGGTCGCGGGGCAGGAAGGCCTGCCCGGGCTCGGCCAGGGTCGCGGCGAGGTCGTCCGGGCCGGGGCGGGTCAGCACGAGCGCCTCACCCAGGACCAGCGAATCGAGGCGCTGCGGGCCCGCGGGCCCGGCGCCCCGCGGGGTCAGCCGGGCGGGCGCGCGGTGGACCACGTCGAGGACCCGGACGGTCCAGGGCAGCGGCAGGGCGGCGAGAGCCGATTCGACCCGCGCCGGGACCACCAGCCGGGTCGGAACCGGCCGCAGCAGGGCGGCGCGGAACCCGGTCTCGTCGAAGGGCAGCACGGTCTCCAGGCCGGCGCCGGCCGCCAGGGCGGTGCCCAGGCCGGTCACGAGGCCGCGCAGGTCGTGGCCGGGCAGGAGCGTCAGGACCCGCTCGTCCGCGGTCAGGGGCAGCGCGTCGAGATGGGCGGCGACCGCCGCCGCCAGCGCCGCGGCGGTGCGGTAGACCGGCCGGCCGGGATCGCCGCCCGCGAAGGTGACGAGGCCGCGGCCCGGCGCCGGCTCGACCACGCCCCGCTCCAGGGCCATCGCGTCGAGGCTGATCACGCCGTCCGGCACGCTCGGGCCGAAGGCCGCGAGGTAGCGCAGAGCGAAATGGCGCATGGCCGCGCGGGTGAGGTCCTCGGCGGGCCGGCGCGCGCCGCGGCGGCCCTCCGTCAGCACGGCCACGAGGCCCGCGGCCTCGATCCCGGCGGAGAGCTCCGCCTCGTCCCAGAGGGCGGGCATCGCGCAGGGCAGGTGGCCGGCCGCCTCGACGGCGAGGTGGGCGAGGGCCGATTCGGCACCGCCCGAATACCACAGCCCGATCCGGCTGCCGGCCGGGAGCCGCCACGCGGCGATCCCGCGGGCGAGCCGCCCGACGATCTCAGCGGCGGCCGCGTAGGTCCAGGTGATGGACGGGCGCCCGCACCACGCGACCCGGTCCCCCGAATCACGCAGGAGGGTGCGCTGCGGGCCCGCCAGGGCGGCGGCGAACAGGCGGGTTGCGAGACCGTCGGACAGGCGTCCGGACAGGACTCCGGACAGGCCGTCGGGCGCGTCCTCGGATCGCGCGGACGCGTCCGGTGCGGCGTCTTCCGCCCACTCCGCCACCGCCAACGCGCTCAAACCCGCCGCCCCCGCCGATCCTGCAGAACGCCTATCATCTCGGCCCGACAGGGTTAACCGACCGCTAAGAGCGGCCGCGCCGCCGATCGCTGCCGGAGGGCGTCCGGAAGGCCTTCGGCGGCGTCCGGCGGCGCGGCCCGATCACGCGCTCGTGCCTCGCGGCCGCGCAACGTCGCGCTTGCGGCCGGGCGGATGGGAGCCTATCGGGGGCCGGGCGCGGTCGGGACGGTTCCGACAGCTTCCCCGGCCGCGGTGTCATGCCTTCGCCTCATTCGAGGGGAAAGGCAGGCCGCCCGGTCGCCGGGGAGAGGGATGCGCGCAGACGGCGCCCGTCCCGCCCGATGGCCGGACCGATTCATCCGGAGTTCCGGGCGGCGCGCCAACGCGGCGGGCAGCCGGACGCTCCGGCGGACCTGCCGCCAGGCCGGCTCCGCATCCTGCCAGCCACACCACGTCTCTTCCAAGGGGTCAGAGCCGATGTCCTTCACCCGCACCGCGACGCTCGCCCGCGCCGCCCTCCTCGGCCTCGCGGGCCTCGGTCTCGCGGCCGCGCCGGCCCTGGCGCAGCCGAAGAAGCCCGCCGCGCCCGCGCCGGCCGCCCCGGCGCCGACCGCCCCGGGCACCCCCGCGGCCAACACCCCGGCCGCCCAGACGGGCCCGCAGATCGTCGCGGTGAAGTCCGAGCCGAGCCAGGCCGACTGGACCAAGGTCTGCGGCAAGGACCAGGGTTCGGGCACCGACATCTGCTACACGACCCGCGACTTCGTGTCCGACCAGGGCCAGCCGGTGCTGGCCGTGGCGGTCTACGAGATGAAGAACGCCGCCCAGAAGCAGGAGGTGCGCGTGGTGCGCTACCTGCTGCCGCTCGGCCTGCTGCTGCAGCCGGGCATCCGCTTCAGCGTCGACGGCCAGGCGGCGACCGCCGGCCGCTTCGCGGTCTGCTTCCCGAACGGCTGCTTCGCCGAGGCCGGCGGCGTCGATGCCGGCGTGATCGCCGCGATGAAGAAGGGCACGACCCTGAACGTCTCGGTTCAGAACCAGACCCAGCGCGAGGTCACCTTCGCGGTGCCGCTGGCCGGCTTCGGCAAGGCCTTCGACGGCCCGGCCATCGACCCGAAGGTCCTCGAGGAACAGCAGAAGAAGCTCCAGGCGGAGCTGGAGAAGCGCTCCGAGGATATGCGCAAGAAGCTCGAGCAGCAGCAGGGCGCCGCCCCGGCCGCCGGCGCGGCTCCGGCCCCGGCCGCCAAGTAAGCGCCATCGACCCGCCGCGCGGCGGGTCCGTACCGGGGGCCGGGCCGCGAGGTCCGGCCCTTCGCGTTCGAGCCGCCCGGCGACGGGACCTAACGCGTCCCCGGGGCCGCCGAAGCCGGCTGGACGATCAGCACGCGCAGGTCCTGGTCGGGCACGTAGTCCCGGGCCTCCCAGCGGAACGTGGTCGGCCCGCTCTTCCGGATGTCCGTGCGGCAGAAGCTGACGACCGCCTCCGGGCTGCCCTTGTCGACCGTCAGGGTGAAGCGCCCGATCGGCGCGGCCCAGTTGCGCGCCGTGGTGACGATGTAGGGCACCACGGTCGCCCGCAGGGTGCCGCCGGGATCCGGCGCCTTCGCGTGCAGGCGCCGGATCGCCGCGAGCCCCGCCTCGTCCAGGCAGTAGGTCGCCCGGTAGGCCGCCCGGGACGCCGCCTTCGGGTCGAGCAGGTGGAAACCGGTCACCGGCGCGTAGCTGTGCGCGATGCGGACCTCCTGCCCGGGCGGGAAGGTCTGGAGCCAGTGGAACTTGGCCTCGCCGCGCCACAGCCCCTCGGTCATCCGGTCCGGCGTGTCGGGGACGTCGGGGAAGAGCCCGGCCTTGACCAGCGCGGCCCATTCGGGCGCGCCGATCCGCTTGGCCGCCGCGCTGATCGCCTCGAAGCGCAGCGGGTTCAGCGGCAGGCCGTGACGGCGCAGCAGGTCCGTCACCTCGCGCTCGCCCACGAAGGCGCGCTCCTCCAGCTCGGGCTCGAGGGGCTTGCCGTCCACCGTGACGGTGAAGCCGACGAAGTTCGGGCTGTCGGGCCGGGGCAGCGCCAGGGCCGAGAAGCTGAGTTCCCGCCCGTCGATCGGCGGCAGCGGGAAGGCGATCCGGACCGTGCGCGCCTCCTGAACCTGATTGCGGAACAGGTAGGACACGTCGATCCGGTCGCGGGCGATCGACAGGTCCTCGCTCACCAGCGCGATCCCGGGCTCGCGCCGCAGGACGAGGCCGCCGGCATCGAGTTCGGCCGCGCTGTCGTTGGCGCGCGCCGTGCCCGTGAGCAGGCCAGCGAACAGGCCAGCGCGCAGGCCAGCGCGCAGGAACGCGGCGGCGAAGCGGGGTTTGGCGACCATCGGGCGGGCTCGTCCGACGGCACGGGCCGTCGCGGCAGACGAGCGCCCGCCGCTTGCCAGGACCTTCACGGACCGGGCGCCTCAGTTCGTGGCGCGGTCGCGCATCCGGTACGCGCCGGCGGCGTCGCGCTCGAACATCTCGGCGATGCCGGCATGGCGCAGGGCCTCGCCCGACGTGTCGGGCAGGAGGTTCTGTTCCGACACGTAGGCCACGTACTCGGTCTCGGCGTTCTCGGCGAGCAGGTGGTAGAACGGCTGGTCCTTGCGCGGCCGGACCTCCTCGGGGATCGACAGCCACCACTCCTCGGTGTTGTCGAACACCGGGTCGACGTCGAACACGACGCCCCGGAACGGGTAGATCCGGTGGCGCACCACGGCGCCGATCGCGAATTTCGCGGTTCTCAGTGTTACGTCCGACATGGTTCAACCCGTCCAGATCGGACAGATAGGTCCGATGACGGATCGTGTCACCCGGTCGCCGCGGAAGTCGGCGTTTCCGCGGCGCGGGCCAAGCGGTCCCGGACGGCGATCGCCTCCGGCAGCGGCCGCCACGGGACGGTCATCTCGGCGATGCGCCCGGCCGCGTCGAGGCGCCACTCATCCATCCCGTCGAGCCGGTGCGGGCCGGCCGCCGCGCCGACGAAGGCGGCGGCGTGCGCGGGGCCTTCCAGGATCGCGCGGCTCTCGAAGGCGTCGACCACCGGCCGGATCGCCGCCGTCCCGCGCACGGGCTCGGCGGCGAGCGGGGTGTTGAGCACGCCCCCCTCGGCCATCTGCGCCAGCACGGCGTCCCGGTCCTTCGCCGCCAGGACGGCCGCGAAGGCGCGAACGCGGGTCAGGTCCATCGGAGGTCTCCTACGGGATCCGGATGCCGAGCTCGGTCGCGATCGCCCGGGCCGTGGCCTCGCGCCGGGCCGTGATGTCGGCCGCCGCCGCCCGCACCCGCGCCACGGTGTCCGGGGAGGCCGTGTGGGGCGTGCCGCTGTCGAAAGGGGGCTCGGGGGCGTACTGGATGCCGAGCTGGATGGTCCGGGCGGCCTCCTCGCCGCGCAGCGCGGCGGCGAGCTGCAGCGCCCCGTCGATGCCCGCGGTGACGCCGGCCGCGAACACCCAGGTGCGCCCGTCCGCGTCGCGGTCGATCACCACGCGCGCGTCCACCGGCTCGGCGCCGAAGAACGGCAGCAGGTGCACGGCGTTCCAGTAGGTCGTGGCCCGCCGCCCGACCAGCAGGCCGGCCGCGCCGAGGATCAGGGCGCCGGTGCAGACCGAGAGGACGTGGCCGGCCCCGGCCGCCTGATCGCGGATCCAGCCGAGCACGGCCGGGTCCCGCATCAGGGCCTCCTGGCCCGTGCCGCCCGGGACGTGCAGCACGTCGAGCCGCGGGGCTTCCGCGAGCGTGGCATCCGGCAGCATCCGGAGGCCGCGGACGTCGCGGACGGGCTCCGGGCCCGGCGCGTAGACCCGGTAGGTGCTGTTGGGCACCCGGGACAGGACCTCGAACGGGCCGGTGAGGTCGATCTGGTCCAGCCCCTCGAACAGGAGCGAGCCGATCTGCAGGTGGGTGTCGGGCGGGATCATGCCGGGCCTCCGTGGTGGACAGGGTGATCCTAGCGCGTCAGGATCTGGCCGAAATGCCAAAGAGCCCTCGTTTCTCGCCAGATCCGCCGCGCCCGGTCGAGGTGCTGGCCTTCCCGTCGGTGCAGCTCCTCGACGTGGCCGGGCCGCTCCAGGTCTTCGCCACCGCCAACGAGCACGGCGGCGCCGGGATGCCCTACGCGCCGCGGGTGATCGCGGCCGGCGACCCGGGGCTCACCGCCTCGGCGGGCCTGCGGCTGGTGGCCGACCCATTGCCGGATCCCGACGCGCCGGTGGACACGCTGGTGATCGCGGGCGGCCCCGGCGTCGTCGCGGCCTGCGACGACGCCGCCCTGGTGGCCTGGGTGCGGGCCCGGGCCGGCCGGGCCCGCCGGGTCGCTTCGGTCTGCACCGGCGCGTTCCTGCTCGGGGCGGCGGGGCTCCTCGACGGGCGGCGGGCCGTGACCCACTGGAAGCATTGCGGGGCGCTCGCCGCCCGCTACCGACGCGCCCGGATCGAGCCCGACCCGATCTTCGTGCGCGACGGCCCGGTCTGGTCCTCGGCGGGGGTGACGGCGGGGATCGACCTGGCCCTGGCGCTGGTCGAGGAGGATCTCGGCCGCGCGACCGCGCTGACGGTGGCGCGCCACCTCGTGATGTTCCTCAAGCGCCCCGGCGGGCAGGCGCAGTTCAGCGCGGCGCTGGCGCTGCAGGCGGGCGAGGAGCGGTTCGGGCGGCTCCACGCCTACATCGCCGACAACCTGTCCGGCGACCTGTCGCTGCCGGCGCTGGCCGCGGCGGCCGGGATGAGCGCGCGCAGCCTGAGCCGGCACTATCTGGAGGCGACCGGCCTCACCCCCGCCAGGGCCGTGGAGCGCCTGCGGGTCGAGGCGGCCCGGCGGGCGCTCGCCGAGACGGCGCAGCCGGTGAAGCGCGTCGCCCGGACCTGCGGCTTCGGCTCCGAGGAGACGATGCGGCGCAGCTTCCTGCGGCACGTCGCGGCGACGCCGCAGGAGTACCGGGCGCGGTTCGGCGGGTGAGGGGGGACTAGAGCCGTATCCGACCATGTTGCAACGGTCGGGAAGGACGGCGAGCCCGGTCTCGCCAGTCGCTCCAGGCCCCCTCTCCCGCACGGGAGAGGGGACCCGCGCCTCGTCCCGTCGCCGCGGCGCCGCGCACGACGCCCGAGTCCGGGAGCCCGAACGGCAACCCGCTCACCCCAGCTTGTACACCGCCGCCAGCTCGGGGTCCTTCGCGGCCACGAGCTTCGCCAGGTCCACGATGACCTTGGCCTGCTTCCAGGTGGCGTCGTCCTGCATCTTGCCGTCGAGCATCACGGCGCCGGTGCCGTCCGGCATGGCCTCGACGATCCGGGCCGCGAAGGCGACCTCGGCCGGGTCCGGCGCGAAGACCCGCTTGGCGATCGCCACCTGGCTCGGGTGCAGCGTCCAGGCGCCGGCGCAGCCCATCAGGAAGGCGTTGCGGAACTGCGCCTCGCAGGCGTCGCCGTCGGAGAAGTCGCCGAACGGGCCGTAGAAGGCCTTGATGCCGTTGGCCATGCAGGCGTCGACCATCCTGGCGATGGTGTAGTGCCAGAGATCCTGCTGGGCGGTGGCGCGGGGGGCATCGCCGGAGGGATCGCTGAGCACCCGGTAATCCGGGTGGCCGCCACCGACCCGGGTGGTCTTCATGCCGCGCGACGCCGCGAGGTCCGCCGGCCCGAGGCTCATGCCGTGCATCCGCGGCGAGGCCGACGCGATCGCGTCGACGTTGGCGACGCCCTCGGCGGTCTCCAGGATCGCGTGGACCAGGATCGGCTTCGTCACCCCGTGGCGCGCCTCGAGCTGGGCGAGCAGCTGGTCGATGTAGTGGATGTCCCACGGTCCCTCGACCTTGGGCACCATCACGACGTCGAGCTTGTCGCCGACCTCGGCCACGATCGTGAACAGGTCGTCCAAGATCCAGGGCGAGTTGAGGGCGTTGATCCGGGTCCAGAGGCCGGTGCCGGTGGCGGCGAAATCGGTGGCCTGGGCCATGGCGACGAAGCCCTTGCGGGCCGCCTCCTTCTGGTCGGCCGGGACCGCGTCCTCGAGGTTGCCCAGCACCACGTCGACGGTCCCGGCGAGCTCCGGCACGCGGGCCCGGACCTTGTCGTTGTGGGGCGGCACGAAGTGGATCATCCGCTCCAGCCGCACCGGCAGTTCGCGGAACGGGGCCGGCGCGCCGGTGGCGAGGGGCTGGAAGAAGCGGCGGGGCAGTTTCATCGGGTGCCTCTTGTCAGGGCTGGCGTCTGAGCCCCGTTAAGGCAGCTTGGGCGGGCGCGTAAAGCCGCGCCGCGCGGAAGTGATCTCGGACTTTCGTGACGCTCGGGCTTCCGGCCCGACGCGCCGCAGGGCCCGCGGAGCCTCAGCCCCGGCCGCCCCGGCGCCCGGCGAGGCCGATCCGGTTGAGGATGCCGCCGCCGTCGCCGCTGCCGGCCACCACCACGAGGCGCCGGACCTCGCCCCGCAGGAAGGCCTGCAGGAAGCGGTTGTAGTCGCGGAACGAGACGCAGCCGTTCGAGGCGCCGGGCTGCCGCAGCATGTAGGTGTGGGCCAGCAGGCCGTCGCGGCCGTGGATCGCGGCGCTGCCGCCCACCGGGTTGAGCCGGATCGCCCGGACCCCGTGGAACAGGCGCTCGCGCTCGGTCAGCGTGTAGGTGCCGGGCGGGGTCGAGCCGCGCATGCGCAGGTGGACGTAGCGCGGGTTGTCCATGTGCTCGCCGAGGCCGGAATGGGCCTCCAGCACCTCGCCGGAGGGCAGCGTCACCGTGCGGGCGGTGATGTCGTAGACGGCCGTTCCGGCCACCGAATCGGGCTCCGGGCTGATCCGGGTGCGCGGCGCCTCCTGCGGCAGGGCGTCCGGGCTGGCATAGGCCAGTGCCTGACGGGGCTCCTGGCGGCTGTCCTGGCGGCTGTCCTGAGACGGCGCCGCGGCGCCGACGCCGAACAGCTTCTCGAAGAAGGACGGCTCCTCGGCCATCGCAGCGCGGAACACGTCGCGGGTCCGGGGCAGGGCGCGGCTCGCCACCCGCGCGGGCGGCGCCGGTGCGCGCCGCAGCTCGGGCGGGCGGGCCACCGGCAGCGGCACGAGGGCGGGAACAGGGGCGGGTGCGAGGGCGGCGGGCGTGGGCTCGGCCGCGGCCATCCGGACCGGCGCCCCCGTCCCCTTCTCGCCGGTCCTCTCGCCGGTCCTGTCCGCGACTCTCTCGGCGACTTTCTCTGCAGCTTTGGCCTGGGCCATCCGGACCTGGGCGGCCCGCGCCCGCTCCGCCTGCGCGACCTGCCGGGCGATCTCCCGGACCGCCGGGGACGGGGCGGCGGCGGCGACCTGGAAGCCGGCGACCGGCGGTGTTTCGCCCCCGAAGGCCGTGGCGGTGCCGGCGCCCAGCGCCGGGCTCCGGTCGAGCATCCAGGCGAGGCTCGGCCGCGGCGCCGCCGCGGCCTGCGGGACCGGGACGGCGGCCGGCCCGGCCGCCGCGACGGACTCCGCCTCGGGGCGGGCCGGCCCCTGCGGGTGGCTGAACACGGCCCAGCCGGCGAGGCTCACGCCGGTGAGAGCGATGAGCGTCGTCAGCCGGGCGCGGCGACGGGCGCGCCGCATGGCGCTCGGGTAGGGCGCCCGGGTGCGGACGACCGGGTCGTAGGCGGTCTCGACGTAGCTGGGGCGCGGGGGCGCCGGTCGCCGGGGTTCCGCGCTCGGATACGCGGTCTGGAACGCGGCGAGGGACAACGCAGCCTGGGCCATTCGGGAACTCGCGTACGCGCTTCCCCTGGGCAGCCGCCGCCGTTCGCCCGCGAGAGCCGTTCTCGCGCACGTGGCCCGGGTCACCCGTCTGGGGAGGACATCAACCGTCCACCCCATTAAGCCGTGCTGTGGTTAATCCCCGCTAAAGAGACAGTTTCCGCGGGCGTTCCCGTGTTGGGACACAGCCTCAGGTGGCCCGATTCGGCGCGTCCCCGGCCGCGTCGGCCGCTGGCTCCATCGGCCCGTGCCGGCGCGCGACCAGCAGGCAGAGCAGGGCCACCGGCACGCCGATGAGGGACGTGCCGACGAAGAACCACGCGAACCCGGTCCACTCGATCACGAAGCCCGAGAACCCCGCGAGCAGGCTGCCGGGCAGGGCGCAGAGCGAGGTCAGCAGGGCGTACTGGCTCGCCGCGTGGGCGGTGGCCGAGAGGCGCGACATGTAGGTGATCAGCACGATCGACGCGAAGGCGTAGGCGAAGCCGTCGATCCCGACGGTCAGCGCGAAGGTCCAGAACGCCGCGCCGCCGTGGCCGCCGTGCCAGGCGAGGTAGGCCAGCGCGAGGTGCGAGGCCGAGGCCGTCACGGTGCCGATGAGCAGGCTCGCCATCATGCCGATCCGCGGGATGATGGCGCTCGCTAGGAAGGTGCCCCCGAGCGCGATCCAGAAGCCGAACAGCTTCGTCACCGTCGCGATGTCGGTGTTGGTGTAGCCGAGCGTCTTGAACAGCGGGATCGCCATGGCGTTCGAGACGTAGCCGGGCATCCGGAAGCCCGCGACCAGCGCCAGCACCGGCAGGGCGAGCGGCCCGAGCCGGGCGAGGAGGTCGCGGATCGGCGCCCAGACGGTCTCGACGAAGCCGCCGGTGGCGGGGGTCTCGGGGGCCGGGGGTTCGGGCGCCAGCAGGGCCGCGACCGTGCCGGGCGCCATGAGCGCGGCCATGCACAGGTAGGCCACGCGCCAGCCATACGCGTCGGACAGGTAGAGCGCGCCGGCGCCGGCCGCGAGGTTGCCGATCCGGAAGCCGATCTCGGCCCAGGACGACATCAGCGCCTGCTGCTCGGGCGGCGCGGCGGTGATGCGCCAGCCGTCGATCACCACGTCCTGGGTGGCGCCCGCGACGCCGAGCGCCAGGGAGAACGCCACCGTCCAGGCGAGCCAGTGGGCCGGGTCGCCGAAGGCGACGCCCGCCAGCGCCAGGGCGACGAGGATCTGCGTGGCGACGATCCAGCCGCGGCGCCGCCCGAGCCAGCGGCCGATGAGCGGCGCGTCGTGGCGGTCGAGGAAGGGGGCCCAGAGGAACTTGAGCTTGTAGGCGATGGTGAGCTCGCTCATCAGCCCGATCGTGGCGAGCGGCACCTTCGCCTGGACGAGCCACGCCGACTGCGTCGCGTAGACGAGCAGGAACGGGATACCCTGCGCGAAGCCGAGCCCCAGCACCGCGGCGACGCGCCGGTCGGTGAACAGGGGCGTGAGGAAGGCGCCCGGCGCGGCCTTCACCGGCTCGGGCGCGCCGGTGATCGGCGCCGGGTCTGCCATCCACGCGTCTCCTCAAGCCGCCCCGCAGGATGAGGGGGCTCGCCGGGGCGCGACGCCCCCGCCCCTCACGCCGCCTTCTTCCCCCGCTCGGCGATCTTCACGAGGCTGCGCAGCACCTCGGTGGCGGTCTTGAGCCGCGCCGGGACCGTGTTCAGCTCGCGCACGAACACGACGCTCATGTCGGGCCGCACCTTCGCGAACGAGGCCTGCTCGGCGACGAAGGCCACGAGCCCCTGCGGGTTGGCGTAGGAGCGGTCGCGGAAATGAACCACCACGCCCTTCGGCCCGGCCTCGACCTTCTCGACGTTCGCCTTGAGGCACAGGATCTTGATCGTGCCGATCTTGAGGAGCTGCTCCACCTCCGGCGGCAGCGGCCCGAACCGGTCGATGAGTTCCGCCCCGAAACTCTCCATCTCGGCATCGTCCTGGATGGTGGCGAGCCGCCGGTAGAGGGCGAGCCGCACACCCAGATCCTCGACGTAGTCCTCCGGGATCGTGACGGGTGCGCCGAGCGCGATGGTCGGCGACCACGCCTCCTCGGGCACGTCCTCGATGCCGGCCTTCAGCGCGGTGACCGCGTCCTCCAGCATCTGCTGGTAGAGCTCGTAGCCGACCTCCTTGATGTGGCCCGACTGGGCGTCGCCCAGGAGATTGCCGGCGCCGCGGATGTCGAGGTCGTGGGAGGCGAGCTGGAAGCCCGCGCCCAACGTGTCGAGGCTCTGGAGCACCTTGAGGCGCTGCTCGGCCTGGGCGGTGAGCTGGCGGTTCGCCGGGGTCGTGAACAGCGCGTAGGCCCGGGCCTTCGAGCGCCCGACGCGGCCGCGCAGCTGGTAGAGCTGGGCCAGCCCGAACATGTCGGCGCGGTGGACGATCAGCGTGTTGGCGGTGGGGATGTCGAGGCCCGATTCCACGATCGTGGTCGAGAGCAGGACGTCGAACTTGCCCTCGTAAAAGGCCGTCATCACGTCCTCGAGCTGGCCGGCCGCCATCTGGCCGTGGGCGACCGCGACCTTGATCTCGGGCATCTCGGCGTCGAGGAATTTCTTGACCTCGGCCAGATCCTCGATCCGCGGCACGACGTAGAAGGACTGGCCGCCGCGGTAGCGCTCGCGCAGCAGGGCCTCGCGGATGGTCAGCGGGTCGAACGGCGTCACGAAGGTGCGCACCACCAGCCGGTCGACCGGCGGGGTGGCGATGATCGAGAGCTCGCGAACCCCCGTCATGGCGAGCTGGAGCGTGCGCGGGATCGGCGTCGCCGAGAGCGTCAGCACGTGGACGTCCGCCTGGAGCGCCTTCAGCCGCTCCTTGTGGGCGACGCCGAAATGCTGCTCCTCGTCCACGATGATCAGGCCGAGATCCTTGAAGGCGATGTTCTTCGCCAAGAGGGCGTGGGTGCCGACCACGATGTCGACCGTGCCGGCGATGAGCCCGGCGCGGGTCTGCTTCATCTCCCCCGCCGAGACGAAGCGGGAGAGCTGCGCCACCTGGACCGGCAGCCCTTTGAAGCGCTCGGCGAAGGTCCGGTAGTGCTGGCGGGCCAGCAGCGTGGTCGGAACGATCACCGCCACCTGCTTGCCGGAGATCGCCGCCGCGAAGGCGGCGCGGAGCGCCACCTCGGTCTTGCCGAAGCCGACATCGCCGCAGACCAGCCGGTCCATCGGACGCCCGGCATTGAGGTCGTCCAGCACCGCGTCGATGGCGTTGGCCTGGTCCTCGGTCTCCTCGAACGGGAAGCGGGCGGCGAACTCGCCGTAGAGCCCCTCGGGCGCCTGCAGGGACGGGGCCTTCCGGACGAAGCGCTGGGCCGCGACCTTGATCAGCTCGCCCGCCATCTCGAGGATGCGGCGCTTCATCTTGGCCTTGCGGGCCTGCCACGCGCCGCCGCCGAGCCGGTCGAGGGCGACCTCGGAATCCTCCGAGCCGTAGCGGGTCAGGAGCTCGATATTCTCCACCGGCAGGAGCAGCAGGCCGCCGGTGTATTGCAGTTCCAGGCAATCGTGCGGGGCGCCGGCGGCGTGGATCGTCTTGAGGCCGACGAAGCGGCCGATGCCGTGGTCGGCGTGGACCACGAGGTCGCCGGGCTGGAGCGCCTGCACCTCCAGGATCACGTCCTGGGGCCGCTTGGCCTTGCGCTTCTGGCGGACCAGCCGGTCGCCCAGGATGTCGCCCTCGGAGACGACGGCGAGCTCGCCCGCGGTGAAGCCCGCCTCCAGGCCCCAGACCGCCACGGCCGCGTCGGTGCCGCGCTTCAGCGCGTAGACGTCGGTGAGCCGGGTGATCGCCACCGGCTTCTTCAGGCCGTGGTCGGTGAGCACGCCGCAGAGCCGGTCGCGGGAGCCGTCGGACCAGGCTCCCAGGATCACGTGATGACCGGATCCCTGGAGGTCGCGGATATGCGCCACCGCGGCGTCGAACACGCTGGCGTTCTCGTCGGCCCGCTCCGGCGCGAAGCTCCGTCCGGCCTTGGCGCCGCAATCGATCACCGCGCGCTCGGACGATTCGGGCTGCGCGAACGGGGTCAGCCGCGCCACGGTGGCGGTGCCGATCCGCTCCTTCAGCTCGTTCGGCGTCAGATAGAGGGCGCGGGGCGGCAGGGGCTTGTAGGGGGCGACGCCGGGCTGCGGCGTCTTCATCGCGCCCTCGCGGGCCTGGTAATAGTCCTGGACGAGCGCGATCCGCTCGGCGGCGGCGTCCTCCACCTGCGGGTCGAAGACCAGCGGCACGCCGCCGAGGTAGTCGAACAGCGTGTCGAGGTGGTCGTAGAACAGCGGCATCCAGTGCTCGAGGCCGGCATAGCGCCGCCCCTCGCTCACCGTCTCGTAGAGCCGGTCGTCCCGGGTCGCCGCCCCGAAGCTCTGGATGTAGTTCTGGCGGAAGCGGCGGATGGTCTCCGTGGTGAGCTGGACCTCGCTCATCGGCATCAGGTCGAGGGAGCGGAGCTGCCCGGTGGTGCGCTGCGTCTCCGGGTCGAAGGCGCGGATCGATTCCAGCGTGTCGCCGAAGAAGTCGAGGCGGATCGGGGCCGGCAGGCCGGGGGGCGACAGGTCGAGGATGCCGCCGCGAACCGCGTACTCGCCGGTATCGCGCACCGTCCCGGTGCGCAGGAAGCCGTTGGCCTCGACCCAGGCCACCACGTCGTCCATCGACACGACGTTGCCGATCGCCGCCGAGAACGCCTCCTTGGCGATGTGGGCGCGGGGCGGCACCCGCTGCACCAGGGCGTTGACCGTGGTGCAGAGGATGCGCGGGCGGTCCTCGGCCGAGCGGGTGCGGGCGAGGCGAGCGAGCGCCGTCATCCGGGCGGCGGCGACCGCCGTCGTCGGCGAGACCCGGTCGTAGGGCTGGCAGTCCCAGGCCGGCAGGCTCATCACGTCCATCTCGGGCGCGACGAAGCCCAGGGCCGCCTGGAAGGCCGCCGAGCGCCCGGAATCGCGCGCCACGTGGACCAGCACCGCCGGCGCGTCGACGGTGGGCGCCAGGGCGCGGGCGAGGTCGGCGAGCGCCAGCGCGTCGAAGCCCTCCGGGGCGTTCGCCAGGACCGGGCTGTCGCCGCGCTTCAGGGCGTCGATCGCCCGGGCGAGCGCGGAGGATTTCGGCAGCGCGAAGCGCGCGACCTGCGGCTTGGCGGCGGGGGCGGGGGGCTTCGGCTGAGGCTTGGCCATCGGGTCTTTCGCGGGAAATCCCGCCGGGCGCGTCAGGGGAGGAGGTCGGGTGGCGTTAGCCGATCGGGCCGCCGCGATAAAGCGTCCCCGCGGTCACGGCTGAACGCATCCTATATGGCGGTTCTGCCGCGGCATGGAACGGCTGTTCGGCCGCGCTTCGGGGACACCCATGGCCCGGCCCAGAGCACCTTGCGGATCGCCTCTCCCAGGGGGGAAGAGACGGTCCCATCGTCTTTGCGAGCGCAGCGAAGCAATCCAGCAGCACCGCACCTTCGGACGTCGCGCTGCCCTGGGTCACGTCGCTACGCTCGTGATGACGGAGCGGGCCGTATCGGCCGAGCGCTTCGATCGGATGCGACGGAAGTCCGCGACTTACGCCCCTCAGGCGTCCGGCCCGACGATCTCCGCCAGCGCCGCCTCGACCCGGCCGCGGAAGAAGTCCGCGTTGGGCATGTGCTCGGTCATCGCGGCGGCGCGCGCCGTCGCCTGCCGCAGGATCTCGGCGCGGAGCGCCGGATCGGAGCGCTCCATCATCTCCAGCATGATGCGCACCACCAGCTCGGTGGCGATCGACCGGGCCGGGTGATCGTAGTTGGGCTTCGGTTCGTCCATCGCGGGCACTCTCGACCGGTCGCTCTCAGGAGTGGATCGGCGCGTCGTGCCGGTGGAACGCCCGCACCCGCCGCCAGACCGACGTGTCGTAGTTCGTGGGCGTCTCGACCTCGCCGGTCAGCCACTTGAACAGGTCGCGGTCCGGCACCTCGATCAGCGCCTCGAACTGGTCGAGCTCCGCTTCCGAGAGGTCGCCGATCTCGGCATCGGCGAAGCGGCCCATGATCAGGTCCATCTCGCGGATGCCCCGGTGCCAGGCGCGGTAGAGGAGGCGGCGGCGGCGCGGATCGAGGTCGGCGCTCGTGCGGGTGGTGCCGGACATGGATGTCGGACCTCGGCTCAGGGACTGGCAGGGCCTAGATAGGCGTCTGGGTCCGGCGGATCCAGAACGGGACCGCGGCCGGGCGGGTTACAACCGGGGCGCGAGAGGCCAAAAACGAATTGCCTCCGGCGGGCGGTCCGTTATCTCGGGCTGCAACGCCCCGGACGGGGCGGCGAGCGGGAGTCCAACGATGCCGAAGGCGATCCGGGTCTACGAGTACGGCGGTCCCGAGGTGATGCGCTTCGAGGACGTGCCCCTGGCCGAGCCGGGCCCCGGGCAGATCCGAGTCAGGCAGGCCGCCATCGGCGTCAACTTCATCGACATCTACTTCCGCACCGGCGCCTACAAGTCCCCGCACATGCCCTACACCCCCGGCAAGGAGGGCGCCGGCACCGTCACGGCGGTGGGCGAGGGCGTGACCCAGTTCAAGGCCGGCGACCGGGTCGCCTACGGCTCGGTCGCGGACGGCTGCTACGCCGAGGAGCCGGTGATCCCGGCCTCGGCGGCCGTGCCGATCCCCGACGGCGTCGACGAGAAGACCGCCGCCGCCATGATGCTCAAGGGCCTGACCGTCGAGTACCTGCTGCACCGGACCTACGCGGTGAAGCCCGGCGACACGATCCTGTGGCAGGCCGCCGCCGGCGGCGTCGGCCTGATCGCGTGCCAGTGGGCCAAGCACCTCGGCGCCACCGTGATCGGCACCGCCGGCAGCCCCGAGAAGGCGGAGCTCGCCAAGCAGAACGGCTGCGACCACGTCATCCTCTACCGCGAGGAGGACGTGGCCAAGCGCGTGCGCGAGATCACCGGCGGCAAGGGCGTGTCGGTGGTCTACGACGGCGTCGGGCAGGCGACCCTGATGGGCTCCCTGGACAGCCTCGCGCCGCTCGGCCTGCTGGCGAGCTTCGGCTCGGCCTCCGGGGCGATCACCGGGCTCGACCTCGGCCTGCTGGCCCCGCGCGGCTCGCTCTACGTGACGCGCCCGACGCTCGCGACCTTCTCGTCGAACCGTGCCACCCTCGAGGAGGCGGCCGCCCGCCTGTTCAAGGTGGTCCGCGACGGCGCGGTGAAGATCGCCGTCAACGCCACCTACCCGCTGGCCGAGGCGCAGCAGGTGCACCGCGACCTCGCGGGCCGGGAGACCACCGGCTCGATCGTGATGCTGCCGTAGGGACCGACCGTGACGCCCGGCAACGCCGACCTGCTCCTCGTCGTCGACGTGCAGGTCGACTTCCTGCCGGGCGGGGCGCTCCCCGTCCCGGGGGGCGACGCGGTGATCGGCCCGATCAACGACCTCCAGCACCGCTTCCGGCACGTGGTGCTGATGCAGGACTGGCATCCGGCCGATCACGTCTCCTTCGCCGAGACCCATCCGGGGCGGGCCCCGTTCGAGACCGTGACGCTGCCCTACGGGCCGCAGGTGCTGTGGCCGCGCCACTGCGTCCAGGGCAGCCCCGGGGCCGCCTTCGCGCCGGACCTCGCCACCGACCGGGCGAGCCTGGTGGTGCGCAAGGGGCTGGATCCGCGGGTCGACAGCTACTCGGCCTTCCTGGAAGCCGACCGGGCCACGCGCACCGGCCTCGCCGGGGCGCTCCGGGAGCGCGGCATCACCCGCGTTGCCGTGTGCGGCCTCGCCACCGATTTCTGCGTCGCCTGGAGCGCGCTCGACGCGCGCGACGCGGGGTTCGACGTCCTCGTGGTGGCGGACGCGGTGCGCGGGATCGACGTGGACGGGTCGCTCGCGCGGGCCTGGGCGCGGATGGAGGCGGCGGGCGTCCGCCGGATCGCGGCGGCGGAGATCGGCTGAGGGCGTGCGGGGACCGGGAGGCGAACCGCCGCACGCCGCGCGGGAGACCGGCCCCGCGCCGACGCGTTGGCCCGACATCAGCATCCGACAGGAGCCTGCATGTCATCCAAGCACCCGAAGACCGACACGCCCACGGACGCCGACCTGAAGGGCAATCCCGGGATCGGCACCTCGAAGGGGATGAGCGGCGCCGACCCGGCGGATCTGCAGGCGGATTCGACCTTCGAGGGCGACGTCGACAACGAGACGAAGCTCGATGGCGGCATCGACCCCGACCACCGGCCGCGCAAGAACGCGTGACCGAGAACGCGTGATCGGATGCCCGGGCCGGCGCGGCCCGGGTCGATCTCAGCGACTGCGCGCCGGCGCCTTCGGCCGCTGCGGTGCGGGGGCCGCGGGCCTGGCGCTCGGGCCGCCTGCCGGAACGTAGACCTGGGCCGGGCTCGCGGTGTAGCCCCGGAGCTGGGCCGCGTTGGCGGCCCCGAAAGCGGATGTGCCGTCCGCGCGGGCGGCGCCCGCCGCGAAGGCCGATAGAAGCGCGGCGGCCAGGGCCAGGCGGGCGTGCTTCGGCATCGACAGGGTCCTTGTGTTCGCGCGGGCTCGAGAAACCCTGATCCGGACCGGATCGCTCCGCTCTGCGATCGACCCGGCCTTCCCGACGTGCGGAACCGCACAGGCGCCGTGTCGTGCATGACGGCGGCGGCTCCATCGCTTTCCGGTTGATGCTCCCCCACCGTCGTCGTTGCGAGTGGAGCGAGGCGATCCAGGGCCAGAGCCACGCTGACCGATGTCCTGCTGCCCTGGGTCACTTCGCTGCGCCCGTGATGACGGAGCGTGGGCCTGCCCCGGAGGCCGTGTCAGAGCGCCAGCCCGAGCTGGAGCGGCGCCTCCGGCGCGTCCTGCGCGAAGCCCGACAGCGACACCCCGATCAGCCGCGCGCTGCGGCGCAGCGGGAACAGGCCGGCGAGCAGGTCGAGGCCGATCCGCTCCAGGGCGGCCCGGTCGGCCACCGGCACGGCGAGGGACTTCGCCCGGGTGACCTGCGCGAAATCCGAGAACTTGAGCTTCAGGGTCACGGTCCGGGCGCGCATGCCCTTGGCGTCGGCGCCCGCCCAGACCTTGTCGAACAGCGGCGCCAGCCGGGCGGCCAGGACCTCGAAGGCGGCCGTGTCGTCCGAGAAGGTGGTCTCGGCGCCGATCGACTTGCGCACCCGGTGGGCGCGCACCGGCCGCGCGTCGATGCCCCGGGCGACCGCGTGGTAGTAGGCGCCCGCGGAGCCGAAGGTCTCGCGCAGGCGCTCCGGCGTCCAGGCGCGCAGATCCGCCCCGGTCTCGATCCCGAGCCGCTTCATCTTCGCCTCGGTGACCGGGCCGACGCCGTGGAACCGGCCGATCGGCAGCGCGGCCACGAAGTCCGGCCCCATGGCGGGGGTGATGACGAACAGGGCGTCGGGCTTGCGGTGGTCGGACGCCACCTTGGCGAGGAACTTGTTGTACGAGACCCCGGCCGAGGCGATGAGTCCGGTCCGTTCCAGGATCTCGGCCCGGATCGCCTTCGCCACGGCCGTCGCCGTCGGGAGGCCCTGGAGGTTCTCGGTGACGTCGAGATAGGCCTCGTCGAGGGCCACCGGCTCGATGATGGCCGTGTGCCGGGCGAAGACCGCCCGGATCTCCTCGGAGACCGCCCGGTAGACCTCGAAGCGCGGCTTCACGAACAGCAGGTCCGGGCACAGCCGCCGCGCGGTGGCCGACGGCATGGCGGAGCGGACACCGAATTCTCGGGCCTCGTAGCTCGCAGCGGCCACCACCCCGCGCTCCCGGGAGCCGCCGACCGCCAGCGGCCGGCCGCGCAGCGACGGGTCGTCGCGCTGCTCCACGGAGGCGTAGAACGCGTCCATGTCGATGTGGATGATCTTTCGGAGCGCGACCTCCGGATCCATCGCCGCCTCGGGTCCCGACCAAGTTCCTGATCTGTTCCGAAAGACCGCGCGGGGCGGGCGGGGTCAAGCCGCGCCGGACGCGGCGTCAACAGGAGTCCGCCCGTCGTCGCGAGCGCAGCGAAGCGACGAGAGGGCAGCGCGACGTCCTCGAGCGCAGCGCATCCCTGGATTGCTTCGCTGCGCTCGCAAAGACGGGGTCTGCCGTCAGGCGACGCTGCCGTAGAGGTCGTAGGCCTCGGCCCGGTCGATCTTCACCGTGACAATGTCGCCGACCCGCACCGGGCGCCGGAACGCGGCGTGGACGGTCCCGTCGATCTCCGGCGCGTCGGCCTTGGACCGGCCCCGCGCCACCCCGCCCTCGACGGAATCGACGATGACGGGCAGCCGCTTGCCGACCTTGGCCCGCTGCAGCCGGAGCGCGATGCCGTTCTGGGTCTCCATGAACCGGCGCTTGCGCTCGGCCTTCACCGCCGGCGGCACGAGGTCGCCCAGCGCGTTGGCGGTGGCGCCGGCCACCGGCTCGTACTCGAAGCAGCCGACCCGATCGAGCTTGGCCTCCTGCAACCAGGCCAGCAGCTCCTCGAACTCGGCCTCGGTCTCGCCGGGGAAGCCGACGATGAAGGTCGAGCGGATCGCGAGATCCGGGCAGGTCTGCCGCCAGCTGCGGATCCGGTCGAGCTGGCGCTCCTGGTTGCCGGGGCGGCGCATGCGCTTGAGCACGGAGGGGCTCGCGTGCTGGAGCGGCATGTCGAGGTAGGGCAGCACCTTGCCCTCGGCCATCAGCGGGATGACCTCGTCCACGTGCGGGTAGGGGTAGACGTAGTGCAGCCGCACCCAGGCGCCGAGCTCGCCGAGTTCCCGGGTCAGGTCGTAGAACTTGGCGCGGACCTGGCGGTCGCGCCACGGGCTCTCACTGTAGCGGATATCGACGCCGTAGGCGCTGGTGTCCTGGCTGACGACCAGCAGCTCCTTCACGCCGGCCTTCACCAGCTTCTCGGCCTCGCGCAGCACGTCGGCGGCGGAGCGGCTGACGAGGTTCCCGCGCAAGCTCGGGATGATGCAGAAGCTGCAGCGGTTGCTGCACCCCTCCGAGATCTTCAGGTAGGCGTAGTGGCGCGGGGTGAGCTTGATCCCCTGCGGCGGCACGAGGTCGAGGAACGGGTCGTGGGCCGGCGGCACCGCCTCGTGGACGGCCGCCACCACCGACTCGTAGGCCTGGGGCCCGGTCACCGCCAGGAGGTCGGGGTATTTCTCGCGGATCTCCTCCGGCTGCGCGCCCATGCAGCCGGTGACGATGACGCGGCCGTTCTCCGCCATGGCCTCGCCGATGGCCGAGAGCGACTCCGCCTTGGCGGAATCGAGGAAGCCGCAGGTGTTGACGATCACCACGTCGGCGCCGTCGTGCCGCCGGGCCAGCTCGTACCCCTCGGCGCGCAGGTGGGTGAGGATCCGCTCGGAATCGACCAGCGCCTTCGGGCAGCCCAGCGAGACGAACGAGATTTTCGGGGCGGCGCCGGGAGCGGGGCCGCGGGGAGCGGGCGTGGCGGTCATGGCATTCGGGTCGGACAGTCCGGCGGGGCGATCGGCCGCCCGGCGCGCGGGACCAGGAATTCGGGGTCGGGACCCTATACAGGCTCCCGCGCCTCCGCGCGAGGCCGGCCGCCGCAGAGGTGCCCGGCCCTGCGCGCGAGCCTGAGCCCGGGCGCGGATCCTATCGTAACGGCAGAGCTTTGCGGCAGGCTCCTCAGACCCCACATCAGGCCTGGGCGGCGCGGCCCTGCGCCCCGGACACGGCCCGCCCGCGCGCGGCGGCGGGGCCTGCGTGGAACTGCCGCTTCCCCCGCGGCATCGCCTGTGCGACGGCAGCGGATGACGCACAGCCCGAGGATAACGGCCCCGAACCCGGTCATGTGGACCCGAGAGATCCCCTTCATCGATCCCGTCGCGGCGGCGGCCCGGCTGCGCGCCCTGCCGGGGCTCGCCTTCCTCGACAGCGCCATGCGGCACGACCCGCTGGGGCGGCACTCGATCGTGGCCGCCGACCCGTTCGCGCGGTTCCGCTACCGCGACGGGCGCGCGACCCTCGACGGGAGGCCGGTGGCGGGCGGCCCGATGGCCGCGCTCCGGGCCTGCCTCGAACCCTACCGGCTCGAGGCCGGGCCGGAGCCGTTCCCCGGCGGGGCGATCGGGTACCTCGCCTACGATCTCGGCGCGGCGCTGGAGCGGGTGGCGCCGCCCGCCCGGCGGGCGGGGCTCACCGACGACATCGCGCTGAACCTCTACGACACCGCGCTGGTCGTCGACCACGCCGCCGGCACGGGCCGGCTCGTCGCCACGGGTTTCCCCGAGACCGCGCCGGACGCGCGGCGGGCCCGCGCGGAGGCGCGGCTCGCCCGCTTCGCCGACCTGCTCGGCGGCGCGGAGCCGCCGGTCCCGGCCCCCGCCCGGCCGGCCCAGCCGCTCGCGTGGCGCTCGAACTTCGACCGCCAAAGCTATGAAGAAGCAGTCGAAAAGGTCCGCGCCTATATCCGGGCCGGCGACATCTACCAGGCTAACATCGCCCAGCGCTTCGTCGCCGACCTGCCGGCCGGCTTCGACCCGTTCGCCCTCTACCGGCGGCTGCGCGAGACCAACCCGGCGACCTTCGGGGCCTACCTGGAACAGGAGGGCCTGACCGTCGCCTCGTCCTCGCCGGAGCGGTTCATCCGCCTCGACGGGCGGCACGTGGAGACGCGCCCGATCAAGGGCACCGCCCGCCGCCTCGACGACCCGGCGGCCGACCGGGCGGCGGCCGAGGCGCTCCAGGCCAGCGTCAAGGAGCGGGCTGAGAACGTCATGATCGTCGACCTGCTGCGCAACGACCTGTCGCGGGTCTGCGCGCCGGGCAGCGTCGCCGTGCCGACCCTGTGCGGCCTGGAGACCTACGCCAACGTCCACCATCTGGTGTCGGTGGTGACCGGCGACCTCCGCGACGGGCTCGACGCCCTCGACCTCCTGGAAGGGACCTTCCCGGGCGGCTCGATCACGGGCGCGCCGAAGATCCGCGCCATGGACATCATCACGGAGATCGAGGGCGACGCGCGGGAACTCTACTGCGGCGCCATCGGCCGGATCGGCTTCGACGGGGCGCTCGACACGTCGATCGCGATCCGCACCGTGTTCATGGACGACCGGCAGGCGGTCCTGCAGGCCGGGGGCGGGGTGACGCTGCTGTCGGAGCCCGGCCCGGAATACGACGAGACCCTGGCCAAGGCCGCCCGCGTGTTCGAGGCCTTCGCATGATCCTCGTCCTCGACAATTACGACTCGTTCGTCTTCAACGTCGTCCGTTACCTAGAGGAGCTCGGCGAGACGGTCCGGGTCGTGCGCAACGACGCGCTGGACGTCCCCGGCATCCGGGCGCTGGAGCCGGAGGCCCTGGTGGTCTCGCCCGGGCCCTGCACCCCCGCGGAGGCCGGGATCTCCCTGCCGGCGATCCGCGACCTGTCGGGCGCGGTGCCGATCCTCGGCGTCTGCCTCGGCCATCAGGCGATCGGCGCGGCCTTCGGCGGCACGGTCGCGCGGGCACAGCGCCCCCTCCACGGGCAGATGACGCCGATCGCCCATACCGGCGAGCGCCTGTTTTCCGGAATCCCGGCGCCGATGCCGGTCGGGCGCTACCACTCGCTGGTCGTGAATCCCGGCCCCGACATGGAAAGACACCTCTCGGTCGACGCGGTCTCGCAGGAGGGGGAGGTGATGGCGCTGTCGCACCGGACTCACCCGACCTACGGCATCCAGTTCCACCCGGAATCGGTCCTGACCGAGGGCGGCCACGCCCTGTTCGCCAATTTCCTAGATCTCGCCCGCGCGTGGCGGGAGAGGCCGGAGGGGCGCCGCGATGCTGTGGCGTGACGGGGCGCCTCTGCCCGGAACCACGGCTCCGCTCGACCACACCGACCGCGGCCTGACGCTCGGCGACGGCCTGTTCGACACCGCACTGGCGCTCGGCGGCCGCGTCGCCTTCGAGGACGCCCATATCGCCCGGCTCGTGGCCTCCGCGGAGACGCTGGGGATCCCGGCCGAACCCGAGCGGATCCGTGCGGCCATGCGGGACCTCGCGGGGCAGGGGGAGCGGCTCGCGATCCGGACCACGCTGACGCGCGGCTCCGGCCCGCGCGGCCTGAGGCCGCCGGACGCGCCGAACCCGACCCTGTTCGCCACCGCGGCCGCGAGCGCCAGGGCCGCGTCCTTCGCGCCCCTGCGCCTGTGGCCGACGGCCATCGCCCGCAACGACACCTCCCCCGCCGCCCGCCTGAAGACGCTGGGCTATCTCGACGCGGTGCTGGCCGCCCGCGAGGCCGCCGCCGCGGGGTTCGACGAGGCGCTGTTCCGCAACACCCGGGGCCGCGTCGCCTGCGCGGGCACCGGCAATCTCTTCGCCCTGTTCGGCGCCAATCTGGTGACGCCCCCGCTCGGGGACGGCGTGCTCGCCGGCATCGTGCGGGCGGAGGTGCTGGGTCTCGCCGCCGGATGCGGGCTGCGGGCCGAGGAACGGTCGCTCGGCCTGCCCGATCTCCTCGGCGCGGAGGCCGTGTTCCTGACCAACTCCCTGCGGCTCCTGGCCCCCGTGACGGCCGTCGGCGACACGGCCTTCCCGAGCGCCGGCCCGGGCGCCGGCCATCCGGCGGTGACCCGCCTCGTGGCGGCCCTGCGCGCCCGCGTGGCGCAGGCCTGCGGCGTCACGGAGGACGCGGTCGCGTGACCGAGGGAGCGATCGAGGGGGCAATCGAGGGGTCAATCGAGACTTGGCGGCGCCGGCTGCGCTACGCGCTCGCGGCGATCTACGGGTTCATCGGCGTGGTCCACCTCGTGGCGACCGACGCGATGCTGCCGCTCATGCCCGACTGGGTGCCGCAGCCGCGGCTCGTCATCCTGGCGACCGGCCTGTGCGAGATCGCCGGCGCGGTCGGCCTCCTCACCGGGCGGGTCCGCCGGGCGGCCGCGCTCGGCCTCGCCCTCTACGCGGTCTGCGTCTACCCGGCGAACCTCAAGCACGCGTTCGAGCACGTCCACGTCGAGGGCATCCCGGATTCCTGGTGGTACCACGGGCCGCGGCTCGCGTTTCAGCCGGTCTTCGTCTGGGCGGCGCTCTGGGCCGGCGGCCTGATCGACTGGCCGTTCGGCGGCCGCCGCAGATCCGCCGAGGCCGCGACCGGGATCTCCGGTGATCCGGCACGGCCGCCGAAAGGTCCGGCTCCCGACGCGCCGGCAACCATCCGCGAACCTTGATCACAGGATCCCGGGATCCCCGGATCCCGGCAGGCTTTGATCCCAGGATCCTGGCCGATCGACCGGCCGGAAGCCGCCGCGCGGGCCGGAAGACCGGTCGGCCCGGCGGCGATACGGGCGGACGACATGCCGAAGCGCCGCGACCCGGGCCGATCGCCCCCGCCTCCGCCGGACGCGGTGCCGGAGACCGTGCCGGACCGCGACGCGGTGGAGCGCGCCCTGGAAACGGTCCTCGACCGCCTGCGCCCGAAGCCGGGCGGCGCGCCGCGGGGCAGCCGGAAGCCGCGCCCGGACGGGGCGGGCGGCTGAGCCCCGAAAGGTTCCTCCACAGGGCGAAGATATCGCCCGGATACGGCCGGCCGGACCGGAGTTCCCCGGAGGACGCCGCCGAACCCGGCGCGCGGACCCCAGCGGAGACAGACCGAATGGCCAAGCAGAAGACGCTGCAGGACGCCTTCTACGAGACCCTGAAGGACGTCTACTACGCCGAGAAGCAGTCGGTGAAAGCCCTCAAGAAATCCGCCAAGGCGGCGGAGCACGACGAGCTGCGCCAGGCCTTCGAGACCCATGCCGAGGAGAGCGCCCAGCAGGTGGAGCGCCTGACGCAGGTCTTCGAGATCATCGGGAAGCCGGCCCGGGCCAAGACCTGCGAGGCGATGCAGGGCATCGTCTCGGAGATGGAGGAGGATCTCGACGACTTCGCCGACAGCCCGGCCGCCGACGCGGTGCTGGCCGCCTGCGCCCAGGCGGTGGAGCATTACGAGATCGCCCGCTACGGCACCCTGAAGACCTGGGCGGCCCAGCTCGGCTACGCGGACGCCGCCGAGCTCTTGGACGAGACCCTGCAGGAGGAGAAGCGGACCGACGCGCTGCTCTCGAAGATCGCGGAGTCGATCAACGCCGCGGGCGAGCCCGGCGGAGCGGAGCCGGACGCGGAGGCGTCGAAGGGCAGGGGCAGGAAGGCCGCCTGACCGCGTTCCGGCCGCGCGGGCGGGCCGGCGCCCCCGGGCGCCGGTTCGCCGCGGCCCGGGCCGGCGGCGTCAGTTCGCCTTCTCGATGGCGCTCAGCGGCGTCCAGTAGCAGCGATCCTGGGTGTCCTTCAGGGCGAGGCAGCCGTAGCTCATCGTCCGGGACTCGAGCCGTACCTCCTCGCCGGGCTTGAACGACCGGCACTCGCCGCTGGCGAGGCTGCCCTGCAGCAGCTGGCCGAACCCGGACTCGTCGCCCGCCATGACCAGCTTGAACAGGCGGTCCGTGACCTCCTGGGTGTGGCACCCGAACCGCTCCTGGAGGATGGTCTCGGCCGCGGCCGGCCGGGACAGGGCGGCGGTGACGGCGAGGACGGCGAGGGCGGGCAGGGCGAAGCGCATGCGCGGAACATATCCGCGCGCCGCGACGTGTCGAGCCCTCGCCGCGCGGGGGAGCCGCGGAGGATCGCCGCGAAGGCAGCCAGCCCGGTCGGGCGGCGCGTCCGGGCGAGGGCCGATCCGCGCTACCCGGCGACGGGCCTGACCACGACGTCCTCGGCGTAGACGAGGGTTGCCATGACGCCGGACCGGATCCGATCGAAGACCGCGTCGAGATCCCCGACGCTCTGCATCAGCACGGCGCACGAGAGGGCGACGATCTGCGGGGTGCGCTCCGTCCCTTCGGCGAGGAACTCGCGGATCGCGTCGACGAGGGACGCGGTGGCGTCCGCCTCCGCGGAGACGTCGAGGACGTGCAGGCAATCCTGCCGCAGGGACACGAGATCGCCGTCCACGACCGAGACCCATTGCCGGTTGTGATCGTAGATGAGCCAGCGCACCGACCCCGCCGCCACGGGGGCCAGTCCCGCGAGGTAGCGCCGAGCGGCCGCGTCGTCGAACATGGCACGGGTTTAACGCCCGCCCGCCGGAACGCCAACGCGTCGGATCACCGTTTCGGAGCCCGACGGATCCGCCGCGACGAGCCGGCATCTCGGGCCGCGAGCGAGCGGGCAGGGCGGGGCGGGGCGGCCTGACAGCGCCGCTACGCCTGTCCCGCCGCCTCGTCGCGCTTGGCCGCCTGCCACGCCGCCTCCATGGCGGCGAGGTCGGAGCGGCCGAGGGCGCCCCCGGACGCCGCGAGATGGCGCGCCATGGCGGCGAAGCGGCGCTCGAACTTGGCGGTGCCGTCGCGCAGGGCCGTCTCCGGGTCGATCCCGGCGTGCCGCGCGAGGTTCGCCACCGAGAACAGGAGGTCGCCGATCTCCTCGGACAGGGCCTCCGGGTCGCCCGCCGCCAGGGCCTCGGCGACCTCGTCGGTCTCCTCGCGGACCTTGTCGACGACCTGGGCGGCGTCGTCCCAGTCGAAGCCGTAGGCGGCCGCCCGCCGGGAGATCTTCTCCGCCCGGGCGAGGGCCGGCAGCGCCCGCGCGACGCCGCCGAGGGGGTCGGGCGCCGGGTCCGGCGCGAGCCCCGCGTCCCGCCGCTCCGCCTGCCGGGCCGCCCGCTCCTGCGCCTTGATCGCCGCCCACTGGGCCTCGACCGCCGCGGGGTCGCGCAGGGGCGAGCCGGCGGGCAGGGGCGCGCCGTCCGGGGTGAAGACGTGGGGATGGCGCCGGATCAGCTTGTCGCCGATGGCGCGGGCCACGTCGTCGAACGCGAAGGCGCCCCGCTCCTCGGCCATGCGGGCGTGGAACACCACCTGGAGCAGCAGGTCGCCGAGCTCGTCGCGCAGGTCGCGGAGGTCGCCCCGCGCCACCGCGTCGGCGACCTCGTAGGCCTCCTCGATCGTGTAGGGCACGATGGTGGCGAAGCTCTGCGCCACGTCCCAGGGGCAGCCGGCGACGGGATCGCGCAGGGTCGCCATCAGGCGCAGGAGCCGGCCCAGGGGCGCCTCCGTGGCGGGATCGGCGTCCCGCCCCGCCTTCGCCCCGGACCGGTCCGCGTCGCGTGTCTCGCTCATGCGGACGGGGTTAGAGCATGGCGCGGCGCAGGGAAATGCGTCTCGCGGATCGCCGGTCCTCAGCGCAGGGCCTCAGACCCGGCTCGGGTCGCGCTCGCGCACCTGCTCGGCCTGCAGGCCGTTCAGGTAGCCGGTGAGGCGGCCGCTGACCGCCGGGTCGGCGCACTGCACCCAGAGCGGCGCCGGGAGGGCGCGGACGGGCAGGCGCAGCAGGAAGGCCTCGGCCGAGAGGGCCGCCTCCCGCTCGGAGGCGGCGGCCAGGAGGCGCGCCCCCGCCTTCGTGCCGATCAGGATCGCGATCGTGCTCATGGCAGCTCTCCCGGCAGCGCTCTCGGCCTCTCCGGGCCGCGCCCGTGCGGGACAACGGCGCGCGGGCCGCGGGCGTTGCACGGCGCGCCAATCTGCGTGGCCCTCAGCTCGTCGGCCGGACGCAGAGCGGCTCCCGGGCCAGCGCCAGGGTGAACGACCACAGGATCCGGCCGAGGGAATCGGTCAGCACCGCCCCGGTCAGGAGCATGTTGGCGGCGGTCCGGCACAGGTCGCGGGCGCGGCGGATCGCCGCCTCCGCGTCGTCCGCCTCCAGGCGGTCGCTGGCGAAGGCGAGGCCGCAGCGGCCGTCCGCGTGCTCGAGGGTGCGTCGGAGGTGATAGGCCGGCATCGCTTGGACCCACGCGAGGCGAATCACCGGCCGCCCGCGGCGCGGGCGGGAGCCGGCTGGCCAAGCTAGCGGCCCGGCGCGGGCCCGCGACTGATCCAGATCAAGCCGACGCGCATCCGCCGCCGTCCGGTCACGTCCCGGTGTCGCAGGCTGTCGCAGGGTACGCCCGCCGCCGGCGGCCGCTGCGGGAGGTCCGCGCGAGACCGTGCCGGGTCTTGTTCCAGCGCAGCGGCGCCCGGACCAGCTCGATCAGCGCCAGCCACGCGGCGAGGCTGACCAGCAGGAAGTAGACCGGCATCCACGGGACCGACCGGGCGAGGTCCCCCCAGCCGCGCCGGGCGCAGCCGACGAGGGCGGGCAGGACCAGGGCGGCGAGCCCCGTCCCGAACAGCGTGATGGCGAGCCCCGTGGAGAGGTTGTCCAGGAAGACGGGGGCAACCGGGATGTCCCGGACCAGGAAGGACCACGCCGCCGCGGCGAGGCAGGCCGGGTAGGCGAGCGCCGAGACCACCGTCCCGGGGACCAGGGCGGCGGCGCAGAGCGTCTCCAGGCCGCCGAGCCTGCGGGCGTTGGCCAGCGGGTGCCGCCCGTGGGTGAGGCTCGTCTGGACCAGGCCCTTCAGCCAGCGGGTGCGCTGGCCGAGCCAGGGCCCGAGGCGGGCCGGCGCCTCCTCGAAGGTGGGGCTGGGAAGGTCGCCGACGGTGTAGCCCGCCAGCGCGAGGCGCAGGCCGAGATCCGCGTCCTCGGTGACGTTGTGGGCGTCCCAGCCGTGCAGCGCCCGCACCACGTCGGTGCGCAGGTGCATCGAGGTGCCGCCCAGCGGGACCGGCAGGCCGCAGCGGGCGAAGGCCGGGTTCAGCACGTCGAACAGCCCGGCATATTCGAGGGCGAAGGCACGGGCGAGGCGCGAATCGCCGGCATTGTCGATCACGAGCCGCCCCTGGAGGCAGGCGGTCCGCGCGGGTAGGCGCGCGAACAGGGCGGCCGCCAGCCGCAGTTGCCCGGGATCGGGCACGTCCTCGGCGTCGTAGACCGTGATCAGGGTGCCGCGGGCCAGCGGCAGCGCGGCGTTGAGCGCCCGCGGCTTGGTGCGCGGGCTGCCCGGCGGCACCGTGATCACCTCGAACCGGGCCGGGAGGGTGTCGCGGGGGAGAGCCGCGGCGGTCTCCGCGTCGTCCGCCTCGAGCAGCAGCTTGATGTCGAGCTTGGCGGCCGGATAGTCGAGGGCGGAGAGCGCCCTGAGCAGGTCCGGCACCACCGCCGCCTCGCGGTGGAGGGGGACGAGGATCGTGTAGACCGGCAGGTCGGCCTCGGCGAGGGGCACCACCGCCTCCGCGGCGACCGGAGCCGCGATGGCGAGGGCCGCGATCCGCAGGGTCGCCATGGCCAGGAACAGGACCTGCCCGGCCGTCATCACCGCGCGCGCCAGCGGGGCCGGCAGCGCCGCGCACAGGCAGAGCGCGGCGGTCCCGCCGAGGGCGAGGACCAGCAGCCAGCGGAAGGCCGGCTCGGGGGCGGCCGCCCACTCGGGGCCGTGCCGCCGCAGGTCGTGCGCCGCGTGATCCGCCACCTGCCCGGGCACGGACGCGAACACGGCCTCGCGCAGGCGGGTGGGGCTGGTGATCGCCGGCACGGCGGCGTGGCCAGCGGCGCGGCCGGCGGCGTCGAGGAGGTCCGCGATCGCCCGCCCGCGGGGCGCCAGGACCCAGGGCGCCACCGCGCCCGGCGCCAGCGGCGCGAGGCCGGCCACGAGGCTGTCGGGGAAGCGCAGGCCCAGGCCGAACGGGATCGGGCCGTCGAGGTAGGGGGCGCCGAGCGCCCGGGCCAGGGCCGCGTAGTAGGCCGATTCCGCGATCAGGCCGGCATTCATCAGCGCGGTCGCCGCGTCGGTCCCGGCCGCGGTCGCCGCGGCGGCGGCCCGGGCCAGCAGCCGCGCGTCGACGCCCTCGTCCAGCAGGAAGGCGATCTCCGGCGGCAGGCCCTCCGGCCCCGCGGGCGGGCGCTGGAACGACACGCCGCGCGCTCCCCCGGCGGCCCGAGGACGTGGTAGAGGAGGGGGGTGAGCCAGTCCCCGCCCCCGCGCTCCGAGAGGAGCACCGCCCCGTCCCCGTCGTCAAGAGGCGATAGGACAGCCATCCCATCCCGGATCGCGGCGGCCGCGGTCGCGGCGCTCCTCGCGGGGCCGGCCGCCGCCGCGGCGCCCCCGGCCGCGCCGGCCACGGGCGTCACCGCCACCCCCGCCGTCACGATCCCGGATTTCTGGAACCCGCGCAGCCGGGGCGAGCGTGTGGAGGCGCCGCAGACCGGCCGGGCGGTCCGCTTCCTCACGGACGACGAGTTCCCGCCGCTGCACTTCGCCGGCCCCGACGGCAACCCGACGGGCTTCGTGGTCGAGCTCGCCCGGGCGGTCTGCGAGAAGCTGACGATCACCTGCACGGTGCAGGCGCGCCGCTTCGACACCCTGCTCGACGCCCTCGACGGCAAGCAGGGCGACGTGGTCGCGGCCGCCATCCCGCTGACCGCGTCCCTGCGGTCGCGATTCCTGGCGACGCGGCCGTATTTCCGCTGGCCGGCGCGCTTCGCGGCCCGGACCGACAAGGGCCTGCCGGTCCCCTCCGCGGCGGCGCTCGCCGGCCATAGCGTCGGGGTCATCGCCGGCAGCGCCCACGCGGCCTACCTCAAGGCGTTCTTCCCGAAGGCCGTACCGAAGGACTTCACCGATCTCACGGCGGCCGAGAGCGCGCTCAAGCGCGGCGAGATCGACTACCTGTTCGCCGACGGCCTCAACCTCGCCCTGTTCGTCGGCGGCCAGGACGCGGAGAGTTGCTGCGCGCTCACCGGCGGCGACTACCTCGAGAACCGCTATTTCGGGGAGGGGATCGGCCTGATCACCCGCCAGGAGGACGCCGCCCTCTCCCGGGCGCTGGACGACGCGCTCCAGCGGGTCTGGGACGACGGCAAGTACACCGAGCTGTACCTGCGGTTCTTCCCCGTCAGCCCGTTCTGAGGGCTTTCGTCGCCACCAGGAATGGGGATCCTGCTGCCGGGCTTCGGTTGTCGGACGGCACGCGGACGGCACCGTGGCGGATCTGCTCGAGCAGGCGGTGGCGAAGGCGCGACCCGTCCCCGGACCTCCAGGACGAGAGCGCCCGGCTCATGCTGGCCTTCGCGGGGGACGAGGCCCCGGTTTACCGGTTCAACCCGGAGGAAGAGGCGGAACTCGACGAATCCGGGGCCGCCGAGGCGCGCGGCGATCGCGCCACCGATGCGGAGATCCGCGCCATCTGGGCCAAGGTTCGGCGCCGAGAGCCTGTTCGACGCGGGACTTCCCCTCCTCGCCCTCATCCTGAGGTGCCGCGCAGCGGCCTCGAAGGAGAGCTCCAGCCAGCGCAGCGGTCACTGGAGGGCTCCTTCGAGGCCTCCGCTGCGCTGCGGCACCTCAGGATGAGGGCGAGATTCGGAGATCCGGGATTCGCGACTCGGCCTGGCACGCGCAGGAAGCCGAGCGGATCGGGCGTGCGTCTGCCAAGCCGAAACCGGCCCACGCTGTCATAGGCCGCACGCACAGGCCTCACGCGCGAGCCCGCGATGGAACCCCGCATTGCACCTCCGGGCGTTCCGCTCCGATGCGAACCGCTCTAGGGTGCGCGCTCCCCAACGCGTTCAGCCCTGAAGATCGTCTCCAACGACATGCCCGCCGCTCCCCCAGCCCTGACCCTCGACGCCGACGTGATCGAGGCCGCCGCCAACGCCGCCGCCTGGCCCTTCGAGGAGGCGCGCAAGCTCGTGGCGCGGCTGGAGAAATCCGGCAAGACCGAGGTGCTGTTCGAGACCGGCTACGGCCCGTCGGGCCTGCCGCATATCGGCACGTTCGGCGAGGTCGCCCGCACCTCCATGGTGCGCCACGCCTTCCGGGTGCTCACCCGCGACGCGGTGCCGACCCGGCTGATCGCCTTCTCGGACGACATGGACGGGCTGCGCAAGGTTCCCGACAACGTCCCGAACCGGGAGATGCTGGCCGCGCACCTCAACCAGCCGCTCACCCGCGTGCCGGACCCGTTCGGCACCCATGACAGCTTCGGGGCGCACAACAACGCCGAGCTGCGCCGCTTCCTCGACGCCTTCGGCTTCAGTTACGAGTTCCGCTCGGCGACCGAGTGCTACCGCGCGGGCGTGTTCGACGCGACGCTGCTGCGCGTGCTGGAGCGCTACGATTCCGTGATGGAGATCATGCTGCCGTCGCTGCGGGCCGAGCGCTCGGCGAGCTACTCGCCGTTCCTGCCGCTCCACCCGGTCACCGGCCACGTGATGCAGGTGCCGATCGACGAGGTGAGGGCGGAGAGCGGCACGATCGTGTGGCGCGATCCCGCCACGGGCGAGCGCTACGAGACTCCGGTGACCGGCGGCCACGCCAAGCTGCAGTGGAAGCCCGACTGGGCGATGCGCTGGGTGGCGCTCGGCGTCGATTACGAGATGGCCGGCAAGGACCTGATCGACTCGGTCAAGCTCTCGGCCAAGATCGCCCGGGCGCTCGGCGGCGAGCCGCCGGAGGGCTTCAACTACGAGCTGTTCCTCGACGAGAAGGGCCAGAAGATCTCGAAGTCGAAGGGCAACGGCCTGACCATCGACGCGTGGCTCACCTACGGCACGCCGGAATCGCTCGCCCTGTTCATGTACAACAAGCCGCGCGAGGCCAAGCGCCTGTTCTTCGACGTGATCCCCCGGCACGTCGACGAGTATATCGGCTTCCTCGACCGCTACGCCGGCCAGGACGCGAAGCTGCGGCTGGGCAACCCGGTCTGGCACCTCCACGCCGGCAACCCGCCGGAGCCCGAGAAGGTCGAGGGCGCGAGCCTGACCCTCGCGATGCTGCTCAACCTCGCGGCGGTCGCCAACACCGAGGATCCGGCGGTGCTGTGGGGCTTCATCCGCCGCTACGCGCCGCGGACCGGGCCGGAGACCCATCCGGGCCTCGACCGGCTGGTGAAGCACGCCCTGAAGTACTTCTCGGACTTCGTGCGGCCGGCCAAGACCTACCGGGCGCCGACGCCCGAGGAGCGGGCGGCCCTGGAGGACCTGTCGGAGACGCTGGCCGAGCATGCCGGCTCCACCGATCCCGAGGCCCTGCAGGCGGCGGTCTACGAGGTCGGCCGGCGCCACTTCCCCGACACGTCCGGCAAGGCCAAGAGCCCGGACGGCCGGCCCGGCGTGTCGCAGGCGTGGTTCACGAGCCTCTACAACGTGCTGTTCGGCGAGGCGCGCGGACCCCGGTTCGGCTCCTTCGTGGCGCTCTACGGCGTCGACGAGACCCGCGGCCTGATCGCCGCGGCGCTGTCGGGGGCGCTGGTGGCCGAGCACGCAGCCTTCGCGGCCGGCAAGGCTCCGGTCGCGTGAGCGCGCGATGATCGTCGACGATCTCGCCGCGCTGGAGGCGATCTACAGCGCGCCCCTGGCGCCCGCCTCCACGGTGAAGGTGGCGGCCGCGATCACGCCGGACTACGCGGCGCTGATCGCGGCCTCGCCCTTCGCGGTGCTGGCGACCGCCGGCCCGGAAGGGCTCGATTGCAGCCCGCGCGGGGACCGGCCGGGCTTCGTGCGGGTCGCCGACCCGCGCACGCTGATCCTGCCGGACCGGCGCGGCAACAACCGGATCGACTCGCTCCGCAACGTCGTGCGCGACCCGCGGGTGGCGCTGCTGTTCCTGATCCCGGGCTCGGGCACGACGCTGCGTGTGAACGGCCGGGCGGTGATCTCGGCCGACCCGGACCTGCTCGCCTCGTTCCGGGTCGACGGCCACGCGCCGCGCACCGCCCTCGTGATCACCGTCGCGGAGGTGTACTTCCAGTGCGCCCGGGCGATCATCCGGGCCGGGCTGTGGGATCCGGAAGCCCGCGTCGACCCGGGAAGCCTGCCGACGCCGGGGGCGATCCTGGCGGCGCTGACCGCGGGCGAGGTCGGCGGCCAGCGCTACGACGCGGAATGGCCGGAGCGGGCGGCCAAGTCGATGTGGTGAGGGTGGCGTCCGCGACATCCCCGTCCTTGCGGGCGGAGCGGAGCGATCCGGTGTCGCGCCACCTTCGGGGATGTCGCGCCGCCCTGGGTCGCTTCGCTGCGCTCGCGATGCCGGAGCGTCACCTCATCCCACCAGCGCGAGATCCCGCGTCTCGGTGTCGGGGATGACGTCGACCTCGACCTTGAGGCGCTGCTTGCCCGAGCCGCTGACGATGCCGTCGACCGGCGCCACGTCGCCGTAATCGCGGCCGCGGGCCACCACGATGTGGTCGTCCCGCACCGCGACGCCGTTGGTCGGGTCGAGGCCGAGCCAGCCGGCGCCGCACCAGACCGCCACCCAGGCGTGGCTCGCATCCGCCCCGCGCAGGCGCGGCCGGCCGGGCGGCGGCACCGTGCGCAGGTAGCCGCTGACATAGGCCGCGGGCAGGCCCATGCCGCGCAGGGCCGCGATCATCACGTGGGCGAAGTCCTGGCAGACCCCGGCCCGGAGCGCGAAGGAGTCGGCGAGCGGCGTCGAGACGGTGGTGGCCTTGGAATCGAAGCGGAAATCCCGGCCGATCCGCAGCATCAGGTCGTGGGCCGCCCCGTAGGCGCTGCGGCCTGCGGCGAAGCTCGGCCGCGCGTAGTCGGTGATCGCGGGCAGCAGCGGCACCCGGCTGCTCGGGAACAGGAAGTGCACCGGCGCCCGGCCGCCGAGGTCGCGCCCGGCGAGAACGGCGTCGCGGACCCGCTCCCAGGGCATCCCGGATTCGGGCGGCGGCGGGGCCGGGCGCTCGACCCGCACGGTGGAGAGCGCCTCGACGCTGAAGGTGGTGTGGGGCGTCTCCAGGGTGATCGCCACCGCGTCGATCCCGAGATAGTCGCGCCGCATCACCGCGCGGGCGGGGCTCGGGTCGATCGTGACGGCGCTCGCCAGCACGCTCTGGCCCTCGCAATCCTGCGGCTTGAGCCGCAGGGTGCAGCGGGCGAAGTGCACCGGCCGGCCGTAGCGGTAGGCGGTGCGGTGGCGCAGCGTGTAGATCATCCCGGCCACCGCCCATCGCGACGTCCGTCGCCTGCGGTCGCCGGCAAGCGCGAAGGCGCGCCGCAGCCCGTGCTGCGGATCGTCCTTGAGGCGGCAGCGTCAAGGACACACAGCATCAAGCCAGCCCCGTCAGCTTCTCGGGGCGCAGCGCGTTCGGCCCGGTGGGGAAGTAGCGGGCCGCGATGCCGTCGGCGAGGCGCTCGAGGTCGGTCGCGAGCGCGGTCAGGCGCACGGCGTCGAAATCCGCGGCCTCGCCGCTGCGCAACTCCGCCAGGATCCGCGTCGCGAGGCGGCAATGGGGCTCGGGGATCCCGTCCGCGGCGAGCGCCGGCAGGTCGGCGAGGTGCCGGGTGATCGCCTCCGCCTGGAAGGCGATCGAGCGCGGGTTGTAGGGGTCGAGCAGCACCATGTCGCGCACGGGGTCGAGGGCCGCCCCCTGCAGGTAGCGCCGCCCGTAGCTGATCTGCGAATCGCACAGGGACAGCATCACCCCGAGGCAGCCGGGGGTCGCCTCGTCGTTGGCGAAGGCCAGCGCGAAGGCGCCGGTGTTGATCGCCCGCTCGATCCGCCGCCCGAGCTCGATGAAGTGCCAGCCCTCGGCGCGGCTCATGTTCTCGTGGGTGAGGCCGGCGAGCGCCGCGAGCTGGCTCAGGGCCCGCTCGGCCCGGCCCGCGAGCTGCGACTCGGTGAAGGCCCGCTCGGTGTTGAGGGACAGGAACTCGTTCAGGTCGGCGAGCACCCGCCACGCCTCGCCCGACAGGCGGGCGCGGAGCGCGGCGGCGTTGCGGCGGGCCGCGATGACGTGGGACCGGGCCGAGCCCGGCCGGTCGCGCCCGGCCAGCGCCTCCTGGGCGAGGCGGGCGGTCGGCAGGTCGGCGGCCGCGATGGCGCCCCACTCGTGCAGCAGCGCCCGGAGCGCCAGGGCCGCCGGCGTGTCGAGGGCGCCCGAGATGTCGGTCCCGACGGCGTCGCCGACGCTGCGCAGGTGGGCGAGCACCAGCCGGATCACCGCCTCGCCGCGCTCCAGGTAGCGGCCGAGCCAGAACAGGCCGTCGGCGGCCCGGGCGGGGAGGTGCCCGCCGACCCGCCGCACCCGCGGCGCCGCCTGCGTGCCGATCAGGGGCGCGGCGACCGGCTCCTCGGACAGGACCCAGACGTCGGCGGAGCGGATGCCGAGCCGCAGCTCGATCGGGTCGACGTCCTCGCGCTCCGAGACCCGGCAGAAGCCGCCGGGCATGACCTGCCAGCCGAGGGGCGTCCGCGCGGCGAAGACGCGGACCACGAAGGGGCGGGGCGTCAGGAACAGGCCGTCCGGGCCGCGCTCCCAGCCCGGCATCGTCGAGAGCGGCGCCGCCTCCTGGGCGACGTAGTCGAAGGGCCGGTCGCGCAGGGCCGCCACGACCCGCTCGCGCTCGGCTGCCAGGACCGGGCCGGCCAGGATCGCGTCGCGCCCCGCCCCGCGCTGGGGCGTGGCGGCCGGGCGCAGGGTCAGGCTGTCGAGGTTGGCCCGCGCGTGCGCCAGGCCCTCGAGGTCGCCGCACCACCACGTGCGCGGATGGCCGAGCCGCAGGGGCTCGCCGAGGACGCGCCGGGCGATGCCGTCGAGGTAGGGGGCGAGGGCGGCCGACTCGACGAGCCCCGCGCCCGGCATGTTGGCCATCACCAGGGAGCCGTTGCGCAGGGCGTCGAGGATGCCGGGCACGCCGAGGCGCGAGGCCGGGTTCAGCTCCAGGGGGTCGAGGAAGTCGGCGTCGATCCGCCGCCACAGGGCGTCGGCCCGCTTCAGGCCCGAGACGGTGCGCACGTGCAGGCGCCCGTCGCGCATGACGAGGTCGTCGCCCTCCACCAGCATCAGGCCGAGGTAGCGGGCGAGCGCCGCCTGCTCGACGTAGGTGCTGCTGTAGGGGCCGGAGGTCAGCAGGCAGATCCGCGGGTCGGCGCGCTCCGCCCCCAGCGCCAGCCCGTCGCGGAACGCCTGGAAGAAGGCCGGCAGGCGCTCGACGTGGAGGTCCTGGAAGAAGTCCGGGAAGGTCCGGGCCAGGACCATGCGGTTCTCCAGCGCCCAGCCGAGGCCCGAGGGCGCCTGGGTCCGGTCGGCGAGCACCTGCCAGCGCCCGTCCGGTCCCCGGCCGAGATCGGCCGCGTAGAGCTTGAGGTAGTGGCCGCCGGGGGGCGCGACCCCGTGGAGCGGGTGCAGGAACTCGGGCGTGCCGGCCACGATCGCGGCGGGGAGGAGCCCCTCGGCGACCAGCCGGCCCTCGCCGTAGGCGTCGGTGAGGATCGCCTCCATCAGCTCCGCGCGCTGGACGATGCCGGCGCTGAGCGCCGCCCATTCCGGCCCCTCGATCACCAGGGGCAGGCAGCCCAGCGGCCAGGGGTGCTCGCGCTGGTCGCCGGCGATGCGGAACGAGATGCCCGCGTCCCGGATGTGCCGCTCCGCCGCGACGAACCGGGCCATGATCTCCGGCTCGGTGAGGCCGCCGAGACGGTCGAGCAGGCGCGGCCACGCCCCGCGGGGCGCGCCGTCGGGGCCCAGGAACTCGTCCGGCCGGCCGGGGGCGGGGCGGTAGCCCGCGCTCCAGCGGGCGACGCGCTCGCGCGCGCCCTCCGGCCGCTCGGCCCGGCCGCGGCTGCCCGCGAGCGCCGCCTCCATCACGGATCCCGGGTCATCGCGGCTCGCGGATCCACGCAGCGTGGACGACGTCGCGGCCGCAGAGCGGAGCGCGGGTCCCTCTCCCGCACGGGAGCGGGGGCGCGTCGCGCTCTGCCGCCCGCGCCGGTGTCCGCCCCGGATGTCCGAACATCGCGGGTCATTGCGAGGCCGGCGTCCGCAGGTCGAGGGTCAGCGGGAACTCGGCGCTCGATTCCGGGCGGGGCATCTCCAGCCGGCCGGGCGTGTGGCCGTTCGGCTGGAACCGGGCGAGGCGCCGCCCCTCCGCCTCGTAGGCATTGACCGGGTGGGTCTCGTAGTTGCGCCCGCCCGGATGGGCGACGTGGTAGCGGCAGCCGCCGAGGGAGCGCCCGCTCCAGGCGTCGAGGATGTCGAAGGTCAGCGGCGAGTGCGCGGGGATCGTCGGGTGCAGGGAGGAGGCCGGCTGCCACGCCTTGAAGCGCAGGCCCGCCACGGCCTCGCCGCCGCGGCCGGTGGAGGTCATGGGCAGGCGGCGGCCGTTGCAGGCGATGACGTGCCGCTCGGGCACGAAGCCCTCGACCCTGACCTGCAGCCGCTCGACCGAGCTGTCCACGAAGCGCACGGTGCCCCCGCTGGTCCCTTCCTCGCCCATCACGTGCCAGGGCTCCAGCGCCTGGCGGAGTTCCATCCGGACCCCGCCCTGCTCGACCGTGCCGAAGACCGGGAACCGGAACAGGGCCTGCGCCTCGAAGGCGACCGGATCGAAATCGTACCCCGCCGCCCGGAGATCCTCCAGCACCGCGAGGAAGTCGGACCAGAGGAAATGCGGCAGCATGAACCGATCGTGGAGGTTCGTGCCCCAGCGGACACAGCCGCCGGTCTGCGGCTCGCGCCACAGCCACGCCACGAGGGCGCGGAGCAGGAGCTGCTGCGCGAGGCTCATCCGCGCGTCCGGCGGCATCTCGAAGGCGCGGAACTCCAGGAGGCCGAGGCGCCCGGTCGGCCCGTCCGGCGAGTAGAGCTTGTCGATGCAGATCTCGGCCCGGTGGGTGTTGCCGGTGACGTCGACGAGGATGTTGCGGAAGATCCGGTCGACGAGCCAGCGCGGGATGTTGGGCGCGTCCGGGGCCGGCACCTGGGCGAGCGCGATCTCCAGCTCGTAGAGCCCGTCGTGGCGGGCCTCGTCCATGCGCGGCGCCTGGCTCGTGGGCCCGATATAGAGGCCCGAGAACAGGTACGAGAGCGACGGGTGGCGCTGCCAGTAGAGCACGAGGCTCTTGAGCAGGTCCGGCCGGCGCAGGAACGGGGAATCGTCCGGCGTGACGCCGCCCATGACCACGTGGTTGCCGCCGCCGGTGCCGGTATGGCGCCCGTCGGTCATGAATTTCTCCGCGCCGAGCCGGGTCTGGCGGGCCTCGGCGTAGAGGTCGGTGGTGATGGCGACCGCCTCCCGCCACGAGGCGGCCGGGTGGACGTTCACCTCGATCACGCCGGGATCGGGCGTCACCTTGATGACGCCGATCCGCGGGTCGTAGGGCGGCTCGTAGCCCTCGAGGTGGATCGGCAGCTTCAGCGCGGCGGCGGCCGCCTCCAGGTGGCCGGCGAGCTCCAGATACTCGTCGGCGCGCTGCACCGGCGGCATGAACACCCGCACCACCCCGTCCCGGGGCTCGAACGACAGGGCCGTGCGCACCGCCACGCCGGTGATGCCGGCGCCGTTGACCACAGCGGCGCCGGGATGGCCCTCGGGGTGCCCGTCGGGGAGGGCGGCGCGGGGCTCCAGCGGGTCCTGCGGCTGGTAATAGGGATAGTGCTCCGGCGGCACGTAGGGCAGGGACGACAGCGGCAGGCGGAAGCCCACGGGCGAGTCGCCCGGGACCAGGAAGGCGGCGCCGCGCCGGAAGTCCCACGTCTCCGAGATCCAGACGCGGTCGGCCTCGCCGCCCTTGCCGGTGGGCAGGCTCGCCAGCGGCAGGACGTAGCCCGCCGCCTCCCCGAGGCCCCGCGCGTAGACCCGCCTGATCCGGGCGTCGAACTCCACCGAGCCCGACTTGGCGTCGCCCGGCGTGACGTTGACCGGCAGCTCCGCGGTCTTCCGCTCCCAGAGCTCCCCGTCCTCGAAGGCCGGGAAGACGTAGTCGGCGAGGCCGAGGCGGCGGGCCAGCGCGTCGGCGAGCGCCTCGGCCTGCGCGATGGTGGCGTGCCCCGCCTCCCCGGCGGCCACCTCCGGCGCGATCAGGTCCGGGTCGCGCCAGATCGGCTTGCCGTCCTTGCGCCAGTAGAGCGCGAAGGCCCAGCGGGGCAGGCTCTCGCCGGGATACCACTTGCCCTGACCGTAATGGAGCAGCCCCCCCGGGCCGAACCGGTCGCGCAGGCGCCGGATCAGCTGGTCGGCGAGCCCGCGCTTGGTCGGGCCGACGGCCGCGATGTTCCACTCGGGCGATTCGAAATCGTCCACCGACACGAAGGTCGGCTCGCCGCCCATGGTCAGCCGCACGTCCTGCGCGGCGAGGTCGGCGTCGACCCGCTCGCCCAGCGCGTCCATGGCGGCCCAGACGTCCTCCGAGAACGGCTTGGTGATCCGCGGCGTCTCGGCGACGCGGGTGATCGTCATCGCGAAGTCGAACTCGGTCTCGGCCGGCTCCATCGCCCCCGAGATCGGCGCGGCGGAGTGGTAGTGCGGCGTCGCGGCGAGCGGGATGTGGCCCTCGCCGGTGAGCAGGCCCGACGTGGCGTCCATGCCGACCCAGCCGGCGCCCGGCAGGTAGACCTCGGCCCAGGCGTGCAGGTCGGTGAAGTCCGCCGACGCGCCGGTCGGCCCGTCGACCGCGGTCGTGTCGGGCACGAGCTGGATCAGGTAGCCGGAGACGAACCGGGCGGCGAGGCCGATCCGGCGCAGCACCTGCACGAGCAGCCACGCCGAGTCGCGGCAGGAGCCGCTCTTCAGCCGCAGGGTCTCGGCGGGGGTCTGCACGCCCGGCTCCATGCGGACGCCGTAGGCGGTCTCCCGGGCGATCAGGCCGTTCAGCGCCACCAGGAACTGGACCGTGCTGGTCTCCTCCGGGAGACGGGCCAGCAGCGCCTCCATCTCGGGACAATCCGCGTCGACGGGCGTGAGATACGGGGCCAGCTCCCCGGCGAGGGCGGGGTCGTACGCGAAGGGCCGGACCTGGACGTAGTCCTCCACGAAGAAGTCGAACGGGTTGATCACCGCCATGTCGGCCGTGAGGTCGACCTCGATCCTCAGCTCGTCGGTCTTCTCGGGGAAGACCAGGCGGGCGAGCCAGTTGCCGCTCGGATCCTGCTGCCAGTTCAGGAAGTGGTTGGCGGGCGTCACCGTGAGCGCGTAGGCCGGGACCTTGGTACGGGCGTGGGGGGCCGGGCGCAGGCGGATCACCTGGGGCCCCAGGCTGATCGGCCGGTCGTAGCGGTAATGCGTGACGTGGTGCAGGGCGGCTCTGATCGACACGATGGCTCCGTCGGAAGGATCGAACGCGGTCGCGCTGCCGGTCCCTGGCGCCGGCGCCCACCGCACGGTTATGCGACACGGATCGCGCAACAAGCAATTTCCGTGCGTCGCCCGTCCGTCCGGGGCGCTGGCAGGAACTTTGCCGCCCGGCCCCGCTTGACCGGCAGGTGGGCCGGCCGCCGGCCCGGGACCGCGCGATGAAGATCTTCCAGTGCCAGGCCTGCGACCAGCCGGTCACCTTCGAGGCGACCGCCTGCGAGAGCTGCGCGCGGCCGCTGGGCTACGCCTGCGCGGTCCACGAGGTCTCGGCGCTGGAGCCGCAGGGGCTCTCGGCCCACCCGCTGATGGGCGGCGCGCAGATCTTCCACGCCTACGCGGATCCCGGCCGGCGCTACCGGCTGTGCAACAACGCCCTCGCGCAGGCCTGCAACTGGCTGGTGCCGGAGGACAGCCCCGACATCTACTGCACCGCCTGCCGCCACAACCGCGTGGTGCCGGACCTGTCGCAGCCCTGGAACCTCGCCCGCTGGCGCCAGATCGAGGCGGCCAAGCACCGGCTGTTCTACTCGCTGCTGCGCCTGGAACTGCCGCTCGCCACCCGCGCCCAGTACACGGACGGGCTGGCCTTCGACTTCCTGGTCGACCCTTCCGAGAGCGTCTCCGGCGGGCCGCCGGTGCTGACGGGCCACATCAACGGCCTGATCACCATGAACATCGCCGAGGCCGACGACGTCGAGCGGGAGCGCCGCCGGATCCTGTTCGGAGAGCATTACCGCACGCTGCTCGGCCATTTCCGGCACGAGATCGGGCATTACTTCTGGTACCTGCTGGTGCTGAACAGCCCCGACTGGGACGCCTTCCGGGCGCTGTTCGGCGATGAGCGCCGCGACTACGTCCAGGCGCTGCAGGACCACTACGCGAGGGGCGCCCCCGCCGACTGGGACGAGGCCTACGTCTCGGCCTACGCCACGGCCCATCCGTGGGAGGATTTCGCCGAGACCTTCGCGCACTACCTGCACATCGTCGACACGGTGGAGACCGCCTCGACCTTCGAGCTGCACGTGCGCCCGCGCCTGCGCCAGCGGGGGCCTTCCGGGCCGCAGGCACCGACCGTGATCGACTTCGACCCGTACAACACGGCCGACCTCGACCGGCTGATCGCCGCGTGGCTGCCGCTCACCTACGCGATCAACTCGCTGTCCCACAGCATGGGCCAGCCGGCGCTCTACCCGTTCAAGCTGACACCCGCGGTGATCGCCAAGCTCGCCTTCGTGCACGAGCGGGTCTACGCCTCCCGCACCGGCACCCTGCCGGATGCCGGCGCGGCGGGCGCCGAGATGCTCCGCGCGGTGATCCTGGGCCTGCGCCAGAAGGTGGCGGCGCCGACGGCGTGAGGGTGGTGGTCGCGGCAGACACGCCGTCTCGACGCGATGACGGTCGGAGGAGCGCCTCACGCCCCCCCGTGCCGCTCCGCGAAGGCGCGGAACGCCGCGAGCGTCTCGGCGCTGACGTGGTGCTCGATCCCCTCGGCGTCCCGCCGCGCGGTCTCGGGGCTCACGCCCAGCGCGCACAGGAAGCGCTCGACGATGCGGTGGCGCTCCCGGGCCTGGGCGGCGAGCCGGCGGCCGGCCTCGGTCAGGAACACGCCGCGATAGGGCCGCTGCTGGACGAACCCGTCCTCGCACAGGCGCTTCAGCATCTTGGCGACGGTCGGCTGCGCCACGCCGAGCCGGGCCGCGATGTCCACCTGCCGCGCCTCGCCGCCGTCGCCGATCAGGTCGTCGATCAGCTCGACGTAATCCTCCACGAGTTCCGAGCGCCGGGCCTCGCGGGCCTGGCGGAAGCTCTCCACGTGGCGCTCGGGATCGACCAGCGCGGTCTCGGGCGAGCCCGGCTCGGACGGTTCCTGCATCGGCTCTCCCCCACCGCGGTCCGCGCGGGCCGCCCCGACCCCTGTCTAGCAAACACCGCCACCTTGAGGGGAGTCCCGCGGGGCCGATACCGGCGGCCGCTGCCGGCCCCTTGAATCCAACCCCTTGAATCCTGGCCGCGAACCCTGAATATAGCCTCCGCTATATCTTTGAGGAGAGGGTTCGAGCATGGTGGCGCCGAACGCCGCGACGGCCCCCGGGCGCGCCGCGCCCGGGGCGATGAGCCGGCGGACCGAGGGCGCGATCCGCGACGTCCTCGACGGCCGTCCCGGCGGCCGGGCCCGGTTCCTGCTGTTCGCCGGCCCCGCCGTGACGGCGTCGATCGCCTACATGGACCCCGGCAATTTCGCGACCAACATCCAGGCCGGCGCCCGCTACGGCTACGGCCTGCTCTGGGTGGTGCTGCTTGCCAACCTGACGGCGATGCTGTTCCAGGCCCTGTCGGCCAAGCTCGGCATCGTGACGGGCAAGAACCTCGCCGAGCACTGCCGGGACGCGACGACGCGGCCGGTGCGCCTCGCCCTGTGGGGCATCAGCGAGGTCGCCGCCATGGCGACCGACCTCGCGGAGTTCCTCGGCGGCGCGATCGGCCTGTCGCTGCTCACCGGCATGCCGCTCATGGCCGGCATGGCGATCACCGCGGTGGTCACCTACGCGATCCTGCTCCTGGAGCACGAGGGCTTCCGGCCGCTGGAGATCGCCATCGGCGCGATGGTCGGCACGATCGGCCTCTGCTACGCGGTCGAGCTCCTGATCGCGCCCGTGGCCTGGGGCGAGGCCGCCAAGGGCCTCGTCACCCCACGGATCCCGGACGCGCAGGCGCTCACCATCGCGGTCGGGATCATCGGCGCCACCGTGATGCCGCACGCGCTGTTCCTGCATTCGGGCCTGACCCAGGGCCGGGGCAATCCCCGCACCGAGGCCGACCGGCGCCTGCTGGTCCGCTACTCGAACCGCGAGGTGGTGGTGGCGCTGCTGCTGGCGGGCCTCGTCAACATGGCGATGGTGATCATGGCGGCGGCGGCCTTCCACGTCGGCCACAGCGAGGTGGCGGAGATCGGCGAGGCCTACCGCACCCTGACGCCGCTCCTCGGGCCCGCCGCGGGGGCGGCCTTCCTGGTGTCGCTGCTCGCCTCCGGGATCTCCTCCTCGGTGGTGGGCACGCTCGCCGGGCAATTGGTGATGCAGGGCTTCACCGGCTGGCGCATCCCGCTCCTCGTCCGCCGGCTCGTGACCATGCTGCCGGCCTTCGCGGTGGTGGCGATCGGCGTCGACCCGACGCAGGCGCTGGTCCTGTCGCAGGTGGTGCTGTCGCTCGCCCTGCCGGTGCCGATGGTGGCCCTGGTGGTGTTCACCCGGCGCCGCAGCGTGATGGGCCCCTTCGCCAACGGGCCCATCACCCAGGCCGCGGCCGTGGCGGGGGCCGCCCTGGTGCTGGCCCTCAACATGGTGCTGCTGGCGGTCGCCTTCGGGGTGCCGGTGCCGGGGCTGGAGTGAGAGCCCCGCCGGCAGCCCTGACGACGGCCCCGCTCAGGTCGCCCGCACCACCACCTCCACGAGGTTGGCGCCCCCCGAGCGGATCCCGGCCTCGATCGCCGGGGCGATGTCGGCCGCCCGGGTCACCCGCCGGGCGGGCACGCCCATCGAGGCGGCCAGCGCCGGGAAGTCGATCCGCGGGTCGGTGAGGTCCATGGCGATGAAGCGGTTGGCGCGCACCGAGGCGTAGTGCGCCTGGCCCTTCATGAAGGTCTTGAGGATGTTGTACTCGGCGTTGTTGATCACCACGAAGGTGACCGGCAGCTTCTCGTGCGCGGCGGTCCACAGGGCCTGCGGCGAGTATAGCGCGGCGCCGTCGCCCACGACACAAACGACAGGCGCACGATCAAGTCCCAAAGAGAAACCCACCGCGGCCGGCATGCCCCAGCCGAGCACGCCGCCGCGCATCGCCGCGTACTGGTGCGCGGAGGGGCTGTCGAGGAAGGTGCGCAGATGGGTGAGCGTCGCGGGCGCCTCGTCCACGATGGTGGTCTCGGCCCCGACCGCGCGGGCGACCTCCCGGGCGGCGACCAGCGGCGCGATCACCGGATCCTCGAAGGCCGCGTCGGCGGCGGCGGCGAGCTTCGCCCGGCGCTCGGCCCGGGCGGTCACCGCCTGGGCGCGCAGGCCCGCGAAGGCGTCGGCCCGGTCGGCGAGGCGGGGCGCGAGCAGCGGCAGCAGGGCGTCGAGGGAGGCGCGGATGTCGCCCACCGTCGACAGGCAGGTGGCGTAGGTGCGCCCGAGGTCGCGCACGTCCGCCGAGAGCTGGAACACCTGCACCCCCGGCGGCACCGCCGAGACCTCCGAGTAGAGCACGGTGATCAGCGACTTGCCGCCGAGCGCGAACACCGCGTCGTAGCGCCCGAGGATCTCGGCGATGGCGTCGGCCCGGGTCGGCAGGTTCCCGGCCCAGAGCGGGTGCGCGGTGGGGAAGGGGATGTGGGCCGGCCAGGACGAGCCGTAGACCGGCGCCGCCAGCAGGTCGGCGAGCGCCACCATCTGCGCCGAGGCGTCCGAGGCGTCGATCTCGTCGCCCGCGATCAGCGCGAGGCGGCCCGGCGCGATGGCGGCGAGCTTCTCCGCGAGGCGGTCGAGGGAACCCGCCACGGCCCGCTGGTCGATGGTCGAGGTCTCGCCGGCCGGCACCGCCGACAGCGCCTCCATCACGTCCATGGGCAGGGACAGGAAGACCGGCCCGGAGGGGGCGGCCCCCGCGTCGTGGAAGGCCCGGCGCAGCAGGATCGGGATCTGGTCCGGGCTCGTCACCTCGCGGGCCCACTTCATCACCGGGTCGGCGATGGCGACGAGGTCGCCCATCAGCAGCGGGTCGGTCAGGGCGTGGCGGAGATCCTGCTGCCCGGCGGTGACCACCAGCGGCGTGCCGGAGACCTGGGAATTCACCAGCCCGCCCATGGCGTGGCCGAGGCCGCCCGCCGTGTGCAGGTTGAGGAAGGCGGGCCGGCGGGCGCCCTGCGCGTAGCCGTCCGCCATCGCCACGGCGGTCGCCTCCTGCAGGGCGAGGATGTAGGCGATGTCCGGCGCCTCGGTGAGCGCGTCGATGAGCGGCAACTCGGTGGTGCCGGGATTGCCGAAGATGTAGCGCACGCCCTCCGAGCGCAGCACCTCCACCAGGAGGTCGGCGCCCCGGCGGCGGCCGGCGGTCTCCACGGTCTCGATCGGCATGCCCTGTCCTCTCCGACGGAATCAGCCGGAGGCTACCCCATGGGCGGACCGGGGCAATGCCGGCGCCGCCCCGCGCCGCCCCGCGCCGGGCGGCAACTGACCGGCAACCGATCGGCAGCCTTTTCGGCGTAGCCTCCGGCCGGGACGCGCCCGCGCCCCCGGGCGCAGGCCCGCCGATCCACGCCACCGACCAGGACGACACATCATGCGGATCGCGGCGCCCCTCGCGCTCCTCGCCACCCTGGTGGCTCCCCCGACAGCCCTCCTGGGCCTCGCCGCGGACGCGCGGGCGCAGGGGCTCGAGCGCGGGGCCCAGGAGGGCGCCTCGCGCGGCGAGGAGATGGCGGGTCCCCTCGGGGCGATCGTCGGCGGCGCGATCGGTGCGGCCGTGGGCACCGCCAACGGCATCCTCGGCGTCGACCGGCGGGAGCGGTTCCGCATCTACGCCCGCGGCGAGCGCCGCCCCTCCATCGCGCTCGCGGGACCCGTGCGGGTCGGCACGGTGCTCCCGGAGGACGGCATCGTGTACTACGATGTCCCGCGGGAGTTCGCCCTGCCGGATTACAGCTACACGATCGTCAACGACCACCCGGTCCTCGTCGACCCGCGGTCGCGCCGGATCGTGGAGGTGATCGACTGACGGCCTGGGCGGCCGGGGATCCGGCGCGAGGGAGAGGGGGAGCCGATGCCGAGAAGGGTGGGGATCCGGGCGGCGCTCCCGGTAACGGGCCTGGTGACGGGATGAGCGCGCGCGACGCCGCGGATGCCGGACGGCGGCACTGGTTCTACGACAGCCGGATCCTGGTCTGCACCTTCTGCCTGCTCGCGGTCATGGTCATCTTCTGGCAGGTGAGCCGGTTCGAGGGTTTCCAGCCGATCTTCACCTGCGCGCGCAATCAGGACGTCGATCGCGACCTGCTCTCCGTCGGGATGCGCGCCTGCATGGGCGACGCGCCCTCGCAGGCCGCCCAGGCGCGCTGCATGCACGTCGTCTACCTGCTGGCCTGCACGGACGAGCGGTGGCGCTGACGCCGCCGCGCGCGGGCCCGTCCGCGGCGGGGCGGGTTCCGCTCAGGCGCGCAGCTCCGCCACGAAGGCCCGGATGAACGGCGGCAACCCGTCGAGGTCGCGCAGGCACAGGGTCAGGTCGCGCCGCGCCCAGGCGTCGGCGAGGGGCACCACCGCGAGGGCGAGGCCCTGCGCGGCGCGGGCGGCGGCGCTCTCGGGCAGGATCGCCAGCCCGACCCGCGCCTCGACGAGACGGCAGACAGCGTCGAAGTCCCGGAGTTGGACACGCAGGCGCATCGGCCGCCCCTCGCGCACCGCCTGGGCGACGAGGAAGCGGCTGATGGCGCTGCGCCGGTCGAGGCCGACGAGGTCGTGGCCGAGCACCTCGGCGAACGGGATCGTCCCGCGCGCGGCCAGGGGATGGTCCCGGGCCGCCACCAGCACGAACCGGTCCTCCCGGAACGGGAAGGTCTGCAGCGAGCCGGTATCCACCGTGCCGGACAGGATGCCGAGATCGGCCGCCCCCTCGGCCACCAGCCCGACGATCTCCTCGGAGGTGCGCTCGTCGATCTCGACGCCGATCCCGGGGTGATCGGCCAGGAAGGCCGAGAGCGCCTCCGGCAGGAATTCGGTGAGCGCGTTGGTGTTGGCCAGCACCCGGATCTGCCCGAAGGCGCTCCCCGAGAAGGCCGCCATCTCCTCGCGCAGGCGCTCCACCCCGGCCAGGACCTCCCGGGCATGGACGAGGAGCGCGCGCCCGGCCGGGGTCGGGCTGACGCCCTGCCGGCCCCGGGTCAGCAGGGCGGCGCCGAGGGATTCCTCCATCAGCCGGATCCGCGTCGAGGCGGCCGCCAGGGCGAGGTTCGCCCGCGCGGCCCCGTGGGTGATCGAGCCGGCCTCGACCACGTGCCGGAACAGGCCGAGATCGACGAGATCGAACCGCATCATCGCGAAGGCGCCTCCCGCCGCGCCGTCCGGCCGGCGCGCTCCGGGCCGCCTGGGACCCGTCCCGGTCCCCGTCGGGGGGCCGCGCGGCCGCGTCAACCCTTCGTCCCGGAGCCGGGCCGCGGCGGCCGCGGCGATCCCCGTTACAGACGCGCCGATCCTTCAGGCGCCCCGGAGCGGATGAGGCCGGCTCTCCGCCCGTCGATCGCCGCGGCCTCACCTGTCTCCGACAGACGAGGACAGGAATTCACGCGCACTACGCCCCTGATTAAAATAAAACTTCCAAATATAGCCCAGAGCGAAGATTTACCACCCGTTAATGCCGCATCCTTCAATGCTGCTCGACAGTCTTGCGAGGCGTCGCGGCGATGGTTCCTGTGTCGACATACCCGGTCCGGCGGCCGCCCCGGGATCGCCTGCGCCGGCCCGGGAGCCGCTGATGGACGCGCTCCTCGTCGACGACAGCGCCACCATGCGGATGCGGCTGCGCCTGCTGCTGGAGGCCAAGCCCGACGTGTCCGTCACCGATCACGGCGACCCGGTCGCCGCCATGGTCGAGGCGCGGACGCGGGCCTTCGACCTCGTCCTGGTCGACTGCCACATGCCCGACATCGACGGGATCGCCTTCATCCGGCAGATGCGGACCATCCCGCACTACGCGCAGGTGCCCATCGTGATGGTCACCAGCGACATCTCGGACGCGGTGCGGCTCGCCGCCCTGGAGGCCGGAGCGACCGATTTCCTCGACAAATCCATGCAGGGCGTCGAACTCACCGTCCGCCTGCGCAACCTGATCCGGCTCGCCCGGGCGGTGCGGCGGCTGGCCGAGCAGGCCGCCTGGCTCGACGGCGAGGTGGAGGCCGCCCTGCGCCACATGCGCGAGCGCGAGGAGGAGATCATCTTCCGGCTCGCGCTGGCGGTGGAGTACCGCGACAACGACACCGGCGACCACACGTGGCGGGTGGCCCGCTACAGCCAGATCGTGGCCGAGGGGCTCGGGCTGGCGCCGGAGACCTGCCGCAACCTCTACCTCGCGGCGCCGCTGCACGATGTCGGCAAGGTCGGCATCCCGGACGCCGTCCTGCTGAAGCCCGGCCGGCTCGACCGGGACGAGTTCGACCTCGTCAAGACGCACCCGGCGATCGGCCGGCGCATCCTGGGCGGGAGCGCCTCCGAGCTGATCCGGCTGGCCGCGGAGATCGCCGAGTTCCACCACGAGCGGTGGGACGGTGGCGGCTACCCGCACGGGCTCGCCGGCGCCGCCATCCCCCTCTCGGCCCGGATCGTCGCGGTGGCGGACGTGTTCGACGCCCTGACCACGGCGCGGCCCTACAAGGACGCGATGCCCTTCGAGGCGGCCCTGGACTGCGTCCGCGCCGAGAGCGGTCGCCATTTCGACCCGGACTGCGTGGCGGCGTTCTGCGCGCGCTTCCCGGACATCCGCGTCGCCGGCGGGCGGACCCGGGCGGGCATGCGGCCGAGCGCCGGGCCGGTCACGGAACCCTGGGCTCGGGTCCCGACCCTGCTGCGCGAGGTCGCCCCCGCGGCGCCCGGCCCGGCGGAGTGGCGCGCCGACACCCTCGACAGGATCCTGGAGCCGTCATCGGCCCTGTCGGCGAACCCGGAGGCGTTTGCGCCGTTGATCCCCGACCCGCACGGATCACGGACGGAGCCGGACCATGACCCCGACTTGGAAGACGCTGCCGGAGATCGCCCTGGCGCACGGGATCTCCCTGGAGGATGCCCAGCGCCTCGTGGACGGGGCGAACTGCCCGAAGGTCTTCCGCGCGGACGGCACCGTCTACCTCATCTGAGCCCGTCCCATCCGGGTGCATCCCATGCGGGCGCGCCCCGCGAGGCCGTCCCGGGCGGATGACGCGCGGCCCGGCGGGCCCTAACCTGCCGGCATGCGCATCGTCCACACGCCCGATTCGAGCCGGCACGATCCCGAGCGCTACATGCGCCGCGGCGCGCCGATCCCGCATCCCGAGCAGGCGGCCCGCTACGCGATCCTGCGGGACGCGGCCGTCCGGGGCGGCCACGACCTCGCCGAGCCGGCCGATCACGGCCTCGACCCGATCCGGGCGGTGCACGATCCCGACTACGTGGCGTTCCTGGCCGAGGCCTGGGCGCGCCGGGACGCGATCTCCGGCATCGGCGACGAGATCCTGACCGGGGCCTTCGCCCGGCCGCAGATGCACCGGAAGCCCGCCGGCCTCCTCGGGCGCCTGGGCCTCTACACCGCCGACACCTCGACGCCGATCCGCGCCGGCACCTGGGCGGCGGTCTACGGATCGGCGCAGTGCGCGGTCGCGGCCGCCGACGCTGCGCTGGCGGCGGGGCACGCCTACGCCCTGTGCCGCCCGCCCGGCCACCACGCCTACGCGGACTCCGCCGGCGGCTTCTGCTTCCTCAACAACAGCGCCATCGCGGCCGAGCGGATGCGCGCCGCGACCGGCGGCCCGGTGGCGATCCTCGACATCGACGTCCATCACGGCAACGGCACGCAGGGGATCTTCTACGCCCGCGCCGACGTGCTGACCGTCTCGGTCCACGCCGACCCGTCCGACTACTTCCCGTTCTTCGCCGGCTACGCCGACGAGACCGGCGCCGGGGCGGGGGCGGGGTTCAACCGCAACCTGCCGCTGCCGCCGGGCTCGGGGGACGCGCCCTGGCTCGAGGCCGTCGAGGCGGGCCTCGCGGCGATCACCGCGCACCGGCCCCGGGCGCTCGTGGTGGCGCTCGGCCTCGACGCCGCCGCGGACGACCCGATCGGCGCCCTCGCGGTCTCCCGGGGGGGCTTCGTCGGGGCGGCGGAGCGGATCGCCCGGTCCGGGCTGCCCACGGCGCTGGTCCAAGAGGGCGGCTACCTCTGCGCGGCCCTGCCGGACAACCTCGCGGCCTTCCTCGCCGCCTTCGACGCCGCGCGCTAGGCCGAACGCCGCGGGCGCGCAGAAGGTGCCCAGTGCAAGGTGCGCAGTGAAGCTGCGCAGTGAAGGCGTGATGCGATCGTGATCGCCGGGGCGCCGGATCGGCCGCCCGGATATGGTCGACCCGATGCCACAACCGACCTATCAGGGCGGGGCGGGCGCCGCAGACGCGTCCCGGGCGGGAGGAACGGGCGATGGACGCGGGCGACGTGGGCATGCGCGAGGCGGCCGGCGCTCCGTGGCACGCGGGTCTCACCCGGCGCCACTGGCGGATCCTGTGGGGCAGCTATCTCGGCTGGATCTTCGACGGCTACGAGGCGGTGGCCCTGGTCTACGCCCTGCGCCCGGCTTTGGCCTCGATCCTCACCCCCGAGCAGGCCCAGGCGCCGGCCTTCTACGTGGGCCTCGCCATCGGCATCACGCTGCTCGGCTGGGGGATCGGCGGCCTGATCGGCGGGATCGCGGCCGACTACATCGGCCGCAAGCGCATGATGATGGTGTCGATCCTGGGCTACGCGCTGTTCACGGGGCTCACCGCCTTCGCGGAGAGCTTCACGCAGCTCGCCGTCCTGCGCTTCATCACCGGGCTCGCCATCGGCTCGGAATGGTCCACCGGCATCGCCCTCGTGGCCGAGACCTGGCCGAACCGGGCCCGCCCGAAGGGCTGCGGCTTCCTGCAATCGGGCTTCGGCGGCGGCGCGGTGCTCGCCGCCATCGTGTGGGCCGTGCTCGCCGCCACCGAGCCCCTGGGCGCGGAATCCTGGCGGATCCTGTTCGCGCTGGGCGCGCTGCCGGCCTTCGTGTGCCTGTACCTGCGCCGGGCGCTGGAGGAATCCGAGCAGTGGATGCGGGCGCTCAAGGCGCAGCGCTGGGCGGCCACCGCCGAGGATGCGGAGGACGCGGACCGGGCCCCGCGGAGCGCGCGGCGCCCGTTCTCCCTGACGGAGATCTTCCGCGAGCCCGAGAGCCGTCGGCGGGTCCTGCTCGCCACGCTCCTGTCCTTCGCCACCACGGTGGGCTGGTGGGCGGTCTCGTCCTGGCTGCCAGCCTACACCGAGGGGCTCGCCAAGGCCGCGGGCGCGCCGGCCAATGTCTGGGGCCCGCGCATGGGCATCGTCTACAATATCGGGGCGATCACCGCCTACGTGATCTCGGGCTTCGTGGCCGACGCGATCGGGCGCCGCGCCTTCCTGCTCGTGACCTATGCCGGCTGCATCGCCACGTCGCTCGCCTGCTACCTCTGGACCGGCGGGCTGGTGCCGTTCATGGCGCTCGCCTTCCTGAACGGGTTCTTCACCCTGGGCTTCGCCTTCTCATGGATGGCGATCTACCTCGCGGAGCTGTTCACCCCGGCGGTCCGGGCGACGGCGTCGAGCGCGGTCTTCAACGGCGCGCGGCTGATCGCCTGGATCTTCCCGATCCTGGCCGGGCAGATCGTGACCGCCTTCGGGGGCGTCGCCGCGGCGGCGCTGACCCTGTCGAGCGTCTACGTGATCGGCCTCGTGGTGCCGTGGTTCATGCCGGAGACGCGGGGCCGGCCGCTGCCGGAATAGGTCGGTCCGGCCCCCGCTCGGTCGGAGCGGGGGCCGGTCCTGGTCCTAGTCCTCGTCGTCCTCGTCCTGGTGCCGGCCCTTGAGCTTGGCGAAGACCGAATCGGCGTCGAGCCGCTCCTCGCGGCCGCCGTGATCGTCCTCGTGGTCCCGCTCGTCGGCGTCGCGGGCCGTGGAGACCTCGGTCGGCAGCAGCGAGGCGCCGGACTCGGCCGCCACCGCGGCCGGGCGGTCGGCCGCCGCGCGCTGGACCTCGAAATCGAGGTTGATCTGGGTGGTCAGGCCGAGGGTGACCGGGTCCATCGGCTGGAGCGAGCCCGAGTTCCAGTGGGTGCGCTCGCGGATCTGCTGGATCGTCGACTTGGTGGTGCCCACGAGCCGGATGATCTGCGAATCCTTCAGCTCGGGGTGGTTGCGCAGCAGCCACAGGATGGCGTTCGGCCGGTCCTGGCGGCGGGAGAGCGGGGTGTAGCGCGGGCCCTTGGTGGTGCGCTTCACCTCCGGCAGCTTCACCTTCGAGACGGCGGGCTTGAGCTTGTAGTGCGGCGCCTTCTGGGCCTTCTCGATCTCGTCGCGGGTCAGCTGGCCGGTGGAGACCGGGTCGAGCCCCTTGATGCCGGCTGCGACCTCGCCGTCGGCGATGCCCTTCACCTCCAGCGGGTGCAGCTTGCAGAAATCGGCGATCTGCTCGAAGGCGAGCGAGGTGTTCTCGACCAGCCAGACGGCGGTCGCCTTCGGCATCAGCGGACCCTGGGACATGCTTCTCGTGCTCCGGCCTGGCGGGACGGGGGCCGGGCATCGGGCCGCGGGCTCCGGATGACCGATCCGGATGTCCCGTCTCACGCTGTCGAATGGGGATGACGCACTATAGGCCCGGGCGGGGAGGGGCGCAATCGCGGGTTGGACCCGTTCGGAGCCCGGCGTGCCGATTCTACCGGCGGCCGGATCACCGGCGCCGACTGGTCGCCCTCAGCGCGGGCGCACCCCGTCGAGGAACAGCCGCACCGCCGCCTGCCGCCGCCGCTCCTGCGCCTCCGGGTCGGTGGCGATGCCGTAGAGGGTCGCCTGGGACGACCGGCCGAGGACGAGGCTGAGGAACAGGTCGGCCGCGATCTCCGGATCCGCCACGGCGATCCGCCCGCGCCGCGCGAAGGCGTCGAGCAGTTGCGCCACCGCGCGCACGCCGCGCAGCCAGCCCTCCTCGTGGGCGAGGCGGGCGAGTTCGGGAAACTGCAGCGCCTGGGCCACGAGGTTGCGCTTGAGCATCGCCGCGCCCGGCGACTGCCCGTGGGCCAGCAGGGTGCGGCTGAGATCCTCCAGGGCGGTCTCGACGTCGTCGCTCCCGCCCTGCGCGGCCTGGGCCTCGGCCGCGGCGGAGAGCGGCGCCAGCCACGCGGCGATCCGCTCGCGCAGGACCGCCTCGAACAGGGCCCGCTTGTCGCGGTAGCGCGCGTAGACCGTCGGCTTGCTCATCCCGGCGGCCTCGGCCACCGCGTCGATGGAGGTGGCGTCGAAGCCGCGCTCCAGGAACAGAGTCGTGGCGACGGCGATCAGGTGCGCCTCGCGCCGGGCCGCCTCCGCGCGGGTCGGCCGGCCGCCGCGCCGCGGGCCCGCCTCCGCCCGCTCGATCTCCGTGACCGTCACCCCGCGATCCTCCTTGCTCACCACCGCCGTTCGTCCTATTAAAACGATACCGTACCGTTTTGATTCTGGCCAGACCCGATGGACGCACGTCGCAGCGACAGCTTCAAGAGCGCCGACCCGGTCGCGGGTGCGCCGCTCACGACCCCGGTCACCGCCCCGACCACCGCGGCTGTCACGCCCCCGGTCTCCGCGCCGGTCCCGGCCACCGTCTCCGCACCGGCGCCGCGCCGCCGCCGCGCGCGGATCGTGCTGCCCTTCCTCGGCCTGCTCGCGCTGGGCGGGGCCGGGACCTACGGCTGGCACTGGTGGAGTGTCGGGCGCTTCCTCGAGGTGACCGACGACGCCTATCTCCAGTCCGACAAGGTCACGGTAGCGCCGCGCATCGCCGGCACCGTCGCGGCGGTGCTGGTCGGCGACAACCAGCCGGTGAAGGCCGGGGACGTCATCGCCCGCCTGGACGACCGGTCCTACCGGGTCCAGCTCAGGCAGGCCGAGGCCGAGGTCGAGAAGGACCGGGCGCAGATCCTGGGCGTCGCCTCGGCGATCGTCCAGCAGCGGGCGCAGGTCGCCTCGTCGCGGGCCGACCTCGCCAACGCCGAGGCCGCCCTCACCTTCGCGCAGCAGGAATACACCCGCTACCAGAACCTGCTGCAGACCGGGTCCGGCACGGTGCAGCGCCAGCAGCAGGCGGAGTCCGACCTGCGCCAGCGCCACGCCGCCCGCGACAAGGCCGCCGCCTCGCTCGACGCCGCGCAGAAGCAGATCGACAGCCTGCAGGCGCTCGAGGCCAGCACCCGCGCGAGCCTGGAGGGCGCGCAGGCCAAGGTCGAGGGGGTGAGGCTCGACCTGAGCTACACCACCATCGTGGCGCCGATCGACGGCGTGGCCGGCGACCGGGCGCTGCGGATCGGGCAGGTCGTCTCGGCCGGCACCGGGCTCCTGACCCTCGTGCCGATGGGCCGCGACATCTACCTCGTGGCGAACTTCAAGGAGACCCAGACCGGCCGCATGGTCGAGGGCCAGCGCGTCACCTTCACGGTCGACGCCTTCGGCGACCACGCGTTCCGGGGCCGGATCGAGAGCTTCTCCCCGGGCACCGGCTCGCAATTCGCGCTGCTGCCGCCGGAGAACGCCACCGGCAACTTCACCAAGGTGGTGCAGCGCGTGCCGGTGCGCGTCGCCCTCGACCCGTCGGATCCGCTCATCGCCCGCCTGCGCCCGGGCCTGTCGGTGGAGGCCACGGTCCACACCCAGGATCCGGTCGAGCCGGTGCGGCCCGCCCGGCCGAAGCCCGCTCCGGCCCTCGTCAGCGAGGCCCTGCCCCGATGAGTCCGGCCCCGACGAGCCCCGTGCCGGCCGTGGCCGTACCCGAGGCGAAGGCGAGCGCCCGGGACTGGCTCGCCGTGTTCGGCGCGATCCTCGGCGCCTTCACGGCGATCCTCGACATCCAGATCACCAACGCGTCGCTCGCCGACATCCAGGGGGCGCTCGGCGCCTCCACCGAGGAGGGGAGCTGGATCTCCACCGCCTACCTGATGGCCGAGATCATCGTGATCCCGCTCACCGGCTGGCTGTCCTCGGTGATCGGCCTGCGCCGCTACCTCGCGGTGAACACCATGCTGTTCACCGCCTTCTCGCTGGCCTGCGCGCTGTCGACGACCTTGGGCCAGATGATCCTGTTCCGGGCCGGCCAGGGTTTTACCGGCGGCGTGCTGATCCCCACCGCCATCGTGATCGTGCGCACCCGGCTCTCGAAGGCGCAGCAGCCCATCGGCATCGCGCTGTTCGGGCTGACCGCGACCTTCGCGCCCGCGATCGGCCCGACGGTCGGCGGCTGGCTCACCGACAACCTGTCGTGGCACTACATCTTCTACCTGAACCTGATCTTCGGACCCGTGGCGGCGGCGATCCAGCTCGGCGCCTTCGACAGCGTGCCGGCGCGCTGGGGCGAGCTGCTCAAGGGCGACTGGATCGGCATCGGCCTGATGGCGATCGGCCTGCCGGCCCTGACCTACGTGCTGGAGGAGGGCCAGCGCAAGGACTGGTTCGGCTCGCAGGTCATCGTGAACATGTCGCTGCTGGCGGTGGCCGGCATCGCCGGCTTCATCGTCCGCGAGCTCACGACCGAGCGCCCGTTCATCAACCTGCGGGTCCTGGCCAACCGCTCGGTCGGCGGCGCCTGCGTGCTGATGACCGTGCTGGGCGCGGTCTCGTTCGGGTCGATCTACATCATCCCGGTCTACTGCGCGCAGATCCAGGGCTACAACGCCCAGCAGATCGGCTACGTGGTGATGTGGTCGGGCCTGCCGCAGCTCGTCCTCTTCCCGATGATGCCGCTGCTGATGCGGACCTTCGACGCCCGGGTGCTGGTGGTCACCGGCACGCTGTTCTTCATCGCGAGCTGCTGGATCAACGTCGGCCTGACCCACGATGTCGGCGCCGGCCAGCTGATCCTGCCGCAGCTGATGCGGGCCGTCGGCCAGCCGCTCTTCACCATCCCGCTGTCGCAGCTCTCCACCGTCGGCCTCGCCCCGCGCGACACCGCGGACGCCTCCGCCCTGTCGAACATGATGCGCAACCTCGGCGGCTCGATCGGCATCGCCATGCTGTCGACGATGATCGACCGGCGGGAGCACTTCCACTTCTCGATGCTGGCCGAGGCGATCACCGTCAACGCCACCCGCACCCAGGACCGGCTCGCGGCGCTCGCCGCCGGGATGCACACCCGCATCGCCGACCCGCTGGCCGCCAAGGGCGTCGCGCTGGGCCAGCTCGCCGCCCAGGTCCGCCGCGAGGCCTACGTGATGGCCTACGCGGACGGGTTCTGGCTGGTGGGCGTGAGCCTCGTGGCGAGCCTCGCCGTGGTGGCCATCCTCAAGAAGCCGCAGCGCGCCGCCGGGCCCGTGGAGGCGCACTGAGCGGCCGGGGTCCTACCGCCCCGGCAGGTTGTGGACGATCGGGAAGAACGTGTCCTTCCAGTCCTTGGGCTCGGTCTTGATGGTCTTCATCGCGTAGAAGTGCCGGGCCTGGAGCATGATGCCGTAGGGCGTGGTGGAGAAGTTCGTCCCGGGCTCCTTCATGATCTCGACCAGGGTCTCGGGGGGCGTCTTCTCGTTGGTGGCCGCGACGTAGTCCTTGGCGGCCTTCAGCGGATCCCGGGCGATCTCGGCATTGGCCTCGTCGATGGCGGCCACGATAGCGGCGGCGAGCTTCGGGTTGCGGTTGTACCAGCCGGTCCGGGCGTAGAAGATCGCGTTGCTCACCGGCTCGCCGACCATCTCGTAGGAATTGAGCACCTTGTGGATCGCCGGGTCCTGCAGCTCGCGCTGCTGGAACGGCGGCAGCGAGAAGTGGCTGTTGACCTCGTTGTGCGGGCTCGCCAGCGCCGCCACGGCGTCGGGATGGCCGAGCTGGACGGTGAGCGGGTCGAGCTTGGTGGCGTTCTCGGGCCCGAACGCCTTCTTGGCGGCGATCTGCAGCAGCACAGCCTGGGACGAGACCTTCACGGAGGGCAGGGCGATCTTGTCCTTGGACGAGAAGTCCTTGAGTTCCTTCACGTCCGGATTGCGGGTGAGCAGCATCATCGGCGTGGTGCCGACCCCGCACAGGCCCTTCACGTCGCCCTTGGTGCGGTCGTTGAGCAGCAGCATGTTGGTCGAGCCGCTGTCGACGATGTCGATGTTGCCCGAGAGCAGCGCGTCGTTGCCGGCGGCGCCGCTCGTCAGGTTGACCCACTCCACCGTGACGTCCCCGAGGCCCGCGGCCTTGGCGTGCTTCTCGATCAGCTTGTGCTGCTCGGCCAGCACCGCGGGCAGGTAGACGAAGCCCGGCTGCCGGCTGATCCGGACCTTGGCATCGTCGGCCCGGACGGGGGTGGCGAGCGCCAGCCCGGCCAGCAGGAGGACCGATCCCGCCCGCAGGAGCCGACGGCGGCCCGGCAGCAGCGAGCCCGTCCGAGACGTACGCACCATGACGCTTCTCCCTGTGGCCCGGCGCGATCCTGAGCGGCGCCGGGCTTTCGTTGGACGGGGAGTGGACAGGCTCGGGCCGGCGCGCGCAAGGCCGTCTTCACGCTCCGCTAACGCAGAAGCTGCAAAATACCGCACGTTGAAATCATCTTCTTGCAATCATCATCGCGGGGGCGTGGGTGAAGATCGGGCTCGGAGCGAAGCTCCACACCATCACGGCCACCGCGCTGGTCGGCATCGTCGCGGTCTCGGGCATCGGGCTCGTCAGCCTGAAATCCCAGGTCGAGCAGGACCGGATGGCCAAGACGCGGAACCTCACGGACGTCGCCTACGGGGTCGCGGCCTATTTCGAGGGCGAGGAGCGGGCCGGGCGCCTGTCCCGGGCGGACGCGCAAGGCGCCGCGATCCGGGCCCTCAAGGCCCTGCGCTACGACGACAAGGAGTACTTCTGGGTCAACGACATGCAGCCCCGCATGGTCGCCCACCCGATCAAGCCTGAGCTGGAGGGCAAGGATCTCGCCGCCGTGCAGGATCCCACCGGCAAGCGCCTGTTCGTCGACTTCGTCGAGACGGTGAAGCGGAAGGGGCAGGGCTTCGTCGACTATTACTGGCCGAAGCCCGGCGCCGACGCCCCCGTGCCGAAGCTCTCCTACGTGCGCGGCTTCGCCCCCTGGGGCTGGGTGATCGGCACCGGCATCTACGCCGACGACACCGCGGCGATCCTGCGGGACGCGGCCTGGAAGGCGGCGGCCGGCATGCTCGTGGTGGTGGCGCTGATCGGCCTGCTCGCGGCGCTGATCGGCCGGCGGCTGACGCGGCCGCTGCGCGCGCTGAACGGCGCCATGCACCGCCTCGCGGCCGGCGAGACCGCCGTGCCGGTGCCGGCACGGGAGCGCCGGGACGAGATCGGCGCCATGGCGGGCGCCGTGCAGGTGTTCAAGGACGCGCTGATCGCCAAGGCCGAGACCGACGCCCGCGCCGCCGCCAGCGCCGACGGGGATGCCCGGCGGGCCGCCGCCCTCGACCGGCTGACCCGGTCCTTCGAGACCCGGGCCGGGACCCTGAGCCGCGGCCTCGCGACGGCGGCCGCCGACCTCGAGGCGACGGCGCGGACGCTGACCGTCACGGCCGCCCACACCACCGAGCGCACCGGCGCGGTGGCCGCGCAGGCGGCCGGCACCTCCGCCGACGTCCAGACCGCCGCGGCGGCCACCGAGGAGATGTCGGCCTCGGTCCAGGAGATCGCCGGGCAGGTGAACCGCGCCTCGGAGATCGCCGGGCAGGCCGCGATCAGCACCCGCCAGGGCGAGGCGACCGTGCGGGCGCTCGCCGCCGGCACCGAGAAGATCGGCGACGTGGTCGGGCTGATCGCCTCGATCGCCGGCCAGACCAACCTGCTGGCGCTCAACGCCACGATCGAGGCGGCCCGCGCGGGCGCGGCCGGGCGCGGCTTCGCGGTCGTCGCCTCCGAGGTGAAGGCGCTGGCCGAGCAGACCGCCAAGGCGACCGAGGAGATCTCCGGCCAGATCGGCCGGATCCAGGGCGAGACCCGGGACGCGGTCGCGGCGATCGGCGCGGTCGGCCGGACCATCGAGGAGATGCGCGGCATCGCGGTCGGGGTCGCGGCCGCCATGGAGGAGCAGAACGCCGCCATCCAGGAGATCGTCCGCGGCGTGGCGAGCGCCGCCACCGGGGCGCAGGGCGTGTCCGAGAACGTCGTCGACCTGCGCCGCGGCGCCGACGAGACCGGCAGCGCCTCCGAGCAGGTGCTGGCGGCCGCACGCGACCTCACCCGCGGCTCGGACGAGCTCGACCACGCCGTGAAGGCCTTCCTGGCGGAGGTCCAGGCTGCCTGAGGGCGCGGCCTGAGGGTGGCCTGAGGGGCGGGCAGGGCGGCGCTCAGCCCGCGGAGAAGCCCCGGACCGCGGCCCGCACCAGCGCGTCGATCATCGGCCGCACGTCGCTGACCCCGAGGGGACCCAGGCTGCCGAGATCGGCGAGATAGGTCATGCCGTGGACGCTGGACCACAGCGCCCGCGCCATCACGGGGATCGCCGCCTCGCCGAGGCGGCCACCGTCGCGCAACACCCCCTCCAGGATCCCGAACAGGGCCGCGATGTCGGCCTGCACCGAGTCCGGCGCCGCCACCGTGCGCCGCTCGAAGATCGCCGCCCAGGCGGCGTGGTGCTCGGCCGCGAAGGCGAGATACGCGTCGGCCAGGCACAGGAGCCGCGCCTCCGTCTCCCGCGACGGACAGGCTGCCAGCGCCCCCGCGAGGGTGTCCCGGAGCCGGCGCATGGTGACGGCGTTCGCCTCCAGGCGCAGCACTTCCAGGCTGTCGAACTGCGTGTAGACCGAGCCGACCGCCGTGCCGGCCCGCTCCGCGACGCCGCGGGCGGTCAGCGCCGCCGCGCCGCCCGCGTTCAGGATCGCCACCGCGGCCGCGATCAGGGCCTGGCGATCGGCCGCCCGATCGCCGGGCTCCTTCCGCGGCCGCCCCCTCACTTTTTTATGAACCTCGTTCATTTTATCCCTTGCGGCCCGGCACGTCCCGTGTTTACTTGTTTCATGAACGACGTTCAATCAAATCCGGACGCGGTCCGGCCCGTCGTTCCCGCGAGGTGAACCGTGATGAGGACCCTCTCCTTCCTGATGCGCGGCGTGATCGCCGACAACGCCCAGGCGATCCACGACGCCCATGCCGTGACGATCCTGCGCCAGCAGATCCGGGACGCCGCCGGCGCCCTGGCGACCGCCCGGCGGGAACTCGCCGTCGCCATGGCCTACCACGCCGCCGAGGCGCGCGCCCTCGACGCCATCGGCACCCGCATCGACACCCTGTCGGACGGGGCGCGGCGGGCGCTCAGCGACGGGCGCGAGGATCTCGGGACCGAGGCGGCGATCCACATCGCCGCCCTGGAGGACGAGCGGGCCGACCGCCGGGCCGCCGCCGAGCGCTTCGCCGCGGAGGTCGAGCGGCTGAAGCGCCTGGTCGCGCAGGGCGGCGAACGCCTGCGGGACCTCGACCGCGGGCTCCAGACCGCCCGCACCACCGAGGCGCTGCGGCGGGCCGGACTGGAGGGCCGCCGGGTGACGACCCTGTCGGCGGGGGCGCTCGGGGAGGCGGAGCGGACGCTGGCGCGCCTGCGCGAGCGGCAGGCGGCCGAGGCGGACGTCGCCGCCGCGCTGACCGCGCTCGAGGCCGAGGCCGCGGGCGGGATGGAGGCCGACCTCGAGGCGGCGGGCTACGGCCGCCCCCGCACCGACCCGCGGGCCGTGCTCGACCGCCTCAGGGCCGGCGCCTGACCGGCGCCGCACCGCTTCCCCTTCGATCATTCCTCAGGAGACCGCACCATGACACCGCAGATGCCCCATACCGGCGCCTGGAAGACCTTCACGCTGGTCAGCTTCGCCGTCGCCGCCGCCATGCTGACGTTCGGCATCTTCTTCCTGCCCGCCGACATCTGGATCAAGGGCTACCTCGCCATGGCGTCGCTGTTCCTCACGGGCACGACCTTCACCCTGGCCAAGACCCTGCGCGACGAGCACGAGGCGAAGCGGCTGATCAACAAGATCGAGGACGCCGCCACGGAGCGCGTCCTGCGCGAGGTGGTGCCGGGCCGGCTCTGAGGCCCGGCAGGCCCGCGCCCCGACCCGGGCGGCGCGCGTCCGGGGTCGGGGAGGCGGCGCGCGGCGGAGCGCGGCACCTCCCCGGATCGCTCACGCCGCGGCGTCCAGGAACCCGGCCACGACCCGGGCGAATTCCGGGGTCCGCAGGTAGCCGTAGGATTTGTGCCGGTTCTCGGCGCCGTCCGGCCTCCGGTAGGCGTTGATCACCGGTACGTCCCGCACCCGCACCCCGGCGGCGTTCGGCGCGTAGAGGGCCGCGAGGTCGTCGCCCACCGTGGCGATGTCCTGGCGATCCATCAGGTTGGTCCAGGCGGCGAGCGCCGCAGGCACCCGGAGGTCCCCGTGCTCGTCGGCGAGCTTCAGCTTCAATTCGGCGAGCCCGAGGGGCGCGCCGAGGGTGACGAGGTCGCAGCGGGGCATCGGCGTCCCGTCCGCCTCGGCGGCGCGCAGCACGTCGTAGGCGATCAGGCCGCCCATCGAGTGCGCGGCGATCAGCACGCGGTCCGCCGCGGCCGCCGCCAGGGCGTCGCGCAGGCGCGCCCGCGCCGCCGCCCGGAAGTCCGCGTCCTCGTAGTAGCCCCAGAGGTCGTCGAGGCGGTATTCCAGGATCAGGTCGTCCACCGGCGTCAGCCCGGCGGCCTCCTGCAGGTGCGACAGGCCGCGGTAGATCCGGTCGGTGAGGGTCGGCTCGGCGCGCTCCGGCTCCCCCGCCGGGGAGGGGAACGGCCCGAGGCCGTGATCGGGGCGGTAGGGCTCGCGGTTGCGGTCGCCCGCGAGCGGCTGCGGGTAGCGCAGGTCGGCCCAGTAGACGAAGGTGAAGGGCAGGTCGGGCTCCGCGACCCGGAGCCCGAGATTGCGGTCGAGCCCCTCGCGGATCGCGGCGCGCCACCAGGCGGCCTTCTCGTCCCGGGGCGGCTTGTTGGCGAGCCCGTGGATGCCGATGATGTGCGTCCGACCCAGTGTCCGCTCCCAGACCGAAGAGAGTGCCGGCCGGGCAAGATAGGGCCGCCCCGCGCGGACGGAACTGCGGCTTAGTTTCCGCGCGGCCCGCCGTCACGCCGCTGCCCTCCGCCGTCACCTGGCCGTCACCTCGCCGTCACGCCCGCCGATACCCCATTGCCACGCGGCCGCTCCGCCATAGCTGCGCTGCGGGAACCGGATCGGGCCCGGGGCCTTCTCCCACGACAGATGATCCTGCCGCGCTTGCGTCCCGGTCGCGCGGCCAATGACGAGGACGGTGGCCCGATGCGGCGCGCCCACAGCATGGATTTCGGGGCCGAGATGGTCGGGGGCGGCGTCCGCTTCGCCCTCTGGGCGCCCACCGCCCGGAGCGTCGACCTCGTCGTCGACGGCGTCGACCACCCGCTGCCCGAATCCGGCGGCGGCTGGCGCCGCACGGCCCTGCCGGGGGTGAAGCCCGGCGCCCGCTACGGCTTCCGCGTCGACGGCGACCTCGTCGTGCCCGATCCCGCCTCCCGCTTCCAGCCGGACGACGTCTCGGGCCTCAGCGAGGTGATCGACCCGCGGAGCTTCGAGTGGTCCGACGCGGGCTGGACCGGGCGGCCCTTCGAGGAGGCGGTGATCTACGAGTGCCATGTCGGCACCGCGACGCCGGAGGGCACCTATGCCGGCCTGCAGGCCCGGCTTCCCGACCTCAAGGCGCTCGGCGTCACCGCCCTCGAGCTGCTGCCGCTCGCCGACTTCAAGGGCTCGCGCAACTGGGGCTACGACGGCGTCCAGCCCTACGCGCCGGACGGCGCCTACGGTCGACCGGACGACCTCAAGCGCCTGATCGACGCCGCCCACGGGCTGGGCCTGATGGTCTATCTCGACGCGGTCTACAACCACTTCGGGCCGGCCGGGAACTACCTCCACGCCTATGCCGGGACGTTCTTCACCGAGCGCCACCAGACCCCCTGGGGCGCGGGCATCAACTTCGACGGCAAGGAGAGCGGCGCCACGGTGCGGCAGTTCTTCATCCAGAACGCCCTGTACTGGCTGGAGGAGTACCATTTCGACGGCCTGCGCTTCGACGCCGTCCACGCCATCCTCGACGATTCGCCCCGCCACTTCCTGGCCGAGCTCGGCGAGACGGTCCGGAGGATCTTCCCGAACCGGCAGATCCACCTGATGCTGGAGAACGAGGCCAACCAGGCCCGCTGGCTGGAGCGCGACGCCGCCGGGCGCCCGAAGATGCACGACGCCCAGTGGGCCGACGACCTGCACCATTGCTGGCACGTCCTGCTGACGGGCGAGGACGCCGGCTACTATAAAAGCTTTGCCGACAAACCGGTCGCCCACCTGGCCCGCTGCCTCGCCGAGGGCTTCGCCTACCAGGGCGAGCCCTTCCCGACGCTCGACAACCACCCGCGCGGCGAGCCCTCCGGGCACCTGCCGCCCTCCGCCTTCGTGACCTTCCTGCAGAACCACGATCAGGTCGGCAACCGGGCGCTCGGCGAGCGGCTCAACCACCTCGCGGATCCCAAGAAACTCGACCTCGCCCGGGCCGGGCTCCTCCTGGCACCGCAGATCCCGATGCTCTGGATGGGCGAGGAATGGTCGGCCTCCGCGCCGTTCCTGTTCTTCGTCGACTTCGCGCCCGACGCGGAACTGAACAAGGCGGTGCGCGACGGACGCCGCCGGGAGTTCAAGAGCTTCGCGGCCTTCGCGGACGACACCTCCAAGATCCCGGACCCGACCGAGGCCGAGACCTTCGCGGCCTCGAAGCTCGACTGGTCCGAGCGGGAGCGCTCGCCCCACCGCGAGGTGCTGGCCGAGACGACGCGGCTCCTGGGGCTGCGCCGCGACTTGGTCGTGCCCCTGGCGAAGTCCGGCTACGACGGCGCCGCCGCCGCGATGCCGCGCCCGGACGTGGTCGACTGCACGTGGCGCTTCGGCGCCGGCACCCTGCGCTTCGTCGCCAATGTCGGGACCGAACCCTTCGCGCTGGATCCGGGCGGTGCCCGGCTGGTCTGGACCAACGCCCCGGACGGGGCCGGACGCGATCTCCCGTCCTGGACGGGCGTGTTCCTGACGGAGTCCCGCGCGTGAGCCGCCTCGAGACACTCGCCGACCTCGTCGGCGTCGCCCCCGGCTACACCGACGCCTTCGGCCAGCCCGTCGAGACGTCGCTGGAGGTGCGCCGCGGCCTGCTGGCGGCCCTCGGCTTCGCGGTGGAGGACGAGGCGGCGATCGCCGCGAGCCTCGCGGAGGTCGAGCGCCTGCGCCGCGGCCTGATCCCGCCGCTCCTGCCGGTGGAGGCCCGCCGGGCCGCCCGGGTGCCGGTGCGCCCGCAGGACGGCGCGCCCCACACCCTGGTGTGGCGCCTCGTCGACGAGCGCGGCGCCGCTCGCGAGGGCCGGGCCAACCCGCAGGGGTCGGAGCCCGGCTTCGAGCTGCCGCCGCTGACCCCGGGCTACCACCGCCTCACCGTCCAGGCCGGGCAGACCCGCACCGAATCCTGGGTGATCGCCGCGCCGCAGCGCTGCTGGCGCCCGCGGCCCTACACGGAGGAGGGCGCCTCCGACTGGGGCATGGCCGCCCAGCTCTACGGCCTGCGCTCGGCCACCAATATCGGCATCGGCACCTACGCGGATGCCGGCGAGGCCGCCCGCGAGGCCGCCCTGCGCGGGGCGGCGTTCCTGGGGCTCAGCCCGGTCCACGCCCTGTTCGGCTCCGACCGGACCAAGATCTCGCCCTACTCGCCGTCCTCGCGGCTGTTCCTGGAGACCCTGTTCATCGCCCCGCGCAGCCTGCCGGGGCTCGCGGGCTCCCGGGCCGAGGCGCTGCTCGCCGAGCGCGCGGACGCGATCACGGCTTTGCGCGAGGCCGCCCTCGTCGACCACCAGGGCGTCCACGACGTGCTCGACCCGGTGCTCCGGGCGCTCTGGGCCGAGTCGCCGGCCCGGGCCGGCACCGATGCGGGCTTCGAGCAGTTCCGCCAGGAGGGCGGGGAGGATCTCGAAGCGCACGCCCTGTTCGAGGCGCTGTCCGAGCATTTCCGGGGGCAGGGGGCGCACTGGCTGGGCGACTGGCCGGAGGCGTATCGCCGCGCCGGCACGGAGGCGGTCCGAGCCTTCGCGGCGGAGAACGCGGACCTCGTCGGCTACCACGCGTGGCTGCAGTACCTCGCCGACCGGCAGCTCGCCGAGGCCTCCGCGGCGGCGCTCGGGGCCGGAATGCGGGTCGGGCTCTACCGCGACCTCGCGGTCGGCGCCGACCGGGGCGGCTCCGAGATCTGGTCGCATCCCGAGCGCTTCGCCGACAAGGTGTCGATCGGCGCGCCGCCGGACCTGCTCGCACCGAAGGGTCAGAACTGGGGCCTGCCGGCCTTCGATCCGCTGGCGATGGAGCGCGACGGGCTCGCGGCCTTCCGGGCCCTGGTCCAGGCCAACATGCGCCACGCCGGCGCGATCCGGATCGACCACGCCTTCCAGCTCGCCCGCCTGTTCCTGATCCCGCTGGGGGCGGGGGCCCAGGCCGGAGCCTACGTGGCCATGCCGTTCGAGCCGATGCTGGCGGTGCTGCGGCTGGAGAGCCACCGCAACAAGTGCCTCGTCATCGCGGAGGATCTCGGCACGGCGCCGGAAGGCTTCTCCGACGCGCTGATGCGGGCCGGGGTGCTGAGCTACCGGATCCTCGCCTTCGAGCGCGAGGCCGACGGACGCTTCAAGCCGCCCTCGGCCTACCCGCGGGACGCGCTCACCGCCATCACCACCCACGACCTGCCGACCTTCGTCGGCTGGTGGCGCGGGGTCGACACCGACACCCGCCAGTCGCTCGGCCTCTACGATCAGGAGCGGGCCGAGGTCGAGCGGGGCGAGCGCGTCGTCGAGCGCCGCCGCCTCGCCGAGGCGCTGGCGGCCGAGCAGCTGCTGCCCTCCGCCGAGCCGCCGGATTCCGCGCCCTTCGAGGCCGCCGCCCGCTACCTCGCCCGCGCGCCCGCGATGCTCACCGCCGTCCAGTACGAGGACGTGGTCTCGGAACTCGCCCAGGCCAACGTGCCCGGCTCGACCGAGGGCTACCCGAACTGGCGGCGCAAGCTCGACCGGGATCTCGTGGACATCGCCGCCCCCGGCGGGCCGCTGGCGAAGCTCGCGGCGTCCCTCTCGGCCGAGGCGCGGGGCCCGCGCTCGGGCGCCGCGCGGCTCGCCGCGCCGCCGCCGCGCGCGACCTACCGGCTGCAGTTCCACAAGGACTTCACCTTCGCGGATGCGGGCCGGATCGTCCCCTACCTGCACCGGCTCGGGATCAGCCACGTCTACGCCTCGCCGCTCCAGAAGGCGCGGCCCGGCTCGACCCACGGCTACGACATCGTCGATCACGGCGCGATCAACCCGGAGCTCGGCGGCGAGGAGGGCTTCATCGCGCTCTCCGAGACGCTCCACGCCCACGGGATCAAGCTCCTGCTCGACATCGTCCCGAACCACATGGGCGTCGGCGGCTCCGACAATCCGTGGTGGCTCTCGGTGCTGGAATGGGGCTCCCTGTCGCCCTTCGCCGACGCCTTCGACATCGACTGGCAGCGGCTCGGGGCCGGGCGCAACCTCGTGATCCCATTCCTCGGCGACCGCTACGGTGAGGCCCTGGAGAAGGGCACGCTAGAATTGAAGTTCGACCCCGAGACCGGCGCCTTCAGCGTCTGGCACTACGAGCACCAGCTGCCGATCCGCCCCTTGAGCTACCCGACCATCCTCAACCGGGTGATCGCCGCGATCGGGGCGGTGGACGACGACACCACCGCGGAACTGCTCGCCATCTCCGAGCGGCTGCGGGCGATGTCGATCGATACCGACGAGACCCGCCGCAAAGGCTTCCCCGAGGAGGCCGAGGGGCTGAAGCGCCGGCTCGCCGAGATCTACGGCGTGTCGCCGCTGATCCAGGAGGCCACCGCCAGCACGCTGGCGCTGCTCAACGGCTTCAAAGGCCGCCCGGACAGTTTCGGGCCGTTGCACCGGCTGCTGGAGGCGCAGGCCTACCGGCTGGCCCACTGGCGGGTGGCGTCGAGCGACATCAACTACCGCCGCTTCTTCGACGTGAACTCGCTCGCCGGCCTGCGGGTCGAGCTGTCCGACATCTTCCACCGCTCGCACGAGACCGTGTTCCGGCACGTCCGCGAGGGCCGGATCGACGGCCTGCGCATCGACCATATCGACGGCCTCGCCGACCCGCTGGGCTACGCAAGGGCGCTCCAGGCGGCTGTCGGACCGGGCTTCTACGTCGTCGTCGAGAAGATCCTGGAGCCGGGCGAGCGGCTGCGGCCCTGGCCGGTGGCCGGGACCACGGGCTACGACGTGCTCAACCAGCTCGACGGGATCCTGGTCGACAAGAGCCGGCGCGGGAAAATCGAGCGGCTCTACACCTGGGCCACGGGGTTCGACGAGCCCTACGGCTTCCAGCTCCGCGCCGCCAAGGCCGAGATCCTCGAGATCAGCTTCGCGAGCGAGCTGGAGGTGCTGACCACCGACCTCAAGGAAGTCGCCGACGCCGACCGGCGCACCCGCGACTTCACCGTCAACGCGCTCCGCCGGGCGCTGATCGAGATCATCGCGCGCTTCCCGACCTACCGGAGCTACCTGCCGTCGGATCTGGAGGAGGGCGAGGTCGAGCCGGAGGATGTCCGCCTGATCGAGGGGGCCGTCGCCAAGGCCAAGCGCTGGTCGAGCCTGCCGGACCGCTCGGTCCACGACTTCGCCGCCGCGGTCCTGCTCGGGCGGATCGAGACGGCCGGGCCGGGCCGGCCGGACCCGCGGGTGGTTCTGCGCTTCCGCCGCCGGTTCCAGCAGCTCACCGGCCCGGTCATGGCCAAGAGCCTGGAGGACACGCTGTTCTACCGCTACGCCTGTCTCCTCGGCCTCAACGAGGTCGGCGGCGATCCGGGCGAGTACGGGATCGACGCGGAGCACTTCCACGACCTGCAGACCGCCCGCGCCCGCGACTGGCCGAGCGCCATGATCACCACGGCGACCCACGACACCAAGCGCGGCGAGGATGCCCGCACGCGGCTGCTCGCCCTCTCGGAGATCCCCGAGGAATGGGCCAGGGCCTGGGACCTGTGGCAGCGGGTCGCCGGCCCGCACCTCGCCCGGATCGACGGCGAGCCGGCCCCCGACGCCAACGACCAGTGGATGTTCTTCCAGGCGATCCTGGGCGCCTGGCCGCTGGAGCTTCTGGAGCGGGACGAGTCCGGGGCGATCGCGGAGTTCCGCGACCGGCTGATCGCCTACGGCGAGAAGGCTATGCGGGAGGGCAAGCGCCGGTCGAGCTGGGTCAACGTCGACGAGGTCTACGAGGGCGCGGTCAAGCGGCTGTTCACGGCGCTGATCACCCCGGGCTCGGATTTCCTGAGCGCGCTCCGGCCCTTCGCCCGGCGTCTCGCCCATCTCGGCATGCTGGCGAGCCTCGGCCGGACGGTCCTGAAATGCACCCTGCCGGGCCTGCCCGACACCTACCAGGGCACCGAGATCTGGGACTTCTCCTTCGTCGACCCCGACAACCGCCGCCCGGTGGACTACCCGGCCCTGGAACGGATGCTGGAGGAGGGCGGGGCGCCCGCCGACCTGCTGGGCCACTGGCCGGACGGGCGGGTCAAGCAGGCGACGCTCACGCGGCTCCTCGCCGAGCGGGCCGAGCGCCCGGACTTCTACGCCAGCGCCGCCTACGAGCCCGTCGCGGCCACCGGCGCCCGGGCCGACCACGTCATCGCCTACCGGCGGACCGACCCCGTCCAAGAGGGCGGCGACCTGTTCGTGGCGGTGCCGCGGCTGGTGGCGGGCTTCGTCGGGGACGCCGTCTGGTCGGGCGAGGCCTTTGCCGGCACCCGGGTCGATCTCGGGGCGGGGACGCGCTGGCGGGACCTCGCCTCGGGGCGGGTGGTGGAGGGGGAGGGGGCCGATCTCGGCGCTCTCCTGCGCGACCTCCCCTACGCGGTGCTGCGGCGGGAACCGTGACCGCGCCGTCATCGCGAGCGGAGCGAGGCGACCCAGGGCAGCGCGACCTGGATCAGCGTGGCGCCGCTCGCAGAGACGGCGGCGGTCCGGGCGCGTCTTCCGGTGGCCCCTCCGCAGCCCTGTCACGCGACTCTGCTGAGACACGTCGGACCGGATCGCGCGGCACAGCCCGGCGGTTCGGGCGTTACGACACTGGGAACGGGAGCCGAGAGGCAGCATGAACGCACCGACCAAAGCCGCTGCGACGTCCGGGGCCGCGGCCGTCCTGCCGGCCGCGCTGGCCCCCCGGGCCGAGGGGCCGCGGATCTACAACCTGTTCCCGCTCCTGGTCGGGCGCGTCTCGGACTGGACGGCCGAGCTGCCGCGGATCGCCGCCCTCGGCTTCGACTGGGTCTACCTCAACCCGTTCCACCAGACCGGCGGCTCGCGGAGCCTCTACGCGGTCGCCGATCCCGAGCGCCTGGACGAGCGGTTCCGCGACCCCGACGGCACGCCCGACGACGAGCAGATCCGCCGCTTCTGCACCGCCGCCGCGGCTCTGGGCCTGTCGGTGATGACCGACCTCGTGATCAACCACACCGCCGACAACGCCCGGCTCGCCACCGAGCGGCCCGACCTGTTCATGAAGGAGCCCGACGGCTCGATCATGCACCCGGCCGCCGTCGACCCGGACGACCCGTCGATCCGCACCGTCTGGGGCGACTTGGCCGAGCTCGACTACCACACCCCCTCGGCCCGGGACGAACTCACCCGGATCTGGGGCGCCTACGTGGCGCATCTTCAGGGCCTCGGCGTGAAGGGCTTCCGGTGCGACGCCGCCTACAAGGTGCCGCCGGAGATCTGGCGGGTGCTGATCGGGCAGGCCAAGAGCCAAGACCCCGCCTGCCTGTTCGCCGCCGAGACCCTGGGCTGCACCTTCGAGGAGGCCCGGGCCACGGCCGGCGCCGGCTTCGACTATCTGTTCAACTCCTTCGCGTGGTGGGACCTGAGGAAGCCCTGGGCGCTCGAGCAGTACGAGCGCCTGCGGGTGCTGGCCCCCTCGATCGCCTTCCCCGAGAACCACGACATGACGCGGCTCGCCGCCGAGATCGGCGGCGGCCCGGAGGCGGTGGCGGCGCATCTGCGCACCCGCTACGCGCTCGCGGCCTTCTTCTCGGCCGGCGTGCTCATGCCGATCGGCTACGAGTGGGGCTACCGGCGGGCGCTGCACGTGGTCGAGACCACCCCGCGCGACCGCGAGAACGAGACCGGCATCGACATCTCCGGCTCCATTCGGGCGATCAACGCCCTGCGGGCGGAGCTGCCGGCCGCCAATGTCGAGGGCGCGCAGATCCGGATCTCGGCCCCCGACAGCGATCTGGTGGCGCTCGCCCGCTTCGACACCGGCCACCCGGCCTCGGCGCGGCACGGGTTGATCGTGCTCTTCAACCCGACTGACCGGCCGGTGCCGGTCGAGGCCGGCGCGCTCGTCGCCCGCACCGGCGGGATGCTCGGCGCCTTCGTCGACCGGACCCCGGAGGCCGAGCCGATCGCGTTCCATCCCGGAAGCGCCATCGACCTGATGCCGGGCGAGTTGCGCATCCTCGCGGCCAGCGCCCAGGAGGTCGCCCGGCAGCCGGCGCGCGGCACCCCGGACGGGGAGGGAAGGGTGGTGATCGAGGCGGTCAGCCCCGAGATCGACGGCGGTCGCTCGGCGGTGAAGCGGATCGTCGGCGAGTCCCTGCGGGTCGAGGCCGACATCTTCTCCGACGGCCACGAGATCATCGACGCCGCGATCCTGTCGCGGGTCACCGGCCCCGAGGCGTCTGGAGGCGAGACTTGGCGCGAGGACCCGATGGTCTTCGTCGACAACGACCGCTGGGCCGGGCACTTCCCCCTGGAGCGGAACGCCCGCTACGAGTTCACCCTGATCGCGTGGCGCGACGCCTTCTCGTCCTGGGTGCGCGACACCCTGAAGAAGCGCGCCGCCGGCGTCGACGTGCGGCTCGAGACGATCGAGGGCGTGGCGCTCGTCGGGACCGCGGCCTCGCTCGCCCGGACCCGCGGCGGCCGCGACGCCGAGCGCCTCGCCGCGCTCGTGGCCGCGCTCGCCGCCGAGGAGACCGGCTCGGCCGCCCAGCTCGACCGGATCCTCGCCCCCGACGCGTCGAGCCTCGTGCGCCGGAACGCCGAGCGGGTGAACCTGACCCGCTATCCCGTGACCCTGCCGGTGATCGCCGACCGCCTCGCGGCCCGGTTCTCCGCTTGGTACGAGATCTTCCCGCGCTCCCAGTCGATGGACGTGAACCGCCACGGCACCTTCGACGACGTCATCCGGCGCCTGCCCGAGATCCGCGAGCTCGGCTTCGACGTTCTCTACTTCACGCCGATCCACCCCGTGGGTCGGACCAACCGCAAGGGGAAGAACAACACCCTCAAGGCCGAGCCCGGCGATGTCGGCTCGGTCTACGCGGTGGGCTCGGAGGAGGGCGGGCACGAGGCCGTGCATCCCGACCTCGGCACGCTCGCGGATTTCGAGCGGCTGGTCGCGGCGAGCCACGCCTACGGCATGGAGATCGCCCTCGACTTCGCGATCCAGTGCTCGCCGGACCATCCCTGGATCAAGAACCACCCGGAATGGTTCGAGTGGCGCCCCGACGGCACCCTGAAATTCGCCGAGAACCCGCCGAAGAAGTACGAGGACATCTCGAACGTCCACTTCTACGGGGGCGCCCTGCCCTCGCTCTGGATCGAGCTGCGCGACATCCTGCTCGGCTGGTGCGCGCGCGGTGTGCGCATCTTCCGGGTCGACAACCCGCACACCAAGCCGATCCCGTTCTGGGAATGGGTGATCGGCGAGGTCAACGGCCGCTACCCGGACGCGATCTTCCTCGCCGAGGCCTTCACCCGGCCGAAGATGATGAAGAAGCTCGCCAAGGCCGGCTACCAGCAGAGCTACACCTACTTCACGTGGCGCAATACGAAGCAGGAACTCACCGACTACGCCCTGGAGCTGGCCGGCGAGATGGGCGAGTACTACCGCCCGAACTTCTTCGCCAACACGCCCGACATCAACCCGTACTTCCTCCAGACCAGCGGGCGGGCGGGGTTCGTCATCCGCGGCACGCTCGCCGCGACCCTGTCGTCGGTCTACGGCATCTACAACGGCTTCGAGCTGTGCGAGGCCGCGCCGTACCCGGGCAAGGAGGAGTATCTCAACTCCGAGAAATACGAGCTGAAGGCCTGGGACTACGACCGGCCGGGCAACATCCGCGAGCACATCGTCAAGCTCAACAGGATCCGGCGCGAGAACCCCGCCCTCTGGGACTTCCGCAACGTGACCTTCACGGGTGCCTGGAACGACAACATCATCGCCTACGCCAAGGCGACGCCGGAGCGCGACAACTGCGTCTTCACCATGGTCAACCTCGACCCGAAGAACCGCCAGGAATGCACCTACGAGGTGCCGCTCTGGCTGTTCGGCCTGCCCGACGACGGCGCCGTCGAGGTCGAGGACCTGCTGCAGGGCTACACGTTCGAGTTGCGCGGCAAGACCCACCGCATCGCCCTCGATCCGGCCGAGCGATCCTGCGTGATCTGGCGCCTCCGGGCGCCGCGGCGGGTTGCGGGCTGAGGCCGCGCGTGGCACTCGGCCATGGCCCTTGAATGCGGCGGCGGGAATTCCCGTCGCCGACCCTCGCACCCGCGCGGCGGCCCACCGCCCGCGCCCCGGCCGGGTCCCCCGCCGGTCCCGTCAGACTCGACCGATGAGGCAGCGACGCGATGATCGATCGCAGCGACCCGCAATGGTACCGTGACGCCATCATCTACCAGATCCACGTCAAGTCGTTCTTCGACTCGAACAACGACGGGATCGGGGATTTCGAGGGCCTGACCCAGCGCCTCGACTACGTGCGCGATCTCGGCGTGACGGCGATCTGGCTGATGCCGTTCTATCCCTCGCCGCTGCGCGACGACGGCTACGACATCGCCGATTACCGGGACATCAACCCGTCCTACGGGACCATGGAGGACTTCAAGGCCTTCGTGGAGGCGGCGCACGAGCGCGGTCTGCGGGTCATCACCGAGCTCGTCATCAACCACACCTCGGACCAGCACCCCTGGTTCCAAGCCGCCCGCGAGGCCCCTCCCGGCTCGCCCGAGCGCGACTTCTACGTCTGGTCGGACACCGACGAGCCGTACAAGGACACGCGGATCATCTTCCTCGACACCGAGGCGTCGAACTGGACCTGGGACCCGGTCGCCAAGCAGTATTTCTGGCACCGGTTCTACAGTCACCAGCCGGATCTCAACTTCGACAACCCGAAGGTGCTGGAAGCGGTCATCGACGTGATGCGCTACTGGCTCGACATGGGCGTCGACGGCCTGCGGCTCGACGCGATCCCCTACCTGATCGAGCGCGACGGCACGAACTGCGAGAACCTCGCCGAGACCCACGACGTCATCAAGGCGATCCGCGCCGCGCTGGACGCGAGCTACCCCGACCGGATGCTGCTCGCCGAGGCCAACCAGTGGCCCGAGGAGACCGCGCAGTATTTCGGCGACGGCGACGAGTGCCACATGGCCTTCCACTTCCCGCTGATGCCGCGGATGTACATGGCGATCGCCCGGGAGGACCGGCACCCGATCACCGACATCATGCGCCAGACCCCGGAGATCCCGGAGGGCTGCCAGTGGGCGATCTTCCTGCGCAACCACGACGAGCTGACGCTCGAGATGGTCACGGCCGAGGAGCGTGACTACCTCTGGTCGTTCTACGCCGCCGAGCGGCGCGCCCGGATCAACCTCGGCATCCGCCGACGCCTCGCGCCGCTCCTCGAGAACGACCGGCGCAAGATCGAGCTGATGAAGTCCCTCGTCCTGTCGATGCCCGGCACGCCGGTGCTCTACTACGGCGACGAGGTCGGCATGGGCGACAACATCTACCTCGGCGACCGCGACGGCGTGCGCACGCCGATGCAGTGGTCGCCCGACCGCAACGGCGGCTTCTCGCGGGCGAACCCGCAGAAGCTGTTCCTGCCGGCGATCCAGGACCCGATCTACGGGTTCGACGCGATCAACGTCGAGGCGCAGACCCAGGCCCAGACGAGCCTGCTGAACTGGACGCGGCGCATGATCGCGATCCGCAACAACAGCGTCGCGCTGGGGCGCGGCACCATCCAGTTCCTGTACCCGTCGAACCGGAAGGTGCTCGCCTGGATCCGCGAGCACGAGGACGAGCGGATCCTGTGCGTGGCGAACCTGTCGCGCGCGCCGCAGGCGGTGCAGCTCGACCTGTCGGAGCTGCGCACCGCGGTGCCGATCGAGCTGACCGGCGGCACCGAGTTCCCGCCGATCGGCGACCTGCCCTACCTGCTGACCCTGCCGTCCTACGGCTTCTACTGGTTCTCCTTGAGCGCCGCCCGGTCGGGGGTGATCGGCCCGCAGCAGGAGCCGCCCGAGCTGTTCACCCTCGTGCTCACCGGCGGGATCGAGACCCTGATGAGCGGGCGCGAGCGCGTCGCCTTCGAGCGCACCGTGGTGCCGCCGTTCCTGACGAGCCGGCGCTGGTTCGGCGCCAAGGGCTCGCGGATCAAGGCCACGAAGGTCGTCGACTGCGCCGCCCTGAAGGACGTCGACGGCAGCGCGCGCTTCCTGCTGCCGCGGCTGCAGGTGCAGCTCGCCAGCGGCGAGACCCAGGAATACTTCGTGCCCGTGGGCGTCGAGGAGGGCCGCGAGGACGAGACCCTCATGCCCTTCGCGGTGGCGCGGGTGCGCCGGGGGCCGCGCACCGGCCTGCTCTACGGGGCGGCCGGCTCCAACGACTTCGCCGCCTGCCTGATCGACGACATGCGGCAGGCCCGCGAGATCCCCACGGAGACCGGGCGGCTCGTCTTCGCCGTCACCTCGGCCTTCGACCCGGACGTCACGGTCGACGTGGCCGACATCCGCCGGCTCTCGGGCGAGCAGAGCAACACCTCGATCGCCATCGGCTCGAAGATGATGCTCAAGCTGCTGCGCCGCCTGCAGCCGGGCCTGCATCCCGAGATCGAGGTCGGGCGCTTCCTCACCGAGAAGGCGGGGTTCTCGAACACCCCCGCCCTGCTCGGCACCCTGGAGCACGTCGCCGAGGACGGCACCCGGACCGCCCTGGCGGTCCTGCAGAAGTTCGTGATGAACCAGGGCGACGCCTGGACCCTGATGCTGGAGGGCCTGCGCCGGGACTTCGAGACCGTGGTGCTCACGCCCGAGAGCGAGGCCGCGACCCCCGAGGAGGCGTTCCAGGCCCACCGGCCCTGGGCCGACCTGCTCGGCCGGCGCACCGCCGAGCTGCACGCGGCGCTCGCCATCGAGACCGACGACCCGGCCTTCGCGGCCGAGCCGTTCACCGGGGACGACCTCGCCGTGCTGGCGCGTGACGCCCGCCACCAGGCCGAGCGCGCCTTCCGGGCGCTCAAGGGCCTCGCCGACCGCGGCCTCGACGCCGGCAAGCCGGCCTGCGCGGAGCTCGGCCAGCGCCGGGGCGAGGTCGAGGCGCTGATCGCCGCGCTCACCGAAGCGCCGGTCCGGGGCGCCCACAAGACCCGCATCCACGGCGACTACCATCTGGGCCAGGTGCTGGTCGCCGAGAACGACCTGATCATCGTCGACTTCGAGGGCGAGCCCTCGCGCCCGGCCGACGAGCGCCGGGCCAAGTCGATGCCCCTGCGGGACGTCGCCGGGCTGATGCGCTCCTTCGCGTACGGCGCCGAGACGGTGATCCGGGAGATCACCGCGCGGTTCGCCGATTCGGAGGAGCGGGCGCGGGACGCGGCGACCGCGTGGCGCGGCATGATCGAGGCGGCGTTCCTCGCCGGCTACGAGACCGCGGTCGAGGGCTCCCGGGCGGCGGTGACCGATTCGGAGAGCCGGACCCGGCTGCTGCGGCTCTGCCTGCTGACCAAGGCGCTCTACGAGGTCGACTACGAGGCCAACAACCGGCCGGACTGGATCGAAATCCCCGCCCGTGGGGTTCTCACCATTCTGGACACGGACGGACACGAGCCCGGAGCAACTGTATGACGGCGATCGACGAGACCTTCGCAACGCGGGTCGACCCGGAGGGGGCGACGGCGCGGTCCGCGGATGTCCCGGGCGCCGGCGCCGCGCAGCCGCCGAGCGTCCACCCGGACGCGGTCGCCGCGCTGATGGCCGCCAACCACGGCGACCCCTTCGCGGTGCTCGGCCCCCACCGGGTCGGGCCGAAGGCCTGGGAGGTGCGCGCCGTGCTGCCCGAGGCGCGGGCCGCCACCCTGGTGATGGACGGCCGCACCGCGCCCTTCGAGAAGCGCCACCCGGACGGGTTCTGGGTCGCGAAGGCCGAGGGCGAGCACCGGCCCCTCTACGAGATCGAGGTCGAGTCCTGGGACGGGACGAAGCGCCGCCGCTACGACCCCTACGGCTTCGGCTCCTCGATCGAGCAGTACGACGTGGCGGCGCTCCGCGAGGTCGGCACCAACCTCGTCTACCGGATGCTCGGCGCCCAGTCGGGGCAGCTCGACGGGATCGACGGGTTCCGCTTCGCCGTCTGGGCGCCCAACGCCCGCAAGGTCAGCGTCGTCGGCGACTTCAACGACTGGGACGGGCGGCGCCACCCGATGCGCCTCTGGCAGGACGGCGGCATCTGGGAGCTGTTCGTGCCGGGCCTCAAGGCCGGCGTGCGCTACAAGTTCGAGATCCGCGGCCCCGACGGATCCCTGGTCCCGCTCAAGGCCGACCCGGTCGCCTTCGCGGCCCAGCACCCGCCGGAGACCGCCTCGGTCACCCACGGGACGGGCGACTTCGACTGGCGCGATTCCGGCTGGATGAGCACCCGCGGCGCCAAGGACCCGCGCCACGCGGCGATCTCGATCTACGAGGTCCATCTCGGCTCCTGGGCGCGGGTGCCCGAGGAGGGCAACCGCTACCTCACCTACAAGGAACTCGGCGACCGGCTGATCCCCTACGTCAAGGATCTGGGCTTCACCCATATCGAGATGCTGCCGATCACCGAGTTCCCGTTCGACGGCTCCTGGGGCTACCAGCCGGTCTCGCTCTTCGCGCCGACGAGCCGCTTCGGAAGCCCTGAGGATTTCGCCGCCTTCGTGGACGCCGCCCACGAGGCCGGCATCGGCGTGCTGCTCGACTGGGTGCCGGGCCACTTCCCGCTCGACGCCCACGGGCTCGGCCTGTTCGACGGCACGCACCTCTACGAGCACGCCGATCCGCGCCAGGGCTTCCACCAGGACTGGGGCACCTACATCTACAATTTCGGGCGGACCGAGGTCGCGACGTTCCTCGCCGCCAACGCCCGGTTCTGGCTGGAGCACTACCACCTCGACGGCCTGCGCGTGGATGCCGTGGCGTCGATGCTCTACCTCGACTACTCGCGCCGCCAGGGCGAGTGGATCCCGAACCGCTACGGCGGCAACGAGAACCTCGACGCCATCGACTTCCTGCGCAAGACCAACGAGGCGACCTACAGCCACGCCCCCGGCACGATCACGGTGGCGGAGGAATCGACCTCCTGGCCGGGCGTCTCGCACCCGACCTACACGGGCGGCCTGGGCTTCGGCTTCAAGTGGAACATGGGCTGGATGCACGACACCCTGCATTTCATGCAGGAGGATCCGATCCACCGCCGCTACCACCACCACAACCTGACCTTCGGGCTGCTCTACGCCTTCTCGGAGAATTTCATCCTGCCACTCTCCCACGACGAGGTCGTGCACGGGAAGGGCTCGCTGCTCGGCAAGATGCCGGGCGACCGCTGGCAGAAATTCGCGAATCTCCGGGCCTATTACGGCTTCATGTGGGGGCATCCCGGCAAGAAGCTGCTGTTCATGGGCGGCGAGTTCGGCCAAGAGCGGGAGTGGAACCACGACAGCAGCCTGGACTGGCACCTCCTGGACGATCCCCTGCACAAGGGCGTCCAGAGCGTGATCCGCGACCTGAACCGGCTCTACGTCTCGACCCCGGCCCTCTACGGCCGCGACGTCGAGCATACCGGCTTCCAGTGGCTGGTGGCGGACGACCAGGACAACAGCGTCATCGCCTGGGCCCGCAAGGGTGCCAAGCCCGGCGAGGTGGCGATCGTGGTGTCGAACTTCACGCCGGTGCCGCGCGAGGGCTACCGGATCGGCGTGCCGCAGGCGGGTTTCTATCGCGAGGCGTTCAACTCGGATGCCGGGGTCTACGGTGGGTCCAACCTGGGCAACCAGGGCGGCCGCCACACCGACGATCAGGCGAGCCACGGCCAGGGGCAGAGCCTGTCGCTCACCCTGCCGCCGCTCGCCACGATGATCTTCCTGCTGGAGGGGTGAGGAGACTTTCGCCTTCGCCCAGGCGTCACCGCGTCGTCCCGGGGCCGCGCAGCGGAGCCCGGGATCCAGGCCCGCCGGCGGTCAAGGTCCGCACCGACGGCGGTCCGGGTCGCCCCCCTCCGGCATATCCGTCCGGGTCCGGCTGCGACGCCCCGGGACGACGGGCGCGGTGAAGCGGTGCGAGGGGAAGCGCCCGCGCCGTTGGTAGAGATGATCTGACCCGACCGGACCTACCCGCCCCGCAGGGGGCCCGCGAGAAATCCCTACGCCGCCCGCCAGCGCAGCCCGACGCTGTTGCCGATGGCCCGGCCGTAGAGCCCGGCATAGTCCTCGGCGGCCCGGTCCCAGCCGAAATGGGCCGCCATGGCCCGCCGCCGCATGGCGTTGAGGCGCTTCTTCTGGCCGAAGGCCTCCAGCGCCCGCCGCACCGCCGCCCCGAAGGAGGCGGCCGAAGCCTCCCCGAAGGTGAAGCCCGTCACGCCGTCCTCGACCGTGTCGGCGAGGCCGCCGGTCCGGCGCACGATCGGCAGGGAGCCGAAGCGCTGCGCGTACATCTGGGCGAGGCCGCAGGGCTCGAAGCGCGAGGGCATCAGCAGGAAGTCGCTGCCGGCGAACATCCGCCGGGCCTGCGCCTCCTCGAAGCCGACATGCACGCCGACCGCGTCGGGATGACGCTTGGCCAACCCCTGCAGCGCCTGCTCGAACCGGCCCTCGCCCTGGCCGATCACCACGAGCTGGCCGCCCCCGGCCACGATGGTCTCGGCCGCCTGCAGGCTCAGGTCGATGCCCTTCTGGTGCACGAGGCGCGACACGATGGCGAAGAGCGGCCCGCGGGAGACCGCGAGGCCGAATTGCTGGCGCACCGCCTCGGTGTTGGCGCGCTTGCCCTTCCAGTCGTCGATCTCGAACCGCGTGGCGAGGTGCGGGTCGGTGGTCGGATCCCAGCTCTCGTCGATGCCGTTCAGGATGCCGGCGAGCCGGCCCTGGCCGGCGCGGGTGCGCAGCAGCCCGTCGAGGCCACAGCCCAGCTCGGGCGTCTGGATCTCCCGCGCGTAGGTCTCGCTCACCGTGGTGACCTGCGAGGCGTAGAAGATGCCGGCCTTGAGGAAGGAGAGCTGTCCGTAGAACTCGGCGCCGTCGACCTGGAAGGCCGAGTCCGGCACGCCGAGCCGGGGCAGGGCGTCCCGGGGGAACAGGCCCTGGTAGGCGAGGTTGTGGATGGTCAGCACGCTCGGGACCCGCCGGCCGCGCCACGCGAGATAGGCCGGCGCCAGGGCCGCCTGCCAGTCGTTGAGGTGCAGGAGGTCGGCCGCCCAGTCGGGATCGGCGCCGGCGGCGAGGTCCGCCGCCGCGAGGCTGAGGCGGGCGAAGCGCAGGTCGTTGTCGCCGAAATCGCCGTGCTGGTCGCCGTAGGGCGTGCCGTCGCGCTCGTAGAGGTCGGGGCTGACCAGGACGTAGATCCGCAGGCCGTCGGCCGCCTCGACCAGGCCGAGGTCGCAGGCCGGGATGCCGGCGAACCCCTCGAGGCGGGCGACGACCGGGATTTCCGGGAAGGCGGCCCGGACCTGCCGGTAGCCCGGGATCAGGACGCGGATGTCGTAGTGCGGGACCAGGGCCCGGGGCAGGGCGGCCGAGACCTCGCCGAGGCCGCCGGTCTTCACGAAATCCGCCATCTCGGGCGTCGCGTAGAGGATGCGGCGGCGCAGCGAGGCCGGCCGGGCCGGAACCGGTACGGGACCGACGCCGTTCTCCTTGCCGGACGACCACTCGGCGAAGGGACCACCACGGCGCGCATCGAGCATCAGCATTGATCCTGGCCGGGCGGAATGCCCCGGTCTGGCAGTCGACCGGGCAGGCACGGCTGTCACGATCTCAACCACGGCCAATGCTCCTTCGCCGCGACGGTTCCGTTGCGACGCACAAAATAGGCCACCGTGGTGATTAAGCGTCACTTACCTATGTGGCATCGCAGCGAGAAATCGCGCCGCCACGGCGGATTTCGGCCTCTGGATACAGATCTTCGGCCCGGAACGACGGCGCCCGGCGTAACCGGACGGGTCCCGCATGTCCGTCTTCGCCCGATCGGCGGTGCCCGCCGAGCCCCTGATTCGGTCCCCGGCCTGACGGGTGCCGGAGCCGGGGCGGCCTCGCGTCACCCGGCGCGGCGCAGAATCACCCCCTCGGCGGGCTCCAGCGCGAGGGTGAGGCCGGCCGGCTCGCCCGCGCGCCCCGGACGGGTCGAGAGCAGCACGGTCCAGGCCCCCTCGGGGAGCGGCAGGTCCTGCGACGCCGCGCCGAAATTCAGGAGCACGCGCAGGACGTCCCCGTCGGCGAAGCGCTCGTAGGCGAACACCTCGGCGATCCCGAGCGGCACCTCGCGGTAGCCGCCCACGGCGAGCGCCGCGTGGTCGCGGCGCAGGGCGAGCAGCCGCCGGTGCAGGGTGAGCATCGAGCCCGGATCCGAGCGCTGGCTCTCGACGTTGCAGGCGGCCCAATCCGCCGCCAGCGGCAGCCAGGGTTCGGCCGTGGAGAAGCCGGCCTGGGGACTGTCGTCCCACTGCATCGGCGTGCGCTCCGGGTCGCGGCCGTGCCCGGGCTCGTTGTGCTCCCAGGGATCCCGGGCGCGGTCGGGCGGGATCGGCACGTGGCCGAGGCCGATCTCGTCGCCGTAGTAGAGGGTCGGCGTGCCCCGAAGGGTCAGCAGCAGCATCGCGGCGATGCGGGCCTGCGCCGGCCCGACCCGCGCGGCGATGCGCGGCTGGTCGTGGTTGCCCAGCACCCAGTTCGGCCAGCCGCCCTCGGGCAGGGCCGCCTCGTACTGCGCCACGAGGTCGGCCACCGCGTCGGCCCGCCACGGGGTCTGGATCAGCTGGAAATTGAACGGCAGGTCGGCCCCGGTCAGGTCCGGGCCGTAATAGGCGACCAGCCGCTCCACCGGCAGGTAGATCTCGCCGATCAGCACGCGCTCGCCGTACTGGCGCAGCACCGCCCGCATCCCGGCGATCACGTCGAAGATCTCGGGCCGGTCGGCGGAGTAGACCTGGGTGAAGCGGTTGATCTCGGGCGAGCCCGGCGCGTAGTCGGGATTGGCCGGGTTGTCGCGGAATCCCGCATCCTTCATCAGGTGCCAGATCACGTCGACCCGGAACCCGTCGACTCCGCGCTCCAGCCAGAAGCGGAGCACGTCGTGCATGGCCGCCCGCACCGCGGGGTTGCGCCAGTTCAGGTCCGGCTGCTCCGCCAGGAAGGCGTGGTAGTAGTACTGGCCTGTGGTCTCATCCAGCGTCCAGGCCGGGCCGCCGAAATTCGACAGCCAGTTGTTGGGCGGGCCGCCGCCGGGCGCCGGGTCGCGCCAGATGTACCAGTCCCGCTTCGGGCTCGCGCGCGACGACCGGCTCTCGGAGAACCAGGGATGCGCGATCGAGGAGTGGTTCGGCACGAAGTCGAGGATCACCTTCAGCCGACGCCGATGTGCCTCCGCCACGAGGGCGTCGAAATCGGCCAGCGTGCCGAACAGCGGGTCGATCCCGCAGTAATCGGCCACGTCGTAGCCGAAATCGGCCATGGGCGAGGGGTAGACCGGCGAGATCCACACGGCGTCGACCCCTAGCCATGCGAGGTAGTCCAGCCGCGCCGTGATGCCCGGCAGGTCGCCGACCCCGTCGCCGTTCGTGTCCTGAAAGGAGCGCGGATAGACTTGGTAGACGGTCCCGCGCTTCCACCAGACGGTGTCGGTCATGCTGCGCCCCTCGCATCGGCGGCCCACGCTTAACCGCTGACCCGCGCGCTGGCGACCGGCGATGGATGCGCTCAGAGCGCGCGCCGCGCGCGAAACGCCCCGACGCGGCGTCGCCCAGGGAATGGCTGCGCCCCCCAAAACCTGTGCGCATGCCCCTCACGCAGGGCGACGCCGCGCGGCTGTGCCTGGAATGTCACGCCGCCCTGCCATATCTCTTCCGCCGTGCCCGTGCGCTCCGCCGGAGCGGCGCTGCCACGACTTCGCCGGAAGCCGACCGCATCGTCGGACGCTTCGGGGCACGGATCGCCCGTCCGTTCATGCGGCGGCAATCCATCAAAAGAGATAATCCGCCCACGATACCCCCGGCGCTAGAATCCGGGGCGACGACTTTGGGGGACCCGCACGTGTTGAACGATGTTCTGACCCGGCCTGTGCCACAAGATGTCTCGCGCGACGAGCGCGCAACCGAGGCGCCCGCCCCGGCCGCCTGGACCGCCCCGGCTCTGTCCGGGAGCGGCGACGCGGTGGTGGACCTGCGCGAGGCGATCCGCGCCAAGCTCACCTTCACGCTCGGCCGCACGCCCGAGACCGCCCGCCCGCGCGACTGGTTCGCCGCGACGGCGCTGGCCCTGCGCGAGCGGATCGTGGCCGCCGCGCTGACCTCCGAGCGGAGCGTGCCGAACAAGCGCGTCTACTACCTGTCGCTGGAATTCCTGATCGGCCGGCTGATGTCGGACGCGCTGAACAATCTCGGCCTCACCGAGACGACCCGCGGCGCGCTCCGGGAGCTCGGGATCGATCTCGACGCCGTGCAGGACGCCGAGCCCGACGCGGCCCTGGGCAATGGCGGCCTCGGGCGGCTCGCCGCCTGCTTCATGGAGAGCATGGCCAGCATCGGCATCCCGGCCATGGGCTACGGCATCCGCTACGACCACGGCCTGTTCCGGCAGTCCTTCGAGGACGGCTGGCAGCGCGAGGCGCCGGAGACCTGGCTGGCCGAGGGCAACCCCTGGGAATTCGTCCGGCCCGAGGCGACCTACGCGATCGGGTTCGGCGGCACCGTCACGCTGTCCTCGCCGGAGGAGGGGGTGATCCGGCGCCACTGGCAGCCGGCCGAGACCGTGCGGGCGGTGGCCCACGACGTGCCGGTGGTCGGCTGGCGCGGCCGCCACGTCAACGGCCTGCGCCTGTGGAAGGCCGAGGCCGGCGAGCCCGTCGACCTCGCCCGCTTCAACGGCGGCGACCATGTCGGCGCAGTCGCGGCGCGGATGCGCGCCGAGGCGATCTCGCGAGTGCTCTACCCGAGCGATTCCTCGGCCGAGGGCCAGGAGCTGCGCCTGCGCCAGGAATACTTCTTCACCGCGGCCTCGATCCAGGATCTCGTGGCCCGCCACGTGGCCGAGCGCGGCGACGTCCGGTCCCTGCCGGACCACGCGGCGATCCAGCTCAACGACACGCACCCGGCCATCGCGGTGCCGGAGCTGATGCGCGTCCTCCTCGACGTCTACGGCCTCTCCTGGGAGGATGCGTGGCACGTCACCACGCACACGCTGCACTACACGAACCACACCCTCCTGCCCGAGGCCCTGGAGACCTGGCCGGTGGAGCTGATGGAGCGGCTGCTGCCGCGCCACATGCAGATCATCTACCTGATCAACTGGATGCACTTGGAGGAGCAGGCCAAGCACGGCCGCCAGGGATCGGCGGATGCCGCGGCCTACCTCGCGTCGATCTCGCTGATCGACGAGTCGCACGGGCGGCGGGTGCGGATGGGGCACCTCGCCTTCCACGGCGCGCGCCGGGTCAACGGCGTCTCGGCCCTGCACACGGACCTGATGCGCTCGACGGTCTTCTCCGACCTGCACGCGCTGGATCCGGACAAGATCGTCAACAAGACCAACGGCATCACCTTCCGCCGCTGGTTCCACAACGCCAATCCCGGCCTCACCCGGCTCGCCGTGGAGACGGTGGGCGCCGGCGTGCTGGACAATCCCGAGCTGCTCCGGGGCCTCGAGGCCCATGCCGAGGACCCGGCCTTCGTGGCGCGCTACGCGGCCGTGCGCCGGGAGCGCAAGGAGGCCCTGGCGGCGATCATCGCCGAGCGCACCGGCATCGACGTCGATCCGGCCGCTTTGTTCGACATCCAGGTCAAGCGCATCCACGAGTACAAGCGCCAGCTCCTCAACGTGGTCGAGACCGTGGCGCTCTACCAGGCAATCAAGGCCGAGCCGCACCGGGACTGGACGCCCCGGGTGAAGATCTTCGCCGGCAAGGCGGCGCCGAGCTACGTCCAGGCCAAGCTGATCATCAAGCTCGCCTGCGACGTCGCCAAGGCGGTGAACGACGATCCCGAGGTCGCGGACCGGCTGAAGGTGGTGTTCCTGCCGAACTACTCGGTGAGCCTCGCCGAATCGATCATCCCGGCCGCCGACCTGTCCGAGCAGATCTCCACCGCCGGCATGGAGGCCTCGGGCACCGGCAACATGAAGTTCGCCCTCAACGGCGCGCTCACGGTGGGGACCCTCGACGGCGCCAACATCGAGATCCGCGACCATGTCGGGGCGGACAACATCTTCATCTTCGGCCTGGAGGCCGACGGCGTCCGCGCCCGGCAGGCCGAGCCGGACTACGCGGCCCGGGCGATCCAGGCCTCGCCGCGGCTGGCCGCCGCCCTCGACATGATCGCCTCGGGACGGTTCTCGCCGGAGGAGCCGGGCCGGTTCCGGCCGCTCACCGACGACCTGCGCCGGCGCGACCAGTACCTGCTCACCGCCGATTTCGACGATTACTGGCGGGTGCAGCGGTCGATCGACGCCGCGTGGCGCGATCCCCGCGGCTGGTGGGCGAAGGCGATCCGCAACACCGCCCGCATGGCGTGGTTCTCCTCCGATCGCGCCATGCGCGAGTACGCCGAGGAGATCTGGCGGGTACGCCTGGGCTGAGTCGCCACCGGCCCGCTCCCGCGCGGGAGCGGGCCTGCGCCGCCCTCAGGCCGCGCGCACGTTGGCCAGGAACCGCCCGACCTCCGCCGAGAGCCCCTCGGACTGACGGGACAGGGCGGTGGCGGCCGTGAGCACGTGGTCGGCCGCGACCCCCGTCCGATCGGAGGCCTCGGCCACCCCGGCGATGGTGCCGGTGACCTCCGCGGCGCCCCGCGTCGCCTCGGCGACGGTGCGCACGATCTCCCGGGTCGCGGCGCCCTGCTCCTCCACGGCCGCGGCGATCGCGATCGCCACCCCGTTGATCTCGCGGATCCGGTCGATGATCGCGCCGATGGCGCCGACCGCGGATCCGGTCACGCCCTGGATCCGGCCGATCTGCGCGGCGATCCCGTCGGTCGCCCGCGCGGTCTTCTCGGCCAGGGCCTTCACCTCACCCGCCACGATCGCGAAGCCGCGGCCGGCCTCGCCGGCCCGCGCCGCCTCGATGGTGGCGTTGAGGGCCAGCAGGTTGGTCTGCTCGGCGATGGACGCGATCAGCCGCACCACCTCGCCGATCTCGGAGGCCGCCTGCCGCAGCTCGGCCACGAGCCCGGCGGTCTGGTCGGCCTCGCCGACCGCCTGCTGGGCGAGTTCGGACGAGCCGCCCGCCTGACGGCCGATCGCCTGGATGGCGCTGCCGAGCCGCTCGGTCGCGGCCGCCACCGCGCCGATGTTGACCGCCGCCGCCTCGGCCGCCAGCGCCACCGCGCCGGACTGGCTGGCCGTCTCCTGGGCGGTCACGGTCATCTGGTGGGCGGTGCCCTCGAGTTCGCCCGCGGCGGTCGAGACCCGATCCACGATCCTGGCCACCGCCGCCTCGAAGGTCCGGGCGAGGCCCATCGTGGCCTCCTTGCGGGCCGCGGCCGCGGCGGCGTCCGCGCGCCGCCGGCCCTCGGCTTCCGCCTCGGCGTTGCGGATGATCAAGCTCCGGATCGCCTCGACCGCCCGGCCCACCGCTCCGATCTCGTCGCCGCGCCGCGCCTCCGCGATCGTGGCCGCGCCGTCGCCCTGCGCCACGCGCCGCAGCGCGGCCACGAGGCGGTGGAGCGGCCGCGTGACACCGACCACGACGATGGCCGCGGAGAGTCCCAGGGCGACGAGCAGGCCCGCCACCGTGGCGCCGATCAGGACCGACCGGGCCTGCTCGGCCCCCTGCTGCGTGGCGATCTTCGCCTCGCCGAGGCGGGCCGCCGCCGCCGCCTCGTACGCCTGGGCCGCCCGGTCGAACTGCGCCCGGACCTCGCGGCTGGCAACCACGCCGACCTGGATCGCTGCCGGCCGGTCATTCCGGAGCGCGAGGTAGTTGGAGCGGTCGAGCAGGTCGAAATAGTCCCGGGCGACCGTGCCGATCTGGCGCTGCAGCGCCGCGATCTCCGCGCGCCGCGAGCCCTGTTCCAGCGTCTCGATGCCGTCGGCCACGGCCTTGACGGAGGCGTCGTAGCGCTTGCGGAAGAGGGGGATGTCGCCTTTCGGCTCGCCGATGATGAGGTTGCGGTTCATGAGCGCCGCATCGACGAATTTTTCGCGGACACGTGAGAAGATCTCGAGCCTCGCGAAATAGTAATCCACCAAAAATCTATTTCTCTCCTCGATCGCTCTGAGTTCTCTGAGCGAGTACGCGGCAGAGGCGGCGCACACGATCACCATGAACAAGAGCGGCGCGGACATTTTCACATGCAGGTTCGCATCGCGCAGGATCCGCATTCCGTTCGATCTCCGCCGGCGTCACCGGCACAGCTTATCACACGCCACGAACAGGAAGCCACGATCGATCACATCACTCTTCGCGCGCACGAGTACACGAACCGATACAGAGACTGAATTGATAATTACAGAGATCGATAGATCGAATGCCATAAAGGTGCGTTATTCAAACGCTCGTGCCTGCATGACTATGCCTGACCGGGGCCGGGGTCAGGCGCCTCGGACGAGCCCGAGCCGCAATCCGACGCGGCGCAGGCCGCGCCGCAGCCGGTGAAGCTGGCGCGCGGCGCGCGGGGCGAGGCCCAGTCTGCGCCGGCAGACGACGTGCGACACGCGCCCGACCCGCGGGCCCGGATCCGGCGCGCCCTTGCGCAGGGCGATGTCCGGGCGCTCCGCCGACTGCGCGATCGTCAGCGCGCGCGCCGCCGGGAGGGTCACGCTGCGGAACATCGCGCGCGTGTAGTAGGAGAACGCGTCGTAGGCGACGAGGGTCCGCGCGCGCCCGGTCGCCGGATCCTCGACCGTCAGCGTGCCCGCCCGCGGCCCGTAGGTCACGAGGAGCCCGATCACGTCGCGGGGGCGCCCCAGGGGAACGGCGACGCGCGTGCCCTCCGGGATCTCCAGGAAGTCCAGCGGGATGCCGTTGCGGCGCAGGGCGAACCCGCAGGTCAGGCCGGGGAGGGCGCGCAGCGGCAGGGCCTCGAACCGGCCCGGCAGGGTCCGGAACCGGTCGATATAGGCCCGCCCCGGCGGCGGCGCGCGCAGGAAGCTGTAGACCAGGGTGCCGTAGAGGTCGGCGCCCGCCGGCGTGACGTGGGTCGCGTCCTTCAGCAGGTAGGTGATGTCGCCCGCGCCCGCGGCCGCCACCGGGGCGGCGATGTCGAGATAGGGGATCCCGTAGAGGGCGCGATACTCCGCCAGCAGGCCGGCGACGGGCTCGGCCGCGTAGTCGACGCCGCCCTGGTGGAGGTTGAGGAAGGCGACGGGCAGGTCCCGCCGGGCGGTCGCCGCGAGGATGTCGTCGAGATAGGCCCGCATCGTCGCGCCGTCGAAGTAGCGGACGTTGCCGGTGAACAGCTCGAGGAGGACGCGGTCGCAGGGGAGCGCGTCGAGGATCTCGTCGATCAGGGCGGCAATGGAGGGCAGGGAATGGCCGCCCCAGCCGCTGCGGAGGAAGGTGACCAGGCGCCCCTCGGCCTCGGCCAGGGCGTTGGCCCGCTCGACGTAGCCCGGCAGCTCCGTGACGCTGTAGCCGAGGCAGAGGACGCGGATCATCGGGGCTCGGATCGGGCTCAGGATCGGCCCCGTGCGGCCGCTCCGGCGCCGGTAGCAGCCGGGCGCCGCCGCGTCGAGGCGACGCCGGTCAGTCGATCACGATCGGGTAGCAGCGGGCGCCCACTGCGGCAGCGAGCACCTGCACGGCGCCGACCGTCGAGTGGTCGCCCGCCACGTGGACCACGTCGGTGGCGCGCAGGCTCGGCAGGTGGGCGCTGAGCGGGCCGGAGCGCACGTCCGGCGGCCGCTGGCGGCCGCGATCGGCGCAGAGCACGATCCGGCCGACGCCGGTGCGGCGCAGCCAGTCCAGGCTCTCGCGCATGTAGAGGTCCAGGGCGTCGCGGGCGCCGACGGCCAGGGCCATCTCGCGGGCGGGCTCGACGTAGCGGGCCGCCCGGGCGATCGCCCAGATCGCGCCGAAGCCGGCGCCGGCCGCCACCAGCACGAGCCGGCCGCCCCCGGGGCGGTACTGCCCCCGGCCGACGGGGCCCTTGAGACGCACCGGCTGGTCGAGGCGGAGCCCGTCGAGGGGATCGCCCTCGGGGTCGCGGGCGACGTGGAACACCACGTCGTTGATCTCGGTCGTGCCGTCGAGCCGCAGGGTCGGGGACAGCGTCCGCGTCGGCAGACCCGCGAAGGTCACCAGTGCCTGGTGGCCGGGCTCGCCGGTCGGGCGCCGGGTCAGGGTCGCGACGATCTCGAGGATGCCGGGACTGAGTCGGCGGATCTCCGTGACCGTGCCCTTGCGGACGGCGACCGGCGGCGGCGGCGCCTCCTCCTGGCCCTGGATCGGGGCGCCGGGCAGGGCCGGGCGCAGGGCCTCGGCCCGGGCCCGCCGGGCCGGGTGCCGGCGGCCGGACGGCGCCGCGCTGCCCTGAGCGATCCCCTGAGCGATCCCCTGAGCGATCCCCTGGCCGGCGAGCAGGTTGCCGGACTGCGCCTGCAGCGGCGCGATCATGCCCTCGGCCAGCGCCGCCTCCAGCGGCGTGTCGCCGGTCGAGACGCGGACCGACCGACCGTTGACGACGAGCGAGCAGCGCGCCCCCATGGCTCTCCCCCGCATGCCCTGGTGACGGATCAGCGGGCGCGGATCAGGAGCGAGTCGACCAGGGCCGCCCAGCGCTCGCGGGTCGCGCGGACATCGTCGGTCGGGGCCGATTCGGTCAGGAGCTGACGCTGCGCCCGCAGCGACTCGACCTCCTGCCGCTGGGCCCGGAGCACCGCCTTCATCACCTGCAACTCGGTCTCGAGGCGGACGATCGTGTCGGCCTCGGCCAGCGCCTCCGCGTCGTCCGCGGCCTCGTCGGCATAGGCGTCGGCGAACGCGTCGACGCGGCGCGGGTCGCGGAGGGGCATCCGGGTCCGGACCTGCTGCTCCAGCCGGACCGGCCGGGCCATCAGGCGGCGCACAAGGTCCGAGCCGCCCGCCTGCTGGTAACGCCGTGCCGCCTCGGCCATCCGACCCATCCCCATCGCGGGCGCTGGAGGGCCCGCCTATCAACAGGAGCTTGATCGGACATGGTTAAGGCGAACTTAAACCGATCCGCGACTTTCGCCGGATCGGGTCCCGGGAGCAGCCCTCAGGCCGCTTCCGGGGCGGCCCCGACGATCTGGCGGGCCTGCAGCATGGTCATCGGCTCGCCGAAGGCCGGGCCGAGGGCGTACTCGCAGCCGAGACCGGCGAGCGCCTGGGCGTCGGCCTCGGACTCGCAGCCCTCCGCCACGATGGCGAGGTTCAGCTCGCTCGCCATGCGCACGATGGAGCGCAGGATCGCGGTCTGCCCGGTGCCGATCTGGCGCACGAAGGTCGCGTCGACCTTGATCGTGTCGAACGGGAAGCGCTGGAGATAGGAGAGGGCCGAGTAGCCGGTGCCGAAATCCGATAGGCACAGGCCGGCGCCGAGGTCGTGGATCCGCGCCAGCATCTGGGCGGCGTATTCCGGGTTCTCCATCACGAGGCTCTCGCTGAACTCCAGCTTGAGCGAGCCGGGCAGGGCCCCGGAGCGGGCCAGCACGGTCTTCACGTCGTGCAGGAGGTCGTGGCGCAGGAGCTGGCGCGAGGACAGGTTGCAGGCCGCGAAGATCGGCGGCTCGACCTCCAGGGAGCGCTGCCACGCCGCGAGTTCGAGAGCCGTGCGCTCCAGGGCGAAGATGCCGAGATTGACCACGAAGCCGCTCTCCTCGGCGAGCGGCAGAAAGGTCGAGGCGGGGATGCGCCCGAGCTTCGGGTGGTCCCAGCGCAGCACGGTCTCGAACCCCGCCACGGTGCGGTCCTCGAGCCGCACCACCGGCAGGAACAGCACCCGCATCTCGTTGCGCTCGATCGCCTTGCGCAGGTCGCTCTCCAGCATCAGCCGGTCCGAGCGGTCGGTGCGCATGTGGGCGCGGAACACCTCGATCCGGTCGCCGCCGTTGCGCTTGGCCTGGATCATGGCGATCTCGGCGCTCTTGAACACCTCGTCGCGCTTCAGGTTGGCGCCGGCCTCGTAGAGGGCGAGGCCGATCGAGACGGTCAGGAAGATCTCGCGGTCGGCGTAGGTGATCGGCGTGGCGATCGCCCGGCGGATCATCTCGGCGAAGGCCAGGATCCGGTCCGGGTCGCGCTCGGAGAGGAGGATCACCGCGAACTCGTCGCCGGCGACCCGGGCCAGCGTGTCCTGCGGGCGCAGCAGGCGGCCGAGGCGGCGCGACAGGGTCAGCAGGATCGAGTCGCCCGCCGACAGGCCGATCGCGTCGTTGATGCCCTTGAACCGGTCGACGTCGAGGACGATCACGGTGGGCTTGAGGCGCTGGTCCTGGCCGGCGAAGGCCAGAGCCGCGTCGAGGCGGTCGCCGAACAATTCGCGGTTCGGCAGGCCGGTGAGGCTGTCGTGCACGGCGTCGTGGAGCAGGCGCTCCTCGGCGGTCTTGATCTCGGTGACGTCCGCGATGGTGCCGACCACCCGGATCACCTCGCCGTCGGCGCCGATCACCGGCCGCGCCTTCAGCCGGTACCAGAAGAACGTGCCGGCCTCCGAGCGCAGGCGGAAATCGTGGACGATGCGGCCGCGCCGCTCCTCGATCACCGTGTCGAGGGCCGCCGAGTAGCGCTCCACGTCGAAGGGGTGGAGCGCGCCCAGCCAGTTGGTGGCCGGCCCCTCCAGGGTGCCGCGGGCGAGGCCGAGCTGGCCCTCGATCTCCGGGCCGACGAAGACCCGGTCGGCGGGCACGTCCCAGTCGAACACCACGTCGCCGGCGCCGGTCAGCGCCAGCGCCCGCCGCTCCGTGTCGGAGACCAGGGTGTGGCTGAGGCCGCCCCCCGCGAAGGCGTGCTGGAGCACCGTGAAGCCGATCAGCATCACGATCAGCACGAGGCCGCCGATCAGGGCCGGCTGCACGAGGTCGCTGCCGATCTGGCCGGTGACCGCGAAGCCCGCCGCCGTCACCCAGACGACGAGCAGGAGCCAGGTCGGCACCAGCAGGATCGCCCGGTCATAGCCGTTATGGGCTGCGAGGTAGACGATCAGCAGCAGGCCGATCCCGGCCACCGCGGCGATCGAGATCCGCGCCACACCCGCCGCCACCGGCGGGTCGAACACCGCGAGCCCGACGAGGCCCGCCAGGAAGGCGAGCCAGAAGAACGCCACGTGGCTGTAGCGCACGTGCCAGCGGGCGAGGTTGAGATAGGCGAACAGGAAGACCAGCAGCGTCGCCCCGAGCACCGCCTCCGCGGAGGCCCGGTAGACCCGCTCGGCGAGCTCGGTGACCGGGAACACCCGCTGCAGGAAGCCGAAATCGATGCAGGCATAGGCCAGCACCGACCACGCGAGCGCGGCGGCGGCCGGGAAGATGATCGCGCCCTTGACCACGAACACGATGGTCAGGAAAAGGGCCAGCAGGCCGCTGATCCCGATGATGATGCCCTTGTAGAGGGTCAGGCCGGCAGTCTTGCGGCGGTAGGCGTCCTGGTCCCAGAGGCGCAGCTGGGGGACGTTGGAGCCGCGCAGCTCGGCCACGTAAGTGACGGTGGCGCCGGGATCGAGCGTGATGGTGAACTGGTCGGCCTCCGGGTTCTCGTCCCGCTCGGGCCGGATGCCCTGGCTCGCCGTGATGGCGGCGATGCGCGAGCCGCCGAGATCGGGCCAGATCACCCCGGAATCGACCAGCCGGAAATGCGGGGCGACCAGGATGCGGTCGATCTGCTCGTCGGTGTCGTTGGTGAGCGCGAACACGATCCAGTCGGGCCGGGCGCCGGCGTCGCGCGCCTTCACGACGATGCGCCGGACGATGCCGTCCTTGCCGGGCGCCGTGGAGATCTGGATCAGGTCGCCGTCGGAGCGGTAGCGCTCGATCGCGGTGGTCAGGTCGATCACCGGCGCGTCGAGGGTGACGCGGACCGCCTCCACGGCCTGGGCGGGCGCGCTCGCGGCGAGCGTGAGCGCGAGGGCACCGACGAGACCGCCGACCAGGGTCAGGAGGAGGGCGAGGATGCGCAAGGGTGTCTTGACTTCCGGCCGTGCGAGCTTCGGCATCGGCCGCCCGGGCGGCCTCGATCGATAGGCGCGGACCTGACCTGGGGCAAGGTCGCCCCGGGGCCGGTCCACCGCCCGCGGATCGCGCCCCTTTGCGGCCAAATCAAGTTGGGCGGGGCGGGGGCCGGCCGTTGCGGGGGGTCTCCGCTCGCAAAGACGGTGGCGCGGCGACCGACCGAATCTGCCCTACGCTCCCCGGAGCGCGCCCGCGATCCTGTCGAGGGCGGGCAGCTTGCGGATCGGGCCGATCGCCGCCAGCGTCGGCGTGCCCCGCAGCATCGCGGCCGCCGCGGCGCGGACGTCCTCGACCGTGACGGCGTCGACCTTGTCGATCACCTCCCCGGCGGGAATCACCCGGCCCCAGGCCAGGATCTGGCGGGCGTTGCGCTCGATGCGCCCGCCCGGCGTCTCCAGGGCCGAGAGCAGCGAGACCTTCAGCTGCGCCTTGGCGCGGGCGATCTCGGTGGCGTCGAGGTCGCGGGCCGCCCGGGCGGTGGCCGCCAGGGTCACGTCGACGAGTTCGGGCAGGTCCGCCCCGGCGGTGCCGGCGCCGATTCCGAACAGGCCGCAATCGGAGAAGGGCCAGTGGAAGGCCTGGATCTCGTAGGCGAGGCCGCGGGTCTCGCGCACCTCCTGCCAGAGCCGCGAGGTCAGGCCGCCGCCCAGCACCTGCGCGAACATGTGGAGCGCGTAGTAGCGGTCGTCCCGGAAGGAGAGGCCCGGCAGGCCGATCACCACGTTGGCCTGCTCGAGCTTGCGCGGCATCCGCCGCTCGCCGCCGCCGTAGATTCCCGGCACCGAGGCGGGGGCGGTCTTGGCCGGCAGAGCGCCGAAATGGCGCTCGGCCGCCGCCACGATCGCCTCGTGGGTCACGGCCCCGGCGCCGGCCACGACGATGCGGTCCGGCGTGTATTCCCGGTCGAGATAGGCGCGGATCCCGGCCTCGTCGAAGCTCCGGATCGTCTCGGGCCGCCCGAGGATCGGCCGGCCGACCGGCTGGTCCGGGAAGGCCGCCTCCGTGAAGGCGTCGTAGACCACGTCGTCCGGCGTGTCCTCGACGGCGGCGTATTCCTGCAGGATGACGCCTTTCTCCCGGGCGAGCTCGCCCGCGTCGAACACCGAGTCGGTGAGGATGTCGCCGATCACGTCGAGGGCGAGGCCGGCATCCTCGCCGAGCACCCGGGCGGTGTAGCTGGTGCCCTCCGTGGAGGTGGCGGCGTTGATCTCGCCGCCGACATTCTCGATCTCTTCCGCGATCTTCTGCGCCGACCGGGTGCGGGTGCCCTTGAAGGCCATGTGCTCGATGAGGTGGGACAGGCCCGCCTCGTCGGCGCGCTCGTTGCGCGAGCCGGCGCCGACCCAGACGCCGAGGCTCGCGGTGGCGACCCCGGGCATCGGCTCGGTCACCACCGTGACGCCGTTCGGAAGCCGCGTGGTGCGCAGGGACGGCGAGGCGGCGTGGGTGGAGAAATGCTGGTTCATCGACGGCTCGTCGCGGAGGGGGCCGGATGCGGCGCGGGTCCCCGCTCCCGCACGGGAGAGGGGGCGCGTCGCGTGACGCGCGCCGGGCTCACGCACCCCTCGTGATGCGGGCGCGCTCGCGGATGAGCGCCTCCAGGGCGGCCTGGTCGTTGGCGACCCGGGTCAGGCGCTCGGGCCGGTCCATCAGGTCGGCGAGGTGCGGGGGCAGGGCGGGGCGCAGGCCGCCGGTCGCCCGGGCGACCGCGTCCGGGAACTTCGCGGGATGCGCGGTGGCGAGCGCCACCACGGGGGTCGCCGGGTCCCGCTCCAGGAGCCGCCGCCCGGCCCGGACGCCGATGGCGCTGTGGGGATCGAGCACCACGCCGGTGGCGGCCTGGGTCAGGGCGATCTCCGCCATGACGTCGGGCTCCGGCACCGCCACGGCGTCGAACTCCGCCCGCACCGTCGCCAGCACCTCGGGGTTCAGCGAGAACCCGCCGGACTGCTTCAGACCGGCCATCAGCCGCGACAGGGACGCGGCGTCGCGCCCCAGCGCCTCGAACAGCAGCCGCTCGAAGTTCGACGAGATCTGGATGTCCATGGAGGGCGAGGTGGTGGGGACCACACCGCGCAGCTCGTAGGCGCCGTGCTCCAGGGTCCGCACCAGGATGTCGTTGGCGTTGGTGCCGATCATCAGCCGCTCGACCGGCAGACCCATCTGCTTGGCGACCCAGCCGGCGAGCACGTCGCCGAAATTGCCGGTCGGCACCGCGAAGGAGACCGGGCGGTGGGGGGAGCCCAGCGCCACGGCGCTGGTGAAGTAGTAGACCGCCTGCGCCGCGACCCGGGCCCAGTTGATCGAGTTGACGCCGGACAGCCGCACCGCGTCGGCGAAATCGGCGTGCTGGAACAGGGCTTTGACGAGGTTCTGGCAATCGTCGAACGTGCCGTCGACGGCCAGCGCGTGGACGTTCTGCGCCGGCACCGAGGTCATCTGCCGCCGCTGCACCTCCGAGACCCGCCCGTGCGGGTAGAGGATGAACACGTCGACCCGGTCGAGGCCGCCGAAGGCCTCCACGGCGGCCGAGCCCGTGTCGCCCGAGGTCGCGCCCACGATGGTGGCGCGGGCGCCGCGCTCGGCCAGGACGTGGTCCATCAGCCGCCCGAGCAGCTGCATCGCCACGTCCTTGAAGGCGAGCGTCGGCCCGTGGAAGAGCTCCAGCAGGAACAGGTTGTCGTCGAGCTGGGTCAGCGGGCAGACCGCCGGGTGGCGGAACGTCGCGTAGGCCGCGTCGATCATCCGGTCGAGGTCCGGCCCGGCGACGTCGCCGTCGATCAGCGGGCGCAGCACCCTTTTGGCGGCCTCCGCGTAGGGCCGGCCCGCCAGGGCGGCGATCTCCGAACGGCCGATCTGCGGCCAGGTCTGCGGCACGTAGAGCCCGCCGTCGCGGGCGAGGCCCGCCAGGAGCGCGTCCGAGAACGAGAGCGGCGCGGCCGCGCCGCGAGTCGAGACGTGGAGCACGGGGTCCTCCGAGGGAAGGCGCCCCCTCTACACGATGCCGGCGGACCTGTCGAAAGCCGAGCGCCGCCGCTCTGGCTGCCGGGCGCGCACGGGACCGGGCCGGCGGTTTAACCGGGGCTGAACGGGCCGGTTCAGGGCCGGTTGCCCGGCCGCGTCCTAGAGCCGGACCGCCCCGCGGCCCCCGAGCCGCCGGGGCGGATCCCGTCTCGGAGAGAGCCGACATGACCCGAATCATCGCCCTCGCGGGCGTCGCGGCACTGCTGTCCGGCACCGTCGCCTTCGCGCAGGCCCCGCCGCCGCCCGGCGGCCCGAGGCCCGGCCCCGAGGCCGGCGCGCCACCCCCGCCCCCCGGCGACCCGCACCGCGGTCCCGGCCCGGACGGCCCCCCGCCGCCTCCGCCTCCGCCCCCACCTCCGCCGTCGCGGGCCGCCCACATCGTGCTGGAGCGCGGCGACGCGCGGGTCGACGTGAAGTGCGCCGACGACGACACGACCAAGGCCTGCGCCGACGTCACCCTGCAGATGCTCGAGAAGCTCGGGACGTTCCGGCCCTGAGCTCGGCCTCCGCGCCCGCCGTGCCGGCGGCGGGCGCCCCTCGGGGGCGCGCTCTCCTGCGCGCGTCCTCAGGCGCGCGTGCCGGGCGCCTTGATGAGGCGGCAGCCGGTGATGCGCCACTGCCCGTCCGCGTCGCGGGCGAGGCTGTACTCGGCCGTCCAGTCGTCGCCGTACTCGTCCTGGATCGCCACCGACTGGACCACGCCCGCCGCGTCCGTGTCCCGCGCCTCGCCGAACACGAAGCTGCGGTGGCGGTAGACCGGACGGTACTGGTTCCGGACCATGCCGATGAACAGGTCGGCATTCGGGAACAGCTCCCGGATCCCGGGCGCGGCCTGCTCGTAGGCGGTCTGCGCGTCGTCGCGGCCGAGCGCCTGCTCCTGCTTGGCGATGACCGCCCGGGCCGCCGCGCGCCCCGCCTCGTCGGCCGCCACCGGCCCCGCGAGGCCGAGGACGAGGAGCAGGGCGGGCCACGCGCGCATCGCTGTCACTCCGGCAAGGTCCGGCAAGGTCCGGCAAGGTCCGGCAAGGTCCGGCAAGGTCCGGCAAGGTCCGGCAGGGTCGGACCGAGATCCGTCATCGTCACGGGAAGATGGTCTTCGCCACGCCCACGACAATGTTTGTGACCCTGCCGACAGTGATCGCCGCACCGTCACCGCATCGTGACCGATCATCGCGCCGCGCGGAAGCGCGGACCGGCGGGAAGGCGCGGCCGGACGGGAAGCGCGCATGGGTTGGGCAGGCATCGCGCCCTGGTTGTGCAAGTCGCTGGAAAGATAGGCATTTTCGCGCCCGACGGGCGCCGCGGGTTTGACCCTCCGCGGCGGTTTTGCGAGCCTCCGCTTGTCGACTCGGTTCCGGCGGGGAACCGACCGGGCGGAGCGCGGGACGACGATGCAGAGCCACGCGGACGACAGCGCCGATGCCCGTCCGGCACCGGCGATGAGTGTCGGGGTGTTCATCCCCATCGGCAACAACGGCTGGCTGCTGTCGGAGAACGCCCCGCAGTACCGCCCGAGCTTCGCGCTCAACAAGGCGATCACCCTGAAGGCGGAGGGCTACGGGCTCGACTTCGCCCTGTCGATGATCAAGCTCCGCGGCTTCGGCGGCAAGACCGAGTTCTGGGACCACAACCTCGAATCCTTCACCCTGATGGCGGGGCTCGCCGCCGTCACCACCCGGATCCGGCTGTTCGCCACCGCGGCGACCCTGTGCCTGCCGCCCGCCATCGTGGCCCGCATGGCCGCGACCATCGACTCGATCTCCGACGGGCGCTTCGGCCTGAACCTCGTCACCGGCTGGCAGAAGCCGGAATACGACCAGATGGGCCTGTGGCCCGGGGATGAGTATTTTGCCAGGCGCTACGACTACCTGGCCGAGTACGCCCAGATCCTGCGCGACCTGTGGGAGACGGGCGCCAGCGACCGCAAGGGCACGTATTTCCAGATGAACGATTGCCGGCTGAGCCCCCGGCCGCAGGCGCCGGTGAAGATCATCTGCGCCGGTCAGAGCGGCGCCGGACTGGCCTTCACGGCCCAGTACGCCGACTACAATTTCTGTCTGGGCAAGGGGCTCAACACGCCGACCGCCTTCGCGCCCGTGGTGGAGACGCTCGCCGAGGCCAGCGCGCGGACCGGGCGGCGGGTGACCGCCTTCGCCCTGTTCATGATCATCGCCGACGAGACCGACGACGCCGCGATGGCGACCTGGGCGCACTACAAGGCGGGCGCGGATGCCGAGGCGATCGCGTGGCTCGGCGTCCAGGGCGCGGCCGACACCAAGTCCGGCAGCGACACCAACGTGCGCCAGCTCGCCGACCCGACCTCGGCGGTGAACCTCAACATGGGCACCCTGGTGGGCAGCTACGCCAGCGTGGCCGCGATGCTCGACGCCGTCATGACCATCGACGGCGTCGAGGGCGTGCTGCTCGTCTTCGACGATTTCCTCAAGGGCCTCGACGATTTCGGGACCCGGATCCAGCCCCTGATGCGGTCGCGCCGGCACGTGACGGCGGCGGCACTGCCCGAGGTCGCCTGATGGAGCGCCCGATGGACCAGCCAGCCGGATTCCGCGACGCCCAGGGCCGGCACGGCGGCGTCGTCCTGCCGGCCCGCCCGGAGCCGATCGCCCTCGATCCCGCGACCACGGTCCTCATCGTGGTGGACGTCCAGAACGCCTACGCGAGCCCGGGCGGCTACCTCGACCGGGCCGGCTTCGACGTCTCGGGCACCGGCCCGGTGATCGCCCGGATCGCCCGGGCTGTGGCGGCGGCGCGATCCGCCGGCATCCCGGTCCTGTGGTTCCAGAACGGCTGGGACCCGGCCTATGTCGAGGCCGGTGGCCCGGGCTCGCCGAACTGGCACAAATCCAACGCCCTCAAGACGATGCGGCGGAATCCTGAAGCGAACGCGCAGCTGCTCGCCAAGGGATCCTGGGACTACGCGCTGGTGGACGCCCTGAGGCCGGAGCCCGGCGACATCGTGATGGGCAAGCCGCGCTACAGCGGCTTCTACAACACGCCCCTCGACAGCACCCTGCGGTCCCGGGGCGTGACCACGCTGGTCTTCACCGGCATCGCCACCAACGTCTGCGTCGAGTCGACGCTGCGGGACGGGTTCCACCGGGAGTATTTCGGGATCGTGCTGGCCGACGCCACGCACCAGGCGGGGCCGGAGAGCCTGCAGCACGCGGCGCTCGCCAACATCGAGACCTTCTTCGGCTGGGTCTCGGACGTCGCCGCCTTCGAGGCCGCCCTCGGGGCGTCCTCACACGCCGGGATCGATACATATGGCGGTACATCCGGCGGCGATCTGGCCGGATAAGTGCATCGCGCGCCCGGCCGGTGACCGGCAGGGTGCGCGAAGACCGCCGCGACGCGGCCTCCCGCGCGGCCTGCCCGGCCCGGCCGACAGGTCGCGCGCGGGAGGCGCAGGGGAATGCCCAAGCAGGTCGTGATACCGCCGGGGACCGGCAAGCCGCTGGCCCCCTACGTGCCGGGCACCCTGGCCGACGGGATCCTGTACGTCTCGGGCACGCTGCCACTCGATGCGGAGGCCAACGTGGTCCATGTCGGCGACGCGGCGGCCCAGACCCGCCACGTGCTGGAGACCGTCCGGGGCGTGGTCGAGGCCGCGGGCGGCACCATGGACGACGTCACCTTCAACCACGTCTTCCTGGCGGACTGGGCCGACTACGCCGCGATCAACGCCGTCTACGCCGAGTATTTCCCGGGCGAGAAGCCCGCGCGCTACTGCATCCAGTGCGGCCTCGTGAAGCCCGAGGCCCGCGTGGAGATCGCCGCGATCGCCCATATCGGCCGCTGATGGGCCCGCTCCCCCACGCGGTGGCCGGCCCGGCGGGCGGGCGGCCGGTGCTGCTCTCGCCGGGCCTCGGCGGCGCGGCGAGCTACTTCGCGCCGCAGATGGCGGCCCTGACCGCGCGGTTCCGGGTCGTCACCTACGACCACCGCGGCACCGGGCGCTCGCCCGGCCGGCTCGCGCCGGACCACGACGTCCCCGCCATGGCGCGGGACGCGCTCGGGGTGCTGGACGCGGCCGGGATCGACCGGGCCGACGTGGTCGGCCACGCGCTCGGCGGCCTGATCGCCCTCCAGATGGCGCTGGACGCCCCCGGGCGGGTCGGGCGCCTCGTCGTGATCAACGGCTGGGACGCGATGGACCCGGCCACGCGCCGCTGCTTCGCGGCCCGCCGGGCGATCCTGGCCGGGGGCGGGCCGGAGGCCTACGTGCGGGCCCAGGCGATCTTCCTGTACCCGGCCCCCTGGCTCTCCGCGCAGGCCGAGCGGGTCGAAGCCGACGCGGCGCAGGCCCTGGCGCATTTCCCCGGCGCCGAGACCGTGCTGACCCGCATCGCCGCCCTGGAGCGCTTCACCATCGCGGACCATCTCGGGGCGATCGGCCACGAGACCCTGGTCATGGCCGCCCGGGACGACGTGCTGGTGCCCTACACCCGGTCCGAGCGGCTGGCGGCGGCGCTGCCCAAGGCCCGGCTCGCCCTCGCCCCGGAGGGCGGCCACGCCCACAGCGTCACCCGGCCCGAGGCCTTCAACCGGGCGCTCCTGGAGTTCCTGGACCGGGACTGAGCGCCCGCTACGCCCGCAGCGCGATCATCGGCAGCACCGCCGCGTCGAGGGCGGCGGCCAGCACCGGGAGCAGGGCCGGCCAGCGCAGGGCCGCCGCGGTGCCGATCCGCCCCCGGGCGAAGGCCAGGATCAGCATCGGCGCCAGCGGCAGCAGGTCCCGGGCCTGCAACCCGCCGAGGCCGCCCGCCGAGGCGAGGGCCTGCGGCAGCACCGCCAGCCAGAGGCCGAGGAGCGCGCAGCCCGAGAGCCACAGCCGCTCCGCGCGCGGGGGCAGGGGGCCGCGCCGCAGCGCGACGGGCGGCACCAGCAGCGCGGCGGCCCAGACCCCGGTGAGGAACCCGGGCAGCGGGACGGGCAGGGACACCAATCCGCCCCCCGCCGCGCCGGGGGGCGGAAGCCCGGGGCTCGCGGCCGGCAGGAGCGCCGGCAGGAGCGCCGGCAGCAGGGCGAGCGCGGCGAGCGGCAGCCGCTCCCGCCAGGCGCGGACGCGTCGCCCCGGGGGCGGGAACGGCACCAGCAGCATCCCCACGAGGGGCGCGCAGGCCGGCCGCGCCAGCACCACCAGGGCGATCGCCAGCGCCGCGCCGGCGCGGCGCGCCGATCCGTGCCGGCCCGTCATCGGCCGGGGGCTGAGCAGCGCGGCCGCGAGCGCCGCCAGCGCCAGGACGGGCCCGTCCGGTCCCGGGGCGGCCGCGAGCGAGGCCGGGAAGCACAGCAGCGCGAACAGCGCGGCCCGGCCCCGGGTCGCCAGGGCCAGGGCGGCGAGCCCCAGGCCCAGGAACGCCGCGATGCCGGCGAGCCGGCCGCAGACGGCGAGGGCGGACGGGGACTCGCCGGTGAGACCGATCCAGGCCAGCGCGAGGCAGGCCGGGAAGCCGAGGCCCAGGAAGGCAAGGGCCCAGAACCGGCCGCCCCCGGTGATCGGCAGGCTCACGGCCCCGTCCGGGTCGCGCGGGCGGCCGGCCCCTGCGCGGCGGGCGCGCGGACAGGGCGCGGCATCGCCGGCCCGCTCAAGCGGCGGGCCGCGCGCGCGCGGCCCGCAGGAGGTCCGGCACGAGCCCCGGCAGCGCCGCGGCCAGGAGGCCCGCCGCCCGCAGGACCTCCGCGGCCTCCCGGGGGGAGCGGCGGGCGAGGGCCAGGGCGAGCCGCAGGGGCACCTGCGCGCCGAAGCTCGCCGCCGCCAGGGCGAGGGCCGTCGCGGCGCCGTGGTGCTTGCCGGCGTAGAGGATCTGGCTGCGCAGGAAGTAGAACAGCCGCCGCGCCCGCACCTGCCGGGTCGTGCCCTGGCCGACATGGCGGGCGACCGCCCCGGCCACGTGCCGCACCGCGAAGCCCGCCGCCCGGGCCCGTTCGCAGAGGTCGGCATCCTCCCAGTAGACGAAGAAGCGCGGGTCGAACCCGCCGAGGCTCCGGAACAGGTCGCGGCGGATCATCAGGAAGGCGCCCATCACCTGGTCGACGGCGCGGTCCTCCGCGTGGTCCCACTCCAGCAGGAAGTGCGGCCGCACGAGGCCGAGGCGGTCGAGCGCCAGGGCGCGGCCGAGGAGGCCCAGCGCCGAGGGCGCCCGGGCGCAGGAGCGCGCGGTCCGCCCGTCCGGGTCGACGAGCCGCGCGCCCACGATCCCGGTCCGCGGGTCGGCCGCCAGGGCGGCCAGGGCCACGCCGAGCGCGTCGGGCGCGACCTGCGTGTCCGGGTTCAGGAACAGGATCGCGGGGGCGTCGCCGGCGGCGGCGCCCTGGTCGCAGGCCCGGCCGAAGCCGAGATTCGCGGTGTTCTGGATCAGCCGGAGCGGGCGGGGCAGGGCGGGCAGGGTCTCGGTGGAGCCGTCCGTCGAGGCGTTGTCCACCACGGTGACCTGCACGGCCGAGGCGTCCCGCGCGGCCGCGAGGCTCGCGAGGCAGGCGCGCAGCAGGCCGCCGCCGTTCCAGTTGACGATCACGACGTCGAGGGCAGGGCGGTCGGTCACGGCAGGTCCCGGGGCAGGTCCCGGGGCGGCCCGAGGCGCCCGAGGGCGCCGTCGCGCGCGGCCGCGAGGAGCCTGAGCAGCACGGCGGGCCGGAAGCCCGAATCCGCCCAGTACAGCCCGGCCTGGAGCGGCAGGTAGGCGGCCTGGGCGAGTTTCCAGCGCGGCGGCACGTGCGGCAGCCGCCACGCGTAGATCGCGTTGCGCAGGTAGGTCGCCATGCGGAACAGGGGCTGGCGCGGCATCGTGATCCCGAAGGCCCGGATCGTCCCGCCGCCGACGCGGTGCGGGATCGCGACGGCGTCGGCTCGGTAGCAGCCGTAGCCGAGGCTCCAGGCACGGAAGCACCATTCGAGCTCGACCCCGTCGATGAAGAAGTCGCCGCGGAACGGCCCGACCCGCGCGAAGGCGTCGAGGTCGAGGAGCGAGCCCGAGGTCGCCAGGAACTGCACCGGGGCGAGGCCGTCGCGTGCCGGCGCGCCGGGACGGGGCGGGTAGGCCGGCGCCTTGTGGCCCGGTGCCGGCGCGGGCACCGGGCCCACCACCGCCGCCGGGATCCCGGCCTCCCGCAGCCGGTCCCGCGCCGCCAGCAGCGCGGCGGCGAGATCCGCGGGCGGCTCGGCGTCCTGGTCGAGGAGGAGGAGGGTCCCGCCCCCCGCGGCGCGGGCGGCCGCCGCGATCCGGTTGAGCGCCTCGGCGATGCCGAGATTCGTGCCCGCCGACAGCAGGGTCACGCCGGCCCGGGCGAGCTGGTCGGCCGTCCCGGCCGGGAGGCCGCCATTGTCGAAGGCGATCACCGCGGCGTCGCCGGCCGAGGCCAGGGCCCGGACGCGCGCCACCTGGTCCGGCCGCGGCCGGAACAGGGTGATCCCGAGGACGAGGCTGCCGAGCCGCGTCCCGGTGACGGGTCCGGTGACGGGTCCGGTGACGGGTCCGGTGACGGGCGCGGGACGGCCCGTCACGCCCGCTCCACCGCGGCGGTCGCCGCCTCCAGGGCCGCCGTGATGGCGGCGGCCTGCTCGGCGCTGAGCGGACCGCGGGCGAGCCGCATCTGCAGGGCGAGCTTCAGCCCCTCCTTGGCGCGCACGACCGAGGGCGGGGGACCGTCGCCCCGGGCGGCCTCGGCCTCGGCCATCCGGGCGAGGATCGCCTCGAGGGTCGGGCGGTTGCCGTCCAGGAAGGCCTGCCCCTCGGGCGTGATCGCGTGCAGCCGCTTGGTGCCCTCCCCGGGGGTCACCGTGACGTGGCCGAGTTCCTCCAGGAGGGTCAGCGTCGGGTAGACGGTCCCGGGGCTCGGGCTGTAGGCGCCGCCGACCCGCTCCTCGATCGCCTTGATGATCTCGTAGCCGTGGCGCGGCTTCTCGGCGATCAGGTGGAGGATGACGAGGCGCAGGTCGCCGTGGGCGAAGAAGCGCGCGAGGTCGCCGCGGCCGCCGCGGCCGAACATCCGGCGGTCGCCGGGACCGCGACCCGGGTGGCCGTGGGGCCCGTGCCGTCCGCGGGGGTCGCCGCCCATCGGCCCGCGATGGGCGCGGACGCGGAAGGCGTCGAAGGGATCGGCGTGCAGGCCGTCCGAGACATAGGGATGCATGGAGACGACTCGATTTCGATATGACGAATTTTCAGATATATCGAAATACGGTCGGCAGCAAGGCCCTCCGCCGGTCCGCGGCATGACCCGCGGCATGACCCGCGGCATGGCCCGCGGCGCGGATGCCGGCGGCGCCCCGCGGTTTACGGATTCGGCCGGTTCCGCTAGTGCGACTTGTGTCCGACAGGACGATCGCTCCCGCGCCGCCTCGCGCCTCCGACGCTGCCCGCCAGCTGCCGCCCATGACCCGATCAGAGCCCCGCGCCTCGACGGCGCCCGCCCGGCGGGCGGCCGATGGATCCCGCGCCCCGTGACGGCCCGCGGCGAACGCCCCTCCGCAGAGTCCTGAGATGCGCCGCGACTCCGACGGGACCGGCCGGATCTCGGCCCTGACGCGGATGCGACGCCGCCTCGGCCGGCTGCGCGACCCGCTGGCCACGCCGGCGGCGCTGCACCGACGCTGGGCGGGCGCGGCGACCGGCGCGGATCTCGAGGCGCGCCTGATCGCCGCCCTGGCTCCGCACTTTGACACGGCGTTCTACGCGAGCTGGTACGGGATCGCGGCCGACCCGGTGCGCGACTACCTCGTCCACGGCTGGCGCGCGGGCCGCGACCCGCGCCCCGACTTCGACTCCGCCGCCTACCTCGCCGCCCATCCCCACCTCGCCC
>NZ_JBKFAP010000060.1:0-5759 GCF_053345715.1 Methylobacterium sp. D48H
GCCGGCTCAAGCAGTATCGCCGCATCGCCACCCGCTACGAGAAGCGAGCCGCGAACTACCTCGCCATGGTCACGCTCGGCATGACCATGCTCTGGCTCAGATGACTTTGCAGAGACGCCCTAGGCGGAAGCCTAGGCGTGCGCCTATGCCGAACGACACGCAGCGGATCGAGATCATCACCGGGCGCGAGCGCCGCAGGCGCTATACCGCCCACGAGAAGGTGCGCTTCGTCGAGGAGACGATGCAGCCCGGCATGACCGTCTCGGCGGTAGCGCGGATCCACGGCCTCTCACCGAGCCTTCTATTCGGGTGGAGGCGTCGCATGGCCGAGGGCGGACAGGTGGCGGTGCAAGCCGACGACGAGGTGGTCGCTGCTAGCCGGATGCGCGAGTTGGAAGCTCGCGTGCGCGATCTAGAGCGGCTGCTGGGACGCAAGACGCTGGAGGTCGAGGTGCTCAAGGAGGCGCTGGCCGCTGCATGGATAAAAAAAGCCGTGTGGCCGCTGCCGTCGCCGCCCGCGGGCTCTTCCCGGTGAAGGTCGTGGCCGACGTGCTCGGCGTGGCCCGCTCCAACCTCGTCGAGCAGATACGGACTGGGTCGCGGTCGCGCGGTCCCTATCGTCGCGCCGACGACGAGGCCGTCCTGATCGCCATCCGCGCCATCACGGACGTGCGGCCGACTTACGGCTATCGGCGAGTGACGGCGATCCTGAACCGGACGCGGCGCGCCACTGGCGAGCCCGCCCTGAACCACAAGCGGGTGTTCCGCTTGATGAAGCGGGACAGCCTGCTCCTCCAGCGCCACACGGGCGGGCGACCCGTGGGCACCCACGAGGGCCGTGTGATCGCCGCGGCCTCGAACCAGCGCTGGTCCTCGGATGGGCTGGAGATCGGCTGCTGGAACGGCGAGGCGGTGCGGGTAGCCTTCGCCATCGACACCCATGATCGCGAGGTGATCGCCTGGGTGGCCTCCACGGGTGGGATCACCGGCCAGATGGTGCGGGATCTCATGCTGACCTGCGTGGAGGCGCGCTTCGGCAGCCTTTGCGCGACCCATCCCGTGCAGTGGCTGGCCGATAACGGCTCTGCCTTTACGGCCGCCGAGACGCTGTCCTTCGCGGCAGCCCTGAACCTCGTGCCCTGCTTCACGCCGGTACGCTCGCCCGAGAGCAACGGGGTGAGCGAGGCGTTCGTGAAGACGCTCAAGCGCGACTATGCCCGCGTCCAACCCCGGCCCGACGCCAACACGGTCCTGGCGCGGATCGGCGCCTGGATCACCGACTACAACGAACACCATCCCCATCGTGGGCTCGGCATGCGCTCGCCGCGCGAGTTCATCCGTGCTCAGATGCAACCAGCCCCGTGTCCGGTTTGATGGGGGCAACTCCACGGACCTCTTCACGTCGCATCCAAAGCCGCTACCAGCGCCGTGCCGCCGACCTGCCGCTTGGTGGCCGGCGCGTCGAACTCCAAGTCATGGTGAGACGCTTCTGGTGTGACGCAGCGGCCTGTGGGCGGAAGATCTTCGCCGAGCGCTTCTCCGAGGATGTCCTGCCTACCTTCGCGCGACGCACCTCGCGGCTGGAGCAGATCGTCCATCACCTCGGGCTCGCACTCGGGGGTCGGCCCGGTGCAGGCCTCGCTCAGCGCCTGATGCTGCCCGTCAGCCGCGACACGCTCCTGCGCGTGATCCGCCGTCGGGCGACTACCCACTCCGATCCACTCAGCGTCATCGGGATCGACGATTTCGCCTGGCGGCGCAACCACCGCTACGGCACCCTCGTCTGCGACCTCGAACGCCGCCGCATCGTAGCGCTCCTGCCCGACCGCGAGCAGGCCACCGCACAGACATGGCTGAAGATGAACGGCTCGATCCAGATCGTCGCCCGCGACCGCGGGGGTGGATATGGCGAGGCCATCGCCCGTGCTCTGCCGCAGTCCATCCAGGTCGCCGACCGGTGGCACCTCATGGAGAATGCCTGTCAACGGGCACCGTAGTCTCCGCAATTATGGGCTTTCAAAATTCCCTACCCGGCGGGTTCGGTAGCGATCGGTGATCAGCCGGGGATATGATCAAGGGTCGCCTTCTTGGGGGGCCGGCCGCGGCGTCGTGGAACCGGCGGCGGGGTGATCAGCGCCTTCGAACGCACGTGCTCGGGGATGAGATCGCCGTGCTGGCGCAGCCGGTAGCTCGCCCCTTCGATCTGGATGACGACAGCGTGATGCAGCAGGCGGTCGAGCAGGGCCGTGGCCACCACGGGATCACCGAACACCTCACCCCATTCGGCAAAGCCGCGGTTTGAGGTCAGGATCATCGCTCCCTTCTCATAGCGCGCGTTGACGAGCTGGAAGAACAGGTTGCCCCCGCCCGGGACTACGGGCAGGTAGCCGATCTCGTCCACGACCAGGAGCGAGGCCCGACTGAGGTAGCGGATCCGCTCGCGCAACGCGCCGTCGCGCTCGGCTTTGGCCAGCGAGGCGATCAGCTCGGCCAGCGTCGAGAACACCACGCTGCGCCCGGCCTTCACTGCCTCGACGGCAAGTGCCGTGGCCAGATGGCTCTTGCCGGTGCCGGGCGGGCCGAGAAGATGGACCACCTCGGCCCGGTCGATGAAGGTCAATTCCGCCAGCGCCATGATCCGCTCCCGGTCGAGGGAGGGCTGGAAGGTGAAGTCGAAGCCGGCGAGCGTCTTGATCGTCGTCAGGCGAGCGACCAGCAGGGCGGTCTTCACCCGGCGGTTCTCGCGCAGCGTCAGTTCCTCCATCAGGATCTCGTCGAGGGCGGTGATGCCATCGATCTCGCCCTGCTCGATGCGCCGAACCGTGGCGTCGAGGACTTCGAGGGCTCGCGGCATGCGCAAGCCGACCAGGCTGTGCTTGATCCTGTCGAGGGTCGTCGCGGCATGGGCGGGAGCGGTACGGGTCATGACCGGACCCCGATCCCAGCGGCGAGCCGCTCGCCGACGGCTTGGTAGACGGCCAGGGAGCGCTGCGCGACGTGATCGCCACTCCGACCGATCGGCAGGCTGTCGGGATGGCCGTGCCGCATGGCTCGGGCAGCTCCTCCCTGGCGATGCTCGGGATCGACGCGGTACTGGCGCCGTCCCTCCAGGATCGAGTGGCTCGCCACGAGCCGGCCGCCGTCGAGGATGCGGATCGTGTCGGGCAACTGGTGCACCTCGACGACGCGCCGCGTCCGATCCGGCACGCTGTAGTAGTTGCCGCCGATCGAGACGAGGCCGTCGTGGCTGACGCGCCGTTCGAGCTTGAGCAGGACGTCGAAGGGCACGGCCGGCAGCGGCTGCAGCTCGGGCTTCTCGGCGGCGAAGGCCTCTGAGACGACCCGCTGCGTGGTGCCGTGCAGGCGGAGGTTGGCGATGGTGTCGAGCCAAGTCCGGAGCTGGAGGTTCAGGTCGTCGAGATCGCGGAAGGAGCGGGCAACGAAGAAGTCCTGGCGGATGTAGGAGAACGGCCGTTCGACCTTGCCCTTCGTCTTGGCCCGGTACGGCCGGCAGGCACGCGGCAGGAAGCCGTAATGTTTGGCCAGCGCCAGCAGGGATCGATTGTAGACGATATGGCCGTCCGGCGCCTCGCCGGTGACCGCGGTCTTCATGCGGTCGTAGAGGATCTCGATCGGCACGCCGCCGAGCGCGGCGAACGCCTGCATGTGACAGCGCAGCAGGGTCTGCAGGTCCTGATGCAGGACGAAGCGTGCCTCGATGTGCCGGGAATGGCCGAGCACGAGCGAGAACAGCCATACGATGCAGCTCGCGCCCGGTGCGTCCGTGAAGGTGACCACGAAGCGAGCGAAGTCGACCTGCGCCTGCTGGCCGGCGGGGGTCTCGAAGCGAACCTCGTAGGGCTTGGCCTCGGGCGGACGGGTCGCGGCGACGAACCGCTTCACGGCGGTGTAGGCCCCCATATAGCCGCGCTCCCGCAGCTCGCGGGTCAGGCGCACGGCGCTGAGATCGGGGAAGGTCGTGACGCGCTCGCGCAGGTATACGAGGTAGGGAGCGAGCTTGCTCGGACGTCCGGCTTGGCGGGGACCGTAGGCCGGTGGTTCGAGGCCGCGCTCGATGTACTTCCGGACCGTCTTCGGATCACGCCCTGTCCGGCGGGCGATGGCGGTGACCGACAGCCCCTGTCGATGCAGGTCGAGGATCATGAGGAGTTCTCCCAGCAGGACCATCCTCGTCCCTCCCGACCGATACGCATCGGCCGGCATGGTTGCGCAGGATGGATAAGCCTGAGAGCGCGGGGTGCCCTCCGCGCACTCAGGCCAGGGCACCGACCAGGGAATTTTCGATGCCCACAATCAGGGAGTATTCAACGCCCACTGACAAATGCCAGCCGCGGCTTCCTCGATGCCGTGTGAAGGTCGATGCGACAGGTTCGCGAGGTCGTCGGCGCAGCCACGATCGATCCGGCGCTGCTCACTGCAGCCGAGCGCATCCAGTACGAGGGTTACCTGCGGCGGGAGGAGGCGGACGCGGCCAACGGCACCGAGCTGACCTCGCATGCCATCCTGCGCTGGCAGGAGGAGCGTACGGTCGAGTGGCACTACATCGCCCCCGGCAAGCCGCAGCAGAACGGTTTTGTCGAAAGCTTGAACGGGCGCTTGCGCGACGAGTGCCTGAACGAGCATCTCTTCCGGAGCCTGCCGGCGGCCCGGACCATCATCGAGGCGTGGCGGGTCGACTACAACACCTGCCGCCCCCACACGAGCCTCGGTGGGCTTACCCCAAACGCGTTTGCAGCCCGGTCCCGACAGGACCAGAACGGACTTTGGTTATGAACGGGGGCAAACACGGGGCAAGGTCACGGGTTGGATGGGGGAATGACGTCAGTTTGTGTGAATGGCTAACTATGCCGGTCGACTTAGGTTGATTGGTCGCCGTCCGCATGTTCGGTGCAAAAGCATGATGCTAGGCTTCGCTATGACCAATCCTCTCGGCTCGATCGCGCGTGTCCTCGCTTTGGTTCTGGTCGGGCTAGTGCCCGCGCAGGCCGAAAGCATGCAGGATTGGGCAGCGCAGGCCGCCAGGGACATCCACGCCCGATACCGGCCCCCTCCTGGCTACCGGCATACAAAGGTCCCCTTCGTCACCACCGTCCAGTTCGTGGTGAGCCGCGATGGCGCGGTCAGCAAAATTGAGGTCACAAAGAAGAGCGGGGTGACGGGCCTCGACGATGCCGCCGCCCGGGCCGTCCGTGATGCGCAACCGCTCCGGCCGCCTCCGCTGGCTCCCGAGCAGGACAACGTGGTCGCGACCATTCCCGTCTCTTGGCATTAGATGCCGGGAAGGCTGAAGCTCCAATAGAAACGCCCGTGAACGTGGGCGAGGTCGTGGGTAGCGGTCAAAGCCAAATCTCAACGCTCTGACAGGACAGGATTATTCGGCTTCGTTGGCGGAAGGTGTATCCGCCATCAGGGTTTCCGAGGGGGCGAGCTGCCCGCGTCAGATTTTTGGACCGGTGCGGTTCCTGAGTGAGCGTACTCCTACCGACGATCTCCAATCCCTTCCCCACAAGGCAGGGCGACAGCGATGTCGGTATGGCGCCCAATTTCGCCCCGCCCTCATCATCGGTTCCATGGAACCACTCAGCGGCATCTGCCCGCCGACATCTGGGCTAGTGACCAGCCCCCACGCGGTGGTCCGAGTTCAAAGTTAGTGCAGGGTCGGCCTCTGCTCTACGGGTAGCTTGGCCGACGGAGCCGGTCGGGCGAGCGCAGTCGGCCAAGCGGTCATGGCTGGCACG
>NZ_JBKFAP010000061.1:0-4902 GCF_053345715.1 Methylobacterium sp. D48H
TCCAAGCGGACTTCATCAGGGCGCGCAGCGATCCCGCTGCAGATCAGACGCCGTATACATGGCCGCAGCCGACTAGTTCACCCAAACCGATCGACATCCTTGACCCGCAGGAGCCATCCATACACGGGTTGAAGTCGGGGGAATAGGCCGGGAGGTAGAGCAGCCTCGCTCCCGCTGCCTCAATGCACTCGCGGATGCCGCTGACCTTGTGGGCGGGCAGGTTGTCGAGCACGACCGTGTCGCCGGGCCTGAGGGCTGGGACGAGGGTTTGTTCGACATAGCCACGGAAGCGAGCGCCAGTCATCGGTCCATCGAAGAGTGCGGTGGCTGTCAGGCCGCTGGTGCGCAGACCGGCAGTGACCGTGATGGTTTTCCAGTGGCCGAACGGCACCGCGACCCGGCAGCGTTCGCCGCGCGGGGCTCGCCCATAGCGGCGGACCATCTTCGTGTTGGTGGCGGTCTCGTCGAGGAACACGAGCTTGTCCGGGTCGAGATCGAGCTGGCCGTCGAACCAGGACAGGCGCGCGGCCTTCACGTCTTCCCTCTCCTGCTCGGCGGCGTGGCCGGTGTTTTTTTGCGCGTGATGCCATGGCGCTTGAAGAAGCGGGACAGGCTGCTGACCCCAACCCGCAGCCCCAGTTCGGCCAGACGGTCGCGCAACTCATGCAGGAACAGCTCGGGCTGCGCTTCGTAGGTCTGCCGGATCAGGTCGGCCTGTGCCTCGATGGTGTGCGAGCGTTGATCGCCGCCCATCGGCTTGGCCTGTGTCCGACCCTCCTGCACGAAGATCCCGTGCCAGCGCACGGCGCTGGCCGGGCTGACCTCGAAGCGCCGCGCCGCCTCCCGGCGCGAAGCCCCCGCCTCGATCGCGGCTACGACACGCTCGCGCAAATCAACGGACAGGGCAGACGCCATCGGCTCTCCTCCTCGGAAAGCCGACCATCGAATCACATCACCGCCGCGGCCGAAACCCTACACGATTCAATCCGGTCGGTGACCGCTCTAGGCATCTACCTGATCTGAAAATCCTACGGCGGTGGGAAAATCTCAGCCCATTTACACCTCTGTCAGCACTATTCTGAGTTGTGCCGCTGGTCACGGAGCTAACTTGTCGTCATTGCTTTTGAAAATTGTTGCACATTTTTTGAAAAGAATGGCGTCCAATATTCATTTTTGACCACAAGTTGTATTATCGAGCATCTACCGACTTAGAAAAAATTAAGGATTACGGATTTAAACGACCATTACCCCTCTCGATTGAGAAACGTCATTTAGTCCACCGCGTGAATTGCTGCTATGCTGCAAAGAGCGCTGACGATGAATCAGAATCACAAATCACTACATCGATCTGCGCGGCTATTTTCGTCGATCTGAATCTGGAAGCTACCATCGTGGAAACGAGGTAAAAGCCGCTCGAATGCCTTCATCGCAAGATCAAGAAAGATTTAGCCACACCGCAGTGTATGGTCGACGCGATGACAAATCTCGCATTTTGGCTACTCAGGCCGTAATCGAGGAATTCAATTAAATCAAATCCGACAATGACTGCCGGTGCTTTGAAGATGCTCGACGCAAAGGGGATGGCCCGTGGCAGCGCAACAACTCCTTTTGATCTCGGACGATCTGCGTCGCGGCGAGCGCCTTGCGCGCGATCTGGTCGCGTTGGGCGCTTGCCAAGTCCACGATCTCTATGCGGATGCTAGTCCAGACGTCAAACCCAGCCTCGTGATCAGCGATGTGCAGGCCCTAACGTCAGACGCGATTCTGCGCTTGCGGCAATGCCTCGCTCACGCGCGGAAAGGCGGGGCGCCGTACCTGTTCCTCGTCCACGGCAATCCCGCCCGAGCAGAGGCTCAGGCACGCTTACTAGGGGCGAGCCAGACCCTCGGCGCCTCATCGGCCGCGCGAATGATGATCGAACGGCTCAACCAGCTAAGCACAGAGGCTGCTCTACTCCCACCAGCTACCTTGAAGCGGGCGATTGAGGCGCGGCAATTCCTGAAGGACACCGTGTTCTCGGAACAGCCGATCACTCCCGACTTAGCCGATCTAGGAACTGATTTGATCGAGCGGGCTTTACGCGAGGCGAACATCCGCGATTGGATCCGCGCTGTCCAACAGTTCGACGACATCACGCACCAGCACATGCTGCTTGTGGCCGGCCTTTCGGCAGCCTTTGCCGCGGCTCTGGGCTTTGGAACAGGCGATCGGCATCGCGTAATCAAGGCCGCGCTGCTACACGACGTCGGCAAAACCAAAATCCCGCTCACCATTCTCAACAAGCCAGGCCGACTCGACGACGCCGAGTTGAAAGTGATGCGCACCCACGCGGCGGAAGGCCATACCCTGCTCCTGAACGGCGGCTTCGACGCGGCTACGCTTGCAGTGGTCCGCTCGCACCACGAGATGCTCGACGGCTCGGGCTACCCAGACGGGCTGGCGGGTAAAGAAATTCCCGATCTCGTGCGACTGATTACCGTCTGCGATATCTACGCAGCATTGATTGAACGACGCCCGTATAAGGCACCAATGCCTGCCGAGAGGGCGCTGGCGATCCTCGAAGATATGACAGGCAGGCTCGATGCCGATCTCGTGCGGACCTTCCGCCCAGTCGCAAAAGCCCAAATCGAATTATAGGCGCGATGCTTCATTGAATAAATGCCGAATTAATATTTAATATCACGCTGTTGCGACAATAATTAGTGAGCATTCTGATGTGAATATGTATAGTAGTTCAGCTACGATTTTGGATTTCGACATCTTCGCGTAACTACAGATAACCAACGAGCCTAATTAGGCCAAACAATCACGGATATAAGATGCCTAACTTCGTCTCCGGTCCAACGGTAATTATCGCGGACTCAAATCAAGAAATTAGAATCGATATTGCTGAGGCGATTGCTGCTACTGACCCCACTGCGCTCATTTTGGAAGTTTCGGACGGGAGAAGCTTCGCTCATCGACTTAAGAATGATACAATCGATCTAATATTTGTCGATGTCACCTTGCCAGGCAATGACGCAAGTATTTTACAACATTGGCGTTCAAGTAGAGGCAAGGGAGGCATGATTGTATTGATATCAGATATGCTTGCTCCACGCTGGCCCTCGGTGGCGCAACTCATCGGGGCTTATGAAGTTTTATTAAAACCATTGAACATTAATCAGATAAGTCGAATTTTGTCCGCGAGTCAAATCATTCGTAGAAAACTGCAATTCCTTTTAGTTGCACCGCATAAGCCTACTCGAAATGTGATTCGTCGTCTTTTATCCGACAGTCATTTCTCGCTAGACGTAATCGATGCCGAGCACGGCGCGTCGGCCCTGCGAACTGCGCGCTTTGGAACCGCTGATGTTGCCCTGATCGACACGGCCATAAGTGACGGTCCGGCACTCGAAATTGCATGCAAGATCAATAATATCAGTCCAAGTACGAAGCTTATACTGATGGGAAGCTCAGAGTGTAGCATACCGTCACGACAAATGAGCACATTTGGAATAAGTAATTATTTGAGAAAGCCATTTTCCTTCGCGGACGTAGATAAATCCCTTCACGAGGCCTTCGATCTGTGGCATCCATATCTAATAAAAGCCTTGCAGCTTGAAAACGCGGTCACCGTAAGAAACAGCCTTTGAGGCCAGCATTGATCCATGTCAAAATTAGCTCAGGCCGCCACCCTGTCAACCGAACTGTTGTACCTGATTGAAAAATGCGATGTAGATAAACAGGTGCAATTCCTGCGCGCCTCCGCGGCCGCTCTTGTGGAATATTGGTCACGCTTGCCGGAGGAAGAGCGATCTTCCTATGACATTATGCTTGCCAGGCTCCTATCGAAGGTCGATGAAGAATCGCGATACATTTTTGCACTCCGAATTATAGAATTGAAGCGTCCGCCGATGCGAACCGCAATCCTTCTGGCTCAGGATCGATCGTTACGCATCGCAACGCTGATAGTCATACAAATGCAAAACTTCAAAGATGAATGGCTCTTAGGCGTTGCGATCAACTGTAGTAATATGCATCGGGCCGCTATTGCACGTCGAGATGGGCTATGTGTATCAATTTGCGACACACTGATACGACTCGGCGATGCCAGTGTTGCAGCCGCTGTTTTGTCTAATTCCAAAGCTTGTATTTCCACTGAAAATGTACCCTTGCTAATGCAGCATGCGTCTCAGTCGGAAGAGGTGGCCATACGACTTATCACTTTCGTTGGATTGCCTGCTTCTTATCGGAATGAGCTTCTAGAATATGCCCTCGAGCGAGCAAGAGAGTCGCTGCGAGAAGATACTGATGTCGATCCAACAATCGTCGAGGCGCTCCCGGAACGGATAGCAGCATTACTATCTGCACCTGTAGCTCCCGCCCGTCTTGCAAGATTTCAAGTGTCAATGTCGATCGCAGGCGAACTTCTTGTCAAACCAGTTAGCTCGGATCGACTTGAGCGCTGGGTCGAACTTCGGCGCCTGGAAGATGTACTTGCCATACTTGCTTACGAGGCTGGACTTCCCATCGGCAGTGTTGTTGCGGCTTATGACGCCGAGGATTCTGCCGCACTTGCCGTGATCTTACGTGGTCTCGGACGGCCTTGGACTACGCTGAAGGCGTTGCTGTCTGCACGCTCTCGTGAAGTGATCTCTCCAGCGACGGTCCTGGCTTGTCACAATCTAATGATCGGGCTTGGATCGGCAACGGCGCGCCGATTAATCCGGTTTGCCATGGCGAAAGACGGACGGACTGCATATCTAGCGCAGTTCTCATGTCCGCCGAACAGGTGATCTGCCCCCAATGAAGTGGTCCGTCCTGAGGTATGGCTTTCGGGCCAGGATGAGGACGGACAGATGGGAACGAAGCGGCACAAGCCGGAGGATGTCGTCGCCAAGCTGCGGCAGGTGGATGTGC
>NZ_JBKFAP010000062.1:0-2841 GCF_053345715.1 Methylobacterium sp. D48H
GTACGCCTCCGGTGAGAGCCGCCTTGTGAGACGGGGCCTCGTGCCCGACGTCTGACCTTAATGCTGGCGTTAAAGTCATCGGATCAAGGCGATGCGGGTCGAGGTTCTTGCCGGGGTCGAGCGCCGGAGGCGCTGGAGTTTCGAGGAGAAGGCGCGGATCGTCGAGGCGTCCTACGCGGCCAACACGTCCGTGAGTGCGCTCGCGCGCCGCTATGGGATCGCGCTCGGATTGCTGTTCACGTGGCGGCGGCAAGCCCGCGAAGGCCGGCTCGGCGGGGCCGAACAGGTGCCGGTGTTCGTGCCCGTGGTGACAAAACCTGAGCCGGCCCCTGACCCCTGCCCGCCAACCCTGCCGGCATCGGCCGCTGCAGACGAGCATCCGCGTCGCCGCCGCCGGGCCGGTGTGATCGAGATCGATCTCGGCGGTGGCCGGCGTCTCAAGGTCGATCGCGACGTCGACGCCGAGGCGCTGCGCCGGGTGCTGTCGGTCCTGGAGGGGCGATGATCCCCGTCCCCACCGGCGTGCGGGTCTGGCTCGCGACCGGCCACACCGACATGCGCAAGGGCTTCCCCGGCCTCGCGCTGCAGGTGCAGGAGGTGCTCCGGCGCGATCCGCTGAACGGGCATCTGTTCTGCTTCCGCGGCCGTCGCGGCGATCTGCTGAAGGTCATCTGGCACGACGGCCAGGGCGCATGCCTGTTCACGAAGAGGTTGGAACGGGGGCGCTTCCTGTGGCCGAGCCCAGCCGACGGCGTGGTGACGATCTCATCGGCGCAGATGGGCTACCTGCTCTCGGGCATCGACTGGCGTCATCCCCAGGAGACCTGGCGGCCCAGCGCGATCGGATGAGGTCGGCCCTATCCAGGATCGGGTAGCCGTGATTCCCTCCTCCCGTGACCACGACGCCCGAGTCGCTGCCGACCGACCTTGCCGCCGCGCACGCCATGATCATGGCCGAGCGCGCCGCACGGCTGAGCGCCGAGGCGGACCGATCGAGCGGTGCGGCGCTGATCGCGCACCTCAAGCTGCAGATCGAGAAGCTGCGGCGCGAGCTCTACGGCACGCGCTCGGAGCGCGCGGCACGTCTCATCGACCAGATGGAGCTCGAACTGGAAGAGCTGGAAGCGACCGCCACGGAGCAGGCCGCCGCCGCCGATGCCGCCCTGGCGCGTACGGCGGGAGCTCTCTCGCCGACCCGCCATCCCCCGTCGCGCAAGCCGTTCCCAGCCCATCTCCCGCGCGAGCGGGTCCTCATTCCGGCCCCTGAGTGCTGTCCCTGCTGCGGATCGACCAAGCTGTCCAAGCTCGGCGAGGACATCACGGAGACGCTGGAGATGATCCCACGGAGCTGGAAGGTGATCCAGACCGTGCGCGAGCGCTTCTCGTGCCGGGCCTGCGAGACGGTCACGCAGCCGCCCGCACCGTTCCACGTCACGCCGCGCGGCTTTGCCGGGCCTCAGCTCCTGGCCACGATCCTGTTCGAGAAGTTCGGCCAGCATCAGCCGCTGAACCGTCAGAGCGAGCGCTTCGCCCGGGAGGGGATCGCGCTGTCGGTCTCGACGCTAGCCGATCAGGTCGGTGCCTGCACGGCCGCGCTCGCGCCCCTGCACGCGCTGATCGCCGCGCATGTTCTGGCGGCCGGGCGGCTGCACGGCGACGACACCACGGTGCCGATCCTGGCCAAGGGCCGGACGGTCACCGGCCGGATCTGGACCTATGTCCGTGACGACCGCCCCTTCGGCGGCCCGGACCCGCCGGCGGCGCTGTTCTACGCCTCGCGCGACCGGGCCGGAGAGCATCCCGAGGCTCATCTGCGCGGTTACCGCGGGATCCTGCAGGCGGATGCCTACAGCGGGTACAATCGCCTCTACGATCCCGCACGCCCGCAAGGCGCGATCCGCCCGGCGCTCTGCTGGGCTCATGCCCGCCGCGGGTTCTTCGTCCTCGCCGACGTGGCGGCCGGGGCGCGGCGAGGCCGGAAGGCGGCGGCGATCTCGCCGATCGCGCTGGAGGCGGTCCGTCGGATCGACGAGCTGTTTGCGGTCGAGCGCCGGATCAACGGACGCTCGGCCGACGAACGTCTGCGGGTGCGTCGTACCGAGAGCGCTTCGCTCGTGGCCGACCTGGAGACGTGGCTGCGCGACCAACGCTTACGCCTGTCGCGCTCGGCGGCCGTGGCCGAGCCGATCGACTATCTGCTGCGGCGTTGGCCTGCCTTCACGCACTTCCTCGAAGACGGAAGGGTCTGCCTGACCAACAACGCCGCCGAACGGGCTCTGAGAGGCTTTGCCCTGGGCAGAAAAGCCTGGCTGTTTGCCGGCTCGGAGCGGGGCGCTGATCGGGCAGCCGCGATGGCGACGCTGATCGTGACGGCCAAGCTCAACGCAATCGATCCGCAGGCTTGGCTCGCCGATGTTCTCACCCGCATCGCCGATCACCCCGCCCCTCGGCTGCACGAACTCCTGCCGTGGCATTGGCGGTCAGCGACCGCCCCGCTTGCCGAGGCTGCCTGAGCATTCTCGCCAGCCAGCCTCGAGACTAACGAGACGATCGGGCCGCGACGGAAGGGAGCCGATGCAGCGCAATAAGGTGAGCACCGTGTTCACGCTGGCCAGGGTCGCCGCCGACCTCGGACAGGATGCAGACGCCCTGTTCGACATCATCGTCGACATGGAACCCGAGGACGGCCTGATCTGGGTCCACGGCTCCGGCGACGAGGCGTACCCAGCGTTTACCAACGATGGGATCGACGAGCTGAAGGAGCGGATCGCCGCCCATACGGCAGAAAGTGATCTGCTCCCGAGGAAACCGTAGCTCCCGCGTCCTTCGCCGGATGGATAC
>NZ_JBKFAP010000063.1:0-2590 GCF_053345715.1 Methylobacterium sp. D48H
CCCTCACCACGCGGCCTGGAGGCCTGCGGTGAACACCTGGGCGGTGGCGCCCGGGCGGACGTCGCCGGTGTAGCCCACCGACAGCCGCACGCCCTCGGCGACCGCCCCCGTCAGGCTCACCCCCAGAACCGCGCCGTCCCGGCCCAGCGCGCTCGTCCGGCCCGCGAACCCCGCCCCGAACAGGCTCGAGCGAACCACCGCCGCCGTGTCGGCCAGCTCGTGCGCCCAGTACGCCCGACCCTCCAGGCGCAGGTCCGGAATGCCCGCCACCGCCCAGCTCGTCACCCGCCCGCCGACCAGGCTGCGCGCCGCGTCGAGGTCGGCCACCGCGAAGCCCTGCCCGCCGAAGCCCTGCCCGACCAGACCGCCCCGCTCGGACACACGGCCCCGCGTCAGCCGGTCGTAGCTGAAGCCCACCTCCGGCACGACCTCGACCGGCAGGCCGGTCGCCAGCGCGTAGCCGGCAAAGCCCGACACCCCGCCGTTCCAGCCCGACGACAGCCCGGACGCCTGCGACACCGCCGCGCCCAGCGCCACCGTCCGGTCCACCCGCCCGTCCGCGTACGACACCCCCGCCGTGCCCCGCAGCACCACCGCGCCCAGCCGCGTGCTCGCGTACAGCGTCCCGCCGTAGCTGTCGGTGGTGAACCGACCCAGCCCCGCGCCCCGCGACGTGCCGCCCGCGCGCAGGTAGCTGAACGCACCGCCCACCTGCGTGTCCGCCCCGACCTGGCGGTCGACGCCCATCAGCAGCCCGCCCGCGTCGAAGCCGGCGCCCGCCGCCGCCCGGTCGCCCGCGCGCGCGCCGAACCCGTACAGCGCGTCGGCCCAGACCCGGCCCTCGCCCACCGCAAGCGGCCGCTCCGCCGCCCCGGCGCCGCCGCGCACCTGCAGCGCCGTGCGGTTCGGGCCCGGGCCCGGATCGCCCGCGCTGAACGCGCCCGCGCCCCCGCCCAGCCCGCGCTGGTGCCGGTCGATCGTGTCGGAGAGCAGACGGCGCGCGGCGAGGTCGGTCATCACCGCGTCGCCGTAGCTCTGGCCCGACAGGCTCGCCAGGCCGCCCGGCAGCGTCGCCGGGCCGGCCGCGTAGAGCGGGTCGAACACCCGCGCCCGCGCCGCGTCCGGCCGCGTGCCGGCCGCCGGGCGGGCGAGGTCGAGGGCCGCGCCCACGGCCCGGGCGTTGCCGGTCTGGGCGAGGCCGAGGCCTGCGAGGTTGCCGTAGGCGGCGGGCGTGACCACGAGGTCGAGGCCGGTAGCGGCGTAGAGCGCGTCGAGGCGCGTGCCCGCCGGCAGGCCCGCCGCCGGCTGGGCGAGCCCGCTGAACGAGCCCGACAGCCCGGCCTGCGCGGTGAGCACGCCGAAGCGCTGGCCGAGCGCGGGGGTGAAGCTGTTCGTGGCGTTGCCGGTGATGCCGCGCAGCTCCGGCACCAGGGTGCCGCTGGCCGAGACCGTGCCGGTCGGGCCCAGTGCCAGCAGGCGGGCGTAGCTGCCCGCGCCGGTGCCGGTGCCCGGGCCGTCGATGTCGAGGCCGAGGCTGCTGCCGGGGACGAACGCCACCGGGCCGAGGACGGTGAGCGTGCCGGGGGAGTTGCCCGGCCGCAGGGCGCCCGCGACCGTGACCGGGGCCGCGATGGTGCCGATGCCGCGCAGGGTGCCGGCGGCCGCGACCGTGACCGGCGAGGTCCAGAGGCCGTTGAGGGAGAGGGTGCCGGCCTGGATTGTGGTCGGGCCGGAGAAGAGGCCGGAGCCGGTGAGCAGGAGCGTGCCGGGGCCGGCCTTGGTCAGGCTGGTCGGGCTCGCGGTCTCCAGGATGGCGCCGGCGTAGGTCGAGGCGGCCGCATTGGAGACCGTGAGGGCGCCGTTGCCCAGGACGGCGGAGGCCGGGCCGGCGAGGTCGGTGAGCGTGAGGGCGGTGCCGCCGAGGTCGAGGGCGCCGGTGTTGGTCAGGCCGGTGAGCCCGGCGAGCGGGCCGGTGATCTGCACGAGGCCGGCATTGGTGAGCGTGCCGTTGAACTGGCCGGACAGGCGGGCGATGCCGGTGTTGGTCAGGTCGGCGGTGAGGGTGCCGTCGCTGGCCACCAGGCCGGCGTTGCTGAGGCCGCCGGAGGCGGTGAGGCTGGCGCTCTGGGCGACGGCGACGAGGCCGGCATTGGCGAGGGGGCCGGCGAGGCTGTAGCTGCCGCCCGTGGTGACGGCGAGCGTCGCGCCGGCGGCGTTGGCGAAGGGGCCGCCGCTGGCCACGGATCCGGCGACGGCGAGCAGGCCGGCATTGTTGGCGATGGCGCCGTCGATGCGGCCGGCGCTGGCGAGCACGGTGCCGGCATTGGTCAGGCCGCCGCTGATGGTGCCGCTGGTGGCGAGGAAGCCGGTGTTGGCCACGCCGCCGCCGATGGCGCCGCTGTTGCTCAGGACGCCGCTGTTGGCCGCGCCACCACCGATGGTGCCGGTGTTGAGGGCGGTGCCGGTGTTGGTCAGCCCGCCCGCGAGGGTGCCGGCGTTGACCAGGCTGCCGCTGTTGGCCGCGCCACCACCGATGGCGCCGGTGTTGAGGGCCGTGCCGGTGTTGGTCAGGCCGCCCGCGACGGTGCCG
>NZ_JBKFAP010000064.1:0-1894 GCF_053345715.1 Methylobacterium sp. D48H
GGGCTGACGCCCCGGCTTCAAAGCCTACCACCTATCCTACACATGCCGACACGAAGGCCAGCGCAAAGCTACAGTAAAGGTGCACGGGGTCTTTCCGTCTGACCGCAGGAACCCCGCATCTTCACGGGGAATTCAATTTCACTGAGCCGATGCTGGAGACAGCGGGGAGATCGTTACGCCATTCGTGCAGGTCGGAACTTACCCGACAAGGAATTTCGCTACCTTAGGACCGTTATAGTTACGGCCGCCGTTTACCGGGGCTTCGATTCAAAGCTCTCACCTCTCCTCTTAACCTTCCGGCACCGGGCAGGCGTCAGGCCCTATACGTCGTCTTACAGACTTCGCAGAGCCCTGTGTTTTAGATAAACAGTCGCCACCCCCTGGTCTGTGCCCCTCTGCCCTGGTTGCCCAAGACAGAGGCCTCCTTATCCCGAAGTTACGGAGGCAAATTGCCGAGTTCCTTCAGCATCGTTCTCTCAAGCGCCTTGGTATACTCTACCAGTCCACCTGTGTCGGTTTCGGGTACGGTCTTACGCGGAGGCTATTTCCTGGGACCCCTTCACCGCCTGACCAATCCGATAAGGTCAGACGATACACGGCATCCGTCACCATCCGCTGGCCGGGGAATGTTCGCCCCGTTCCCATCGACTACGCCTTTCGGCCTCGCCTTAGGGGCCGGCTAACCCTGCGCAGATTAACTTTACGCAGGAACCCTTGGACTTTCGGCGAGAGTGTCTTTCACACTCTTTGTCGTTACTCATGTCAGCATTCGCACTTCCCATACCTCCAGAAGCCCTCACGGGTCTTCCTTCGCAGGCCTAGGGAACGCTCCGCTACCGCTCATGATTGCTCATGAACCCGAAGCTTCGGCTCGTGGCTTGAGCCCCGTTACATTTTCGGCGCAGGACCCCTTATTTAGACCAGTGAGCTGTTACGCTTTCTTTAAAGGATGGCTGCTTCTAAGCCAACCTCCTGGTTGTTTTGGGAGTCCCACATCCTTTCCCACTTAGCCACGAATTGGGGGCCTTAGCTGTCGGTCAGGGTTGTTTCCCTCTCCACGACGGACGTTAGCACCCGCCGTGTGTCTCCCGCGCAGTACTCTCACGTATTCGGAGTTTGGTTGGGTTTGGTACCGCTGTGGGCGGCCCTAGCCCATCCAGTGCTCTACCCCGTGAGGTATTCACGCGAGGCGCTACCTAAATAGCTTTCGCGGAGAACCAGCTATTTCCGAGTTTGATTGGCCTTTCACCCCTAGCCACACGTCATCCAAGACCTTTTCAACGGGCACTGGTTCGGACCTCCAGTGGGTGTTACCCCACCTTCATCCTGCACATGGCTAGATCACTCGGTTTCGGGTCTAAAGCCACGAACTGAACGCCCTGTTCAGACTCGCTTTCGCTGCGCCTCCACCTATCGGCTTAAGCTCGCTCGTAACTTTAAGTCGCTGACCCATTATACAAAAGGTACGCGGTCACCCAGGACGAACCTTGGGCTCCCACTGTTTGTAAGCATCCGGTTTCAGGTGCTGTTTCACTCCCCTCGTCGGGGTGCTTTTCACCTTTCCCTCACGGTACTGGTTCGCTATCGGTCGCTGAGGAGTACTTAGGCTTGGAGGGTGGTCCCCCCATGTTCAGACAGGATTTCACGTGTCCCGCCCTACTCGAGTCCTGTGTATCGTCCGTCCCGTACGGGGCTGTCACCCATCGTGCCGGCCTTTCCAGACCGTTCCGGTAAACTCAACACAGGCACTGGCCTGATCCGCGTTCGCTCGCCACTACTGACGGAGTCTCGTTGATGTCCTTTCCTCCGGGTACTGAGATGTTTCAGTTCCCCGGGTTCGCTTCAAACCCCTATGAATTCAGGATTTGATACCTTCACATGACCAACCGTATTG
>NZ_JBKFAP010000065.1:0-1600 GCF_053345715.1 Methylobacterium sp. D48H
GGCAGCCGCGGCCGTCGGTGAAGATGGCGACGGCTCGCGTCCATCGAGGAAGCGCCCAGATCCAGAATCGCCGCCGTCACCGCTGCTCGGCTGTTGCGATCTGCTGCTGCCAGCCTCAGCCGAGCTGGAGGGTGCGGTGCTCCGCTCTGGCGCAGTTGCGGCGCCCCCGTTGGCAGCCGCGGCCGTCGGTGAAGATGGCGACGGCTCGCGTCCATCGAGGAAGCGCCCAGATCCAGAATCGCCGCCGTCACCGCTGCTCGGCTGTTGCGATCTGCTGCTGCCAGCCTCAGCCGAGCTGAAAGTATCACTATTGTGATTATTGCTGGCGAATAAGGATAAGAAACTACCTCGAACGGCTGGTGATGCCTCTGTCAAGGAGAGATTGCCAGCCGAGGACCTGACACGGCTCACGGAACCTGAAAAATCTTGCTGAGGTGAGCTGTCGCCTGACGACATTGCAGCCCCTCCGGGTTGGCCACTCTGCGGAGGCTGAGAGCTTACATCTGTGGTCGATCTAACGCCGCTCGATCCAGTTCCGCCGGCCGAGAGCGCAGCCGAACTGGAACTACGCTGGCCGGCGTTTCCGCCTGGAGCCCCGCTCGTACCGGGAGATCCAGCTCCGCCCGTACTGAGAGATCCAGCCCCGCCGGCCGAGCCCGCTCCTGGCGCACCACCAAACGCGGCCGAATCAGAACCTCGTTGGCCGGCCCCGCCGGCCGCGCCCGCTCCTGACGCACCACCAAGAGCCGCTGATCCAGAACTACGCTGGCCGGCGTTTCCGCCTGGAGCCCCGCTCGTACCGGGAGATCCAGCCCCGCCCGTACTGAGAGATCCAGCTCCGCCGGCCGAGCCCGCTCCTGACGCACCACCAAGAGCCGCTGATCCAGAACTACGCTGGCCGGCGTTTCCGCCTGGAGCCCCGCTCGTACCGGGAGATCCAGCCCCGCCCGTACTGAGAGATCCAGCTCCGCCAGCCGAGCCCGCTCCTGGCGCACCACCAAACGCGGCCGAATCAGAACCTCGTTGGCCGGCCCCGCCGGCCGCGCCTGCTCCTGACGCACCACCAAGAGCCGCTGATCCAGAACTACGCTGGCCGGCGTTTCCGCCTGGAGCCCCGCCCGTACCGGGAGATCCAGCTCCGCCGGCCGAGCCCGCTCCTGGCGCACCACCAAGAGCCGCTGATCCAGAACTACGCTGGCCGGCGTTTCCGCCTGGAGCCCCGCTCGTACCGGGAGATCCAGCTCCGCCCGTACCGGGAGATCCAGCTCCGCCGGCTGCGACCGCTCCTGACGCACCTCCAAGAGCCGCTGATCCAGAACTACGCTGGCCGGCGTTTCCGCCTGGAGCCCCGCTCGTACCGGGAGATCCAGCCCCGCCCGTACCGGGAGATCCAGCTCCGCCGGCCGCGCCTGCTCCTGACGCACCACCAAGAGCCGCTGATCCAGAACTACGCTGGCCGGCGTTTCCGCCTGGAGCCCCGCCCGTACCGGGAGATCCAGCTCCGCCGGCCGAGCCCGCTCCTGGCGCACCACCAAGAGCCGCTGATCCAGAACTACGCTGGCCGGCGTTTCCGCCTGGAGCCCCGCTCGTACCGGGAGAT
>NZ_JBKFAP010000066.1:0-1465 GCF_053345715.1 Methylobacterium sp. D48H
GCCCTGGCCGACACGCTGCCCGACGCGCTGCGCCCCGCCCGCATCCTCGCCCTGCCCGCCCTGCCGGTCTCCGCCAACGGGAAGCTCGACCCAGGACGGCTCCCCGAACCCGACTGGGCGGGCGCGGACGCCGTGGGCGGGACCGCCGGCTTCGATCCGCCGCGCGGCCAGACCGAGACGCGCCTCGCCGCCCTCTGGGCCGGCGTGCTCGGCCTCGACGCCCGACGCCTGTCGCGCCGGGACAGCTTCTTCGAGCGCGGCGGCGACTCGATCCTCGCCCTCCAGCTCGTCGCCCGCGCCCGGGAGAGCGGCCTCGCGCTGACCCCGCGGGACGTCTTCACCCATCCGCGCCTCGCCGCCCTGGCGGCGCATCTCGACGCGGCCCCGGACAACGCGGCCGCGCCAGCCCCCCAGGTCGACCCGGCGCGCGAGGCCGGTCCGGTTCCCCTCACCCCGATCCAGCGCCGGTTCCTCGACGGCCCCGTCCCGAACCGGCAGCACTGGAACCAGGCGATCGTGCTCGCGCCCCGGGCACCCCTCGACCCGGGCCGCCTCGCTGAGGCCCTCGCGGCCGTCGAGGCCGCCCATCCCGCGCTGCGCCTGCGCTTCGCGCGGGACGCGCACGGGGCCTGGACCCAGACCTGCCGGGCACCGGGGCAGGAGCCCCCGCTGTGGCGGCGCGCGGCGGACGGTGCGCCGGCCTTCGCGGCCCTCGCCGCGCAAGCCCAGACGAGCCTCGACCTCGCCGAAGGGCCAGTCTGGCGGGCCGTGCACGTCACCCTGCCGGCGGACGGGATCGAGCGGCTCCTCCTCGTCGCCCACCACCTCGTGGTCGACGCCATGTCGTGGCGCATATTGATCCAGGACCTCGCGGCGGCGCTCGCCGGGCGGCCGCTCGCGCCCCCGCCGACGAGCTTCCCGGGCTGGGCCCGCAGCCTCGACGTCCTGGCCCGGCACCCCGGACATGCCGGGCGCCGCGAATCCTGGCTGGCCGGCTGGCAGGCCGGGGGGCCGTGCCCCGATGCCGCGTTGCGGCCGGTCCGGCCCGACGCCCCCAACGTCGAATCCGCCCAGACCGAGATCGCCGACAGCCTCGACGCCGACGCGACCGACGCCTTCCTGCGCCGGGCCGGTCGGCCCTACAGCGCCCGTCCCGACGAGATCCTGCTCACCGCCCTGTCGATCGCGCTGGCGCGGCGCGGCGACGGGACGGCAGTGGGCGTGACCCTCGAGCGCCACGGTCGCGATGCCGACGCCCTGGCCGACGCGCTCGCCGAACCCCTCTCAGAACCCTTCCCCGAGCCCCTCTCCGACGCGCAGGACGGCCCGACCCTGCCCCGCCACGACCTGAGCCGGACGGTGGGCTGGTTCACCACGCTGGTGCCGCTGCGGCTCGACCCCCTCGGCGGCGAGCCGGACCTGCCGCCGGACGACGCCGCCCGCGGCCACGCCCTCGGTCTCCTCC
>NZ_JBKFAP010000067.1:0-1364 GCF_053345715.1 Methylobacterium sp. D48H
AGGTAATTAACCCACGCCCTTGCGCGGGACGGATTTCGCTGATTCTCTCGTGAGATGGGCCGCAGCGACCTTGAACGGCTGAGCCGCGAAGAGCTGATCGAGCTGGTGCTGCGTCTGCAGCGGCTAGAGAAGACGTCGCGCACCTCGTCCAAACCGCCCGCGACGGATCGCAAGGAGCAGCGCGAGCACTCCAAGCCCGGCGGCGCCAAGCCCGGTCACGAGGGTCACAGCCGCGTCGTGAGCGACGATCCCGATACGATCGTCGAGCATCGTCCCGAGGCGTGCGCGTGCTGCGGCGCCAGCCTACACGCCGCTCTTCCGGCGCACATCGTCAGCGTCTGCGAGCGGATCGAGCTGCCTGCGGTGGCGCCGACCGTGACGCAGCACCGCCGGCTCGCGGTCCGTTGCCCGCGCTGTGGGGAGCGGGTGGTCGCACCGGTGCCGGAGGCGGCGCGCGGCACCCCGTTTGATCCGCGGCTGCATGCGGTGGCGACGTACCTCAAGACCTTTCGGGCGCTCTCATACGAACGATTGCAGGCGGCGCTCTCCGACCTGTTCGGCCTCACGCTCAGCCAGGGCGGGCTGATGAACCTGCTCCGCCGCGCGCAGGGCTGCTTCCGTCCGGGTCGCGACGCGGCCATCGCGATGCTGCACAAGGCTGAGGTCGTCGCCTGCGACGAGACCGGCGTGCGCATCGAAGGCTCGAACGCTTACCACTGGCTGTTCCACTTGGCCAACGCGGTGGTGCACACCGCCTCCCCGACGCGTGGCGCTGTCGTGGTGCGGGAGATGATGGACGGGCACCGACCGGCGGTGTGGATCTCGGATCGCTACACGGCCCAACAAGGCCACGCCGATGAGCACCAGACCTGCCTGGCGCAGCTGGCCCGCGATGTTGCCTACGCTGTCGAGGTCAGCGACGATCCCGTGCCCTGGCGCCTGCAACTCTGGCTACAGAGCGTGTTCGCCCTGGCCGAGCGCGTCACCGACTTGGCTGCCTCGACGCTCTCGGCCAAGCGCCGGACCTTGGATCGGCAACTGGGTGCCATCCTGGCCAGGCCGAGCCGCTGTGACCTGACCCGCGACCTGCAGGCCAAGATCAGCCGCGCGCGCGACCAGCTCCTGGTGTTCCTCGCCTATCCCGGACAGGTCGAGCCGACGAATAACGGCTCCGAGCGGCTGCTTCGTCCGGCCGTCGTGCAGCGGAAGATGACCAACGGCTACCGCGCCATGTGGGCGGCTGAGGGCGAGGCCGCCATCCGCACCGTCGTCGACACCGCCCGAATCGCAGGCAGCAGCCCCTTCAGCACCGTCCTTAAAACCATCGGTGCCTGAACCCTGCCATCACAGGCCTGGGTAATTAC
>NZ_JBKFAP010000068.1:0-1343 GCF_053345715.1 Methylobacterium sp. D48H
TCGATTGATGGTGTGGATGGCTCCTGCTCCCGGCTTTGCGTTCGGGCATAGTCGGGATGTTGTCGCCTCAAGCTGAGGAGCCACCCATGTCCGAGCTTGCTACGGTCGGTATCGACCTCGCGAAGAGCCTTTTCCAGATCCATGGTATCGATGAGAACGGTCGTGTTCTCGTGCGTCGCCAACTGCGTCGAAGCCAGTTGCTGGCGTTTTTCGAGAAGCTGCCGCGATGCCTGATTGGCATGGAGGCCTGCGGGGGCGCTCACGACTGGGCGCGGAAGCTTCAGGGACTGGGGCATGACGTCCGGCTGATGCCGCCGTCTTACGTAAAGCCCTATGTGAAGCGCGGGAAGACGGACGCAGCCGACGCGGCCGCCATCTGTGAAGCGGTCACGCGTCCCTCGATGCGGTTCGTCGCCGTGAAGAGCGAAGCTTGCTCTTCGGTCCTGGTCATCCACCGCACGCGGGATCTTCTGGTCCGCCAGCGCACGCAGATCTGCAACGCGATCCGCGCCCACATGACGGAGTTCGGCGTCATCGCAGCGAAGGGGGCGCAGAACGTCGACCGTCTACGAACGCAAATGCATCAACTGCCGGAAGCGGCCCGATTGCCCGTCAGCCTGCTCTTCGAGCAGCTGGTCGACACCGACACGCGTATCGAGCGGTTGACGCGTGAGATCGAAGCGGCCCACGCCCAAAGTGAGACGAGCCAGCGTCTGGTGACGATCCCAGGCGTCGGCAAGCTCTCGGCGACGATCATCGCGGCGACGACGCCGGACGTCGGCAACTTCGACTGCGCGAGGGACTACGCCGCCTGGCTCGGTCTGACCCCCAAGCCGCATTCTACCGGCGGTAAACAGAGGATCGGGCGGATCTCGAAGATGGGCAACCGGTATATTCGGCGGTTGCTTTATCTGGGTGCCATGTCGCAGATCATGGTGAGACACAGGTGCGGCCCGAGACAGGACTGGCTGTCTGACATGCTGGCCCGAAAGAAGACAAAAGTCGCCGCCATCGCGTTGGCGCATCGCATGGCAAGAACGATCTTTGCCGTCCTCAGGGACGGATCACGCTACCAGCCGCAGGCGACTGCTGCCTGAATGGCTGAACGAACGGTCAGGGCGACGTGAGGTGATGGCGAACGAACGGAGAGGAAGAACCAGGACACCCCGATCAATCCGAAGCGCTTCGAGCGCGCTCGATTGAGTGGGACCTGTTCTCCAAGCGGACTTCATCAGGGCGCGCAGCGATCCCGCTGCAGATCAGACGCCGTATACATGGCCGCAGCCGACTAGTTCACCCAAACCGATCGACATCCTTGACCCGCAGGAGCCATCCATACACGG
>NZ_JBKFAP010000007.1:0-249919 GCF_053345715.1 Methylobacterium sp. D48H
CGAGGCGTACCCAGCGTTTACCAACGATGGGATCGACGAGCTGAAGGAGCGGATCGCCGCCCATACGGCAGAAAGTGATCTGCTCCCGAGGAAACCGTAGCTCCCGCGTCCTTCGCCGGATGGATACCCCGATTGTGAACATCGGGCCTGTTCAGGCCGATCAGACAGACCTGACCGCGCCGCTCGACCGTGATCTTGCGCCCGTCCGACGGCGGGTTCGGGCCGTCGATAACGCGTTCCGAGGCCTGCGAACCCTCGGCCGGAGCACCCTAGGCGAGCAGGCCTGACACCGACCCGACAAGGGAAGACATGACGAGCGCGCGCCGCGACGGTCGGGGCATCGGAACTGACATCGGCATCACCTTATGCTTCGAAGACGTAACTCGGTGCCAGGCCTCGCCAGCCGAGCCGAACGAGGCCTGAACCTCGAATACCGCGGCATCCTCGACCGCGAGAACGGAGGCCATTGACGATAGATGCCGACCATAATAGATGATGGTCTTAATTTCAAACCGTCGACTGGCCGTGGGGGAACTGGCTATGGATGCGAGGTGGGTGATCGGTCTGGCTGGGGTGGCCGTCACGGTTGTTTCGGCCTGCTCCCCGGCCGAGACGGCCGTGACGCCGGAGCCTCCGTTGGTGCAGGTCGCCGAGGTCGCCCCGGGCATCGGTGGGGTGTCGCGCTACACCGGCGTCATCCGCGCGAGGACCGAGAGCAACCTAGGCTTCCGGGTCGGCGGCAAGATCTTCGAGCGTCTCGTCGATCCGGGTGACCACGTGCGCCTCGGCCAGCCCCTTATGCGCCTCGACCGCACCGACTTCACCCTGGCCCTCAACGCCGCCCGATCCTCCGTCGAGGCGGCGCGCGCGCAGATGATCAAGGCCAAGGCCGACGAGGAGCGCAGCCGGAAGCTCGTGGGCGATGGCTGGACCTCGAAGCAGACCTACGACCAGAACAAGGGCGCGGCGGACTCCGCCATCGCCCAGTTCGCCAACGCTGAGGCGCAGGCCAGCCAAATCGAGAACCAGGCCGGCTATTCCGAGCTCAAGGCCGACGCCGACGGCGTCGTCATGGATGTGCCTTCCTATCCGGGAGAGGTGGTCGCCGCCGGCCAGACCGTGGTGAAGCTGGCGCGTGATGGGGCACGCGAGGCCGAGATTTTCCTGCCGGAGGCCAGCCGGCACCTGGCGAAGGGCGATGCCACGGCGACGCTGTATGCCGATGGCGAAGTGACCTTTCCGGCCCGCCTGCGCGAGTTGTCGGCCATCGCCGATCCTGCCACGCGGACTTACCGGGCCCGCTACATCCTTTCCGGCGACGGCGAGGACGCACCGCTGGGCGCCACCGTAACCCTGCAACTCAAGTCCCGGGAGGTGGCTCGCGCCGCCACGGTCGAGGTGCCGCTCGCGGCCCTCTTCAACCAGGGAACCGGCGCATCGGTCTGGCGCTACGACGCCGCCACCGAAACCGTGAAGCCACAGGCCGTGAAGGTCGCCCGCATGGGCGAGGAACGCGCTGACGTCGTCGGTGGCCTCAACCCGGGGGACCGGATCGTGGCGCTCGGCGCCCATCTGCTGAAGCCCGACCAGAAGGTCCGCCTCGCGCCCACCAGCATGACGGGAGCCGTGCGGTGAACGCGTCCCACTTCAACCTTTCGGCCCTGGCGGTGCGCGAGCGCGCCGTCACCCTGTTCCTCCTGATCGCCCTCGTCGGCGCCGGCTTCTTCGCCTTCGAGAAGCTCGGGCGCGCCGAGGACCCGGCGTTCACCGTCAAGGTCATGACGGTCTCTGCCGCTTGGCCCGGAGCGACCGCCGAGGAGATGCAGCGGCAGGTCGCCGACCCGCTGGAGAAGCGGCTGCAGGAACTTGTCTACTACGACCGGGCCGAGACGACGGTCCGTCCCGGCCTGATGGTGACCAAGGTCATCTTCAAGGACCAGATGCCGCCGGCCAAGCTGCAGTCGGAGTTCTACCAGGCGCGCAAGAAGCTCTCCGATCAGGCTTCCAGCCTGCCCCGGGGCGTGATGGGTCCTCTGTTCAACGACGAGTTCTCGGACATCTACTTCGCCCTCTACGCTGTGCAGGCCAAGGGTCTGCCACACCGGCAGTTGGTGCTTCGGGCGGAGGACATGCGCCAGCGGCTGCTGCGCGTGCCCGGCGTCGAGAAGATCAACATCCTCGGCGAGCAGGCCCAAAAGATCTTCGTCGAGGTCTCCTACCAGCGCCTCGCGACCCTGGGCATCACCGGCCAGCAGCTCCTGGCGGCGCTCGCCAACCAGAACGACGTGACGCCCGCCGGCTTCGTCGAGGCCGATGGCCCGCGCGTGTACCTCCGCCTCGACGGCGCGATCGACAACCTCGACGCCATCCGCGACCTGCCGGTGGCGGCCGGCGACCGCAGCCTCAAGCTCGGCGACATCGCGCAGGTGAAGCGCGGCTACGAGGACCCGAAGACCTTCGAGATCCGCAACGACGGCGAGCAGGCCCTGATGCTCGGCCTCGTGATGAAGCCCGGCTTCAACGGGCTGGCCCTCGGCGAGGCGCTGAACGCCGAGGAGGTGGCGATCCACCACGAAACGCCGCTGGGCATCACCTTCACCAAGATCACCGACCAGGCGAAGGTCATCGACGACGCCATCCACGAGTTCATGGTGAAATTCTTTACCGCGCTCGGCGTGGTGATCTTCGTCAGCCTGGTGGCGCTGGGCTTCCGGGTCGGCATCGTGGTCGCCCTCGCGGTCCCGCTCACCCTCTCGGCCGTGTTCGTGGTGATGATGCTCACCGGTCGCGACTTCGACCGCATCACGCTCGGCGCCCTCATCATCTCGCTCGGCCTCCTCGTCGACGACGCCATTATCGCCATCGAGATGATGGTGGTGCGCATGGAGGAGGGCTACGACCGCATCGAGGCCGCGACCTACGCGTGGAGCTCGACCGCCGCGCCGATGCTCACCGGCACCATCGTCACCATCGCGGGCTTCCTGCCGGTCGGCTTCGCCGCCTCCACGGCGGGCGAGTATGCCGGCAACATCTTCTGGGTGGTGACCTTCTCTCTGCTCATTTCGTGGATCGTGGCCGTGACCTTCACGCCGTATCTCGGCGTCAAGCTCCTGCCGGACATCAGACGAGTCGAGGGTGGCCACGACGCAATCTACGCCACGAAGAACTACGAGCGCCTGCGCCGGGTCGTACGGCTCTCGGTCGACCATAAGTGGATGGCTGCGGGCGTCACCTTGGCGCTCTTCGCCGGGGCCGTGGTGGCCATGGGCAAGGTCGAGCAGCAGTTCTTCCCGAACTCGGAGCGACCCGAACTCATCGTCGAGGTGACCCTGCCGGCAGGCTCGGCCTTCGCCACCACCGAGGCCAGCGTGAAGAAGGTCGAGGCGGCGGTACGCGACCTGCCGGAGGCCAAGGAGATCACGAGCTACATCGGCCAGGGCATGCCGCGCTTCGTCCTGTCCTTCGATCCCGAGCTACCGGACCCCGCCTTCGCGCAGATCGTCGTCCAGACCGCCGACGCCCACGCCCGCGACGTGCTGCGCGGCAAGGTGCGCAAGCTCGTGGACGACGGCCGCTTCCCCGAGGCGCGGGTGCGCGTCCTGCAGATCGTGTTCGGGCCGCCGGTGCGCTTCCCCGTCGCCTTCCGGGTGGTCGGCCCCGACCTCGACGTCATCCGCCGCATCGCGGCCGAGGTCGCCGGAGTGATGGCGACCAACCCGAACATGCGGATGGTCCACCTCGACTGGGGCGACAAGACGCCGACCTTGCACCTGACGCTGGACCAGGAGCGCCTTCGCCTGATCGGCCTGACGCCCAAAGAGGCCGGCCAACAGCTGCAGAACTACCTCAACGGCACGCCGGCGACCCAGGTTCGCGAGAACTTGCGCTCGGTGGACGTGCTCCTGCGCAGCCCCGGTCCGGAGCGCCGCTCGCTCGGCGACATCGGCGACCTGACGCTGGCGACGAAAGACGGTCGGCAGGTGCCGGTCTCCCAGGTCGCCCGCCTGGAAACCCGCTACGAGGACGCGGTGCTCAAGCGCTACAACCGCGAGACATACATCCGCGTTCAGGGCGACGTACTCGACGGCAAGCAGCCGCCGGACGTCCACTTCCAGGTCCTCCCCCTGCTGGACCCGATCAAGGCGAAGCTGCCGCCGGGCTACCGCATCGACACGGCCGGCTCGGTTGAGGAGAGCGCAAAGGCGCAGATGTCGCTGGCTGCGGTGTTCCCGCTGATGCTGATCGTGACCCTGACGGTCATCATGCTCCAGGTGCGCTCGTTCGCCACCATGTTCATGGTGCTCGCCACAGCGCCGCTCGGCCTCGTCGGGGCCGCGCCGACGCTGCTGCTCTTCCACCAGCCCTTCGGCTTCAACGCGATCCTCGGCCTCATCGCGCTGTCGGGTATCCTGATGCGCAACACGCTGATCCTTGTGGACCAGATCCACCACGATCAGGCGGCGGGCCTGGGGGACTACGACGCCATCGTCGAGTCGACGGTGCGGCGTGCCCGTCCGGTGATCCTGACGGCGGCCGCCGCGATGCTCGCCTTCATCCCGCTCACCCACTCGGTGTTCTGGGGGGCGCTGGCCTACGTCCTCATCGGCGGCGTCGGGGTCGGCACGCTCCTGACGCTCCTCTTCCTGCCCGCGCTGTACGCCCTGTGGTTCCGGGTGAAGCGCGAGCCGCGAGAGTCGCAGGGCGCTACCCGAGCCGACACGATGCCGATGCCGGCCAAGGGCTGAAGCACGAATGACCATCCAACGACGTCCTGCCGACGGGACGTCCCGAGATCGCGCGCTTGTCCTCCGAGCGTGCGGTGCATCGGCCGACCTGCGCTTCGCCCCCTCGCGCAGGTCGGTCGACAGCCTCAACCCGAAGCCTGGGGGGGATTGGACGGAGCAGCACGTCCGACCTTCCACAGGGGCTTCAATACATGACCGCTCGCATCTATATTGGGCTCAATCTCATCGAAGGACGGTAGGATGCCGAGGGTCTCACAGGAGCAAGCCAAGCTGAACCGCCAGCGCGTGGTCGAGGTCGCGTCCTCCCTGTTCCGGGAGCGCGGACTGAACGGCATCGGCGTCGTGGACATCATGGCGGCCGCAGGCCTGACCCATGGCGGCTTCTACGGTCAGTTCGCCAACAAAGAAGCCCTCGCGGCTGAGGCGTTCGACGCCGCCATCGGCAACGAGTACAGGGCGGATCTCGACACCTTCATCGAGAACTACCTGTCTCTCGGCCACGTGCGCACACCCGGCAGGGGCTGTCCCGTCGCGGCACTGGTGAACGATATCGGGCGCGAGCCGCCGGGAAGCGTGCTGCGGTCCCGGTTCACCCATGCGGTTAAGGGGCTCGCCGGACTCATCGCGGATCGACTTCCCAAGTCGTCGAAGGAGCGACGCAGGCAGCGGTCCTTGATCGCGTTGTCGACCATGGTCGGTGCGGTCGTGCTCGCGCGCGGCGTCGACGACGAGGCCTTGGCCGACGAACTGCTCGCGACTGCGCGCGCCACCATCACCGGCTGAACCATTTCTCGCTAGCATTCTTCGGCGCCCTCCCTCTTCCGAGACGAATCCCGGTTGACCCATCCCGGGCGCTTCAATAGATTACGATCATAATCTACAGCGTCGATTCCTGGCCGAGGCCGATGGGCATGGCTGGCCGACGCGCCTGACCTACCCGGAGGAGTGCGCAATGAAGAACTCACCTCGCCAAGTGCGACGCGGCTTACGTTTTCCGGCGGCGGTGGGACTGTCGCTCATCGTCGCGTCCTTGAGCGTGACCGCCTTCGCCGCTGGTGGGACGACGAACGTCCGGTTGCCGGACGGAAGTCGCTTCCCGGAAAGCGTGACCTCCGACGCGAACGGCACCCTCTTCGTGAGCAGCATCGCGGATGGTGGCGTGCTCAAGGTTGCCGCGGATGGCGCCGTCACGGCCCAGTTCCTGAAGCCGGGCGACCACGGCACCCGGTCCACCTTCGGTTTGCTGGCGGATCCCAAGCGCGGGGTGCTCTGGGTCGCCTCGAACGACGCCACGGCCCTGGGAGCGAAGGGGCCAACGGACACGGAAGGGGCGTGGATCAAGGCCTTCGACGTCGCGACCGGTGCCATGAAGACGAGTGTCAGGCTGCCGGGCGCCAAGGCGCTCGCGAACGATATGGCCCTCGACGGCGACGGCTCGCTCTACGTGACCAACACCTTCGCCCCCCAGATCCTGCGGCTCAAACCCGGTGCGAAGGAGTTCGAGGTGTTCGTCGAGAACCCGGTGCTCGCCAAGGGGCTCGACGGCATCGCCATCGGCGGCGACGGCAACCTCTACGTCAACACCTTCATGGGCGGCGAGCTGTTCCGCATCGCCATCAAAGAGGGCGTCGCCGGTGAGGTCACGCAACTTGAGACGACGCGGCCGCTGAAGTTCCCGGACGGGCTGCGGACCTTCAAGGACGGCTTCCTGATGGTCGAGGGCAGCGGTGCTCTAAGCCGCGTCACGGTCTCCGGAAACGCCGCCAAGATCGAGCCTATCCACCAGTTCGCCGGTCCCACCGGTGTGACGGTCGCAGGTGACAAGATCTGGGTGGCCGAGGGGCAGTTGGGCCTGATGTCCAAGCCGGTCGAGGTCGGCAGCGAGGCGCCGAGCTTCCATCTCCGCTTCGTGGACGCGCCATAGCGCGTCGCCCGACTGTCTCCGTCGAACGGGGCTGCGTCGGGCGCAAAGCTTGATGCCCGACGTTCGATAGTTCACCGTGAAGGTCCAGCGATGATCGACGAAGTGCCTCCGAAAACGCATGCGCCTTCACGGCGCAGGACGGTCGAGTGGGCCGATCCACGCACCATCGCCACGGCGGGACAGAGCCTTTCTGGTATCGACTTCCTGCGCGCACTCCTGGCGGGGGAAATTCCGCCGCCGCCTGCGATCCAGCTGCTCGGCATCGAGTTCGTCTCGGTCGATCCTGGCACGGCCAGCATGCGCATGCCGGCCGCGGAGTATCTCTTCAACCCGCTGGGGTCCGTCCATGGCGGGTCCCTCGCCACGCTCCTCGACAGCGTCATGGGGTGTGCCGTGCATTCCACGTTGCCGGTCGGTCGCGGCTACACGACGCTTGAGTTCAAGATGAATTTCATGCGTGCGGCGACTGGGAGGTCCGGTCTGCTGACCGCCTCCGGACAGGTCATCCACTCCGGGCGGCAGCAAGCCGTGGCCGAAGGCCGTCTCAGCGACGAGTCCGGCCGCCTCGTCGCGACCTCAAGCACGACCTGTCTCGTGTTCGATCTGCCCGGGGCCGCGAAACATGGGTCGGCCGGCTGACCGAGCAGAAGCTTTGACCCCCACAGTCCACGCGAGCGAGTTCCACAGATGACGTCACGCCAGATCGTTCTCTGCCATCCCGTCCGCACAGCGATAGGGGCCTATGGCGGTAGCCTCAAGGATGTCGCCGCGACCGAACTCGGTGCGGCTGCGGTCCGGGAAACCCTGCGCGGAGCCGGCCTCGACGCGGGCCGGCTCGGCAGCGTGACGATGGGCAACGTCGTGCAGGCCGGCAACCGCATGAACCCGGCCCGGCAGGCTGCGGTGAACGGCGGCGTGCCGGTCAACGTGCCGGCGCTGACTGTCAACCGCGTGTGCGGCTCAGGCGCGCAGGCCATCGCTACAGCGGCCGACGAAATCCGGCTTGGCCATCACGACGTCGCGGTCGCGGGCGGGATGGAGAACATGGACCGGGCGCCGTACCTGATGGAGGGCGGGCGCTGGGGCCATCGGATGGGTCACGCCCAAATCCTCGATAGCATGCTCAATGACGGCCTCGTCGATGCATTCTCGGGCGAGCATTCAGGCTGGCACACCGAAGACTTGGCAAGCCGGTCCCAGATCGGCCGTGAGGCGCAGGATGCGTGGGCGGCCCTCTCTCAGGCACGGTTCGCGAGAGCGCAAGCGGCGGGCGTATTCGAAGCCGAGATCGCACCCATCGAGGTCAAGGGCCGCAAGGGCGCCGAGACCTTCGCGCGGGACGAGGCGCCGCGTCCCGAGACAAGCGTCGAGACGCTGGCCAAGTTGAGGCCGGCCTTCCGCAAGGACGGGACGATCACGGCCGGCAACGCACCGGGTCTCAATTCGGGCGCGGCGGCGATGATCGTGGCCGAGAAGGGTTTCGCCGAGGCCAACGGCCTCGACGCCTTCGGCCGCCTCGTCGCCTACGGCGTCGGCGCCTGCGAGCCGGGCCTGTTCGGTCTCGGGCCTGTCCCGGCGGTTCGGCAGGCGCTGGAACGGGCCGGCTGGTCACTCGGAGACCTCGACCGGGTCGAGATCAACGAGGCGTTCGCGGTCGTGCCGCTCGCCGTCGCGAAGGAACTTGGCCTACCCGAGGACATCGTCAACGTCGAGGGCGGGGCCATCGCCCACGGCCACCCCATCGGCGCGACCGGCGCGGTCCTGACGACCCGCCTGCTCCACTCATTGCGCCGGGATGGCCTCCGGCGCGGGATGGTCACGCTGTGCATCGGCGGCGGCCAGGGCATCGCACTGGCCATCGAGGCGGCCTGAGCCGATGCGCTAGACGGCGCCAACCCGCCGTTCTGAGCGCATGGGCTTGCGGTTCATGATCTCGCGAGAGTTCCACCATGGACACACGCACACGCCGCCTGCTGGAAGCGCCTCTCGTGCCGACCCTGGCTCGGATGGCCGCGCCCAACGTCGTGGTGATGGTGGTCCAGACCTCCGTAGGGCTGATCGAGACGTACTTCGTGTCGACGCTCGGCACCGACGCACTGGCCGGGATGGCCCTCGTCTTCCCGGTGGTGATGCTGGTCCAGATGCTCTCTGCCGGCGGCATAGGCGGAGCGATCCAGTCGGTGGTCTCGCGTACCCTCGGTGCGGGCCGGCAGGCGGACGCCGGACTTCTGGCGTGGCACGCGACGGCAATCGGCCTTGGGCTCGGGATAGCGACCAGCCTCGTCGCAATCCCGTTCGGGCCATCCCTTTACGCGCTCATGGGCGGGGAAGGCAGCTCGCTCCAGGCCGCGACCACCTACGCCAGCATCGTCCTCGGCTGCGCGGTCCTCATCTGGCTGTTCAACGCCCTGTCGGCGGTGATCCGAGGCACCGGCAACATGGCGCTTCCGGCTATGGTCACCTGCGTCGGGGCTATTGTGCTGGTCCCGCTCTCGCCCGCGCTGATCTTCGGCTGGGGCCCCCTTCCGGCGCTCGGCATCAGGGGTGGGGGCGTGGCGTTCGCCGCCTACTACGCGGTCGGTACAGCGGTTTTCGCATTCTACCTGTGGTCAGGTCGCGGCGTGCTGCAGCCGACCCGGCGAGTGCCAAGGCTGACTTGGGCCCCGTCGCGGGAGATCCTGCGCATCGGGGTGTTGTCGGGCATCGCCAGCGTGACCTCCAACGTCACGGTCATCGCCGCCACCGCCTTCGTCGGGGCGGCCGGCCCTGCCGCCGTAGCCGGCTACGGGACCGGCGCACGGCTCGAATACCTACTCGTGCCCCTCGTCTTCGGTCTCGGCTCGCCCATCGCGGCCGTCGTCGGCACGGCGCTGGGGGCCGGCGACCACGCCCGCGCGCGTCGGGCCGCCATGACCGGTGCGGCCGTCGCGGGCGTCCTGACGGAGGGCATCGGGATCGCGGCGGCCCTGCATCCGGCGGCCTGGCTCGGTTTGTTCGGAGACGACCCGGCGATGGTCGCCACGGGCTCTCTCTACCTGCGTGCCGTCGGCCCGTTCTACGGGTTCTTCGGCGCCGGCCTGGCCCTCTACTTCGCCGCCCAGGGCGCAGGGCGTGTTGGCTGGCCGGTCGCCGCCAGCCTGCTCCGGATGGTGGTAGCTCTCGGCGGTGCATGGACCGCCTCGGCGCTCGGGTTCGGGCTGACCGGCACCTTCTTCGCGGTGTCGGCCGGGTTCGTCGTGATGGGTCTTGTCAACGCGGCCGCATTCGCGTCGGGCAGCATGATCCCACGTGCCGCCTTCGGGGAACCATCCTTTGGTCCGCTGCCTCTCGCGCCTGCGAAGAAGCCCTGAACGCCCTGCCTTTGGGAGACATCATCGATGCGTGCCACGTTCGATTGGCGACGTCTTGGCGACCGAGCGCTCCGTCTCCTGCTCTCGACGGTCTTCACGGTCGCGGGCGGGATGAAGGTCGCGGCGGCGGAGTTCGAGGTCTCGAATTTCGAACGGTTCGGCTACGCGAACTGGTTCATGTACGCCGTGGGCATCGCCCAATTGCTCGGAGCGGCCTCGCTCTGGGTCCAGCGCTACGTCGCCTACGGGGCGCTGTTCCTGGCCACCATGATGGCCGGCGGTGCCGTCAGTCACCTCCGTGCCGGCGATCCGGCCGTCATGGCGGCTCCGGCGCTCGTGCTGCTGGCGCTTCTGTGCGGCCTGGCCTTCACTCGGCGAGGCGAGCTTTCCACCGCCTGACGCCGGATCAGGGAAACCCGTGGCGACCGAGGTGCACGGCGCCGGCTCGGTCGCGTCGAAGGTCGCGGCGGGACGAAAACTTCGCCGGCCGAGCCTTGATAATAAATATTATGGTCTTAATCTATTAGTGTGGGCGGCAGTCGGCCCGCCGCCTCAACGGGAGGACATCGTGGCCCAGGGAAACATCAAGACCGCAATCGTCACGGGCGCAGCCTCCGGGATCGGACTGTCGACCGCGCAAGCCCTGGGGGCCGCGGGCTACCGGGTGTTCGGGACCAGCCGGAAGGCTGCCCCGGACATGGGTGGCGGAAGCAGGATGCTCGTGTGCGACGTCACCGACGAGGCGTCCGTGGCCGACATGGTCGAGACGGTCTTCGGCGAGACTGGTCGCGTCGACCTTCTCGTGAACAACGCAGGCTTCGGCATCAGCGGCCCAGCCGAGGAGACCTCGGTCGCGCAGGCCCAGGCCATGTTCGACGTGAACCTGTTCGGCGTGATCCGGACGACCCAGGCGGTCCTCCCCCTGATGCGCGCCCAGAAGGGTGGCCGGATCGTCAACGTCAGCTCGGTGCAGGGCTTCATTCCGGCCCCGTTCATGGCGCTGTACGGCGCCAGCAAGCACGCGGTCGAGGGCTACTCGGAGTCCCTCGACCACGAGGTCCGTGGCCAGGGCATCCGGGTCGTGCTCGTCGAGCCTGCCTTCACGAAGACCGCCTTCGACCAGAACCTGGTCCAGCCGGACAAGCCCCTCGACATCTACGCGGCGGACCGTGCCAGGCGAGGCAGGTTCTGGAGCGAGGTCATGAAGACGGCCGACGCACCGGAGGTCGTGGCGAAGGTGATGGTGACGGCCGCCACGGCGGAGGCACCCAAGCGCCGCTACACCGCGGGACCCAAGGCCCGGCAGGTCAGCTTGCTGCGCCGGTTCGTCCCAGCCAGCGCCTTCGACAAGGCTCTCAGGAAAGAGATGCAACTTCCGCCGGCAGCATAACTACTGGGATCATCCTGAAAATCAGCCACTATTACAACCGAGGAAGCACATGAAACTGCAAGACATCGACTATGCCCGCTCGACTGCTCTTGTCACAGGTGCCAGTTCAGGCATCGGTCGCGCAATCGCATTCGAGCTCGCCGCACGCGGGATCAGGAAAATGGTGGTCGTCGCCCGCGGCGAGGAGAAGCTCGCCAAGGCCGCGTCCGAACTCAGGCAATCGGCCCCGGGCATCGACGTGCGAAAGATCAGCATCGATCTGTCGAGGCACGACGCGCCGGCGGAGGTTCAACGGCAAGTCGAGGCTTGGGGCTGGCAGGTCGACCTGCTGGTGAACGACGCCGGCCTGGGCCGCAAACAACTGTTTGCCAAGGATATGGAAACGGACGTCTCGCTTCTGACCGTCGACCTGATGATAAGGGCGGTCGTGGATCTCTCACTGCGCTTCCTCCCGCCGATGGTCGAGCGGGGTCATGGCGGCATCCTGAACGTCTGCTCGACGGCAGCCTACAATCCCGTCCCCTTCACCGCGATGTACGCGGCGAGCAAGGCGTTCATGCTGTCCTGGTCCCAGGCCGTCCGCGAGGAGAACCGCGACACGGGCGTCCGGGTGGCCTGCATCGTGCCCGGCGTGACGGAAACCAACCTCGACGGCGATGGGCACGGAGAACGTCGCGGGCTCCTGGACGCGGTCGGCATCGATCAACCGGAAGATGTCGCCAAGGCGGCCGTGGACGCCCTTGAGGAGAACGCCGCCCAAAGCATCGTTGGCCTCAACAACAAGCTCGCGAAGGCGGTCCAGGGATTGTTGCCCGACGCGCTCAATGCCCGCTTGATCAGCAAGGCCCGGGGCGCGCCCGAGGAGAGCGACAACGTCGGTCCGAACCAAGGCTGAGGCACGACACCTCGTCAGGCGGCCGTCCGACGACCAACGTCGCCCCTGACGGAGGAGAAGCGTGAAATGAGTGGACGACGGCCACCCACCGCGAAGGCGTTCGCTCGTCCGGTGGGTGGGAACGCCATTCAGAACAATGCCGCTCGTCTCGGGCAAATTGGAACGATGCTTCGCACCCCACGTGCATGCTGGCTGAACTCGATCTCACCCCGTGTTCACGGGAAAACTCGAAGTCTTATCCCGGCCCGCGATTTCCAGCCGTCAATCCATATCGCTGCTTTTCGTCCACGGCATCAACGTCGGCGCCTGGGTGTGGGAAGACCACTTCCTCGATTATTTCGCCGAGGCTGGGTTCAACGCCTATGCGGTGAGCCTGCGCGGCCACGGACGCAGCTGGGGCTCCGAACACATCCGGGAATGGACGCTGGCCGACTACGTCGATGACCTGGTCGAGGCGACCGGACAAATCGAGGGGCCCCTCGTGCTGGTCGGCCATTCGCTCGGCGGTGCCATCGTCCAGAAGTTCGTCCAGGGTGGGGGACGGGCCGCCGGCATGGCCTTGTTGGCTTCGGTCCCGCCTTGGGGGCTCGTTCCGTCGGCGATCCGGATGGCCGCTCGATCACCGCGGATGCTCACCGTTCTGCTGGAGATGTCATCGGGACGCCGTCCTCCGGCCGACAAGGGGCTGCTACGGCGGATGCTGTTCACGCCGGATACGCCTGACGTCGAGCTCGATGGGTTTCTTTCCCGCGTCGGCCCCGAGTCGCCGAAGTTGGGGTTGCAACTCCAAGGCTGGCCGCCGCTCGCCCCCGCCCCCTTGCTTGCGCCGAAGGTCTTCGTGCTCGGCGGAGCGGACGATGCCATCGTCCCGAGCGACGAGGTCTGGCGGACCGGTCTATATTACGGATGCTTCCCCGAAATCATACCGGGGCTCGGCCACATGGTCATGTTGGGACCTCTATGGAGGGCATCGGCGGTTCGTCTTGAAGAATGGCTCAAGGTAACAGTCAGGTGATTGTAGTCCATTGTCTGCTTTTGGAAGCCGTCAAGCCGACAGTAAACGACCGCGTTGGGTCGCGTGCGGAACGTCCGCATACGGCCGCATCACCGGAGCATCAGTTCGGGTGTCTCCTCGCCTCGTCGGCATAGGCCGGCGAGGAGACAGACGATGGGACATTCTGCACACGATCCGGCCGTCAAAGGACGGCCGGCCTGGAATGCTGGCCGCAAACTTGGCGCCAAACGGGCCCTCAAACCTCAGCAGGTCTGGGCCGTCCGGTTCTGGCTCGACCGCGAACGGCGCACACGCGACCGGGCAATGTTCGACCTTGCCATCGACAGCAAGCTGCGCGGCTGCGATATCGTCAAGCTAAAGATCGGCGATCTCGTCAGTGGCGGCCGCGTTCGTAGCCGGGCTATCGTCATCCAGCGCAAGACCGGCCGACCGGTGCAGTTCGAATTGCTCGAAACCGCACGAACCAGCATCCTCGCATGGCTGGAGGCCAGGGGTGGTACGCTCGACGACTACGCTTTCCCCAGCAGGCTCGACGGCGTCACGCACATCAGCACCCGGCAGTATGCGCGCTTGGTCGATGAGTGGGTGACTGGCATCGGGCTGCGCAGCGAGGATTATGGCACCCATTCCCTTCGCCGCACAAAGGCATCGTTAATCTACAAGCGAACCGGCAATCTGCGCGCCGTCCAGATCCTACTCGGCCATACCAAGATCGAGAGCACGGTCAGATACCTCGGCGTCGACATCGAGGATGCCCTGACCTTGGCAGAGGGAACTGAGATTTGAGCGTTCGGCCCCTCGGCTTTCGTGTCGAGGGGCTTCGGAACCGGTCCGGCAGCAAAGCGCCCATTCCAGTCACCTGACGCCCCTCGTGCGCGTCTCCGAAGCGGACATCGGTCAAGCCGGCGGCCACAGTATTCTAATGTCGGGGCCGATTGTCATGGTAAGCCGCGGTTCCGGTCAGCCGCCCCGGCACGAAGCCGCACGGTGGTTTCCGGGGACAGCCCGGCCTCGGTCCCTGGCGCGCGCCATGCCGCCGGCGATCACGAGGTGTCAGGCAACAGGAGGCATTCACGCGATGATAGCGACCGCGCCGCATCCTCCTCGCTGAACCAGGAGCGCCGCGTCGAACGAAGGGCCTCCGCACGTCCGGACCGCCCATGCTCAGGTGCTACTCCTACATCCGGTTCTTGCGTCCCGAACAGATGCGCGGCGACAGCCTGCGGCGGCAGACCGAGGCCGCCGAGAAGTGGGCCGCCGACAACGGCATGGTCATCGACGAGAGCCTGACGGACCTCGGCGTCAGCGCCTACCGAGGCCTCAACAGACTGAAGGGCGCGCTCGGCAAGTTCCTCGAACTCGTCGCGAAGGGCCAGGTGCCGAAGGGCTCGTTCCTGATCATCGAGAGCCTGGACCGATTCAGCCGCGAGGACGCCCTCGACGTCATCGGGGAGTTCTCCACGGTCCTGAAGGCCGGCATCACCATCGTCACGCTGCTCGATGCGGGTCCGAGGGAGCTAGGACGCGCCAGTCGGTACGGATGCGCCGGCCCTCCGCGATCCGTACCGTGAAGCCGCTTTCGTCGAAGAACTCAAGCAGTGGCATGGTGATGTTGCGGCCGATGCCGGCGGTCTCGCGGAAGCGTCCGACGGTGAGAAGGCCCTCAGGATGCTCGCGCGCCACCGCGTCCGCGATCCTCGCCAGTTCGGTGACCGCCCGCGGCAGGGCGTAGTAGTTCTTCGAGACACGCAGGAGCCAACCGAGGCGGCCGACCTTGTCGAGGAGGTGACGCAAATTATCCGGCTCGCGGCCCAGGCGCTCGGCGAGGACGGTGAGGCGGGGCTGGTCCAAGCCCGCCTCCTCCAGCACGGCGCGCACCGCATCGTAGACGACGGCGTCGGCCGGACGCAGGCGCGCCACGTGGCCGGGGAGGTGCAACAGCGGGCCGTGCCGCACCAGTCGTCCCGTTTGCAGGAGGCCATCCAGCGCCGGAGGAAGGGCCGGTCGTTCCCGGGGCGGGACGGCAGCCCCGATCTCGGCGCGCGTAAGCCCGGGATTGTCGGGCTGCGCCATGTGCGTCCAGGCCAGGTCCGACACCACGCTCGCGGCCAGCGCCGTGACCCGCGCGCCTTGGAAGGCGAGCCGCGGAGCGCCCTCCGCGACGACTGCCCCCACGTCAGCGAGGAGGGCATCCAGTGTCGCCACGGGCAGGTTACGCAAGCGGGCGAAGCCGGCGAGATCGATGCCAGGTCCCGAGGCGGCGAGAAGACTACGGACGGCGAGATCGTCATCCGGGGTGTCGAGGGCGTCGACGACCGCCCGGCGTTCTGGGTTCCAAGGGGCACGACGCGGTCCGTCCACGTCGATCACCCGACCGCCCCCGAGCGTGCGCACGGCCGAGATGTCACGCAGAATGAAGCGGTCCCCGGCGAGGGCGCCGATCTCGCGGTCGAGCGTGATCAACGCTCGGGCCGACGCGCCGGGCTCCACCGACCCACTCCCGGCGAGCAGCAACCGTCCGGTCACCGAGGCCGCGCCGAGATGGAGATGCACCGGGGTTCGGTGGCGTAGGGGGCGACCTTCGTGCGGTAGCGTGCGCACGGATACGTCGAGGCGGATCGCCGGCCCGTGCAGTTCCGGCGCCAGGACCCACGTGCCCCGGCTCACGTCGTCCAGGGACAGGCGCGGGCCGACCAGGTTAAGGGCGCAGCGCTCCCCGGCGCGCGCGGTCTCGGCTACCGCGTCGTGGACGCGCACGCCCCGAACCCGGACCTCGCGCGCCCCGGGCGAGACGAGCAGCCGGTCGCCCACCCGCACCGTGCCCGCATGTACGGCCCCGGTCACGACCAACCCGGCACCGGGCACGGTGAAGTGCCGGTCGACCGCGAGCCGGAAACCTCGCTCGGCACCTGTCGGCCAGTGGGAGCCAACTGCGGCCTCCAGCAGGCGGGCAAGGTCGTCGATGCCTGATCCCGTCAGCGCAGAGCAAGCGACGACCGGTGCCTCCCCGAGCCCGGTACCGGCGAGGAGGGCGTGGATCTCCGCGGTCACCGCCGCGATGCGGTCCGGATTGGCGCGGTCGGCCTTCGTCACGGCGACCACGCCGCGGTCGAGGCCAAGAAGGTCGAGGATGGCGGCGTGCTCGCGCGTCTGCGGCATCACCCCGTCGTCGGCGGCGACCACCAGCAGCGCGCAGGCCACGCCGGTGGCGCCCGCCACCATGGTGCGCACCAGGCGTTCGTGCCCCGGCACGTCGACGAAACCGAGCGGCACCCGCAGGCGACCGTTCCTCGGAGCGTAGGCGAAGCCGAGGTCGAGGGTGATGCCCCGGGCCTTTTCCTCGGGCAGGCGGTCGGCGTCGACCCCCGTCAGGGACTTCACCAGGGCCGTCTTGCCGTGGTCGATATGGCCGGCGGTGGCGACGATCATGCGGCCTTCTCGTCCGCGAGAGGTGGCGGCGCGGGAGCCCCCCGCGCCGCCTTCCGCCTCAACCCTTGATCCGGGTCTCGGCGAGCTCGGACATGCAGGTGTCGTAGGGCGTGAACTCCACCCGGTCCGACACCGCGAACAGCGTGTACGGCGAGTACAGGAACAGGGCCTTGGCCTCGTCCTGCAGGTACCGCTCCACCTCGCGCACTACACCCTCAGTCCCGGTCTCCGGCGTATGCAGGAGCTTGTCGTAGAGCGCGTCGAACCTCGGATCCTCCGGACCCTGGCGCAGGGTCGCGTCCTTCCCGAAGAACTCGCGGTGCACGCAGGCCACCGGATATTGAGGCGTCCAGTCGAAGTACCATTCGAGCTTGACGTCGAACTCCTCCGGCAGGTCGCCCCGGTCGCTGACGAAGCGGCAACCCAGGCCGACCTTGGCGAGGCACTGGCCGATGGCGTCCACCACGCCCTTCCAGGCGGGCGAGGCGACGAAGACGAGTTCCCGTCCCCCGAGCCCCAGGCCGTCGAGCGTGCGCTTGGCACCCTCGGGGTCGTGCGGCATCGGCTTCAGGCCCGGGTCCGCGCCGTAGCGGCCGGGCTGGATGAAGGCCGGGATCACCGTGCCGTAGCCGTGCGCCCCGTGCTGGAGCACGAAGGCCTGGTCGATGGCAAGGTTGAGCGCTCGGCGGGCCTCCTGGTTGCGCCAGGGCGAGTCCGGAGGGTTCTCGTTGAAGACGCCCGTCAGGATCGTCTTCGCCTTCTTCGTCTGGATCCTGCCCTTGTCGCTCGCCGGGAAGGCGTGCGCCTCGTCCGGCATCAGGTCGAACACCACGTCGACCCGGCCGTCACCGGCCGCCACCGACTTGATGCCCTCGGCCTTGCCGATGACGTTGTCGTAGACAATCCGGACCGTCGGCCTGCGGGCCGGGTTCCAGTACGTCGGGTTGGGCTCCATGACCACGCGGTCGGAGCGGCTATCGATGAGCGAGACGCCCTCGGTGAGCACGAACGGGCCAGTCCCCCACGGACCAGGCGCGTCGATGACTCACCAGTGACCTTCGGCCGACCCCGTCTTCGGGTCGACGAAGCCCCACTCGTTCCAGAACCGCGTCGACGGCAGGTGCATGCCGCGCAGCTTCATCAGCGCCGCGGAGTCCCCGCCGGGGAAGCGCATCCGGATGGTGCGGTCGTCCACCGCCTCGCAGGTCACGTCACGTGCGAAGTTCAGGAAGGCGCCCGGCGGGTGCGGGTTGGTCCATTCCTGGACCTTGTCGAAGCCGAGCTTGAACATCGCCGCGTTGAAGGGTTCGCCGTCCTGGTAGACCGCGTCCCGCATCTTGAGTTCGAGGGTCTCCCCGTCGACCCAGCGCCAGCTCTCGGCGAGGCTCGGCTGGCCGATCCCGTCGTGGTCGACGCGGTTGGCTTCCTCCATCGTGTTCCAGGTGATGGAGAGCCAGTTGACCGGCGACGGGTCGACCACCGTCACCGTGTTGTGGGATCCCCAGGGCTGGCCGCCCCCCGGATCCCCGGTCGCTCGCGCGTCCATGTCTCTTCCTCGTATTCTGCCCGCATGGCGTGCGGGCACCGTCCGGCCCTTAGCGAGCCGACAAGTTGGAGGGCGCCTGCCGGTTCGCAGGGCCCTCGATTGGTTCGCCCGGGTCGCCGGTCAAGCCGCCGTCCGACCCACGCAAGATAAGGTCGCCTTCGCAGGGGGTATCGCCGCGTGCGTGCGGCACATCCTCAGTCGGGCTCGCCTCCCCGGGCGATGCCCGCCGCGGCGACGCGGTCAGCGAGATCCTTCAGCTCCTGGCGCAGATCGGCGAGGTCGCGTTCGCCGAGGCCGGTGCGGCAGACGACGGCCTGCTGAGCCTCCGAGACCCTGTCCTCCAACGACCGACCCGCCTCCGTTAGGGTGACGAGGACGACGCGCCGGTCCTCGGCTCGGGCGCGAATGACGAAACCCGCCGCCTCCAACCGGTCGACCAGGGGCGTGATCGCGCTGGATGTGAGTTGCAGCCGGGCGGCCAGGTCGTGCACCGCCGTGACGCCGTCCTGCCAGAGCGCCAGCATGACGAGGTACTGCGGGTAGGTCAGGCCGACCTCGCCCAGCAGCGGCCGGTAGGCGCGCACGACTGCGTTCGTCGCTGCGTAGAGTGCGAAGCAGAGCTGGTCGTCCAGCCGTAGCCCGTGTCGCTTCGTAGACGTCGCCATGGACCGGCGCTCCGTTCAGACCTTAATCATTCACGCGTGAGCGAAGCTGTCAACCGGCGGTCTCAGCGCATCGCCTTGAGGGTGGGTAACGCGGGCCTGACCCGGTTCACGCTGAAACCTTTCGAACCTGACCTCCGTACAGGTCAACGTATGCCCGGCCAGGGCGCGGCGCGGGCCCTGCTCCGGCGCCCGACAAGCTGTGCCCAATCGCCAGCGTTCAAGGATATTTCATTCGGAAAAACAGGAACTTACGACGCAATCGCCATCTTGCCCCACTGTGCGAAGGGGATTCCTTCCCCGTACAGGAGACATCGAATGAAGATCACCACCCTCGCGCTCGCCGCCTCGGTCCTCGGCAGCCTCACGCTCAGCATCGGCGCCGCCTCGGCCGCCCCGATGGGCCCGAACGGTCTTCAGGCCGGCCCGGCGGGCGTCACCCAGGTCCGCATGACCCACGGTGACCGGATGATGATGAAGAAGCGCATGATGCATCGGAAGATGATGCGCCGGCACATGATGAAGAAGCGCATGATGAACCGCATGTAAGCGGCCACAAGAAACGCGGCGTACCGGCCACGGGTCGGGCGCCGCCCTCCCTCGCCAAACCATGAGGGTTCCAGACAGGAAGCAATCGGTGGACGCCGCATTCCGGACCCCGCACATGGAAGCACCGGGAACGGGACGGGTACGCAATGCGCCCTCAGTCACGGAGGACAGCATCAAGGGTGCGGCTCGGCAGCCGGGCCTACCGCTCGGCGATGAGGTCCTTGATGCGGGTGGCGAGCGTCTCCAGCACGAATGGCTTGGTCAAGACCTGCATCCCGGGGCGCAGGTAGCCGTTCCCCAGCACCGCGTTTTCGGCGTAGCCGGTGATGAACAGCACCTTCAGGTCGGGACGACGCTCGCGGCCGGCATCCGCCATCTGCCGTCCGTTCATGCCTCCCGGCAGACCGACGTCGGTCACCAGCAGGTCGATGCGCACGTCCGACTGCAGGACCTTCAGCCCGGCGACGCTGTCGGCGGCCTCGATGGCGGTGTAGCCGAGGTCCTCCAGAACCTCGGTGACCAGCATGCGCACCGAGGGCTCGTCGTCGACGATTAGCACCGTCTCGCCCTGGCGAGCCTGCCCGACCTCCTCAAGCCTGCGTGCGACCTCGTCCTCGTCCGCCTCGCCGTAGTGGCGCGGCAGGTACAGGCAGACGGTCGTGCCCTCGCCGACCTCGGAGTAGATCCTGACCTGCCCGCCGGACTGCTTGGCGAAGCCGTAGACCATGGACAGCCCGAGGCCGGTGCCCTCGCCGGTCGGCTTGATCGTGAAGAACGGCTCGAACACCTTCTCGATCAGGTCCGGCGCCATGCCGGTGCCGGTGTCGCTCACGCAGACGCCGAGGTACTGGCCGGGGGCGAGGTCGTGCAGGCGGCCGCCGGCCTCGTCGATCCACCGATTGGCGGTCTCGATGGTGATGCGCCCGCCGTCCGGCATCGCGTCCCGGGCATTGATGCACAGGTTGAGCAGCGCGTTCTCCAATTGCCCCGGGTCGATCAGCGCCGGCCACAGCCCCGCGAGGCCGACGACCTCCAGGTGGACGGCTGGACCGACGGTGCGCCGGACCAACTCCTCCATGTCGTTGACGAGGCGGTTCACGTTGGTGGGCTTCGGGTCCAGGGTCTGGCGGCGGGAGAAGGCCAGCAGGCGGTGCGTCAGCGCGGCGGCGCGCTTGGCCGCGCCCTGGGCGACCGTCATGTAGCGGTCGAGGTCGCCCAGCCGCCCCTGGCCCATCCGGGTCTGCATCAGTTCGAGCGAGCCGGAGATGCCCGCGAGCAGGTTGTTGAAGTCATGCGCGAGGCCGCCGGTGAGCTGGCCGACCGCCTCCATCTTCTGGGACTGGCGCAGGGCCTCTTCCGTCTTCGCGAGGGCCTCGGCCTGCCGCTTGATCTCCGTCACGTCGCGCACGGAGGCGTAGATCAGGCCGTCGCGCGGGACCGCGTTCCACGACAGCCAGACGTAGCTGCCGTCCCTGTGGCGATAGCGGTTCTCGAAGGTGAGTTGCGCCTTCCCGTGCGCCAGGCCGCCCGCCGCCGATACGGTCGCCTCGACGTCGTCGGGGTGGACGAAGTCGAGGAACGGGCGCGCCTTCATCTCCGCGTCGGTCCACCCGAGGGTCCGGGGCCAAGACGGGTTGAGGCTGACGAAGTAGCCGTCGAAGTTGGCCACGCAGAGCAGATCGGACGAGGCCTGCCAGATCTGGTCGCGCTCGGCGGTCCGGGCGGCGACCTGGCGGGCGAGGTCGGCCTCGGTCTGCACCCGGACGGTCACGTCCTGCACGAAGACGTGGAACCCGTCGATGCGGCCGCCGGCGTCCCGGCGCGGCAGGTAGCGGATCTCCGCGACGCGGTGGCGCCCGTCGCGGTGCGGCCAGTCCATCTCGAAGGTGACCGGATCGCCGCCGAGCGCCCGGTCGATGAAGGGCCGGCGCGCCGCGTAGGCCTCCGGCCCGACCAGGTCGCGGACGTCGCGGCCGACGATCTCGCTTGCGGGCACGAAGAACCAGTCGTCGTAGGCCTCGTTGGCGAACCGGTAGACGAGGTCGTCGCCGATGAAGGCGATGAGCACCGGCAGGGCGTCCGCGATCAGGCGGAGCTCCCGCTCGCCGGCCTCGGCGCGCTGCTCGACCCGCCGCCGCTCGGTGATGTCCGAGAAGAAGACCGCGACCCGGTTGGCGCCGGGCGCGCCGGTCCGCAGGGCCCGCACGTCGAACCAGCGCCCGAACACGTCGGCGTAGTGCTCGAAGTGGGCCGGCTCGCCGGTCAGCGCGACGCGCCCGTAGGTGTCGAACCAGTGGCGCTCCAGGCTCGGCGCGAACTCGCTGACCCACTTGCCCGCGACGTCGGCCCCCGTCTGCGCGACGAAGGCGGGGTTGGCCTCGACGATGCGGTAGTCGACGGCGCGCCCGCCCTCGAACCTCATCTCGATGATGCAGAACCCGACCTCGATGCTCTCGAACAGGGTGCGGTAACGGGCGTCGCTTTCCCGCAGGGCGGCATCGGCGAGGGTGCGTTCGGTGACGTCGTGGCCTTCCACGAAGATGCCCTCGACCCGACCGTCCGCGCCCGCGACCGGCTGGTAGACGAAGTCGAGGTAGCGCTCCGTGACCGGTCCGCCCGGGCCGTCCGGCAGGGCGAGCCTCGCGCCGGTCGCCCGATGGGGCCGGCCGGTCCGGAAGACCTCGTCGAGCAGGTCGACGTAGCCCTGGGCGGCGGCCTCGGGCAACGCCTCGGCCACGGTGCGTCCGACCACGTAGCGCCCGCCCACGGCGCGTTGGTAGGCGGCGTTCGTCAGGGTGAAGCGGTGCTCGGCCCCGCCGAGCAGGGCGATGAAGCTCGGGGCCTGCTCGAACATCTGCGCGAGGGATGCCGAGTGCCCTCGCAGGAGGCGGACCTCCGCTTCGAGTTGCTCGCGGGACATCGTCCCAGGGTCCGGTCGCGTTGCATTCATAAGGGCTGGCTTGGTGTCGGCCGACGGCAAGGGGGGCCGAGGGCGGATATGGAATCGGCTTCCGGCTGAACCGTTCGGCGGCTTGTCGGATGCGCGGATCGTCCCGTACCGCGGCGTCGCTACCGGAACGCCGCGGTACGGGGATCCTCGTCAGGACGCGCTGATCGGGCCGGGCGGCTGCGGTGCCGGCGGCTCCGACGGGGAATCCCCCTCGGGCGGGGCCGGGTCCGGCGGTGGGTCGCCGATGGGCGGCAACGGCTCCTCCCCAGGGCGCGGCGTATCGGATTGCATGCTTGTCCCCCCTCGTCGGCCGGTATGGCGACGGTCAACAACGCGCGTAGGCCGCCGTGGGTGCGCCCCTGGCCGACGCTTTCCACGGTTCGGTGGCGGCTCAGCCGAAGGTCAGCGCCAACCGCTCCCTCAGGGCCTTGCGCAGCGCCCGGCTGAGGTCGGCGACCGAGTACGGCTTGCCCAGCAGCGGGAAGCCGTCGGTGCCCTCGGAGGCCAGGACGTGGCTGTACCCGGAGGTCAGCACGACCGGCAGGTAGGGCCAGCGCCGCCGGATCTCCCGGGCGAGGTCGACCCCGTTCATGCCGGGCATCACCACGTCCGAGAAGACCACCTCGAACCGCTGGCCGGACGCCTCGATCTCGGCCAGGGCCGCCTGCGCCTCCTTCACCCACACGGCCTGGTAGCCGAGCTCGACGAGCGCCTGCGTCGCGAAGGAACCGACCTCCACGTTGTCCTCGACCACCAGGACCGGCGTCCCGTGTCCTTCCGCCAACGGTCCCGGATCGTCCGGCACGGCTTCGCATGCCTCGGTGTCGGCGGCGCGCGGCAGGTACAGGGTGAAGGTCGTCCCGACGCCGACATCGCTGTCGACCGCGACGTCACCGCCCGACTGCTTGGCGAAGCCGAACACCTGGCTGAGGCCGAGGCCGGTGCCGTGCCCGACGCCCTTCGTCGTGAAGAACGGCTCGAAGATGCGCTCCAGCAGGTCCGCATCGATGCCCGCGCCGGTGTCCGAAACCGACACCGCCACGAAGTCGCCCGGCACGGCCGCGTGCGCCCGCAGGGCCGGGATGCGATCGGCCCGCCGGACCGCGATGCGCAGACGCCCCTCGCCCTGCATCGCGTCGCGGGCGTTCACGACGAGGTTCACCAGCGCCGTGTCGAACTGGCTCGGGTCGGCGTCGACGTGGCAGGAAAGCGGCCGGCCGAGCCCGTCCGAGCCGGCACCGGTGTCCGTCTGGACGCGGATGCGCGCGCCGGTCAGCGTGCGGACCATGTCGGCGATGGCGGCCACCGACTGCGAGGCATCGAAGACGGTCGGGCGCAACGCCTGCCGACGCGCGAAGGACAGCAACTGGCTGGTCAGCCTGGCGGCCCGGTCGACCGTGTCGGAGATGGCGTCGACGTAGCGGACCCGGCGCTCGTCCGCGAGGTTCGGTCGCTTGAGTAGGTCGGTCGAGGACTTGATGACGGTCAGCAGGTTGTTGAAATCATGCGCCACGCCGCCGGTGAGCTGCCCGACCGCCTCCATCTTCTGCGATTGCCGCAACTGCTCCTCAAGCGCCCTGCGCTCGGTCACGTCCCGGCCGGTGGCGTGGAAGCGGTTCCCCTGCGGGATGGCGTTCCACGAGATCCAGCGATGCCCGCCGTCCGCGGTCCCAAACCGGACGTCGAGGTCGGAGACGTGCCGGCCCGCCCGCAGCGCCTCGAAGGCATGCGTCGCGGCCTCCCAGTCTTCGGCGTGCACGAGGGTGTCGATCCGGACGCCGACCAGGCCGCCGGCCGGCCAACCGAGCAGGTCGGTCCAGGCCGGGTTGACGGCGCGGCAGGTGCCGTCGAGGTCGCACACCACGAGGAGGTCGCGGCTCGTCCGCCAGACCAGGTCGCGCTCGACCGTCCTGTCCCGGTCCCGCGCCTCGCGCCGTGCCTCGCCCTCCTGCCGGGCGGCGGCGTCCTCAAACAGCACCGCGACGCGGCGCTGCGCCTCGTCGCCGACGCGGACCGCGTGGACGTCGAACTCGCGTCCCTGCGGCGAGGCGGCGCCCCGGAACCGGGCGTCGCGCCCGGTCCGTACGACGTCGCCGAACGCGTCCAGCCAGTGATGCCCGTGCCCGGGCTCAAGCTCGCTCATCCACCGGCCCGTCGCGGCCGCGAGGCCGGATTGGCGTTCGAAGGCGGCGTTGATCTCGACGAAGCGGTAGTCCTCGGCCCGGCCCTCCGCGCCGAAGCGCACCTCGACGATGCAGAAGCCGGCCTCGCCGTCCTCCAGCAGGCTGTGGAACGAGGCGCCCTGCCGGACGGCGCGCCCCTCCGGCTCGCGGAACCGGGTCAGGTCGAGCTGGCTGCCGAAGAAGAACAGGAGTTCTCCGTGAAGCCCGAAGACCGGGCTGACGTAGAGCTCGTTGACGAAGGTGCTGCCGTCGCGCCGGTAGTTCAGCAACTCCACCACCACGTCCCGGCGGGCGGCGACCGCTTGCCGGATGCGGTCGACGTGGGCCGGGTCGGTCTCCGGACCCTGGAGGAAGCGGCAGTTCCGCCCGATCAGCTCCTCGGCCGCGTAGCCGGAGAGTTCCAGGAAGGCGCGGTTGGCGAAGACGATGGGGTTGTCCGGCAGGTTCGGGTCGGTGACGATCATCGCCATCCGCGTCTTGTCGGCGGCGGTGAACAGCAGGTCGGACCTGAGGGTCCCGACGCCGGCCCCGCTCGCCGTGGAGGGGGCATCCGGTTCGCGGCCTGCGCGCAGGCGGGAGTTCTCCGCCAGCAACTCGCTCTCGCGCCGGCGCAGCCGCGCGACCTCCCCCCGAAGATCCTCGTCGCTCATGCCCCGGTCTCTAACCACCGTTCGTGCGGAGGCCAACGCCATCGGGGGCGCCGGGCCGGAAGTCGGGTGCGTCCTTTGGTCTGGCCGAGGCCGGAGCGGCCGAGAATTTCGTCGGCATCATCGTCCCCCGGCCCTGGCCGCCTCGGCCCGGTCGACGGCGTCGCGGAAGCGGCTCTCCAGGAACGGCCGCTCGACAAAGGGCACGTGGCTGGGCAGGTCCCCGGGCCGCGGTGTTACCTGCGCCGACACGACGACGACGGCCACGTCCGGCCGGCGACGGATGACCTCGCGCGCCAGCGCCAGGCCGTCCATCCGCCCCGGCATGCGCACGTCGGTCACCACCAGCGCGACCCCGTCGTCGAGCCGTTCCAGGGCCTGGGCGGCGTTGTGCGCCTCGACCACGGCGTAGCCCTCCGCCTCCAGGAGATCGCGGACCTCCAGGCGGAACAGCATCTCGTCCTCGACCACCAGGGCCGTCTTCGCGTTCGGGGCATCGGTCATGGCAGGCGGCAACGGCCCGCCCGGCCCTTCGTTGCGCCGCACCGTCAAGCGACCGCCTGGAAATCGGCCAACGACGCCTCGACGACACACACGACCCCCTCCGGCCGGTAGTCGAGGGAGAGGCTGGCGTTGACCTGCGCCGTCAGCCCGCGCTCGATCAGCCGCGACCCGAACCCCTTTCGCGATGGCGGCACGACCGGCGGGCCGCCGCGCTCGGTCCAGGCGATGCGCAGGCGCGGCGCCTCCTCCGGCCCGACCAGCGAGGCCGTCACGGCCACCGTCCCGCCGGGCACCGACAGGGCCCCGTACTTGACCGCGTTCGTCGTCAGCTCGTGCAGCGTCAGGGCGAGGGACAGCGCGGCCTTGCCGCCGATCTCGACGTCCGGCCCCTCGAACGCGACGCGCCGACCGGCCGATTCCTGAACGCCCACGCCCTCCCGGACCACCGCGGCCAGGGATGCGCTCTCGGCGGCGCCCCCGAGGAGCACGTCGTGAGCCTTGCCCAGCGCGACCAGCCGGCTTCCCAGGACCTCCCGCGCCGCGTCCATGTCGGTGGCGCCGCGCAGGGTCGAGGCGGCGATGGCCTGCACCATCGCCAGCAGGTTCTTCATCCGGTGCGAGAGCTCCTGGTTGAGGAGGTCCTGCCGTTCCTCGGCCCGGCGGCGGGCATCGATGTCGGCGACCGCGACGACCGCGCCGACGACCGTGCCCGCCTCGTCGCGCATCGGTACGCCGACGATCTCGACCCACAATCGCGTGCCGTCGCCACGCTGGTACGCGCAGCGCATCTCGGCGTGTTCGATGCCTTCCCGGATGATGCGGCTGAGCGGGTACTCGGCGGCCTCGACCGGCCGTCCGTCCTCATGGAAGGCGACCCACTCGCCGTAGCTCTCGGCGTCGGCCGAGGGCAGGACGGGATGGCGGAAGATCTCCTCCAGCCGGCGGTTGCCGGCGACGATCCGGCCCGACGGCGCCTCCGCGAACAGGATGCCGACGGGCACGGTGTCCAGCACGGCGCGCAGCGTCGCCTCGCTCGCCTGCAGGGCCTGACGGGCGCGGTGCTGGTCCGTGAGATCGCGCGTGACGGTGCCGTAGCCGAGCTTGCGCCCGTTGGCGTCGCGCACGGGAAAGAGGTTGTACAGGACCGGGACCGCAGCCCCGGTGACCACGTGGCGGAAGTGCAGTTCGCCTTCCCAGAAGCCGTCCCGCTCGACCGCCGGCAGCACCTCGTCGAGGACACGCGTGCGCTCCTCCGGCACGAAGTAGTCCACGATGGGCATCGCCCGGGCCGCGGCGAGGTCGGGCAGGCCGATGAGGCGCCGACCGGCCTCGTTGACGAAGTCGACGCTCCCGTCGGGGGCGGCCAGGCCGATGAAGTCCTGGCTCTGCTCGACCAGGGCGGCGAGGCGGCGCGTCTCGGCATCGGCCCGGCGCTGGTCGCCGACGTCGGCCACCACGGTCACCGCGGCCTGGATCGCGCCGTCGGCGTCGCGCACCGGACCGCTCGACACCTCCAGGAGGCGCACCTCGCCCGTCGCGGCGTTGCGGTAGCGCATCTCCTCGCCGCGCACCGTCTCGCCCTTCCGCAGGGCGCGCAGGGTCGGGTACTCGGCCGGCTCGTACCTTTGACCGTCCGGGTGTAGGGCGCCGTAGGAGACGTAACGGGCGTCGCCCTCCGTCCCGAGCCCATGGCCGAGGATCTCCTCGGCCTTGGCGTTCAACGATGACGGCATGCCGGCCTCGACCCCGGCGATGGAGATGCCGACGGGGGCCTGTCGAAAGATCGCCTCCAGCAAGCCGCGCTCAAGCCCTAGGCGGCGCTCGCTCTCCCGCATGGCGTCCTCGGCCCGCTTGCGCTCGGTCAGGTCGAGCATCGCGCCGATCATTCGGCAAGCCCGGCCCTCCGCGTCGCGCATGACGTGGCCGCGGTCGAGAACGTTGGCGTAGGACCCGTCCGCCCGCCGGAATCGGTACTCGTCCGTCCAGGTCGTACCGACGCCATCGATGACCGCGTGGATGGAGGCATCGATGCGGGAACGATCCTCGGGATGGATCTGCGCGATCCACCAGTCGCCGGTCGGCTCGACCGTCGCGGGCGCATGGCCGTACGCCTCGGTCAGGGCCTCGTTCCACAGGACGTGCCCGGTGGCGAGGTTCCAGTCCCAGATCGCGTCGTTCGTGGCCCGGGCCGCCAGCCGGTAACGGTCCTGGCTTTCCTGGAGGCGTGCGGCGGCCTCCTTCTGCTCCGTCCGGTCGCGCAGCATCTTCACGAAGCCGATGGCGGCGCCGGCCTCGTCGCGCAGCACCATCATCTCGCCGTTGGCCCAGAAGCGCTCGCCGTCGCGGCGCAGGTGCCAGCGCTCGTCGATGCCGGTGCCCTTCTCCAGGGCCGACTGCATCTCCATGGCCGGGATGCCGTCGCGCCGGTCCTCCGGCGTGAAGAAGGCGTCGGCGGTCTCGCCGCACATCTCCTCGGGGCGCCACCCGAGGATACGGGTCGCGCCGGCGTTCCAGTCGGTGACCTTGCCGTCGAGGTCGAGCAGGATGATGGCGTAGTCCTGCGCGCTGTCGAACACGGCGCGGCGCCGGTACTCGGTCAGGGCTGCCGCCCGGTTGGCGGCACGCTCGCCGGCCTCGGCAAGGCCGGAGGCGACGGAACCGGCAAGGACGCCGAGAACCTGCAGGTCCTCCCCGGCGAAGGCGTCCGGGCGGCTCGATTGCAGCTTCAGGACCCCGACCACGACACCGCCGCGGCGGACGGGCACCAGCATGCACGAGCGCTGTCGTAGCCGCTCGGCCAGTTCAGGCTCGACCCGGTCATCGCACAGGACGTCGGGGACGAGGAGCGGGACGCCTTCACGGTAGCAGGCACCCGCGAGGCTTCCCCGGAGCGGGACGCGAAGCCCGAGGTGCGTCGCGAGGCTCTCCGTCACGGCGCGATAGACGAGGGAATCCCCCTCGCGGATCTCGACCGTGCCGGCCTCGGCGGCGGGGACGGCGCGCATCGCGCCCGCGAGCACCGCCCGGAAGCTCTCGTCGAGGTCGCCGCCCGCCGCCGCGACGCCGGCCAGGGTCACCGCGACAGCCTCGCCCTGGCGCCCGGCGCGGTCCCGGTCCGACAGGGAGCGGCGCAGCAGGAGCTGGTCCATGACCTGCCGGGCGAGCGCCTCAAGGTCCCCGACCTGTTCCGGCGAGAGGCCCGCCGGGCGCGGGGCGTGGTCGATCACGCACAGGCTGCCGAGCACCTGCCCCTCGGGCGTGCGCAGGGGTGCGCCGGCGTAGAAGCGCAGGCGTGGCTCGCCGGTCACCAGCGGGTTGGCGCGGGTGCGCGGGTCGCGGGTCAGGTCGGGGATCTGCAGGACGCCCGGTTCCGTGAGGACGAACTTGCACACCGAGCGGTCTAGGTCGGTCTCGCAGGGCGGGAAGCCCACGCGCGCCTTGAACCACTGGCGGTCGCGGTCGACCAGGCTGACCAGCGCCACCGGCGCGCCGCAGAGGCGGCGTGCGAGATGGACGATGTCGTCGAACCCGCGCTCGGGGGGGGTGTCGAGGATGTCGAACGCGGCGAGCGCGGCCAGCCGCGCGTCCTCCTCGACCCGGGCGGGACGCAAGACCTGGTTCACGGGGTCGCGTCCTTCACGAGCGCGGACGGGGGGCGCAGCCGTTCCGGGTCGCCGATGTCGACGGCGATGATGCGGCCGCCCGGGGCATAGACCGCTCCCATCACTTCCTCGAAATGCCGCCGGACCGCGGCGTGGCACTCGCACGAGCCAGCCTCGGCGCGCTCCCGGTCCGGGAGGGTGATACGTCCGTGGCCGATGACGATGAGGCCGTCGCGCTGCATGCGCCCGAGCACCTCGGTCAGGTAGGCGCGACGCACCCCGAGCATGTCAGCCAGGAGTTCGTGGGTGACCGGCAGTTCGGGCGTGCCGACCCGGTCCTGCAGGGTCAGGAGCCAGCGCAGGCAGCGGCGCTCGATGGTGTGGGCGGCGTTGCAGGCGACCGACTGCAGCACCTGCGCCAACAGGCAGTCGGCGTAGCGGACGAACAGGTCGCGGATGCCCTTCGATGCCTGCTTGGCCTCGGACAGGCGAGCGGCGTCGATCCGGATGACCGGTCCGCCGACCTGGACGACCGCCTGCGCGAACGCCGGCAGGTACCCGTGACTGACGACGCCTCCCATGGCGCCCTCGCGGCCGACCGTGGCGGTCTCGACCGACTTCCCGTCCATGAGCGGCACCACCAAGGTGACGACGCATCGCTGGGCGGGGAAGGTGACGTGGCTGACGTCGTCCCCAGCGCGGAACAGGACGTCGCCACGTCGGACCTCGCGGCGCTCGGCGTGGGGCGCGAGCAGGGCGCGGTCGCCCGCGTCGAGGGCTTCGAGCAGCAGGTTGCCGTCGATGGCGGGCGAAGGTCGTAGGGTCACGGGGGATGGTCGCGGCGCTAGCGGTCGGGTTGTCCACTAGCGGACTTCCTGGCGCAAAGATGTCCGATACCTGACAACCGGAAGGAAGTTTTGTCCTTTCGCCCACGGTCGTGGTGAAGGAGGGATCATACCGGTACGAAATGACCCTGGCGGCGTTAGGGAGGGCATGCCGGTCGTTGCCCGGCGGCAGGGAGTTCAGCGTATGCCGACGGACGTGACGGACGCCGCGAAGCCACCGGCCCAGGTGCCACCGCCCCTCGTGCCCGGCCTGCGTGGCCTCCTGACCCTTGCGGTCGGTGTCGTGCTCGTGGAGGCCCTGTACTACGGGCGGGAGGTGTTCATCCCCCTCGTACTGGCGGTGCTCCTCAGCTTCGTCCTGGGTCCGGTGGTCAACCTGCTGCGAAAGGCGAGGCTAGGCCGCGTGCCCTCCGTCATCGTCGCGGTCCTCCTGGCCCTCGGGGTCATCGGCGGGATCGGGGCCGTCATCGGCACACAGGTCGCGGGCCTCGCGGGCAACCTGCCGCAGTACCAAGCGACCGTGCAGAAGAAGTTCGCCGGGTTGCAGGAGGGCTGGCTGGGCGAGGCCAACCGGATCATCGCGAAGTTCAGTCACCAGGTCGAGACCGCGACGCAGAAGGCCGACGCTTCCGGCACCGCAGCGGCGACGGGTCCCGCCGGGGACACGCCCAAGGCGCAGTTGGTGCGCATCCAGGAGCCCGAGATCTCGCCCCTGGAACTCGCCAGGAAGGTGCTCGGCCCGGTCTTCGAGCCGTTGACGACGGTCGGCATTGTGCTGGTCGTCGTCGTGTTCCTGCTCCTGCAGCGCGAGGACCTGCGCAACCGCATGATCCGGCTGTTCGGGTCGAGCGACCTCCACCGCACCACGGTCGCCATGGACGACGCGGCGAAGCGGCTGGGGACCTACTTCCTGGCGCAATTGGGCATGAACGCCGCCTTCGGCGTCATCGTCGGAATAGGCCTCTAATTCATCGGCGTGCCCAACCCGCTCCTGTGGGGCGTCTTCTCGGCGCTGATGCGGTTCATCCCCTACATCGGCGCCTTCGTCTCCGGGATCTTCCCGGTCGCCCTCGCAGCGGCGGTCGATCCGGGGTGGTCGATGGTCATCGCGACCGCCGCCCTTTTCATGGTCGCCGAGCCCCTGTTCGGTCAGGTTGTGGAGCCGCTGCTCTACGGGCACTCCACTGGTCTCTCGCCCTTCGCGGTCATCGTCTCGACCCTGTTCTGGGGCTTCCTGTGGGGACCCATCGGCCTGATCCTGGCCACGCCGTTCACGGTCTGCCTCGTCGTGCTCGGCCGCCACGTCGACAGCCTGGAGTTCCTCGACATCCTGCTCGGCGACCGGGCGGCCCTGACCCCGGTGGAGAACTTCTACCAGCGCATGCTGGCCGGCGACCCCGACGAGGTGCGCGACCTCGCCGAGGGCATGCTCAAGGACCGGTCGCTGTCGTCCTACTACGACGAGGTCGCGCTCAAGGGCCTGCAACTCGCCGCCAACGACTACGCCCGGGGCGTCGTGACGCCGACGCAGCTTGAGAACATCCGCTCGTCGTCGCGCTCCCTCGTCGAGGACTTCGAGGACCACGAGGACGCCGAGCCCAGCATCGACGGCAAGGCCGCGAGCCCGGCAGACACCCCGACGCTGGCCGAGCGGAGCCATCCGAAGACCGAGGCCGTGCCCGGCCAAGCGCCCCGGCGCGAGGAACTTCCCGAGGCGTGGCGGAGCGAGGCCCCCGTCCTTTGCCTCGCCGGCCGCGGCCCCCTGGACGAGGCGTCGTCGGCGATGCTGGCGCAACTGCTGCGCAAGCACGGGCTCGGCGCCCGCGTCGTGCCCCATGCCGCGGCGTCCCGCGAGGGCATCCGCGAGCTCGACGTCACCGGCGTGGCGATGATCTGCGTGTCCTACCTCGACATCGCCGGCAACCCCTCGCACCTGCGCTACCTGCTGGAGCGGTTGAGGCGCCGCACCCCGGGCGTCCCGGTCCTGGTGGGCCTTTGGCCGGTCGGCGAGAAGGTCCTTACCGACGCCGCCGTGGGACGCGAGGTCGGCGCCGACGCCTACGTGTCCTCGCTGCGGGATGCGGTCGAGGCCTGCCTCAGGACCGCCGAGGGGAAAGGAAACCCGGACCGGGAAGCCGCCTGACCGAATCTTGAAGTCGGTTCGAGGCTCCCCGGCATAGTTGCGGCAGAGGCCTGCCCCATCGTCGAGGTCATCGTCTGGGGACGGGCTTCGGACTTCACTTCCACGGGACCGGGCCCGGAGCCGCCGTAATCGCGTGGCAACCGGGCCGGGGCGAGGATTTGGTAACCATTATCCCGTCCTGCCTCATCCAGGTTCGTCGCGGGGAAGCCGGTGTTCGGGACGTTCGTGGGGAAACGTGGGATCGCCGCCGCCGCGGCCCTCTCGCTCATGGCCGGTTGCGCCGGGCGCCCGACCGGCGTGCTGCTTCCCGTCGCGGCCGTGGAGACCGTCCCCGGCACGTCGCGCGTCGACATGCTGGTCGCGACCACGCGCAAATCCGCCGCCGACCGGGGCGTGCTGTTCTCGGGCGAGCGCGGCGACGCCGTGACCTACACGGACCTTTCCGTTTCCATCCCGCCCGACGGCACCCGCCAGCCCGGCTCGGTGCAGTGGCCCAAGACCCTCCCCGGGAACCCGGCGACCGACTTCGTCGCCCTCCGGGTCGAGCCGGTCGAGCGCGCCAAGGTCCCCAGCTGGACCGGCCGGGCCGTCCGGCGCGGGGCCAAGCGCCACGTGCTGGTCTTCGTGCACGGCTTCAACAACAAGTTCGAGGACGCCGTCTTCCGCTTCGCGCAGATCGTCCACGATTCCGGGGCGGAGGTCGCCCCGGTGCTGTTCACGTGGCCCTCCAAGGGCTCGGTCCTCGCCTACGGGTATGACCGGGAGAGCACCAACTTCTCCCGCAACGGCCTGGAGACGCTGCTGCGCGACCTCGCCCGCGACCCGAACGTCGGCGAGGTCACGGTTCTGGCCCACTCCATGGGGAACTGGCTGACCCTGGAGAGCCTGCGCCAGATGGCCATCCGCGACCGGCGCGTGGCGCCCAAGATCCGCAACGTCATCCTCGCCGCCCCGGACGTCGACATGGATCTCGCCCGCGAGGCGTTTCGCGACATGGGTCCGAACCGGCCGCGGCTGACCCTGATGGTGTCCGGCGACGACCAGGCCCTGGCAATGTCGCGGCTGGTCTGGGGCGACAGCGTGCGCCTGGGCGCCATCGACCCGAACGTCGAGCCCTACCGGTCCGAGCTTGAGCGCCAGAACATCGGCGTCCTGAACCTCTCGACGGTAAAGGGCGACGACCCGCTGAACCACGGCAAGTTCGCCTCCGGGGACGTCGTCGCCCTGTTAGGCAAGCGTCTCGCGGACGGTCAGCCGATCTCCGATGGGCAGGTCGGCTTCGGGGACAAGCTGGTGAGCACGGCGGCCGGGGCCGCCTCGACTGTGGCGACCGGCGCGGCCTTGGCGGTTGCGGCCCCGGTCGCCCTCGTCGATCCGCAGACGCGCGAGACTTACGGTGAGCACCTGTCAAACGTCGGATCCGGCCTCCGGGACACGGTCGGCTCAACGGTCGATTTGGCCGGCGCGCCGGTGAGGGCCATGACCGGCGGCCGCTAAGCCGGCAAAGCCACGGGCAACGTTGAAGCCGGGGTTCCGGCACGGGGGAATGGACGATGGCGCGTCGGGTCGGGTTGGCCGTTTTGGTCGGGATTTCGGCATGGTCGGGCGCCGCCCAGGCCCAGGGGCTGGAACGCGGGGCGCAGGAAGGCGCCAACCGCGGCGAGATGATCGCCGGTCCCCTGGGCGCCGTCGTCGGCGGTGCGGTCGGTGCGGCGGTCGGCACGGCCAACGGCATCCTCGGCATCGACCGGCGTGAGCGCTTCCGCGTCTACGCCACGGGCGAGCGACGTCCGTCCTTCGCCTATCCGGGCACCCTGAAGGTCGGGACCGTCCTCCCCGAGGACGGGGTCGTCTATTACGACGTCCCCCCCGAGTTCGCCCTGCCGAACTACAACTACACTGTGGTGAACGACCACCCGGTGCTGGTGGACCCGCGCACGCGCCGGGTCGTCGAGGTCATCGACTAGGGTGCCGGCCGGCGCGGCGAGCCGGCTCGCCCGGTACCCCGCTCCTCATGATGGCCGAGCGCCCTAGCCCACGGCTGGGACGGCGAGGGATAGTCAGCCGGAGGCATTTCGGGGTGCCGACCGTTCCAGGCATTGGGCGCTCGGGGTCCTCACCGAACCCTCAGGAACCGCGCCGTTCAGCCGGGGCTTTCCCCTCAACCCTGGGGCGGGCCCGGGCGAAAAAGGAACGCCATGTCCACGGATACCGAAAAGCACCGCGAGTTGCTGGGCGCGCTGCGGGATGCCCAGGGCAAGGGCGACGGCAGCTTCGAAAAGGCCGTGACCGCTGCCTTCGAGCATGTCTTCGAACACCTCGGGCGCCTCAACGACCACGTCGCTCTCGGCGGCCCTGATGGCGGCGACCCCCATCTTAAGCCCGGCGAATCCCCAACCCTTCGATAAGGGCCGGGCCCCGCATAGCAGGTGCGATCCGGCCCGAAGGCTCAAGGTCTCATCGAGGCACCTTCGCCCGGCGTCGGTTCGGCGCCTGCCGCGCCCGGCTCGGGTCCCTGGGCGGAGGAAGGGGGGCTGGCCCTGTTGATGTCCACGAGCGCGCCGATCATGCCCAGCAGCGCCCGACGCTCTGGCGCCCCGTGCCCGGTCGAGAGGAACGTCATTAGGTCGCTCCGGGACGGCGTACCGCCCGAGGGGCCGTTAGGTTCGTGTTAGACGAACACATCCTCTGCGTTTTCCCCACGACAGAGGAACCGGCGGTCGCCGTTGGACGAGGCGTATATTTGGGTTCGGAGGACGGTCATGATCTCGGGCCTGGGACAAAGCCCATGTCGTGTCGGGGGACGCGTACCGGCGGTTCAATTTCTTCCGGCCCGCCGTGTTCCCGTGCCCGGCATGCGTGAACGGAGCGACGTCGGGGTCTTACCGGAAAACCTCGCGCGACCGACGACGCGCCGGTGCGCGGACGCGGACGCGGACGCCCTCGACTTGCCTCGCGCACCCGTACGCCCGCGATGCGCGAGCCGTTGACGCTTGGGTGGGCGCTCCCTTCCAGGCGAAGCGCCCGGCAGAGCGGGTGGCCGGCGGTATGGTGATGGGCCGGACCGCCATAGGGGGCGCTTAATGGGCCACACCATGCTGATGTCACGGCCACCGCATTCAAGGCCACTTCGCCTTCCAAGCGGATTTCACCATCCAAGCAAACAGTGGAATCTGCAGGGTGGATGATCCGAAACGAGGCACACTGAGATGAGGCCCCGGGCCGCAACAAAGGTCTGCTTCCTCGTTTCTACTGCTGAAAGCGGTCGTTCCGCTCTCGGCCAGACTAAGTCATGCCGGAAATCCAGTTCGCGCTATACCGGCCGTTCGTCCTGGCGCCCAAGGCAGTCGTTCCACCTCTGCCGAGTCAACTCTTGGAAGCGGACATATCCCGGGCGCGGATGGCGTCAGCCGATTGCGCCGCCACGATCGACGCGAACGGTCGAGCCGGTAGCAAACGGCGTGGTTGCCAGGAACAGACCGCGTTGGCGTACATGGCCGCCCGGTCCTTCTCCGGCATGCGCGACCAAAGCGGTGTCTCGATCAAGCCAAGCGAGACCGAGTTGACCCGCGTTGGCGCGAGTTCCAGCGCCAGACCGCGGGCAAGGCTCTCAAGCGCGGCGTTGATCGCGCCCTGGAGTGGAGCGGCGGCCTGCAGGCGTTCGCTCATGTAGCCCGAGACGAAGGTCAGCGAGCCGCCGGGCCGGAGCTGCACCGAGCGGGCGATCCAGTAGGCGCCCCAGAACTTGCTGTCCATCGCGGCCTACGCGGCGTTCAAGGCCAGCTTCCGCACCGGCCCGCACGCCGTCTGTGCGACCGACACGGCGATGTGGTCCCAGGGCGCATGACCGGCGAAGAACCGCTCGATCCCGTCGGCGTCGCAGGTGTCGAGCACGACGGCGCCGGCGCCGAGGGCCGTACCCGGGAGGAGAAGGCGGAGCGTAGGCGGGCTCTCCGTCAGAACGTGTGGCCGGCGATAATCCGGTGCATCTCGGCAGCACTGCCGAACAGCCGGCACATGGCGCGGAGCATTACCTCCTTGGACTCGGCATCGTCGCCCTCCACGCCAAAGTAGACAGACCAGAGCTCGTTCTCGGTCGTCTCCACCTTCGCGTCGAAGATTTCAGCTTGCGCCGTCGTCTTGCCGTCACCCCAGTTGCGCGCGGTGCGCAGCAGCGTGCCGGTGCAGGAGGTCGTGCGCTCGCCCGGCCGGTAGGCCACGATGCGCGGGTTCGCCATGTCGCGGGGCAACCGTGGCAGGACCAGGGCCTCGACCGCCTGCTTGACCGTGGCATCGGGCTTCGGCGTGACCGTTCCCGGCAGCGGCGTCCGGGGGAAGCGCCTGTCGGCACGGACCTGTCGATGGCCGACGACGACGCCCAGACGGGTGCCACGCGGCAGCCCAAGACGGTCGACGGTCCGGGAGAGCAGTGTCCCGAGGCTGGTCTCGACGATACGGCGACGTTGGATAGGCATGGGGCGCCCCTTAAATAGCGATGGGGGCGCTATATCGCAGGCTGTGAAATAGCGGGCAAGGGTTTATTTCGACGCCGGCGTGGTCTGGCATGTGGCCTGCGGGCGACCTGCGGCGGTTCATGCTTACGCCGCCAGAGGGGCGCGCCGGAGATTCGGCGCGCCCCTCTGGCCGGACCGTGCGCCGGATCAGGCCGCCGCCGGAGGCGTCTCCGGGTCGTGCGGCTTCCGCTTCATGCGGCGGAAGAACGACACCAAGTTGTGCGACCCGGTCTTAATGCGGACCACGCTGAGCCCGGAATGCAGGAGGACCTGCTTCGTCGCCTCACGGTCGGCCGACTTCAGGCCATCAGCGGCCGCCAAGCTACCGACCAGGGTGAGGCCATGCTTCTTCAGGGCAACCCCCGAGATGCCGACCATGCCGACGTAGGGCGCCCAACTGCACACGCCGAACAGGAGCGGCATCTGGGCCTGGATCTCCTTGAAGTGGTCGTCGGCGAAGAGTGCCAACTGGCCGAAGCCGGCCGCATACACCACCGCTGTGGGGACCGTGAACGTCGGTACCGCAGCCGCCACGATGGTCGCTCCCACGACCGCGAAGCAGCCCAGCGCCACGCCGGCAAACAGGTACGCCCTGAGCGTCCGCCCCTCCTTCTTGTCGGGCACCCAAAAGTGCCTGAAGTAGGTTCCTGGGCTGATCGCCCAGTCGATCTTTCTGGCCGTCCAAATCACCGCGTCCTTCGCCTTGACGGCAACCATTTTCACCGTTCCGGCGACGTGCTTGGCTGTCTCGCGAACCTTCATCGTGGCAACTCCAGGTAGGACTGCGCTGCGCGGTTATTCAGTGGTGCCGAACGTCTGTCCCTCTGATTGCAGTTAAGGTGCCCGGACGCGCAGGACGCGTATCCTGTGTTTGACCTGGGCATTGCCGTTACAAGGCGCAAGAGGAGGTGCCGCGAAACGTGACGGGGCTCTATAGATGGTTGGTCCCGAGATGCGGCGCACGGTTATAGGACCGTGCCGCCGTCCCGGTCGCAGACGTCATGGACCTTGACCTCGACACCACCGCGCCCGCGGAAGTGCCATGTGCGCGACGGTGGTTCGTCGCTGGCCGGCTCGCCCTGCGGGGATAGGATGGGCTCGACGGTGATCTCGGGATACCAGCGCTGGATTGCCTTCCAGATGCCTGGAAACCGCTCCCCAAGGCCGCTCGGGTTCGTCGGTGACTTGCCCAGCAGGTCACCCACGATGCTCGGGTCGACCGGGCGGGTGGTCTCCCGCTCGGCACCCCGGTAGTGTCGCTCGCCGTCGATGATGACCTCTCGGATGTCGATCTCGATCAGCATGTCGCCTGCTTCCGCGCCGGCGTCGGGGCCAGCCTGATCGGACCTGGGCACGGCATCGGTCGAAGGCAAGGCGGCATGGCCTGGCATTGGCCACGATGCGCGCGGGACACTCCCCTCGTATGTAGCGAGACCCGGAGTAGACGCCCCTTGATGACAGTCATTGCGTCAGGTGCTGGGCGACAACATGGGATTGAACGTCCGTTCTACCGTTTCGCTCACTCGGAAGCCGACCGGCAGGTTTCGGCCAATTCCAGGCAACTGTAGAGCGTCCGCTTTCTTCGAACCCCCTCCCAAAACCGGAACAGCAGCAATCCACCCAACTCAGTCATGTCATTTGGTCCGATAGCGGATCGCTCTGCAGCTCAGGCAACTGGCTCTCTCGTTCAGATACTCAGCGTCCGCCATCGCTACCGGCAGGCGCATCGGCTTCGGCTCGCTCAAAGCACGCTTGCGCGAACCGTCGAACGAGCCGATATCCGGCACCTTGCCCGGCGGTGATCGATTTCGGAGCGGTTGCGCGTTCGATGGAGATATGCGGCGACAGCTTGGATGAGATCCTAATCGACCTGTACCAATCCCTATTGGGATCAGGCCGTCCCAACACCGGCTCCCGCGGCTCTACTTGTGAGGTCTTGGGAGCCGCGATCCGGCTCCGGAAGCCCCGGGCGCGCCTCAGTCGGTCCGAAAACCGAGGGAAGCCTTTCAGCGCGCTCGCCGAATTCCTTTGGTATCTCTCGGGTTCGGGCGATCTGGAGTTCATCCGGCCTTACATCCCAGACTATGAGGAGGAGGCAGTCGACGGGAAGATCCCGGGCGCCTATGGCCCCCGCATCTTCTCCATGCGGTCCGGCATCGACCAGCTCGACAACGTCACGAAGCTTCTCAAATGGAAGCCAACGTCTAAGCGCGCCGTCATACAGCTTTTCAATGCGGAGGACATCGATCTCGATTACGCTGTCGCGCGGGGCGAAGGCTTCGTCTACCGCGAGGTGCCTTGCACCATCAGCCTGCAATTCCACCTGCGGGAAGGGCTGCTGCACCTATCAGCGAACATGCGTTCCAACGACGCCTACAAGGGGCTCCCGCACGACGTGTTCTGCTTCACCATGCTCCAGGAGATGATGGCGAGGCGCCTGGGCGTCGAACCGGGCGAGTACCTCCACTACGCGGGCAGCATGCACATCTATGAACCGGATCTCGACAAGGTCCGCGGCTACGTCTCGGAAGGTCATCAGAAGATAGTCGAGATGCAGCCGATGCCCCCGGGTGATGCGTTCGGGCTCGCCGAGACCCTCGTCGCGGCGGAGGGCAGGATCCGAGCTGGGGAACCCCGCTCTGCGGCCGAGAGAACCTTGGGCCCCTATTGGACAGACTTCCTCCGTCTCCTGGAGGCGTTCTGGGCCTCCGGCGACGAGGCCAAGCTCGATACGCTCAAGGCGGACATCACGCCGGCCTTTCGGATATTTGTCGACAGCCGTCGCGACAAGCCGAGGCGTCGTCCCATGCCGCGCCAAGCGCTGTTCGTCAGGGGGAGGAGGCTCTGATGTGGCCGAGCTGGACCCCAGAACACGCGCGTCTGACCGCGGCCCTCCGGGCGCATGCGGGCCCGCTGCCGGGCTTGGCAGACCCCCGTGCCCTCGACGTCCTGGCTTGGCAGTTCGTGGCGAGCCTTCGGCGCGAAAGGTACTACAGGCAGGTTCAGGCGAAGCCGATCTCCGCGGATCGAGCCAACCCGAACGACGCGAGCTTCGACGCCGAACGGGCTGTCACGTACCATGTCCGTCAGGGAGACCTGGACGAGGCAGGATGGCTCATCTTCCTCATGACCCATTTCGCGCGGCCAGCCGACAGCGGCTGGCGACGCTTGCAAGACGTGTACGGCCGCCTCGGCACGGGCCGATGGGATTGGGTTACGGTGAGCGCGGATTCCGGGGCTTTCACGACGTGGCTTGGCGCGAACTGGATGTCGGTCGGCGGCAAGTTTGGGAACCATAGGAAGTACGAGAGCCTCAGACCCGACTCGAACCGGCCGATATCCGCGGTCGTCGCAGCCTATGTGCGCTGGATCGGACCAGCCGGCCACGCCCGGTTCTACGCCGACGTCGTCAGGCGAACGGGCAACGACCCCCACGCCATCTACGATGCCCTCTATCGGGAACTACGCGTCCCCACCTTCGGCAGGCTCGCGAAATTCGACTATCTGTCCATGATCGGCCGGTATGGCATCGCCCCTATCGCGGCGGGCTCGGCCTACCTCCAGGGGGCCACCGGCCCAGCAAACGGTGCCCGCCTGCTGCTCGACGGCCGGCGGGACGGCCCTTCGTCGATCCAGAAGCTGCAGGCTGGCCTCGACGCCCTGGACAAGGACGTCGGCGTCGGGATGGCGGTCATGGAGGACGCGCTCTGCAACTGGCAGAAGAGCCCGACCAAGTTCATCCACTTCAAGGGCTAGGACAGGGCCGGGTCGATCTCGTCCCAGGTCCAGTTCCGCCGCAACTTGTTGAGCCGGCTGTGCGGGATCAGGCCCCTATGCTGCATCTGGCCCACCGTAAGGCCCGGGGCGACGCGCAGCTCGCGGCTGAATCGAATGACCGGCTCGTGGTCTGGCCGAAGGCTCGCGAGTTCCTGCCGCCGGTCCGGCGGGATGATGTGGTCGTCAGCGAACACGTTCGCCTCGCGTTCGGGCTCGTCCTCGTCTGCGCCCTCCTCGTCGACGAACGTGCGCCCCCCGTGCAAGAGAAGGTGGCCGATCTCGTGGAGCAGCGTGAACCAGAAATGGTCGTCCGAGCGGTGCCTGAAGCTCGCCAGGACCATGGCCTTGGTCGGGGAAAGCATTCGTGCCGCGCCGCTCGCCCGGCAGCCCTCGGGCGCCCTCACGACCGCGAGCGCGACGCCGAACCGGGCCAGCAGATCCCTTAGCCGCGGGAGAAAACGCACGGGCTGGCCGATCCGGCTGAGTCCGACAATCTCGCCGATCGCCGCGCGCAGCCCGTCGGGATCCCATGCGGCCGTCGAGACCAGTGCGGCCTCAACCTCACCCTGCCGCAGCCACATGGCGGTGGCGCCGGGATGCACCTCGAAAGCGGCAGACTCGCGAAAACGCGTCTCGCAGCGCAAGGCCCCATAGCGGCGGGACCACGCCTCCGCGCCATTGACGTCGAAGAACACGAGCCGCCGCTCGACGGCGGCGCGGCGGCTGTCATCGGCCGTGCGGCCGTGGATGGCCGGTCCAGCTGACGCCGGCACCGGAACCTTCGCCAGCCACGCGTCGCCGTCGGTTGCCAGCACAGCGTCGACCACGCGGCCGAGACAGGCCTCGTACAATCCCTGCCGACGCAACCAGAACGCCGCCGTGCCGCCCACGCTGGCCGCGAGGCCTCCCGCGACGGCGTCGTCGATCGCGACGTCGCCTGTCAGCAGGCCGCGGAGCGTTGCGAGGCCGCCCGGCAACTCCCGTGCGACATCGGAGGGGGCCAGCCGCTTGCGCTGCATCAAGGCCAGCAACGAATCGGCGGGTTTTGAGAACCAGTCGCGGTCGAAGGCGGGCTCGGTCATCATAGGCGCGGCGGCAAGGCCGTCAGCTTGAGATATTTGACGGTCGACCAATCGGGGCTCCCGTCGGGATGTTTGAGATAGCGCGAGCCGACCGGCACGAGGACCGCATGACGCTCCGGTCCCACGGTCACCTCGATTTCGTCGCTCGCGGAGACTCTAGCATCGTCCACCGCAAGTTCCAGGAACTCATTAGCGGTATCCAAAGCCTCGATGTCTGACAGGATCGTGAGGAGCGAGCGCGCATCGGCCAACCCGAGCTCGCGCTCGGCGGCATCTTGAGTGGCGCACAACGTGCGCAGGGCAGCGGTTTCGAACGAGACGATCACGTCAGGTTGATGTGAGCCAGAAGGGCTGGTCCGAAGCGATCGTCGGGATCCGGCGCGCGGATCAAAAGGGCATCTGACCTACTGTTGACGGTAGGAGCATGCCCGGTTCTCGCCGGCGGGACAAGGTCGTCCGTTCGCCCCCAGCCGCTTTCGGATCAGCTGCGACGGCGACGTCCTTCGCGAACCCTGAGCCTGGAGGGACCGAAGGCCGTTCTGCCGTCCGAGCTCGCCGTGCCGGCCGGCATGGCCCAGCACGAGCTCACCACCAACGCCTTGCGCCATGGCGCGCTGGCCGAACCGATGATCGACATGCCCGTGGTAATCCGGTCCTTCTACCTTTACACGCCGGCGAAACACCTTCAGAGCCTCCACCATCACGAGGACATCGTCATCGCCGCGCGCCTGCAGGACGCGGAGTTGGGACGGCGGGCGATGCAGCTTCACCTGAAGATGTCGCAGGCCCATGTCTAGCATCACGGAGCTGCTTACTGAGTTAAGTATTTGAAGTAATCTTTATTATTCTCTCTAAAATATGTGTTTGTTTGTCGACAATTGTTACATTGTAGCTATTATTTTTTCGCCTTTGCTTCCCACTTTTTTGGCTTTCCCCGCCTTTTTTGGAACTAGAGGATCTTTCGCCGGCAGTTTCGTCCTCATTAGCATCATCAAAAATAAAATAGTGTCCCGGATTTTTGTCAACTATTTCTGCTAGCTCATCTAATCTTTTTGTTATCTTCCGAATATTATCGATGAAAATATCTCTCTCTTGTGTTCCTAAAACACAAAATGACTCCCCCAGCAGATATTTGACATACTCGACATGTTGTTTTATCGGCGCTTGATACTCTTCGCTTATTGATATTGGCTCGGTTCCTCTTGGACCATTTCGTTTGACAACGATTTCTTGACTAACAAGACGTGTTACTACTCCGCTGATAGTGCTTGGGGAACTTCCTGTTAATGCAGAAAGTTCTTTTGCTGTTAGTGGACCAGATTCTGACAGTCTCCAAATAATGCTTCTAGTCAATTTATCTTTTGACAACGCAAACGCCTTTTCCATAAGGGCATTGTTTTTGCGCCTTAGCATTCCCAAAAGCTGATCCAATTCTACAAATTTATTTGCGTTGTGGCCCAAGATCAGGGCTTGGTCATCGGCCGGTACAAGTAATAGAGATTTTTCCTCATTTGACATTGATCGATCTCCTATCAAGTTGCTGCATCTGAATTAAATGAAGATTATTTCGAACTAGTTCACGCTCGAACTGGTTGCACTGGGAGTGTCATTGGTTGGCACATGGCAGTCGAAGCCGAACTGCTGAGCTTGGCGGCATCGGCCATCTCCAACTTGACCAGGATCGTGCGCAGCTTTTGAGTGAGAACTGGTTCGGCGCAGAACTGGTCCGCGTCATGAACAGCTGTGGTAGGAGCTCTCTTGGACGAGCAATCATCGTCCTTTTTGACGATAATTTCGTCTGCCGCGAAGCAAAAAGTTCCTTATGTGAGTTAAATTTCTGATTTCCGAGGCGTCCGAAGGCACGATGCCACGAAGCTTTCGTCGAACGCCATTGAGCTTCTGCAGCTAGACTTGGTCATTGCGTCCAGTGGTTTTTTGCAGCCCCGACAGATCAGAGGTCCATGGGAGGGCTTGGCCTCCCCAAAGTAGCGGGGAGACATGTCCGATATCTGACCTGTCCGAAGCGCGTCGCCACCGCGCTCGACCAGATCGACGACCTTCCGGACGAAGCCGTCGTTCTGGCCCTCCTGAACGATCGCCATCAACGGCCTGCCTTGCCGCCGGAGGGATGCTCGGCAGGAGTAAGACGCGAGCCGTTGCCGACGTTCTTGACCGGCACGGCTTCAACACCGTGCTCGTGGAACGTCCGTTCGACGGCGGCTTCCGACGGCGGGCCGAGGACGACCCGGCCGTACTGGTCTGCGGCGTGGACAACGCGCTTGCGAGGTCGCAGGTCGAGGTGCCGGGTTTCCCCCTGGTAGTCGAGGCCGGCATCGGCGCCAGTGCCTAGGACTTCCGGGCGCTCAGGGTCCACACGTTCCCGTCGCCGAAGTCCGCAGCCGAGATATGGGGACGGGGTGGTCACGCATGGGGCGCGGCCGACCTCTCGCGGCCGGGGTATCGCCGCCTTTCGGATGCCGGCGGCGACATCTGCGGCCTGACGAGGCTGGCCTAGACGGCCGTGGGGGCGCCTTTCGTCGGGCCGGTAGCCGGGTGCCTGATGCTGGCGCAGGTGTTGCGGGTGCTGGCTGGAGATGCCCCTGACACCCTGGTCGATCTCGCCCTCCGTTCGATCAGGTCGAGGCGGGCAGTTCCGAACGGCCGGTTCACGCTCTTCAACCCAGGCTTTCAGGTGGTCGCGTAAGCGGCAGGGTGGTTAATGCGCCACCCTTCCTTCAATTCCTACCTAATCCCAGCGGCGTAGTAGCCGCGGCCGATCGGATAGAAGTAGTCCTTCGGGCCGACTCGATCGGCCATTTTTTTGGCGAACAGCCTCGTGCCGTCCTTCCAGTAGACATCAGCCACCCGGACTGCGTCCGGCGGCAACCTCTTTTTTATCTCAAAGGGCTTCATCGGGCCGAACTGAAGCAGTAGACCTCGAACTTTCTGCATGACTGCGTCGCCACCTGACGAGGCCAGGGCCTTCGGAGCAGCAGGTCCGAAATTTTTCTCTTCCAGCATGTTCTGTGCGTCGAAGATCGAGCTCGCACGACAATCTTGGGAAAATAGATCGTTCGAAGCATCGAACTTCGGCATAGGGCGGGCGCGATCTGCCCTCATGGTCTTCTTCGCCGGCTTAGCAGGTCGAGTTCCGTGGCCGCCAATAAAAATAAACGACAGCTGCATCAATTTTCCTTCCTTTGAATTTCCGCCGCATAATTGCAGCAAAACTCGCGAGTTCGCCGCTAACCTAAAGCCGGAATTATCCTCAGGAAAGTAGGTACGCGTACGTACTTGACGCGGCGTTTTTGCTTGATAACCAAATGCACTCGGCTCGACGCAAAATGAGGGCTTGAGCAAGTCAGCAGAACGACCGAACGGCGAGAAGATTGAACTTGATCTCATCCGATAAATACGGGGCAGCCGCATCCCATGGCCGTCCCATGGAGATGCCATGGGCTTATTGGGCACGCGATGGGGCTAGGTGCCGGGCCGGGGACAGGCGCGCCAGCAACGCCCTGGTGGCTTCGGCTGAGGTGCACCCCCGGCGGCGGCGGAGGATGACGCCGGCCTTCACGATAAGGTCCGAGACCCTGAAGGCGGCGCCATCGAGGGCCGCCGGGTTGACCGTGGAGGCATGCAGGCCGGCGAGGCCCGCATAAGCCACCAGGGCCTCGCTGATGGCCGCATCGACGTACCGGGGCTCGATCTCGCCGGCTTCCCTGGCGGCGGCCCTGGCGGTCCTCTTGCGGTCCCTGTCGGCCTTGCGCCTGGCGGCCTTCGTCACAGCCGGGTGCGACGGCGCTGGCGTGGGGGAGACGGCGTAGGAGGGCGTGAGCGTCATCATGCCCACAGGCTGCAGCCGGGGCGTGAAAGGGACAAACTCAGGCGGTGGCGGTGGCGGTGGCGGGCTCGGGCATGAACCGCGCCTGCATCGTCATGATGTCGGCCACGAGCGTCTCCATGGCCGTGTGCGTGACGGCGGCCGAAGCCGTAGCTTCGAGGCAGTACGTCGCGAACGGGACCGACATCGCCTCGCCCCGCGCCAGGGCGATGCCGGCGACCTTAAGCGCCCATCTGACGGCGCCGCCTGTCTCCTGATCGAGGGCATGGAGGCGGGGCGACGAGACCTGCCAGGTCCTGAGGAATCCTCGCAGGGCCTCAGTAGCGGCATCGACCTCGATGACACGGCGCGGGATCGAGCGCTCCTCCATCACCGGCTGACCGCGCTGGTCGAGGCATGGCTTGCCCCTGTTCAGGCCCATGACCGCGTTGACGGGAACGAGCTCGGTGCCGCCCGTCGCGCTGCCGTAGAACGCCGTCAGGAGGGCGGCGGCCTCGGCGCTCAGGCCGTTGTAGCCGGAGGCGTGGATGGCGATGGCCGCCTCGGGCGTGAGCGGCCTGCGCTCCAGCGTGGCGGGAGAGGAGAAACGGATCGGCTCGGGCGCGGGCGGCGGCACGGGCATGGGCGGGATGGGACGCTGCGGGAGCGCCGGCGCGGTCGCGGGACGGCGGCCCGGGCGGATGACGGTGCCCATGACCAGAGACCTCCATGTGTCTAGCGTGGCGCCAGCGAGCAGGCGCTGGATGCCGGCGAAGTCTCGCCAAGCCTCGCCGTCGTCCGGGACCATGAAAGCGGGCGCTCCCGAGCTCGCCAGGGACAGGGCGGGAACAGTAGCGGCCAGGTGAGCCAGGGTGCCCTCGACAGGCCCCTGAGGGGACTCAGCGGCGGCGGCGATCAGGTTGAGGATCGAGAGGGCGGCTTCCTGATCCTCTGTGCCCCACCGGTCGGCCGTGATGCTGTCGGAGCCCTCGACGACATACTCGGCCCAAGCCCACACATCGTGCCGCCACTTGGCATCGCCCCGGCGCCGGGACGGGCGCATGCTCGCCACGGGGAACCAGCGCGGATCCGTGCGCCCGCCCGCCGCGAGCTCGCGCATCGCCGGCACCCCGTTGGGATGCCCGAGGGCGCGAGCGACGGTGTCGACATCGTCCTCGTGCGCCGGGCCGGAAACGACCTGCAGGGCCGCCTGGACGAGCTCGCCGGTCTGTGTGCCCCAGACGCCCATCCGGGACGGGATCAGTCCCACCGGCAGCGCCCGGGGCGTGCGCGCCAGCAGGGCATCGCGACGGTCGGCCGGGATGCGGCGGCCGCGCCCCACGATGACGACGTCGCCGACGGTCTCGATGTGGAGCCCAAGGCCTGCAGGGATCTCCGCCAGCGCGTCGCGCACCCGGCGGGCGTGGACGCACCGGCCGGCTTTCGAGGCCTGCTCCGGCCACAGGCGGCCGGCGAGACCTGCCAGCGTCACGACCGACACCGTCGACGCCGGCAGGTCATGGTCAAGGGACCAGACGAGGTCGCGGACCGTGGGGCGCAGGGCGGCGATGGCGGCCTCGCGCCGGGGCTGGCCTCGAAGGCTGGCCAGCTTCCGGGCGACTGCGGTGCGGCTGTACGAGCGCAGGCGCTGCCCGTCGGGCCCGACGCGTGTCGAGGCCGGCATGGCCCGATGGACGTCGTCGACGGTGACCGCCGGCCCTTGCTGACCCGGCATGAGCCCCTGCAGCGCGTCCTCGACGTGTACGGCCAGGTCGGCCTGGCGCGAGGCTCGGCTGTTCAGGCGGGGCGTGACGGGCTTGATGATGGCCTTCCGGCTGGCCCGGCGCATCGAAAGGCAGAATCTGTTGACGCGGACGACGACCTGCTCGGCCCGCGCCACGGCCGGATCGAGACCGAGGTCGGCGCAAGCCTGAGCGACCCGTGCTTGAAGCCAGTCCCACAGGTCGATCTTGTCCACCCCCTGCAGGACGGCACCGGCCGAGCGCCGGGCCAGACGGTCCTGCGTCCACGCCCGCGCGGCTTCGGAGACGCTGTTGAACACGGCGGCGTTGTCGACGCCGTGGCGCCGGACGAACTTGCCGTAGAACTTCGTGAGGTTCCCGATCGCGCCGGCGACGTCGGCATCAGTCAGGTCGGCCGCACCGGCGACGTCGCAACGGATGACGGCGGCTTCTGCGAGGAGATGCTCGTACAGGCGGAACCGGTCGACCGTGCCTCGCGACGCGGCGAGATGCGTCCGCGTCCACGCGAGGGCGGACGCGTTCAGCCGGTCGAACAGTTCGAGGGAGGCGGACATCGACGGGGGACCTGGCTGGCCCGGTCCGTTGGTGCGGCCGAGCTCTTCACGACTGATAGGATACGTCTCGCACGGCACAGGACAAGGCCTATCGTCTACGTATTGGCCCGGTTCGAGTTGTTAACGGCCGAGCCTGTGGCGCCGTCGGATCGCCTACCCGATCTTCGCAAGCGTCTCGCCCGAACCTGGATATGGCCCGCCACGCCCCGGGACAGCGTCGCCAGTCGGCTCGATCATCCTTCAACTATATGGATACGTCCGCCACGGCATAGGCCCCTCTGCATCCCCTCAGGGCATGTTGTTAATGCCCGGGTCCGAACGCCCGTTCGGCCGCGCCAATCCCATACCGTCGGGACCCGCCGCCCGGCCGATCTTTCCACGATTATGGGATACGTTCGCCACGGGATGATCCCCTCGATCTCCCTCTAGCCAGGTTGTTAACGGCCACCCCTGGCAGGGACTGATCAGCGCCCCGGGCGGCACGGTCCAGCTTGCATCCCGCAATCACCGCCGCCCGAGACCCTGGAGATTTGGGTACGCATTCCTTGCAACCCGCTTGAGTTGCCTCTGGTCGCGTGCCGGACGAATCGCAACGCTCCGGAGGTATGCGCACCCCCCGCCCTTCGACACCCGCCCCGTTCGTCTCCGCCTCGGAGGCCCGGATGCGTGACGTGATCCTCGACCGGATCTGTGACCTCATCGACGACGGGAAGGTGACCTACGCCTCCCTCTGGCGGAACTACAAGACGATCCGCCAGCGCATGTACCTGAAGCTGGCCCGCCGGGAATACTGGCACTTCAGCCTCAAGACCGCGCTGCTCCTGGCCGAGGCCGCCGGCGTCGGCGTCATGCCCTCCATCGAGGCCGGCGGCCACATCCGCGTCGCCATCCGGTGAACCTGCCCGGCCGCGCGGCACAGGCATCGGGGGATGCAACGCGCGGTGGGAATGATCGGGAAGACTATCCCCGATCTCAGTGAGCCGCGAGTTGCGTGATGGCCCTGAATAGCCTCTCCGAAACCATCATCGCCGCCGTGCTGGCCGCGGCGCCCCACGCCGGCATCGAGCCGGCAGGCCTCCTCACGGTCACGCAGGTCGAGACTGGCGGCCGCCCTTTCGAGACCGCCGACCTGGATCCGTCCGATGGCATCGAGACGTGCATGCTGTTCGAGCGGCACCGGTTCACGAAGAACCTCGCCGCCCTCGCGCCCGAGCTCCTCCCTGAGGCGAAGAAGCAAGGCCTGGCGATCCCGAAGTGGCTGGGCCCGGGCAGCTCTCAGTACGCCGACCAGAAGACCAGCGCCGGCCGGCTCGCCGTCATCGCCCGCGCCGCGGCCCTCCATCCCGAGGCCGCGTACCGCTCGTGCTCGATGGGCCTGTTCCAGGTCATGGGCGAGAACCACGGCGCCGCCGGGTTCGGCTCCGCGGTCGAGATGCACGATGCCCTGACCCGAGGCGGCATCGAGGCCCACATCGGCGCCGGCGTCGCCTTCATGCGGTCGAAGGGCCTGACGAAGCACTTGGCCGCCCGCAACTGGGCCGCGTTCGCGAAGGGGTACAACGGCACCGCCTACCGCAAGAACGCCTACGACAAGAAGCTGGCCGATGCCTATGCCGAGTGGTCGACAAAGCTCCGCGCCGCCCCGGCGCCGGCGGCCGTGGCCGATGCCTCCACCCTGAAGCTCGGCGACGCCGGCCCCCGCGTCCGCGCCCTGCAGGAGACGCTCGTCGGGTTCGGCATCGCCCTGAAGCCCGACGGCAAGTACGGCCCGGCAACCCGCCGCGCCGTGGCGGCCGCCCAGGTCGAGCTCGGCCAGCCCGGCGACGGCGTCGCGTCCCCCGCGTTCGTCGCTGCCCTGGAAGCCGCCCCCGCCATCGCCAAGGGCGCCCGCGAGGTTGCGTCCAAGTCCGAGGTCAAGAAGGTCTCGATCACCGCCCGGATCGGCGACCGCCTGCACAAGCTCGGATGGGGCGGGGCCACCGGCGCCACCGGCTACGTGGCGCTGTTCAGCGACAAGGCATCGTCCGTGAAGGACGGCATCGACCAGGCCCGCAGCGCCAAGGAGACGATCACCAGCCTCGTCGGCGACGGGGTCACCGCGACTGCCACGTCGTGGCTGGTGGAGCACTGGCAGGCCCTCGCGCTCGCCGGGGGATGCGCCACCGTCGCCGTCATCGGTCGCACGATTTTGAAGGCCTCCGTCGAGGCCTACCGCGAGGGGAGGCTCGTCGCCTGATGTCGACCTGGATCCTGATCAGCGCCGGCGTCCCGGCCGCGGCCGCGGTGGCGCTCATGTTCTCCCCGTGGGGCGCGGCCGCCCTGGCGCTGCTGGCCAACAGCCGCCTCGCCCGGGGCGCGGCCATCGCGGCCGCCATCGGCTGGGCCCTGCTCGTGGCGGCCGCCCGGATCCGGCGCGCCGGGCACGACGAGGCCCTCGCCGAGGTCCAGCGGGCCAACGCCGCGGCCAAGGCCGACCGCGAGCGCATCGAGGCCCAGGTGAAGGCGATGCCCGCCGACGCCGTCACCGAGGAGCTCTCTCAATGGTCAAGGTGATTTTGGCCACGACTCTGCTGGCCGCGACGCTTGCAGGGTGCGCCACCTCGCAGGGCAACTTCTGTGACGTCGCCTCGCCGCGGCGTCCCTCGAAGGCCCAGATCGCGGTCATGTCGGACGAGGCCAAGCGCGAGGACCTCGCCTTCAACCGGTTCGGCGCCGCGCACTGCGGGTGGAAGCCATGAGGTCGATCCGGAGCATCCCCACGGTGTTCACCCCGAGCCGTGCCCTGGAATGGCACTGCGCGGGTACCGACGCCCTTCTGGCCCTCGTCCTGGCCCTGCCGGGCAAGACCTTCTCCACCGGCGCGGTGTGGGATCGGTTCGCCGCCGTCATGCCCGAGAACCAGTGGGCCTTGCTGATCGGGGCCGTGGCGTTCGTTCGCATCGCGGCGCTGGCCATCAACGGCCACTGGCGCCGCACGCCGCTCCTCAGGGCCCTCACCGCCGCGATGGGCGCGGGCCTCCACGCCTACCTCGCCACCCTCTTCTACGTGCCGTCGGTCGGGGCCTTCGGGACCGGCGCCGCCTTCTCGGCCGCGCTGGCGATCTCCGACATCCGGTCCGCCTTCAAGGCCGGACGCGACATCGTCGTCGCGGGCCGGGTGTTCGAGATGATGCGGTCAGCCCCTCCGGCCCCGCTCCCGAGGAGCTTCGCGCCGTGAACCTGTCAGCCATCCTGGCCGCCTTGGAGCCCTGGAAGGGCGTCATCGCCTCGGTCGGCGGCGTGCTGGCCGGCGTGCTCGGCATCGTCGGCGGCATCCTCAAGCAACGGAAGGTGGTGGATACCACGGCCTCCGATACCGCGCCCCCGTTCGGCCCCCCGACTCGCGGTGATGCGGCTGCACGCCGACGACCGCGACCTGATCGGCGACGCGCGCGAGGCGGCGAACGAGCTGACGCGCGCGGTCCGCAGGCTCACCGGCGTCATCGAGGACCAGGGGGAAACCTGTCACCGCTCCCGTCCCCGGGATCCCGAATGAGCGACGCGGCCGCCCTGCAGCCCGCGCCCGACGCCGGCGCCGACGACGACCTCCTGCTCCGGCTCGCCGACATCCTGTCGGGCCGGCGCGACGGCGGCCGCCTCTCCCTCGATGAGGCCGAAGCCCTCGCCCCGCGGACGACCTACGAGCCCGTGGACATGGCGAACGTGCTCCTCCCGCTGGCCATGAGGCGGACGTGACCCAGCGGTTCCGGCGCTTCGGCGACCCCCACGGTGTCTACCCGGCTCCGCGCGAGATCGACCCGACGAAGGTCGCCGACCTCATGGACGTCTCCGGTCGGGACGTGTGCCTGGAGCGCTGGCACTGGATCTGCCCCCGGGACCTGAGCGACCTCGCGACCGAGGGGCGGCGCCTGATGCAGGCAGGTCGGAGATGGCCGGGGCCGCGCGCCACCAGGGCCCGGGGCCCGCGTCCAGGCAGCGAAAAAACGAATCGCTAGACTCTGTGTAGCCCCTCGCCGAGGGGCGGCCCCCGCGGGTGGTGGAACACCGCGACGGGGGCCTGACCGGCACAGGGATGGACCCCTATGACCTCGGCTGACCGCCACTCTACCACGTCGCTCGTCCCCGTCACGGGCGCGGGCGCCATGTCCACCTTCCATTTCGAGACTCACGCCATCCGCGTCGTCCAGCGTGACGGCAAACCGTGGTTCGTCGCGCAGGACGTATGCGACGCCCTCAAGCTGACGAACGCGTCGGCCTCGACGGCGGCCCTCGATGGGGACGAGCGGTCTAAGATGAACTTAGACCGTCGCGTCGGCCCGCAGATCGTCGTCTCCGAGAGCGGGCTCTACACACTCATCCTCCGGAACCGCGGCGCGGTCATCGAGGGCACGGTCTCGCACCGGTTCCGGCGCTGGGTGACCGGCGAGGTCCTCCCGCAGATCCGGCAGACCGGGGCGTATGCCCCCAACCTCGACGACCCCGCCACCCTCCGGCGCCTGCTGCTGGGCAAGCTGGATCGCATCGACGCCCTGGAGGCGCAGGTCGAGGAGAAGACCCACGCGCTGGCCATCGCGCACGAGGTGATCGAGCAGGAGGCCCCCAAGGTGGAGGCGTACGACGCGCTGATGGACGACAAGAGCACGGTCTGCCTCGCGGATGCGGCGAGGTTGATCGGCGGCCGGCAGGAGCTCTTCTTCTCCTGGCTCCGGAGCTCCAACATCGTCTTCGACAAGGCCGGCGAGACTTTCCCTGATGCCGATCACAGGGCCGACGGGCGCTTCGACGTGAAGATCACGAAGCTGTCCCGGAACCGGTACGCCAGCCAGACCCGCGTCACCCGCCAGGGGCTCGTGTGGCTCCGGCATCGCTGGGCGGCACACCTCATCGTCCTCGCCAAGGAGGCCGCGGCGGCCCGGATCCAGGGCGAGTTGGGGGTCTGAAACCGCTGCACGAAAAAGGTAGCGAAGGCTCGATAGCTACTAAGGCCGGGGCGATCCCCCGGCCTTCTGTGTTTCAGACCGATGGGGATCAGTCCCCCGTCCCAAGGTCGACCGATCCTTCGGCGCAGGCCTTCGCGTTCCCGAAGACCTCGTTGCTGACCGGGTTGTAGACCTGTCGTCCCAGCGGCGGGACGTCGATCAGGACGAGACCCATCGACCTCACAGCCCAGCCGGCGCCGGTCCGGGCAGACCAGCGTCCCGTCCGCGTGTCCCTCGTCTCGCACCGTGCCTTGACACGCCACTCGCCCACGCCGGTCCGGACGAAATCGAGCGAGGTCGTCAGCTCGTCGTGACCGCGGCGCTCGACCGTCCCGGCGCTCCACCGGGGCTCGTCCATGACGCCGGCGAGGGCGGGGGCGGTCGCCACGAGGGCGACCGCAAGGAAGAAGGCACGCATCTCAGACCTCCACGACGAAAGACGGGTCGAACGCCGGGTTCTCGATGTTCGTCCGCCGCGGCAGAGCCGGCGACGACTCTGTGACGTACCCCCGCGGGTTCGCGACGACACGCGTCCGGCCGACGGTGTAGTCACGGCACTCATGGATGTGCCCGTGCACCCAAAGATCGGGGGCGTGGGAACCCTCCAGCACCGCCGAGAGGTCGCTCGCGTATGCGGCATCGAGGGGCTCACGCCACCCACCGCCGCGGAGCGACCGCTCGTGGGGAGCGTGGTGGGTGACGACGACCGTTGGCCCAGCGTGCGGGAGTGCCAGGGCTGCCTCGATCCGGCGGCGCTGCTCGCGATGGAGACCCTCGGAGTACCTCGGCAGGAACTTGCTGTAGTCCTGCGGCCCTCGGCGCCACTTGATTGCTCTGACGTCGTTCATGCCGCTCGGGCCCGCGGCGGTCTGGACAGCATTCGACCGCTCGTCCGGCCGCAGCGACCAGTCAGTCCATAGGGTCCCCCCGACGAAACGCACGCCGGCAAGGACGGCCGTCTCGCCCTCGACGAGGAGCGTCACGCCAGCAGCCGCCGCGAGCTCGCGGGCCTCCGCAACTTCCTTCTGGTAGGTGCATCTGTAGAAGTCGTGGTTGCCGGGGACATAGACCACGGGCCCCGGGCACCGCCCCCGCAGCCACGGCAGCACCCGGCTGCAGAGCCTCGCCGACACGTCCCCCGCGACGACGGCAACGTCGTGCTCGGGCGGGTCGAGATCGAGGGGATGCACATCAAGGTGCAGGTCCGAGAGGACCCACAGGCGAGCTGTCATGGCAGAATCCTCCGGTCCGGCTCTAGAGGAGCGCGAGGGCTTTTCCGGCTGTCGTGAATGCTATGACCCTAGCGACAACAACTTTCGAAAACCCTGGGCGCGAGGTGAAAAACTCATCAAACCACGGGTTATACCCAACCTCGATCGCACCGGGTGGGGTGCCGTCGTACGGGATCCGCACCCCCCTGGCGTAGGCATGCACGGACCTGGTGCCGGTTCGCAGGCAGGCGAGGCGGCCGCCGGGCTGGACCACCAGGCGCACGTCCCGGAGCGAGATCTCTTGGACGTGCTCGATGACGCGGCCGCCCTCACGTACCGACCAGAGCCGGCGCGTGAGGTTGCGATAGACGTCCGTCACCGCCCCGGCCCGACGGGCTCGAACGCCAGGGCGACGTTCTCCGCCGCGGCGGCGATGCCGGCGGCCGCCGCGGAACTCAGGACGCCGGCATCGCGCAGGCGCCCTGCCTCCATCGCCCGGGCCCGCAGGCCGGCACCGGCGAGGCGGCAGATCCGGCCAGCCTCCCAGGCCGCCTGGATGCGGGCGGCCGCTTCGGCGATGGGATCACCGGGGGGCATGGCGCGCCTCCGACAGGGGGCGGCACTGGCCGGCGAAGCTGACGACCCGGTTGGCGAGGACAAGGCCCTCGGCAAGGGTCACCTCACGGGTGGTGACGAGGCGCGCTAGGTGCCCGAGGTACTCGTCGAGCACCGGCCCGACGCGCTCGTCGCAGGCGCCGGAGGAGCGGTGGGCGCGGAGGGTCTCGCGCAGGTAGTCCCACACGGGGGCGTGCTGACGGGTCATGCTCGCCTCCCTAGTGGCGCGGCGCGAGGACGGCGCGGGCCGAGACGACGGCCTCGACCAATCGGCGCAGGGCCCTGATGCTGGAGCCTGGGCGAAAGTTCTCCAGGACCGCAGTGAGCTCCTCGCCATCTAGGCCGGGAAGCCAGTCCTCGTCCTGCCCGGTCTCCTCGCGCAGATCGGCGAGGATCTCGTCCACTAGCACCGGCAGGGACTCTCGCGTCGGGGGCGGCATCTGAAGGACCAGGAACCTGTCCAGCAGAGGGGCGGAGACGCCCGCGAGGGTGTTCGCCGTTGCCACGAAAGTCGCGCCTGACAGGTCCGTGTCGCACTCCAGGTAGGGGTCGTGATACCGGCTTGCGTGGTCGAGCATGCTGAGCATGCCGTCCTGAGCGTTGCCGTTGTGGCGGCTCGTCCCAACCTTGTCGATCTCGTCCACCACGATCGCGACCGAGGCCATCATCGCCTTCCTGATGGCCTGCAACGGCACAGATGCTCTCCCGGTACCCCACTGGCGATTGGTACCGATCAGGGACGAGTCCGCCACGCCGGCGCACGAGTAGACCGTGACCGTAAGGCCCATCGCTTCGCAGAGCTCCCGGGCCAACCGCGTCTTCCCGCAGCCGGGCGGACCGACCAGCAGGACGGGCCGCAGGCGCGCGTACCGCTGCCCGACCGCCAGCGCGAGCATGCGGTCTATCACCGCCGCGGCGTGCGGGTAGCGGGAGACGAGGCGCGCCCGCACCGCCGGCAGATCCGGAGGCGGGACGCATGGCAGGCGTCGGCCGGCCATCGGGGCATACTCCGCCTTGGGCGTGCTGCCACCCGACGGGCGGCCGCCGTCCTTGGCGCCGCCCGGCAGGTGCTGGACCGTCGCGAGGACTTGCAGGCTCGGCCCGTCGAGGTCGCCGAGATCGTCGCGCCGGAAATCCACGTGGTCAGGATCGCGGGGATCGAGCCCCGTGTCGTCCCGGACGGCGCCCCGGGGCTCGTCCGTCCCGGAGGCCTGGGTATCCTCACCGCGGAGCCTGCGCCAAAACTCGACGACGTCGGCGTCGCGCTCCATGTCAGGGACGACGAGCCCGCGCAGCTTCGTGATGTCCGCGTCCTTCGCTGGGTCGTAAGCGTCGGCGACTTGCCGGTGCCCCACTTCCCTGAGCACAGCGACTGTGGTGAGCATCAGGTACAGGATCGCATCGTCATGCTGTCCCGACGCCGCGACACTCACGGCGTGATACGCCATGCAGGTAGAGATGTAGTGCCCCATGTAGGCGGCCACGAACCGGAGCCGGGCCGCCATCAGCCCGCAGGCCCATTGGACGTCCGTCGTCAGGCTCTCGTCGAGCTCGTACTGCTCGGCGCGCTCGGCCAAGGCGACGACGTCGTCAAGCTGGGGATGCTCGCGCAGGGGATCCAGCAGCGCCACGAGCAGCGGCGGCAGGCTGGACGTCTCGACTTGCAGCGCCCAGGCGCGGCAGTCCAAAAACGGGTTCGACCACGCGAACGGGGCGCCCTTGTAGAGGGCGTCGAGGTCCGGCGGGGCGTGGGGGGGCGTGACGGTGGGGGGCGTGTGGATGCGAAGCGACAGGCGCGCTTCTGCAACCCGCTGCGGGTCGTCGGTCATCGGAAGTCTCCGTGCGTCCCGGCAGTGCGCCGAAGCCGCTGATGGCAATGTCCTCCCCGGGCCGACTTAGCCGTGCTCAGGGAGGGCATGCATCATGACGGAGAAGCGTTAAGCTTCCGTTTCGCCGGCCCTCGACAGCCGCTCCATGCGGGCGCGGCCGGTCTCCTCGCGGATCTCCTCGACGAGGTCCTGCGCGGCCCGCATGACTGACTGGAGGCGGCGGTCCAAGTCCCTCTTTGAGGTGTCGGTCAACGCCCCCGTGCTGGCGTGGTACGGATCGTCCCGCCCGATGTCGTCCCACATCGTCGCCACGCTGAGCATCAGGTAGCCGACGGCTCGCGGGTGATCGACGTAGATCGAGCGGCCGAGAAAAAGGAGCGCCGGCGTCGGCAGGGCGTAGCGGCGGATGCGGTCCCTCTGGACCGTGCGCTGGCCGAGGCCGGTCACGATCTGCAGGGGGCCGACCCACAAGTCACCAAAGAGGCGACCCGCTGCTCTCTCTACGGCCTCGATCATGGCCTGGCCGATGTCCGCCGGGTCGACCGGCTCACCGTCGATGTACGGCTGGCGCGCCACGTACGAGAGCACCTTCCCCTTTTCGGGGACGGTGCCCTTGAGATTCGCGAGGCCGACGTCCCCGACACGCCCGACGGGCACGCCGGGGTACCGGGGATCATCGGGGACGGGGCAGAGCAGAATTGTCACGGGTCTCTCGTGCAGCAGGTGCGAGAAGGTCGACGGCCACGATACGGCGGCCGTCGAAAGTGTCATTGGCCACCGGCCAGAGGCTGTAGCGCACCGCATAGGCGCGCCCGGCGATGGTGATGAGGCGGACGGCGTTCACGCGGAGGCCTCGGCCTGCCGGCGGTCGTACTCCGCGAGCCACTCAGCCCTCTGGGCACGCCGGGCCGCGCGCTCCTCGGCCACCAGGCGCTTCAGGGCCGCGTCGGTGGCCTTCACAGCCTCCTCAGCCGTATCGGCCTGGGCGGTCCACACAGGGGCGCCGTAGGCGATTTCCATCTGGAACCGCCGGTCTCCTTCGGACGGATACGGATAGAACCGGATCCACGCGAACATCGTATCGTGCTTCTCGGCCCTCGCGATCTTGAAGAAGTAGAGGCCGGTCGTCATGAAGGCCTCGTGGCGCGGGCTGAGGTCGAGCAGCACCTGGGCCGTGTAATCGGACATCAGGAGCGGGGCGAGCTTTTGCTCGACCTCGCTGAGGAGCAGCAGGTGGGCGGCGCCCGTCTTGATCTTCTTGGCCATGGTCCCCTCCCTCAGGCGCGCGGGAACGTGACGGACAACACGCGGCCGTCCTGATCCGTCTCGATGCGGGCGACCTCGGTGAACGCGGCCGCCCCGGCGGAGAGGAAATCAGTCACGGACATGACCGTGACCGGCGTCGACTGGATCCGGCGCCGGGCGATGACCTCCAGGGCCTCGCACCTGTTCTTGGTGCCGATGGACCGGAACCCGGCGAACTGCCCATCCTGCAAGACGATCTCGTCCCAGATGCCGCGCGAGTCCCGGTAGATCACCGGCTTGCTGAGATCGAACTTCTGGTACCGCAGGTCCGCGATGACGGCCTCGACAGCGTTCGTGACGGTCGGCCCCCCCTGATCCAGGTCGATCAGCGTGATGACGTCGCCGACGACCTCGCTCTCGAAATCGGCGCCGGCGAGGAAATCGTCGAGGTGGAGCTGGCGACGCGTGTGCCCCGCCGCGCGGCAGACCGGCCCGATCCCCGCCTTGATGCTGTAGGGATCCGTGAGCGGGCGCCCGCAGGCCTCGCAGGTCGCGGCGCCGGCGGGCTTGGACGCGTCGGCTTGCTGGAGCTGAGCCTGCTGCTGGACCATAACCGGGCGGAGGGCCGCGGCCGCCGTTGCGTCGAGCTCGCGCAGGTCGGCCTGCAGATCCAGGCCGCGGATGCGGATGCCGTCGAGCGTCTGGTAGCGGTACTCGGAGACGCTGCCGCAGCCGTAGGCCGCGATCGTGTTCTCGATGTCGGTGTGGAGCTGGTTCCACGCCTGCGCATTGGCGGCGATGCGCGCCACGAGGGCAGCACGGGACGTGAAGGTGGTGTCGGGAGTGTTCATGGGGACCCTCTCAGGGAAATCAGTGGCCGACCTTGTCGAGCCACATTGACCTATATGGGAGGCCAATAGGATTTTATCAACCATATCTCGCGCTGGCGGGCCGAGGTCCGCCTGCAGAGTCCCGAGCGGGACCGCCCTGATTTTGGGGATGCCGGCCACGTTCTGCGGCCGTCGCGTATGAGGCGCACAAGCACCGGCCAGGGTCTAGCCGCCTTGGGGGTCGAGGGTTAACGGCGGCCGTACTTGTCAACGACGACGTGAGGTCCGCCCCGCCGCCCCTTTTCCCATGGCGCGGCCAGGATAACCTGTTCTCAGGTCCCAAATTCGAGAACAGTCCATGGCCATCAAGGTCGACGACCTAGCGGCGAGCGTCGCCGCCCTGCAGCCGGAAGAGGTCGAGGAGTTCGAGAGAACGCTCTCGGGCCTGCGTGCCGAGCGGGCCCGGGCGGAGGAGGCGCGCCTCGCCGGGCTGAAGGAGAAGACGGACGAGGAAGTGGTCACGGCCGCGCTCGATGCCGGCGTCGGCTACATCCAGTGGAACTACACCGACACGGATCTGGTCTTGAAGGTCCTTCGCGACGCCGGGTTCGTCCGCGAGGCGACCATGGAGGCGGCCTACCGTGAGGGCTACGAGCGCGGCGCCTACGATTTCGGCGCCAGTACCGAGAGCGTCCGCGACGTCGAAGACGACGAGTACGTGATGTACCGCGGCATGGACCTCGCCAAGCTGACGAGGAAGGCCTGACCATGTCGACCATGGACGTCCTCCGCGAGGCCAAGGCCCGCCGCCGCGACGAGCGCGACACCCCGGCTCTCGACCGGATCCGACACATCCAGCAGCGCTACCTGGACGATTGCGCCGCCGGCTTCGGCGGCGAGGATCAGGAGGCCTGCCTAGATCGGGCCGCGCGGCGGCACCGCCTCGCGCTCCTGCTCGTCCTGCTGGAGCAGCCCGAGGGCCCGGGCCGGGATCTCGACGTCGCCCTCAATGTCGTCCTCGGTCTCAAGCGGCCGTCGGCGGAGGCGGCCGCCTACACGGGCAGCCTCGACGCCGCGCGCGCGTTCGTGGCGGCCGCCCTGCCGGGGTTCTGGGTCTCGTCGGGCCTGTGCGGGCTAACCGGGCATGCGTCCCCGGGGCCCGATTACGCCGGCCCCTCCAGCGAGCGCCTGCACCGTGAGTGGCCCCTCGATGTCGAGGGCGCCGTCGAGACGTGGGACGAGGACCTCGCCCCCGGCGACGGCCTGCATCGTGAGTGCCGCGCCATCCTCGCCTGCGCCGTCCGGGCGCTCGCCTACCAGCACGAGAGGTCTTGATGGACGCTTACCTCGACCAACTCGCGCTGGAGGCAGCGCAGGCGATCCGTGCCCTCGAAAGGCGCGTCTATCCTGGCGGTCCGGACCAGCGCACCGCCGCCGTCCAAGTCGCCGTGCGCGAGGCCCTGGACAAGGCGCGCCGGGATCCCGGGTACGGCCCCTTCATCGCCGAGGTCGACGAGCTCGTGCGGCGGTTCGAGGTCTACCGCGTCGAGGGTTGCGAGGACGATGACGCGTGCCCCGGGATCGCCCGGGACCTGCGCGCGGCCCGCGTCCGGCTCGGGCGACGGCTGCCCCACCTGCCGCCGGTGCCGCCGACGGTCGAGCAGAGCCAGGGTTGGGAAGACCCGGCCGCCGAGGTCGAGAAGGCGGGGAGGTCCTGATCATGTCGTTCTCCCGGCACGTCTACACGCGGTCCTTCGCGTCCACCGAAGCGCGGGAGTGGCTGTACGAGAATCCCGCCGGCGCGACCTTCGTCTACCGCGAGGGCGAGCTCGTCGAGCGGACCGGCCCGGCCGACTGGACGACTCTGCGGGCGCTCGAACGCTCGGGCGACGTTTGGCAGCAGGGAAGGCGCCCGGAGCGGTTCAGCAAGGGCAACCGCGCCGGCGAGTTCCGGATCACCTTCACCCTGTCCAAGGGGACGCGGGCAGGCATCCGTTGAGACCGCGAGACCCCGGCCCATGAGAAGGCGGCCAGCATCGTCTCCCGGTCCGCGATGGAGACCGACGACCACCAGGTCAACAATCTGATTGCGGCGGCTGCCATGTGGCTCCGCACCGAGGGGCCGAAGATCGCGGCCGCCACGAACCAAGGGAGGTCCTGATCATGGTGATGCAGCCGGGATGGCAGGAGCGCTTCGCCGCCATGCAAGCCGAGGCGCGGAAACGGGCAAAGCCCCGCCGCGGCCATCGCCTCCACAGCCTAGAGGATCTCCTGAAGAACCACGATCTCCCGGACGGCACCCAGATGAACAAGGCCTTCATGGATGGCCTGATCCATGGGGGGCCGCAGCTGTCCGTGCTCAACGCCCTCAACGCCTACGTCGATCATCCCAACATCCTGCGTCGCCGGTCTGCCCGCACCCGGGATGGCGACCTCCCGGCCGTCGGGAGCTTCGGATGACCGAGGCCCTGCTCGCCGAGACGATGACCGCCTGCACCGCCGCGTACGTCCACGCCTGGCATTTCGCCCTGGCGTGGGGCCGGGCCGTTGACCTGATGATGGGGGGATCCCGTGGCTGAAGCCGTCGCCTCGAAGCTCCAGCGGGCTATCGACGAGCCCATCCCCGACGACGGCCATACGGTCGCGGACCTGATCCCGTTCGGTTGGGCACCCGGCAAATACATGGGCGGGTGCCGGGACTGCCACGAGGTCTTCACCGGCGACAAGCGGTCCCGCCGCTGCCGTGCCTGCGCCGTGAAGGCGTTGGATGCCTACCGTACCCGGCCACGCTGGCGTTCCGGCCCCACTGGCATCCCGACCGACCGACCAGTGTGGGCCTACTTCTACCAGGGCAACAGCATGAGCGAGGAGCCGGTCCTGTTCGCCCGGGGCTTGGTCGACGAGGACGGCGAAGGCATCACGGTCGAGGGCGAGGCCTGGCCGCGTTCCGGGCACGTCGTCGCCTGGATCGAGACAGAGGAGCGGCCACCGCTGACCGTGGAGTCAGTCGACGCCTTCGTGGCGGCCCTGGGCGATTTCAAGCTGTCGTTCGGCGCCGACCACATCTGCGAGGACTGGCTGCACGAGGCCGCCTTGCAGGCCGTCGTCGACGGGCACGCTCACGCCAAGGCCATCGCGGCCGCGGCGCTCAAGAGCCGGGACCTGCCCTTCTCGCGCTACTACAGCTGAGGGAGGGATCTATGGGACTGGCCGAGGACAAGGCGCGCTTCAGGGAGGCCGTCGCCAAGCGCCGCCTGGAGCCGCGCCCGCCGGGTTTCCTCGATCATGCCGGCCATGAAGCCGTGGCCCGTGCCACCGTCGAAGGGAACCCCGATCTCGTGGCGCGGACCCGCGACCGGAAGGACTTCTTCCCGCTGATCCGGGCGGCCGAGCAGGCAGCGGGCAGGGTCAATGTCAGCGCCTTCCTTCTGTCGTCGCTGATCGGGCAGATCGTGAGGGGGGAACTCTGACATGGGCCGCCGTCGAGCCTGCGAGGGAAAGATCAGACACGCCGACGTCGGCGGAGCGGTCGCTCACGCGAAGTACATGGCGCGGTCCGGTAAGGAGGTCACTCCTTACAGATGCCAGTATTGCGGCGGGTGGCACGTGGGCCGCGGTCTGGCTGGTCGATTGGACAGCCTCAACCGGGCATTCGCGGCCCTTCACGCGCAACGCCCCTGATCGCGGAGGGTATCGATGGCGGCACCGATGGATCCCGTCCGCCAAGAGGATCGCTACGGCTGCGCCATCGCGTGCGTCGCGATGCTCCTCGACCGGACCTACGCCGACATGCGGGCGGCCGTCGGCGAGCCCGGCCACGGGTTCACGCACGACTCCTTGGGCGAGCTCCTGATCCGGGGCGGGTACGCCCTGCAGCACGTGTTCAGGATCGACCAGGTCACGCAGCGGCCGCGGCCGGTCTGGCCGCTGGCACCGTGGGCCCCCATCCACGTCTGCACCGTCGACGCCGGCGGCCCCGGGTCGCATTTGGTCGTCATGCTAGCCGACGGGACGATCATGGACCCGGCTACGACCACGATGGGCCGCCTGTCCGACTACAGGGCGGTGATCTCGATGACCGGTCTAAACCGCGTCGACACGGCCCCAATAGGCTAAAGCCGGCCCGGCACCCCTGCGCTGGCGTGAGACATCCCCCACCGTCCGACGCGGTTAACTGACCGTCACTAGAGGTTAACGCGATCTCCTAAACAGGCCCGTCGAGTGACCTATATAGAGGTCATCAGGGCAAAAATCGGCCGGACTGACTATTCTGGTCCCCTGTGTGGGACGCCGCGAAATCGTTCACCATCACAGGCGTTAACCTGTGCCGCGCCTTGACTTCCCCGCCAGCCCCTCCCGCACGGCCGCCTCGACGGCGTCACCCAAGCCGTCGGTCTCGTGACCGTGCTCGCGAACCTCGTACAGGCAGGCGGGCTCGCCCTGGCGCTCGACAAGGACCGTGCTGCGGCGGGTGCCGACCATGACCCTCACGGTCACGTCAACGTAGTGCCCGGCTCCGGGGCCGTCTTCCAAGGGGTATCGGACGGACTTACTCATGCCAGGAGGCTGGCAGCTCGCACCGGCGCCGGCAATGTGGAGGATGGCGGACGTTGCGGGGATCGAACCCGCGGCCATCGCGCAGACAACGCGCCGCTCTACCGCTGAGCTAAACGTCCGATAGACCGATGATTGCCTGGCCTGGGGATTCGTCAACGGCGGGTGACGAATCGATCCGCATCACGCACGCTGGCCGCGCGGTCCCCGGGCACGGCGGCCGCGCCCCCGTCGCGGGGGATTGCCGCGACATCGAGGGCCTCCCGGCGCGCACCGGGGGGCCCTTCGCATTTTCGGGCGAGCGGCGGAATGGCGCGTGGCGGGTGGAGAATTAGGCCGAGCGGCGGAATTCACCTGAGCGGGTGGATTTCGCATGGAGCAGGGCGAAACCACCCGAGCGGGTGGATCGGGCGGCGTGTCACAGGCCGGTCCGGACGAATCATTGGGGGGTGGATACCAGCCTGCCGCTGCGGCCACGGCTGGTATCGAACTGGCATCCACCTCTCGGGAGGGGCGCCGTCCACAGGCTAAGTATCTGGGAGACTTGGAGCGGGCGATCGGGATCGAACCGACGACATTCAGCTTGGGAAGCTGACGTTCTACCACTGAACTACGCCCGCCGACATGGTCGGCACGGATACGGCCTGTCGCGGAGCGCGAACTCCGAACAGCGCCGTGCGCTCATGTACAGCTATGGTCTAGCAGTTCGACGGCGACGGCGTCAAACGGGTCCGGCATCCCCCGGTCGGCATCCCCGGGCGGCCCCGCGTGAGCTCGGCGCGCCGTCCCGGCGGAACGGCGGAACGGCGGAACGCCGCGGCGCGCGGGCCGTTTCGCTCGACGAAGCGCGCGTGGCGCCGGACCGAGACCCTGCTGACACCATGTGCGGAATCTGCGGCGAGATCTGCTTCGACCGGCCGGCGGACCCCGCCGCCGTCGACGCGATGATGGGATCTCTGCGGCCGCGCGGGCCCGACGCAGCGGGGCTCTTCGGTTCCGGCCGGGTCGTTTTCGGCCATCGCAGGCTCAAGATCATCGACCTGTCCGAGGCCGGGCAGCAGCCCATGATCGATCCCGCCCTCGGGCTCGCGATCGTGTTCAACGGCTGCATCTACAATTTCCGCGCGCTGCGCGCCGAACTCGAGGCGAAGGGCTACGCGTTCTTCTCGACGAGCGACACCGAAGTGGTGCTCAAGGCCTTCCACGCCTGGGGACCTGCCTGCGTCGAGCGCTTCGCCGGCATGTTCGCCTTCGCGATCCTGGAGCGGGATTCCGGGCGAGTCGTGCTGGCGCGCGACCGGCTCGGCGTGAAGCCGCTCTATTACAGCGAGACGAAGGGCCGCTTCCGCTTCGCCTCGTCGCTCCCGGCCCTGCTCGCCGCCGGAGACGTCGATACCGCGGTCGATCCGGTCGCGCTCCACCACTACATGAGCTGGCACGCGGGCGTCCCGGCCCCGCTCACCATCCTCAAGGGCGTGCGCAAGCTGCCACCGGCGACGATCCTGATGATCGAGCGGGACGGGACGCGGCACGCGTCGACCTACTGGACCCTGGCGATCGGCCCCCGCGCGGCCGACCGTGGCCGGACCGAGGCGGACTGGCGCGAGGCCGTCCTCGACGCCCTCGGCACCGCGGTCGAGCGCCGGCAGGTCGCCGACGTCCCGACGGGGGTTCTCCTCTCGGGCGGCCTGGACAGCTCGCTGCTGGTGGCCCTGCTGGCGCGCGGTGGCCAGCGCGGCCTCAAGACCTTCTCGGTGGGCTTCGACGCGGTCAACGGCGTCGAAGGCGACGAGTTCAAGTACTCGGACATCATCGCCGAGACCTTCGCCACCGACCACACGAAGCTCGCGGTCGACGGCACCCGGACGCTGGAGGCGCTGCCCGCGGCCATCGCGGCGATGTCGGAGCCGCAGATGAGCCACGACGCGGTGGCCTTCCTCCTGCTCTCGCAGGAGGTCGCCAGGCACGTGACGGTGATCCAGAGCGGGCAAGGCGCCGACGAAGTGTTCGGCGGCTATCACTGGTATCCGAAGCTGATGGGCTCGACGGACCCGGTCGCCGACTACGCGAAAGCGTATTTCGACCGCGACCATGCCGAGATGCGGGAGGCCCTGACGCCCGACATGGTCGGCGGCGATCACAGCACCGACTACATCGCGACCTTCTTCGCGAACTCGCGGAGCGACAGCGCCATCGACAAGACTCTGCAACTCGACCAGGAGGTCATGATGGTCGACGATCCGGTCAAGCGGGTCGACAACATGACGATGGCCTGCGGCCTCGAGGCGCGGGTGCCGTTCCTCGACCACGACCTCGTCGAGCTGGCGGCCCGCATCCCGGCGGAGCTCAAGGTCCGGGACGGCGGCAAGTACATCCTCAAGGAGGCCGCGCGGACGATCGTCCCGGCCGAGGTGATCGACCGCGAGAAGGGGTATTTCCCCGTTCCGGCGCTGAAGCACATCCGCGGCCCGTTCCTCGACTACGTCCGCGACGTGCTGGACCGGCCCGAGGCGCGCGCGCGTGGCATCTTCAACCGCGCCTACGTCGATCATCTGCTCGCCGATCCCGACGGCACGCTGACGCCCAAGGGCAACTCGAAGCTCTGGCAGGTGGCCCTCATGGAGAGCTGGCTCCAGACGCACGGCGTCTGAGACGGGCCGCGGCACGCCTTTCGCGACGGATCGTGATCGACCGCGCGCTCAAGGTGCCGCGCTTTGTCCACGATCGTCCCGGATCAGCCGGTCGACAGACACCCGGAGAAGCCCGTCGATGTGCCGCTGGATCGCCTATGCGGGACGCACCATCCCGCTGGAGCACTACGTCACCGAGCCGTCCCACAGCCTCGTCTCGCAGAGCATCGCGGCGCTCGAATCGACCGCGGCGACCAACGGCGACGGGTTCGGGCTCGGCTGGTACGGCGATCACCCGGAGCCCGGCCGGTACCGCGAGGTCCAGCCCGCCTGGTCGGACGACAACCTGCGCTACCTGTGCCGGCACCTGCACTCGCACCTGTTCTTCGCGCACGTGCGCGCCGCGACCGGCACGCCGATCACCCGGCCGAACTGCCATCCCTTCGCCTGCGGTCCGTGGCTGTTCATGCACAACGGCTATATCGGCGACTGGAGCCGCCTGCGGCGCCCGGTCGAGGCGCTGATCCCGGACGAGCTGTACCCGTCGCGCGCGGGGACCACCGATTCCGAGGCGATCTTCCTCGGGCTGCTGGGCTGCGGCCTGATGGGACCGGGGCCGCGCCGCGATCCTGTCGAGGCGACGGCGCGCGCGCTCGCGCGCCTCACGGATCTCGCCGGGCCGCATCCGTTCCGGTTCACCGCGGCGCTGGCCGACGGGCGCGATCTCTACGCGTTCCGCTACGCCGCGAACGACAAGGCGAACTCGCTCTACTACCGCGCTTCGGAGGGCGGCGTGGTCGTCGCCTCGGAGCCGCTCGACCGGGACCACGGCACTTGGACGACGGTCGCCGAGAACAGCGTGCTCGTCGCGCGGCGGGACGCGCCGGTGGAGATCCTGTCGCTGGCGCAGTTCGGCCTGACCGCGCCGCCGGTCGATGACTCGGTCCGCCGGCTGCGCGCCTGAGCGACTCCGCTCAGGCGACGCGGGAGAGGCTGCCGCTCTGCGAACCCTGCGTGCTGCGGGCGGAATCGTAGGCGCGATTGCGCAGGGCGGTCTCGCTCGGGAGCTGGTCGATCACGTTGCCGGACGACGGATCGACCACTTGGAACACGATCGAGCTGGTGTCCGGATCCTGGATGTACCGCGCCTTGCCGCCGTTCGTGCCGATGTCGAGCTTCACCGCGGGCTCGAGCGGCTTGGCGGAAGTCTCGGGCTCGGGCGCCTGCTGGGTCACGGCGGCGGCGGCCGTCGCTCCGAGCGCGTCGAGGCCCTGCGGCCCCGGCGTCGTGGATGTCAGCGTTCGGATCTCCATCGCCGGTCTCCTGCGATCCTGTGATCGAAGGATTGAGGCGCGGTCCTGCCTAATCGTTCCTTAATGGCGATCGCCGGTCCACCGGATGATGCGGCGGGATCGGAGATGCGATGAACATCGCGTTACCGGGGCGACACAAATCTGTGCTGAATTTTCTCCTGGGTCGACTCGGCGCCCAGCCGGTTCGTCTTCCCGCGACGGGACCGCGGCCCGCCCCGCGCAGCGTGGAGCACGCGATGTACAGGATCTCGGCGATGCTCGTCTTGGCGACGAGTCCCGCGCTCGCCGCGCCGGCCGCGGCTGGCGATCCGGGTACGCGCGCGCCGTTCATCCGCGAGCACCGCTGCGCCGTCGCGGAGCGGCTCGACGCCATCCACAGGCGCGGGCCGGTCGACGTCTCGCGCGACCGCTTCATCGTCGTGGCGCCGCACGGACAGGCGCAGCGCTACGTCCAGTGCATCTTCCAGGATCGGGATACGCGGATGTTCTGCGAGGCCGCGTCGGGCGCCTACGGACCACCCGGCCGAAGGCGCCTGCGGCTGGATGCGACGGCACGGCAGGCGCTGGCGGCGCTCGGATACGTCCAGGCGGACCCGGCGGAGAACTTCGCGCGCCTCGTGGAGCTGGGATCGCCGCCCGACATGGGCATCGCCGCGGATCTGATGCTCGCGGCGCTGCACGATGCCTACGGCGCCCGCCCGGGCGACATTCTCGATATCGAGGCCCCGTACGGCGGAACGACGGGGCTGCGCTGCGGCGCGCCCGAATCCTGAGCGGACCGGGCGCGCCGCCGTCTCACTCGGCGGCGTCGACGTAGAGCTTGCCGCCCTCGGCCAGGAATTCCTGCGACTTCGCCCGCATGCCGGCCTCGGCCTCGGCCTTCGACATCGCGGGCGCCGCGCCCACGACCTCGCCGGCCTCCTCCATCGCCAGCACCTCGGCGCGCAGGTCCTGCGTGATCTTCATCGAGCAGAATTTCGGCCCGCACATCGAGCAGAAATGCGCGACCTTGTGGGCGTCCTTCGGCAGGGTCTCGTCGTGGAAGCGCCGGGCGGTATCCGGATCGAGGCCCAGGTTGAACTGGTCCTCCCAGCGGAAGTCGAACCGGGCGCGGCTGAGCGCGTCGTCCCGGAGCTGCGCGGCGGGATGCCCCTTGGCGAGGTCGGCGGCGTGGGCGGCGATCTTGTAAGTGATGACGCCGGTCTTCACGTCGTCCCGGTCCGGCAGGCCGAGATGCTCCTTCGGGGTGACGTAGCAGAGCATCGCGGTGCCGAACCAGCCGATCATGGCGGCGCCGATGCCCGAGGTGATGTGATCGTAGCCCGGGGCGATGTCGGTGGTCAGCGGGCCGAGGGTGTAGAACGGCGCCTCGCCGCACTCCTTCAGCTGCTTCTCCATGTTGACCTTGATCTTGTGCATCGGCACGTGGCCGGGGCCTTCGATCATCACCTGGCAGCCCTTGTCCCAGGCGACCTTGGTCAGCTCGCCGAGCGTCTCCAGCTCGCCGAACTGCGCGGCGTCGTTGGCGTCGGCGATCGAGCCCGGGCGCAGGCCGTCGCCCAGGGAGAACGAGACGTCGTAGGCCCGCATGATGTCGCAGATCTCGTCGAACCGCTCGTAGAGGAACGATTCCCGGTGCCCGGCCAGGCACCAGCGCGCCATGATCGAGCCTCCGCGGGAGACGATGCCGGTGACGCGCCGGGCGGTCAGCGGCACGTGGGCGAGCCGCACGCCGGCATGGATCGTGAAGTAGTCGATGCCCTGCTCGGCCTGCTCGATCAGCGTGTCCTTGAAGACCTCCCAGTCGAGCTTGAGCGGGTCGCCGCCGACCTTCTCCAGCGCCTGGTAGATCGGCACTGTGCCGATCGGGACCGGGCTGTTGCGGATGATCCACGAGCGGATGTTGTGGATGTTGCGGCCGGTGGACAGGTCCATGACCGTGTCGGCGCCCCAGCGGATCGACCAGACGAGCTTCTCGACCTCGTCGGCGGCCGAGGAGGTCACGGCGGAGTTGCCGATGTTGGCGTTGATCTTGACCAGGAAGTTCCGGCCGATCGCCATCGGCTCCAGCTCGGTGTGGTTGATGTTGGCCGGGATGATCGCCCGGCCGCGGGCGATCTCATCGCGCACGAATTCCGGGGTGATGAAGGGCGGGACCGAGGCCCCGAAGCTCTGGCCGTCCGCGAGCGCGGCCTCGGCGCCCGCGAGCATGGCCTCGCGGCAGACGTTCTCGCGATGGGCGACGTAGATCATCTCCTCGGTGATGATCCCCGCGCGGGCGAACTCGTACTGGGTCACCATCTGGCCCGGGGCCGCCTTGCGGATGGTCCGCTCGGCGGGGCAGGGGGCCACGAGCTTGTCGCCCGCGAAGGCGTTATCCTCGGGCTTCACCGCCCGCGGCGCGACGGCCGCGTAACCGCGGGCCGCGACCCAGGGCTCGCGCACGCCGGGAAGGCCGGCGTTGAGGTCGATGCGGGCATCGGTCTCGGTGTAGGGGCCCGACGGGTCGTAGACCCGCACCGGCTCCTCCTTCGGATCGGAGAGGACGATCTCGCGATAGGGAACGCGGATGTCCGGCCGCCCGGCCGGGTTCGCGTACGCCTTGCGCGATCCAGTGACCGGACCCGTGGTCACGGTCTCGGGGCTGCCTTTCACGTCCTTCGGGAGAACGGGTGCGTTCATCGTGGGCCTCTCCTCGTGCTGGAGCGGTCCGGTCCACGCGATGGCCGAGATGAGATGAGGTCGCGCGAGATGCGACCGCAGGTTCCCGTCCCTCCGCCGGTATGAGCCGGATCAGGTTCAAGGGTCAGGGCAGCGTGCCCAATCTCAGCCCTCTTCAGGGCCCCCCTCGGAATGGTTCCAGACTCGGGCCCGCGGGCCGCTTTGTCAATGCTGACCGGCCGCCCTAGAAAACACATCCCCGAAACCGTTCGTCCGAACGCACGCGTCCTCCGGTACTTAATCGCACCGCAATGCGCCTCATCGCCGGCCTCCTGCTCGCCGCGCTCCTCCTCTGCGGGCTGGCCTGCGCCGCGCTCGCGCTCGGGCAGCGCCGGTTCCTCTATCCGGGCGCCTTCGGGCCGCAGAACCCGTGGACGATCCCGCCGGGCCTCGCGACGATCACGGTCGCGACCCCCGACGGCGAGACCCTGCACGGCCTGTGGCGGCCTCCGCGGCCGGGCTGCGGCGTCGTCGTGAGCTTCCACGGCAACGGGTCCCGCCCCGAGCCGCACGCGGCCCGCTTCGCCGCGGAGCCCTGGCGGGCGCGCGGCTGGGGCGTGCTCACTGTGGCCTATCGCGGCTATCCCGGCTCCACCGGCAGCCCCAGCGAGGACGGGCTGATCCGCGACGGGCTGGCGGCCGTCGAGGCCGCGCGGGCGCGGGCGCCCGACGCGCCGATCCTCCTCCACGGACACTCCCTCGGGGCCGCCGTGGCCGTGGCCGTCGCCGAACGGGTGCCGACGATCGGCCTGTACCTGGAGGCGCCGTTCGACTCGATGACCCACACCGTGCGGCTGCATGTCCCGCTAGCCCCGATCTGGCTCCTGCGCGACACGTACCGCTCGGATCTGCGCATCCGCGACGGGTCGGCGCCCGTGCTGATCGTGCAGGGCCGCGACGACACGGTGGTGCCGGCCAAGCTGGCGCGGAACCTCGCCGAGGCGGCCGGCCAGCGGGCGCGGATCGACGTGATCCCCGGGGACCACGTCTCCATCCTGGGGAGCCGGGATCGCGAGGCCGAGGCGCTGTTCGGACAGAGCGTCGGTCCGGCCTGCCCGCAACCGGTGGATCAGCAGGGGTAGGAGAGGGAGGCTCGCGTGGTCGGACGGCGCTCGCAGCGGCCTGCCCGCAACCGGTGGATCAGCAGGGGTAGGAGAGGGAGGCTCGCGTGGTCGGACGGCGCTCGCAGCGCTGGAGCGCCGAGGATCCGGACGCGCCGGGCGTCCCGGGCCCGCCGGACCCGGTCTGCCCCCTCTGCGAGCGCCCGATCCCGCGCCACGCCCGCTCCAGCCTCCATCACCTCACGCCGAAGCTGAAGGGCGGGACCCATCGCGGCACGGTCCGGCTGCACCAGATCTGCCACTCGGCGATCCACGCCCGCTACAGCGAGGCGGAGATCGCCAAGCGCCTCGCCGACGTCGAGGCCTTGCGCGCCGATCCGGAGATCGCGCGCTTCCTCGTCTGGGTCCGCGGCAAGCCCGACGATTTCCACGCCGCCACGCGCATGACCCGCGAGCGGAAGTCGGCGCGCCGCAAGATCTGACACCTGCCCGGCCGGCGTTTACCGGGCGTTCGTCACATCCGCAGGTGGCCGCCGCCCCGTTCCTTGCCGTCAACCCGAACCGGTCCAGGATCGCCCCGATCGCGAGGGTTGGGACGATGGCCGGGGTGGGTGATACGGGGGATCGGCTCGCCTGGGTCGATATCGCCAAGGGGATCTGCATCCTCCTGGTCGTCATGATGCATTCGGTCATCGGCACCGGCGAGGCCATGGGCGGCGAGGGCTTCCTCCACCCGGTCGTCGCCTTCGCGAAGCCGTTCCGGATCCCGGACTTCTTCCTGCTCTCCGGCCTGTTCGTGGGACGGGTGATCGACCGCGACTGGCGCCTGTTCTCCGACCGCCGGGTGGTCCACTTCGCCTATTTCTACCTGCTCTGGCTGGTGATCCAGTCGGTCGCCAAGTACGGCAAGATCGTCGGCGATGCCGGCCCCGCGGCCTTCGCGGCGCATCTCGCCCACGCGCTGATCGAGCCCTATTCCAGCCTCTGGTTCATTTACCTGCTCGCGGTGTTCTCGGTGGTCACCAAGGCCCTGCGCCGCGTGCCCGGCGGCGTGCTCCTCGCCGGCGCCGCCCTGCTGCAGATCGCCGACATCCGCAGCGAGTCGACCCTGATCGAGGAGTTCTGCGCCCGCTACGTCTACTTCGTCGCGGGCTACCTCTTCGCCGGGCGGATCTTCGCGCTCGCCGACGCGGCGCGCCGCCGCGTCCCACTCGCACTCTGCGGTTTGGCGGCCTGGGCGGTCCTGGAAGGCTGGCTCGCGCTGACCCCGTCGGGCCTGCCGGATCATCCGACCCTCGCCAGCCTGCCGCTGGTGAGCCTCGCCCTCGGCGGGGCCGGAGCCCTCGCGATCGTGGTGGCGGCGGCTCTCATCGGCCGCGCCGGCGGTCCGGCCGCCGAGGCGGTCCGGACCTGCGGCCAGCGCTCGATCGTGATCTACCTGGCCTTCTCGCTGCCGATGGCGGCGACGCGGGAGATCCTCGTGCGCACCGGCGCGATCACCGATATCGGCCTCGCGAGCCTGACCGTCATGGCGACGGCGGTGATCCTGCCGCTGGTGCTGGAGCGGCTGGTCCGCGGGACGGCGCTCGACCTGCTGTTCGTCCGGCCGCGCCTGTTCCGGCTGGCCGGGTCCGGGCCTAAGCCGAGCCCGGCCCTGCAGGCGACCTGAGGGACCTCAGCCGTCGAAGGCGATACCGATCCGCCGGCTGCGCCGCCACGCCACGGTGGCCGGGCGCGGTTCGGTGCCCGTGCTGACACGAAGCGCGAAGCGGTCCGGCACGGCCTGATCGTCCTCGACCTCGATCTGCGCGCCGACGTCGGTGGCGTCCCAGACCAGGCAGCTCACCTCGCCGCCGTCGAGCAGCACGGCGCCGAACGTGAAGGCGTTCTTCCGGAAGGTGCCGCGGCGATTCTCCGTCATCAGCTCCTCCGTCCCGTCTCGTGGCTCCGCGGAGCCGGACGATGCCGGATCGCGGTTAACAGGGCAAATACGTTCCCGTGCCTGCCCTGCTCGACCGAGATCAGTACTCGTCGGGATCACCCCGGTAGCGGCGTGGCCCCGGCCCGTAATCGTCGTCGTAGGAGCGGCGCGGCGGCGGGCGGTCGTAGTCGCGGCGGTCGCGGTAGGCGTCGCGCCGGTCGTCGTAGCCGTCATTTCGGTAGCCGCCCCCGCCGCCGTAGGCACCCCCGCCGCCACCGCCGTAGCCTCCGCCGCCGTAGCCCCCACCGCCGCCCGCGTTGATCCGCGGGGCGTACCAGCAGCTCTTCGCCTGGCCCGGCGCCGGATCGCCGAAGGTCTGGGTGTTGCAGGGCACGACGCCGCCCTGCGGGAACGGCCGGCCGTTCGTCCGGCCGGGCACGCCGTAATAGACGTTGGTGGGATAGGGCATCCGGCAGACGCCGCCCTCCTGCGCGCAGCCGACCAGGTTCACCGTGTCGAGCTGGTAGGCCTGGGCCGGGGCGGGTGCCAGCGCGCCGCCTCCCAGCGTGATGGCCCCGAAGGCCAGAGCGATCCGAATCTGCACGTCCCCGATTCCCCCGTGGTTTGCGGTGCGGGTGCCGAATAATCCGGTCGGCGGCTTCCGGCCAGCGGCCGCGCTCGCTATGGCGTCGCACCAGGATGCGCGCGGGCCGGTCCGCGGCCGGCGCGACGGTGATCGGGCGGAACGCCCCGTCGTCGGACGGGAGACGGCGCCCCGGGAGGCCTTGATGAGGGATGCGTCCGCGCAGGAGCTTCTGCTGCTCAGCGCGCTCCAAGAATGCCGGATCCAGCTCGACGCGGCGCGCAAGGACGAGGCGGCCCGCGCCGCCGTCCGGGAGGAGCTCGAGGCCGCGCTCCGGCGCGAGGCCGCTCTCGCGGCGGCGATCGTGGAGGAGCGCGAGCGGACCGAGGCCGTCCGCCTCGTGCTTCAGGCGCTGCTGATGAGCGTCCGCCGGTTCGGTCTGCGCCGGCGCCTGTTCGGGGCGCGCATCGCCCGGCTCGGCCGCGAGACGCCGGATTCCGGTCCGCAGGCGGCCCGCCATCCCGTGCTGCTCGCCGAGGCGCGACGGGTGCTGGGTAAGCCATCGCCCGAACCGCCGGCCGAGCGGTGATGGCGGTCGCCGCCCGAGCGCCGCCCGAGCGCCGCGCGGCGCGGCTCCTCACGGCCCGGCGCCGGCGTCTCCTGGCGCCGCGGCCAGGACGATCAGGGCCGTCAGAACGCCGAGCGGCAGGACGATGCTGCCGAAGGCGAGATGGGCGATCCCGAAGGCGCCGAACAGCGCGCCCGCGGCGAAGGCCGCGATCGCCAGGAGCACGCGCAGGAACCTCTCCCGGGTCTGATCGCGCTGTGGGCCGCGTCCCAGGACGAGGTCGGTCGCGTCGATGACGGCCTGGCTGACGCTCACCGTCATGACCGTCGTGGGGGCGAGATGGCCGAGAGACAGGCGGCCGATGGCGTTCTGTAACCCCATGGCCGCGACCGCGAGCATGCCGACGGCGATGGAAGCGGCACTGTCCGCTCCGCCGAGGGGCGACCAGACGGTGCCACACAACCCGAATCCCGCGAGCAGGGTCACCTCGACGGCGAGGAGGCAGGGCAGGGGGTCGAAAGCCCGCCGCTCCAGCGCCAGGGCCAGGATTCGAGCTCCCGCCACCGCTCCGACGAAGACGGGCAGCGCCAGGAGCTTGGCAACCACGCCGCTGGAGCTCGCCACTAACTCGGCGCCGATCAGGACGAAGTTGCCGGTGACGTGAGCGGTGAAGAGTCCGGTCAGGGCGATGAAGGCCGCCGCGTCGACGAAGCCGGCGACGAATGCCAGGGCGGCGCCGGCGAAGGGACCGGTCCCCGGTCTCCGAGCTCGCGCGGGACGGGTCATCGTCTCAGTCGGCGAAGGGCGTCGCCGTCAGGCCGACCGGCATCCGCGGATTGGCGAAGTAGTCGGGCCAGCGATCGCAGAGATACAGGATCGCGACCAGCACGGTGGCGATCGCCAGCAGGGAGGCGAGCACCTCTGTGACCTGCGTCGCCCATTTCCCGAGCGTCGGGATCGCCATGAGGCCGCCGACGAACAGCGTGGTCACGATAACGGGTGCGGTCATCGGGCAAGGCTTCGCGGCGCGGCTCTGGGACGGGGTTGTCCCGAACCCTAACGCTGCGCGGCGCCCGCAGGTTACCGATATCGGTTATCGTGACTCATGATAGGCAACCCGAACATCGAGCTCCTGCGCTCGTTCCTGGCCGTCATCGAGAGCCGCAGCTTCACCGCCGCGGCGCAGGCTCTCGGTCTGCGGCAATCCACGGTGAGCGGGCACATCGCCCGGCTCGAGCAGGCGCTCGGTCGCGCGCTCCTGACGCGGGACACCCACCGGGTCGCGCCCACGCCGGACGGTCAGGCCATGATCGGCTTCGCCCGCGACGTGGTGGACGCGCAGGATCGGCTGCGCGCCTTCTTCTCGCCGGAAGGCCTGCGCGGCCGTATCCGGCTCGGCGTCTCCGAGGACTACACCCTGTCGACCCTGGCACAGGTCCTGGCCCGCTTCGCCGATCGGCACGACGCGGTCGATCTGCAGATCACGGTCGGGCTGAGCCGCGCCCTCTACCAGGGCTACGATGCGGGCGAGCTCGACGTGATCTTCTGCAAGCGGCGGCGCGGCGACCCGCGCGGGACCTTGGCCTGGGCGGAGGATCTGATCTGGACGGGCCGGCCCGGCCTCGTGCCGGATCGAGCCAAGCCCTTGCCCCTTGTGCTCTACCCGCCACCGTCGATGACCCGCACCTTGGCGCTCGACGCCCTCGAGGCGGTGGGCCGGTCCTGGCGGGTGGCCTGCACCAGCGGAAGCCTGATGGGGCTGCGGGCCGCCGTCGAGGCGGGCCTGGGCATCGCGCCGCACTCGGCCAAGATCCTGCCGCCGGGCCTCGCCGCGATCTCCGAGGCGGCCGGCCTGCCGCCGCTCGGCGCGGTCGAGTTCGTCGTGCTCGGCCCGGGTCGCCACCACGCGGCGGCGACCGCGCTGTAGGAGACGATCCTGGCGAGCACCGGCGAGCTTCAGGGCGCCGCGCGCTAGGGCGGCGTCCTCCCGGCACGCGGTGGCCGGGCTCGATCCCGACCGTCCGGCGCGGTCCTTAACGGATTGGCCAGCCTTTTTCCGCACCGTACCGCGAAGCGGTCACAAACGGTTTCGACAAGGATCGCCGGCGGTGCCGGCCCCGGTGTCGTTGCCGGACGGGGCGCGAAACCGCCGCATTTGGCGTGCGGAAACCGTCCTGCGGCGTGCCTGACGGTCGCGCATCGCGGCGGAACATTCGAGAACGGGATGCATGGCCAAGGGTCGGGGCAGGATTGAGCCGAACTTCGACGTGCCCGAAGGGCGCGCGCGGGATCGCGGCGAACTCGACCTGCGCCTGACCCGTGAGGACCGCCCCGGGGCAGGAGACGGCGTGGCGAAGCGATCGGGCGGCGGAGCGCGGCAGCCGAACAAGGCGCCGGCGCGGACAACGGGGCGGGCGAAGGCCTCGGGTCGCGGCCGACGCCGGCGTTCCTGGCTCGGCCGCATCGTCTACGGCTGCGTCGTCCTCGGCCTCTGGGGGGTGATCGGGCTCGCGGGGCTCATCGCTTACCACGCCTCGCAGCTGCCGCCGATCGACCAGCTCGCGGTGCCGAAGCGTCCGCCCAACATCGCGATCCTGGCGAGCGACGGCTCCCTGCTCGCCAACCGCGGCGAGACCGGCGGCCGCGTCGTGTCGATCAAGGAGCTGCCGCCCTACCTGCCGCGCGCCTTCGTGGCGATCGAGGATCGGCGCTTCTACCAGCATTTCGGCGTCGACCCGGTCGGCATCATGCGGGCCATCGGCCAGAACCTGACCCGGCGCGGTGTGGCGCAGGGCGGCTCGACCCTCACCCAGCAGCTCGCCAAGAACCTGTTCCTGACCCCGGAGCGCTCGGCCTCGCGCAAGATCCAGGAGGCGATCCTCGCGCTCTGGCTCGAGCACAAGTACACGAAGGACGAGATCCTCGAACTCTACCTGAACCGCGTCTATTTCGGCGCCGGCGCCTACGGTGTCGAGGCGGCGGCGCAGCGCTATTTCGGCAAGCCCGCCAAGGAGGTGAGCCTCGCGCAGGCCGCGATGCTCGGCGGCCTCGTGCAGGCGCCCTCGCGCCTTGCCCCGAACCGCAACCTCCCGGCCGCCCAGGCCCGCGCCGCGCAGGTGCTCGCCGCCATGCAGGAGCTGGGCTTCGCGTCGGGGCAGGACGTCAAGGTGGCACTCGCCCAGCCGGCGAGGCCCGCCAACGCCCGCGGCGGCGGGTCGGCCAACTACGTCGCCGACCTCGTGATGGACGTGCTCGACGATTACGTCGGCAAGTTCGACACCGACATCACAGTCCAGACCACGGTCGATCCGAGCCTCCAGGCGGCCGCCGAGAAGGCGCTCACCGACGAGCTCAACGCCAAGGGCACGCGCTACAACGTCAGCCAGGGGGCGCTGGTCTCGATGCGGCCGGACGGCGCCATCCGCGCCCTGATCGGCGGCCGCGACTACGCGCAGAGCCAGTTCAACCGGGCCACGACCGCCAAGCGTCAGCCCGGCTCCTCGTTCAAGCCCTTCGTTTACCTCGCGGCCGTGGAGCACGGCGCCACGCCCGACACGGTCCGGGAGGACGCGCCGATCCGGATCGGCAACTGGGCGCCGGAGAACTACTCCCACCGCTACGAGGGTCCCGTCACCCTGCGGACAGCGCTCGCCCAGTCGCTCAACACCGTCGCGGTGCGCCTCGGCCAGGAGGTCGGGCCGAAGACCGTGGTCCAGACCGCCCAGCGGCTCGGCATCACCTCGCCGCTCCAGGCCAACGGCTCTATCGCCCTCGGCACGTCCGAGGTCACGCTCCTGGAGATGGTCGGCGCCTACGGGGCCTTCGCCAACGGCGGCATCGGCGTGATCCCCTACGTGGTCACCGCCGTGAAGAGCCAGGACGGGAAGGTCCTCTACAAGCGCTCCGACAACGGTCTGGGCCGGGTCATCGACGCCAACGCCGACGGCATGATGAACGCCATGATGCACGAGACCTTCGTCAGCGGCACCGGCAAGAAGGCCGACATCCCCGGCTGGGACCTCGCGGGCAAGAGCGGCACCACCCAGGATTACCGCGACGCGTGGTTCATGGGCTTCTCGGGCAGCCTCGTGACCGGCGTCTGGCTCGGCAACGACGACGGCGAGCTCACCAAGAAGGTCACCGGCGGCAACCTGCCGGCGGAGATCTGGAAGACCTATATGACCCAGGCCCTGAAGGGGCAGACGCCGGTCCCGCTCCCGGGCCTCAACCGCTGGCGCCGCCAGCCGGAAACGACCGCCTCGGTGGCGAGTGCCGCCCCGGCGGGCCCGGGCGGGCTCCTGGGCCAGATCCTCGGCGAGCCGGAGGCCCCGGCGCCGCGCCAGGCCGCGCCGTCGCGGCGCGCCCCGAAGGACGACCGCAACTTCATCGAGAAGCTGTTCGGCATCGGTGACTGACACTCCGCGGTCTCCGCGTTCGTCGGGACCAGGCGACGGCGCGCGCGTCGCGGGCGAGAGGCGGCCCGCGGCGTGCGCCGTCGCGCATCCGCGCGACTACGCCCGGGCTCCGGCCCAAGGCGACCGCGTCGAGGCGGGACTGACAGCCGCGGCGGCCTGTATTTGTATTAGCGGTGATTCAGCGCTTCTTAGTGCCGCCAATAACCGCTTTTTCAATCTTCGTGGACGTAAGATCGGGTGAACAGTAAGCCCGTCAACCGCAATGGCGCGGTTCGTGGCAGCCCGATCGAGCCCATGCTCCTGCGCGCGACCGCTACAGCGATCAGAGCTCACCTGGACGATCGCGCCTCGCGCCTGATCGCGGCGGCCGGCACATGCCTGCTGCTCTGCCTCGCGCTGCTCGGCGTCTATCTCTGCCTGGATCTGCGGGACGTCGCTTGGCACAACGCCCGCCGCAACGCCGGGAATCTCCTGGCGGTGATCGAGGAGGGCGTCGGCCACAGCCTGCGGGTCTACGACCTCTCGCTGCGGAACTCCGCACGGCTCGCGAGCCGCGCCGACATCGCGGCCCTGGACCCGGATATTCGGCGCCTGGCGCTGTTCGACACGGCTGTGGCGGGCTCCGGCCTCGGTCCGATTGCCGTCACGGACGCGGCCGGCGACGTCCGGCTGACGAGCGATCCCGGCGTGCAGACCCGGCCCAACATGCGCACGCTGCCGGAATTCGAGTTCCATCGGTCGAATCCCGAAGGCGGCCTGATCCTGTCCGGGCCGACCGTATCTCTCATGACCGGTGAGCCCATCATCCGCATGACCCGGCGGATCCGGACGCCCGACGGCTCATTCGCCGGGATCGTGTCGGGATCGATCAGGCTCGCGCATTTTCAGGCGCTGTTCGAGCGCCTGCATTTCGACGACGGCATCGCTCTGAACGTCTTCCACCGGGATGGGACGCTGCTGATCCGGGCGCCGGCACGGCCGGAGGCGCTCGGCCAGAACATCAGCGCGAGCCCCGGCTACAAGATGTACCGGGCCAAGCCGCGCGGCGAGTTCCAGGGACGCTCGTTCCTCGACGGCGTCGAGCGGGTCTACAGCTTCGCCGACCTCGACGACCTGCCGCTGATCGTGACCGTGGCGACGGACGTCGACAGCATCCGCAGCGTCTGGATCTACAAGGCGGCGATCGTCGCCGTCCTGATCCTGTGCCTCTGCCTCCTCGCCTTCGGCCTGACGATCCTGCTGCACCGGGAGGTCGGGCGCCACGTGGCCGCGGAGGCCTCCAGCCGCGAGGCCAACGCCGCGCTCGCCGTGCTCGCGCGGACCGACGGCCTGACGGGCCTGCCGAACCGGCGCAGCTACGACGAGCACTTCGCCGTGGAGTGGAAGCGGGCCGCACAGCTGCGGACGCCCCTGGCGCTGTTGATCGTCGATGCCGACCACTTCAAGCAGTTCAACGACCGCTTCGGTCACCAGCGCGGCGACGAGGCGCTGAAGGCGGTGGCGGAGTGCCTGCAACGCACCCTCGATACCGCCGGGCTGAGCTTCCGGATCGGCGGCGAGGAGTTCGTCGCCCTGTTGCCGGGCGTCGACGCGACGGCCGCCAGCGTCGCGGCGGAGCGCGTCCGCCGGGCCGTGGTGAACCTCCGCATCCCCCACGCCCCGGAGGTCGGGGGCATCGCGACGGTGAGCATCGGCGTCGCCTGTGCCGACCCGGCCGGCGGCGATCCGCCCGAAGGGCTGTTCACGGCGGCCGACGCGGCCCTCTACGCGGCCAAGAAGGCCGGGCGCAACCGTGTCCGCGCCGCCGCGCCGGCGGATCCCGTGGCCCTGGCGCTGCGGGCCTGAGCGGCCCCGCCGCTCACAGCATCGGCAGCATCCGGGGCCGCGGTCCGCGCGGGAAATGCGCGTCGATCAGGGCGATCTCGGCCGCGCCCAGGTGCAGGTCCGCCGCGCCGGCATTCTCGACGGCCCGGTCCGGGCGACCGGTCTTGGGGATCGTGAACGTGCCCGGCAGCCGGGTCAGGTAGGCGAGGGCCACCGCGTAGGGCGTCGTGCCGTGGTTCTGCGCGATGCCCGCCAGGACGCGGCCGCCCGCGCTGGCCGGATCGGGGAAGTCGCCGCTGCCGAAGGGCGAGTAGCCCACCATGGCGACGCCGTGCTTCTCGCACCAGGGCAGCACGGCGTGCTCGATGGCCCGCTCGTTCAGGTGGTAGAGGACCTGATTGCAGGCGATCCGGTCCGGCCCCGCGATGGCCCGGACGCGATCGAGATCCTCGACGTCGAAGTTGCTGACGCCCCAGGACAGGATCTTGCCGGCCCGGCGCAGATCCTCGAAGCCCGCGATCGTCTCCTCGAGCGGGTGCTGGCCCGGCCAGTGCAGCAGGTAGCAGTCCAGCCGGTCCGTCCGCAGACGCTGGAGCGACGCCTCACAGGCCCGCGCGACGCCCCGGCGCGTCGCGTTGCCCGGCACCACCTTGGAGACGAGGAACACCTCCTCGCGGCAATCCGCGACGGCGGCGGCGACGATCGCCTCGGCGTCCCCGTACATCTCCGCGGTGTCGATATGGGTCATGCCGGCGTCGATCCCGGCCCGCAGCGCCCGGACCGCGTCCGTCCGGTCCGAACTGTCGATGTGCCACGTGCCCTGGCCGATAACCGGCACAGAGACGCGCGTCGCGCCGAAGCTCCTGGCGTACATGGCAGCGCTCCCTCTTCGCTGTCACAGGGGGTTGCTGGCGGCGGTCCGGTCGAGTCCCGGGCCGCCGGCGTATCACGGCTCGGCCGCGCAACAACCCGGCACGCCTTACTCGCGCCATCTTGGGGCGTTGAGCAATGGCATGCGGCCTCCCGCGGCGCTAAACTTTAGGCCCATGCCCGAAGTCCGGCGGCGCGGGCTCGCCGAGTCTGCGCCGCCCCGCGCAGTGCCGCCGCGCAGGGCCACGCGACGCCCGGACCCGCGCACGGTCCGTCGGCTGGCCATGCTGGAGATGCCTCGATGCTGCCGGCCCACCGGATATTCTGGGGTCTGATCCTGCTGGCGGCGGCCGGCGCGGGGTTGCTCTACAACATCATCTTCGCGGCCGGCGCCTCGCCGCTCGCCGGGTTCACCTACGGCCTCTGCATGGGCGCCACGGTGCTGGCCTTCGACCGCGGGCTGATCCTGGCCGGCCTGCAGGCGAAGATCCGGCGGCTGCCGGCCTGGCTCTACGTGCTGGCCGCGGAACTCGCCTATGTCCTGATGATCATGGCGGGCAACGCCCTGGGCGGCCTGCTCGTCTGGGCGTTCGCCCTGACACCGGACGACCTCACGACCGCGACCCGCATGACCGCGCGGGTGCTCGCCTACGCCCTCGCCGTGTCGGGCCTGCTGGTCTTCGTCATACGGATGCGCGACCTGATCGGCGGCGAGGTGTTCGTGAACTTCATGATCGGCCGCTACCACAAGCCGGTGGCGGAGGAGCGGGTCTTCCTGTTCCTCGACGTGGTCGGCTCCACGGCCTTCGCGGAGACCCACGGCGACCTGCGCGCCCAGGAATATCTCAGCGCCGTGTTCGCCACGCTCGCCGAGCCGGTGCGGCGCAACGGCGGCTCGGTGGACGACTATATCGGCGATCTCGCCATGGTGACGTGGCCGATGGCCCGCGGCCTGAAGGACGCGCGCTGCGTCACCTGCGTGTTCGAGGTGCTCGACCGGATCGAGGCCGACGCCGCGGCCTGGACCGCCCGGTTCGGGACGGTCCCGCGGCTCCGGGCGGCGCTGCACGGCGGCTCGGTGGTCACGGCCGAAGTCGGGGTCGACCGCCACAAGATCGCGTATTTCGGCGACGCCGTGAACGTGACGTCGCGGATCGAGGCCCTGTGCCGCCCGCTGGGCGTCGGCATCCTGATCTCGCAGGATCTGCTCAACCGCCTCCCGCGCCTTCCGGCCGGCGTCCGGGCACGGTCCCTCGGCGCCCACGCGCTCCGCGGCCGCGGCGCGCCGCTGTCGGTGGCGACGCTCGAGCGCGGACCCGCCGAGACCGCGCCCGTGGCGGATCTGGCGCCGCGCCGCGCCGCGGTCGCCCGCTGATGGCCGGGGCGAGCACCGCGCGGGCGAACACCCTGATCGCCGTGAAGATGGCGCTGCGCTTCGGGCTGCCGCTGATCGGGCTCGCGGTCTTCGGCCGCGCCGTCGTTCGGTCGGTGGGCGGCGATATCGAGCACGGCCAGTTCGCCCTGGGCGTGCTCCTGATCCTGGCGGGTTTCACCTCGAAGCTGGTGCCCCGGCCATGAGCGACGCGCCGGCGCGCCCGCCGATCTACCTCGACGCCGATGCCTGCCCGGTCAAGGACGAGACCTACCGGGTCGCCGAGCGCTACGGCCTGACCGTCCACGTCGTCGCCAACAGCGTGCTGAACCTGCCGCGCGAGCCCTGGATCGAGCGCGTGGTCGTCGGCCCGGAACTCGACGCCGCCGACGACTGGATCGCCGCGCGGGCCGGACCCGGGAGCATCGTCCTCACCGCCGACGTTCCGCTGGCCGCGCGCTGCGTGAAGGCCGGCGCCACGGTCCTGGCGTTCACTGGGAAGCCGTTCAGCGAGGCCGGGATCGGTCTCGCCCTCGCGACGCGCGACTTGATGCAATCGTTGCGCGAGGCCGGGACGATCACGGGCGGGCCGAAACCGTTCTCGCGCGCCGACCGGTCGGCCTTCCTGTCCGCCCTCGACCGGGCGGTGAACCGGATCTTGCGCGAGCGGCCGAAGCCGGTCTGAGCATCGGTCCCAGGCGCGACAGCGTTCCCCGCGCGGGAGGTCTCAGGCCTCGGCCGCCGGGACGAGGGCCTTGAGCGCCTCGTTGATGCGATCCTGCCAGCCAGGGCCGTCCTTCTGGAAATGCGCGAGCACGGCGCTGTCGAGGCGCAGGCTCACCACTTCCCGGGAGCCCGGGACCGTTGCCGGCCGCGGCGCGGCTTGCGGCGGCGGAGCGGCCGTCTTCGGGCTCGTGGCGGCCCGGAAGGCCGCCTCGGCTGCCGCGCGCGGGTCGGTGAAGCGGCGGCGGTTGCGGTCTTCGGCCATCGACCCCTAGCCCTTCGCGGTCGTCTTCTTCGGCGCGGCCTTCTTCGCGCTGCCCTTGGCGGCCGCCTTGGCTTCCTTCTCGGCCGCCTTGGCCTGCGCGTCGGCGGCCTCCTTGGCGAGCCGGAGCGAGCGCAGCCGCACCGTCCGCTCGTCCATCGCCTTGATGGCCGCGTGGTGCTCCGCCATCGCCTGGGCGCCCTCGCGAGCCATGCGCTCCGCCCGTTCCGCGCGCTCGGCGCGGTTCTCCGCCCGGGTCTTGGCTTCCGCCTCCGCGTCGCGGGTGGCATTCACCTCGTCGAGGTCGTACTCAGTGTCGTCGTTCATCCTGTCCCTTTCACCCCGGCTCGACGGGTCCGACCCGGCGCAGCCTGCGCGGGACGGGGTCTGAGCGGGTCCGGCCTGTTCGAGGGGCGGGGGGCAAGGCCGGATCGGCGCCCTCCCGCATCGCCGTCAGGCGCGCGGGGAAGGCAGGTTCACGAAGGCTTTAGCATGCCCGCGCGGCCGATGGCGAATCCGGATCGCCGGGTGGGACTGACGGCGCACACCATTCGTACGCATTCGCCGGACGATCCGGATCGGGCTCGCGGTCGGTTGGGCGGGATCCGGCCCGGATCGTCCTCCGATCAGCGCACGCGGAAGTTGAGCGGAATGGAGACCGACAGGCTGGACTGCGTCACGCCGGGGGGCGCCGCCGGCATCGAGCCGCGCACCGCCGCGAGGGCGGCGCTGTCGATCTGGCCGACGCCGCTGGAGCGGGCCACGCCGGCGCCCGTCACCTGACCCGAGCGCATCACGGTGAAGCGCACCACCGCGGTCCCGCCACCGGTGCCGACGGCCGCGTTCACGTTCATCCGGCTGTGGATCGCCGCGCTGATGGCGCCCTGCCACTGGCGCATGGCGCTCGGATCGTTGCCCGCGGCGGCCCGGCCGGCCGCGTTCGCCCGCGAGGCCGACGCCGAACTCCGCTCGGCGCCAGCCCGCGCCTTGGCCTCGCGCGCCTTCGCCTCGCGCGCAGCCTTGGCCTTGGCCTCGCGGATCTCCTCCAGGCGCTCCTGCCGCGCCTCCTCGCGCTTCTGCTCGCGGAGCTTCTCCTCCCGGATCTTGCGCAGCTTGGCCTCGCGCTCCGCCTTCAGCTTCGCCGGATCGGGCGTCGGCTTGGGCGGCTCCTCGGACTTGGCGACCTCGGTGGGCGGCGGCGCCAGCGGCTCGGCGGCCTCGGACGCGGAGGTGATCACCTGGCTCTGCGCCTCCACGGGCTGAGCCTCTTGCGGCATCTCGACCGCCTGGGTGTCCTCCGGCTTCACCTCGGTCATCTCGGTCGGCGGCGGCGGCTGGACGGCCTCGTCGGGCGGCGTGTCCACCGGCTTCGCCTCCGGCGGGGCTTCCTGGCTCATCTGCTGCTCCGCCGGGGCCTCGGTGGCCGCGTCGGTCATGAGCGGCGCGAGGTCGACGGTGATCTGCTGCTCGCCGGGCGGTGCGGGCGGGGTGAGCCGCAGGAACATCACGGCGGCGAGCACGCAGGCGTGCAGCCCGAGGGCGACCAGGAAAGCGGCGAGCAGCCCGGACGGGCGGCGCTCGCCGAGACCGGCCGGCATATCCGTCGACGTGTAGGTGCTCATCGGCTCAGCGCGCGGTCCCTGCGGGGGCGGCGGGGGCGGCGGGAGCGGCCGTGGCGGCGCCAGGCGAGGCCGGAGCGGCGCCGCCGGGCGACTGCGCAATCAGCGACACCTTGGTGAAGCCGGCCTGCCCGACGAGGCCCATGACCTCCATGACCTTGCCGTAGGGCACGTCGCGGTCGCCGCGCACGAGGATCACCTGATCCTTGTCGGCCGCCGCCATCTCGCGCAGGCGCGGCACGATGCTCTCCATCGTGAACACCTCCTTGGCGATGGACGGGTTGCCGTCCTTGTCGACCGTCACCTCGGCGGGCTTCTTCGACTGCGCGACCTTCGGCGCCGCGGTCTTCGGCAGCTGGACCGGCACGCCGGTGGTCATCAGCGGCGCGGCGACCATGAAGATGATCAGCAGCACGAGCATCACGTCGACCATCGGGGTGACGTTGATGTCGGACATCGGCACGTCGTCGAGGTCGTCGTCGTCGTTCGCGCGAATGGATCCCATCGCCATGGGGCGTCTCCGGTACCTTTACGTTCGGCTCTCTGGGGGGCTGGCGCCGGCCGCGCTACTCGGCGGCCGCGCGGTGGGCGCCGGCGCGGTCGCGCGCGAGGCGGTTGCCCAGGACCGAGATATAGGACGAGAAGGTGCTCTGGATGCCGCTCACGTCGCTCGAGAGCTTGTTGTAGGCCATCACCGCCGGGATCGCGACGACGAGACCGATCGCCGTGGCGAACAGCGCCTCCGCGATGCCCGGCGCCACGACGGCGAGGGAGGTGTCCTGGCTCCGGGCGATGGACGAGAACGAGTTCATGATGCCCCAGACGGTGCCGAACAGGCCGACGAACGGGGCCGTGGAGCCGGAGGTCGCCAGCAGCGACAGGCCGGTGCGCAGGCGCTTCACCTCGATGGCGAGGGCGCCCTTCATCGCCCGCTCGATGCGGTCGCGGCGCTCGGCCCGGGTCTCGGAGGAATCCTGATCGCGCCACGCGTCGATCGCCGCCTTCACCACTTGGCCGGCGATGCCGCGATGCTCGCCGTCGAGGCTGCCCCCGGAGCGGACCAGATTCGCGAAGGCCTTGGCCTGGCGCCGCGCGGCGGCGAGCCGGATGACCTTCTCGAACACCACCGTCCAGCAGGCGATCGAGGCGATCACCAGCAGGATCATCACGCCCTTCACGATCGGGTCGGCCTGCAGGAACAGGCCGAGGAACGAGAAGTCGTGGGCCGCCTCGATCGGGGCTTGTGTCGGGTCCATCGCGGGCTCCTGGCGTCCTGGTCTCACGCGGCGTCGCGCCGCCATCGTCTCGGGGTGCGGCGAAAGCCGCAGGCCGCCCGGCGGCTCTCGCCGCCGGGCGGTTTGGTCTCGTCAGCCGTCACACCATCCGCATCAGCGGTCGAACGGCAGGCCGGCCTTGCTGTCGGTCTCGGTCCGCTCGAGGCAGGCCTCGCGGCCCGGATCGCCGCCGTCGCAGGTCAGGACGTCGTTCAGGAGGACGCGACCGACCTTGTTGCAGGCGATGCCGGGGAAATCGAAGATCTTCACGGTGGTCTTCTTCGGCGGCAGCGGCCCGAGTTCGACCGCCACGCGCTTCTGCGCGACGCCCTCGGGGTCGAAGGCGAAGAGATCCACCTTGTAGGACTTCAGGCCCGAACCCTTGTTGTCGATCACCATGGTGATCCGGCAGGCCTCGCCCGCGGTCTCGACCTTGTTGAGCTGCAGCTTGATCGGCGCCTTCTCGGACGCGTCCTGCGCCAGGGCCGACACGACGAGCAGCGCCGAGAGCGCGAAGCAGGCCGCCGTGTCGAGGGCGACACGCCCGATCCGACGGCGGTACAGGGGAGCGCGCAGGGCAAGCACCGTGACAAAGTCCTCTTCGAGTTCGCGCCGGCCGGCGGCTCGGGCCGCGCGGTCCGGGGTGACGGGGAGCCGGATCAGTGCAGCACCGTTCCGGCGGGGCAGGAGGCCGGGGCGAGGCGCTCGGCCGCCGCATCGAGCGGCCCGACCGCGGCGCGGACCGCCGCCACGAGGCGCGGCGCCGCGTCCTGGCCGGTGATCTCGGCCGCGGCGGCCTCGAGATCCGCCCAGAGGCGCTGCCGGCCCCGGTTGATCAGCTTCACCAGCGCGCATTCGTGGCCGGTCACGCGGCAGCAGCTCGCCGGCATGAACGACCAGTCGCCGTCGCGTTCCGCGCGGAGCGCCCGGATGATCGCGACCACGCAGGCGACGAAGCGGCACCCTTCCGTCGGCCCGAGCAACTGCTCGGCCCCGTCGAAGGCCGCGTTCCAGCAGGCGACGTCGCTGGTCATGTAGCCGGCCGCCACGAAGCGGGCCACCGACAGGGCCAGGATGTCAACCTCGTCGCCGCACACGTCTGCGACGCGCCGCATCGCCGCGTGGTCCGACGGGGTCATGGGCGTGCTCACGGCTCCGGCGCCTCGCGGAAATGGATCGCGGCGATCGAGCTCGGGAGCCGGATCGTCGCCTGCCGCGGCAGTATCCAGGCCCGCCGCCCGGATCAAGGCCCGGCGAGAAAATCAGAGCAGTTCCAAACTGTTAGAAGAAAGCGTGGCCGTTGCAGGCTTTGCCTATCGATCCCGCATAAATTTGCCGAAACTTCCCGGAAACGCGCGACCTCGGGTCGCCGTCGATTCCGGTCCCGTCCCTTGATGGCCCGGAAGGCCTTGGCCATATCTCCGAGTTGCCGGCGTCGTCGCGTCCGGCGGAGCGCTGCCCCGGGCGGGCTCCTGTCGACGAGGTGCTCGAGCATCCCGGGATTGCGGCAGATCCCGGGGTCGGAGACTTCGCTTTCTGGATGATGGCCGCGATGACTCGATCCTCGCCCTTCGGGCACCCGTTCCTGCTCGGCTTCGACGAGATCGAGCAGGCCCTCGACCGGGTCTCCAAGGCCGCCAACGACGGTTACCCACCCTACAACATCGAGCGCCTGCCCCGGACCGAGAGCGAGCCCGAGCGCCTGCGGATCACCCTGGCGGTGGCCGGCTTCACCCGCGATCAGCTGGACGTGATGCTGGAGGAGAGCCAGCTCGTCGTGCGCGGCCGGCAGGTCGACGAGCGCGAGCGCCACTTCCTGCACCGCGGCATCGCGGCGCGGCAGTTCCAGCGGGCCTTCCTGCTCGCGGACGGCATGGAGGTGCTCGGCGCCGACCTCGCCAACGGCCTCCTGTCGATCGATCTGGTCCGGCCGGAGCCGGACCGCATCGTGCGCAAGATCGATATCGGCGCCCGCGGCTGACGCCGACCGATTGATTGGCCGTCGCGGATCCCCACATCAGGGTGGAGCCGCCGATGCCTTCAGGATCGGCGGTGGACGCTCTGCCACCCCAGGAGGGCTTTATGACCGATCTGAATCCGTCTCCTCTGACCCCCGCCGATCTCGATCCGGCCGATTTCCAGCCGGCCGATCTCGCGGCGCTGGGCGAGGGGCACATCGCCTACGTCCGGCCGATCCGGTCCGACGAGGTCCGCCGCTTCTTCCCGCAGGCCCCCGAGCTGACGCCCGGCCTCGACCTGTTCGCCCTGCTCTCGGCGAGCGGCGCGCCGATCATGCTCGCCGATTCGCGGGACGTCGTGCTGGCCAACGCCGCCGCGCACGACCTGCAGCCCGTCAGCCTGCATTGACCCTGCACCCGACCCGCTGAGAGGCCTGGCCGGGAGACCGGTCAGGCGATCTCGGCCACCGCCGCCACGAGCCGCGCGATGTCCTGCGGCCGCGACAGCCGGTGGTCGCCGTCGGCGATCAGCGTCAGCACCGTTCCTTCGGCCGGCAGGCGGTCGAGGATTCGCAGGGCGTGCGTGTAGGGGACGTCGGTGTCCCGCATGCCCTGGAGGATGTGCACCGGGCAGCCCGGATCGACTTGGCCGCCCAGCATGCAGTGTCGGCGGCCGTCGTCGATCAGGGCCCGCGTGATCGGGTCCGGCTCCGGCGCGTAGTCGCTGGGCTTCCTGAGGACGCCGTCTCGGATCAGCATGGCGCGCGCCGCCTCGCTGAGGCGGTTCCAGATCAGCTCCTCGGTGAAGTCGAGGGCCGGCGCGATGAGCACCAGCCCCGCCGTGGCCTCCCCGCGCGCGGCCCGGTCGCGGGCAGCGAGGCAAGCGATCCAGCCGCCCATCGACGAGCCGACGAGCACCGGCGCCTCCGTCACGTGGGCCGCCAGGACCGCCTGCGCGTCCTCGAGCCACGACGAGATGGTGCAGTCCGTGAACGTGCCGCCCGAGGCACCGTGCGCGGCGTAGTCGAACCGCACGAGCGCCCGGCCCGTCCGTTCGGCCCAGGCATCGAGCGCCGTCGCCTTGGTCGCGGTCATGTCGGAGCGAAAGCCGCCGAGCCAGACCACCGGCGGCCCGCCGCCCGCGCGCACCCGCACGGCGATGCGGCGGGCCGCGTCGCCGATACCGACGGTCAGGAACTCGGGGGCCGTATCCGTCATCGTTCTCTCCGGTATCCCTGTCTCGACATGGAAGAAGTCCGGTCCTGAACGGTTCGGCTTCAACTCTCGTTTACCGGACCGTAAAGCCCGGCGGCGATGCTGGATCAATGGCAGCGAGCATTTGGCAGATACCGGCCGGGGGCCTGCGCGTCCTCGCCGAGGGCCCGCGAACGGGCGACGGCCCCCACGCCCTGTCGGGGTTCCCGGCGGAGGTCGGGGCGCTGGCCGGCGCCCGCATCCTGCAGATCATCCCCGAACTCGATGCGGGCGGCGCCGAGCGCACCACCGTCGACGTCGCGGGCGGCCTCGCGGCCGTGGGCGCCCGCGCCCTGGTGGCGACCGAGGGCGGACGGCTCGTCGGCGAGTTGCAGGCCAAGGGCGGGCACTGGCTCCGATTCCCGGCTGCGTCGAAGAACCCGGTGTCGATGGCGGTGAACGTCCTGCGGCTGATGGCGCTCTGCCGCCGCGAGAAGGTGCAGATCATCCACGCCCGCTCCCGCGCGCCCGCCTGGGTCGCCCTCGGGGCGGCGCGCCGGCTCGGGCTCCCGTTCGTGACCACCTATCACGGCAGCTATTCCGGCCGGACCGGCGTGAAGGTCCTCTACAACTCGATCATGGCCCGCGGCGACGTGGTGATCGCCAACTCGCATTACACCGCGGACCTGATCCACCGGCTGCACGCCGAGCAGGCCGGCGACCGCGTGCGGGTCATCCACCGCGGCACCGACCTCGCGGTGTTCAACCCGGTGGCGGTCGGGGCCGCCCGGGTCGAGGCGCTGCGCCGGAGCTGGAACGTGGCGCCGCACGAGCGGGTGATCCTGCTGGCCGCCCGCCTCACGGCCTGGAAGGGCCACCGCGTGCTGATCGAGGCCGCCGCGCGGATGCGCGATCGCGGCGTCCCGGACCTGGCCGTGGTCCTCGCGGGGGACCCGCAGGGCCGCGCCGCCTACGAGCGCGAGCTCGACGCACTGATCGCCGCGCGCGGGCTCGAGGGCATCGTCCGCAGGGTCGGGCACTGCACCGACATGCCGGCGGCCTTCCGCGCCGCATCGGTGGTGGCGGTGCCGTCCGTGGAGCCCGAGGCCTTCGGCCGCTCGGCCGTCGAGGCGCAGGCGCTCGGCGCACCCGTGGTCGTCTCGGATCTCGGCGCGGTGCCGGAGACGGTGCTGGCACCGCCCGAGACCCCCGCCGGCCAGCGCACCGGATGGCGCGTGCCGCCCGGCGACCCGGCCGCGCTCGCCGCCGCTCTGACCGAGGCCCTCTCCCTCGGCGCGAGCGCCCGCGACGCCCTCGGTCGGCGCAGCCGCGCGCATGTCGAGGCGCACTTCTCCCTGGAGCGGATGGTCGGCGACACGCTGGCGGTCTACGCCGAGCTGCTCGGCCGTTCGACCTGAGGGCATCGGTCTCGAATCGCGACGCGGCGGCCGATTATTTCCGGCGTCGCGATGGTAGCCGGTTGACTCTGGCCGCGGTTCCACCAACGTTGTATGTCCGGATGAGACCGGAGCGGCTGGCGGTCAGGAGATCTTCCTGAAGATCCGCCGTTTCGCCGTTGCAGCAGGAGACCTAAGCCATTCGTAGACCGATGAGAGCCATGCCGGCCCCGCAGAAGGACGGGCCGCGCGCCAACCGCGACATTCGCGGTGTGCGGGAAGTGCAGCTGATCGACGACACCGGGCAGAACCGCGGCGTCGTTCCCTTCTTCGACGCCCTCAATCTGGCCGAGGAGGCCGGTCTCGATCTCGTGGAGATCGCGCCGAACTCCGTGCCGCCCGTCTGCAAGCTGCTCGATTACGGGCGCTTCCGCTTCAACGAGCAGAAGAAGCAGAACGAGGCCCGCAAGCGGCAGAAGACCGTCGAGGTGAAGGAGATCAAGCTCCGCCCCGGCATCGACAAGCACGACTACGACACCAAGATGAAGTCGGTGCACCGCTTCTTCGAGGAGGGCGACAAGGTCAAGGTGACCCTGCGCTTCCGCGGTCGTGAGATGGCTCACCAGGATATCGGTCTGCGCCTCCTGGAGCGCGTGAAGAGCGAGACCGCCGAGATCGCCAAGGTCGAGAGCGAGCCGATGCTCGAAGGCCGGCAGATGATCATGATCCTCGCGCCGCGCTGAGCGGCCCGGATCCGGATCCGGAGACGCGAGACCCGCGCCGCCTCCTCACCGGGGCGGCGTTTCGCGTTCCGAGCCCTCGAACAGCGGATCGTGAGAGGCTATATCGCTTCCTGCTGGTCACCGCACCGCCGTCTCTGCGAGCGGAGCGAAGCAACCCAGTGTCGCGCTGCGCTGAGAGACGTCCCGCTGACCTGGGCCGCTGCGCTCGCGATGACGAGGTCGAAACGTCGGCCGAGATTCCGACGAGCCTTCGAGACGCGCCCGATCCTTCCATGCGCGGCCACGGCAGTCTATGGGCAGGCCATGGCCCTCGCTCCCGATGAGATCGAACGTTACGCCCGCCACCTCGTCCTCGCGGAGGTCGGCGGTCCCGGTCAGGCCCGGCTCAAGGCCGCCCGGATCCTCGTCGTTGGGGCGGGCGGCCTCGGCGCGCCGCTGATCCAGTACCTCGCCGCCGCGGGGATCGGCACGATCGGCCTCGTCGACGACGACACGGTCTCCCTGTCGAACCTGCAGCGGCAGGTGATCCACGGGACGCCGGATCTCGGTCGGCCGAAGGTCGAGAGCGCGGCCGACGCGGTGGCGCGCCTCAACCCGCACGTGTCGGTGGTCCCGCACCCGTTCCGGATCGACGCGGACAACGCCGTCGACCTGATCGCCGGCTACGACCTCGTGGCGGACGGGTCCGACAATTTCGCCACGCGCTACGCGGTGTCGGACGCCTGCTTCCGGGCGCGTCGGCCGCTGGTGACCGCGGCTCTGGGCCGCTTCGACGGCACGCTGACCACGATCCGGGCGCACGAGACGGGGCCCGACGGGACGCCGAACCCGACCTATCGCTGCCTCTTCCCGAACCCGCCGCCGCCCGGCAGCGTGCCCGCCTGCGCGGAGGCCGGCGTGCTCGGCGCGCTCGCCGGCGTCATGGGCTCGCTGATGGCCATGGAGGTGATCCGGGCCGTGGCGGGCTTCGGCGAGCCCCTCGTCGGGCGCCTCCTCATGGTCGACGCCCGCGCCATGCGGTTCGAGACCCTGAGCTACGGCTGGGATCCCGAGAATCCGCTCAGCGGCAGCGGCATCTCAGCGGCCTAGGGGTTCCGGCGGCATCCAAGGCCCCTCCGCCTCGGCCTTGCCGAGGCAGCACTTCTTGAACTTCTTGCCCGAGCCGCAGGGGCAGGGATCGTTGCGGCCGACATCCTTGAACGGGTTGCGCTGCGGCTCGCCCGCGCCCTCCTCGGCCCAGTCGAGAGCCTCGACCGGATCGTCGAGGTAGCCGTACTGGTAGGGCCCGAGCCGGTCCCGGTCGTCCGGCTTGGTCTCGGCCTTGCGCAGGGCCTCCTTGAACCAGTCGGCGTCGCTGATCTCGTCGGTCAGCCGTCCGTCGGCGCGGGCCGCGGCCGCGCGGGGCGCGAGGTCCCGGAAGCCGAGATGCGCGATCGTCTCCTCCCAGCCGACCCAGGCCGTTCCGTCCTCCACCGCGGCCTGCGCGTCGTCGAAACGGACCAGCAGGTCGTGCATCGCGGCCCGGTCGATCCGTCCCTCCAGGGTCAGGAAGGTGCAGGCGCACATCAGCGCCATGCGCGCGTGATCGTCGACCGTGCTGTCCAGGATCAGCCGGAACAGCGGCTGCGGATCGCCGTCGAACAGGCTCGCCACGACCTTGGCCAGCGTCGCCGTGACGGCGTCACCCAGCACCGCGTCGAGGGTCTCCTCGTCGTGCCGGAGCAGCCTGAGGAGCGGCGCGAGGGCGCGCGTGTCCCGGGCATGGGCCATGACGTGCAGGCCCCAGAACAGGAGGTTCGTCTCCTCCGCCGCCAGCTCGCGCCCGTCGGCGGCCGCCTCCAGCAGCGGCAGCGTCGCCTCCGCGACGGCGGCGGGGTGGTTCAGGGCCTCCCGCAACGCCGCCTTCGGCCGGTACTCGGCCGCCGCGAGGTCGTCGATGAGCAGGGCGATCCGGTCCATGGCGGCGCCTCAGGCCCGGAGCGTCGCGCCCGTCTTGCGGGTGACCTCGGCGACGATCCTGGCGCTCACCGCCTCGATCTCCGCGTCGGTCAGGGTCCGCTCGACGGGCTGGAGACGCACCGCGATCGCCACCGACTTCGCGCCGTCCGGCACGCCCGGCCCCTCGTAGAGGTCGAACACGTCGACACCCGTCACCAGCTTGCGCTCGGCGTTCTGGGCGGCCTTGACGATGTCGCCCGCCGGCACGTCGCGGCGGACCACGAAGGCGAAGTCCCGCGACAGCGGCTGGAATTCCGACAGTGCCAGGGCGGCCTTGGCCTTGGTCGGCTTGAGCTTGGGCAGGGGCAGGGCGTCGAGGACGATCTCGAACGCCACGAGCGTTCCCTTCAGGTCGAGGGCCTGCAGCGTCCGCGGATGCACCTCCCCGAACCAGCCGATCTCCGTCTTCGGACCGAAGCGCAGCGTGCCGGAGCGGCCGGGATGCAGCCAGGACGGGCCGCCGGGCGTGATCTGGAGGCCGCCGGTCGGCACGCCCAGGCTGCCGAGCAACGCGATCGCGTCCGCCTTGGCGTCGAACGCGTCGACGGTCGCCGCCGTGCCGTCCCAGTGCCGCCCGGCGCCGGCCAGGGTCGCGCCGCCGCGGCGGACCGCCGCCGCGCGGACGGTCTGGCCCTCCGGCACGTCGGAGGCGAAGCACTGGCCGACCTCGAACAGGGCGGCGTCCGGGTAGCCGCGGTCGGCGTTGCGCTGCGCCGCGCGCAGGAGGCCCGGTACGAGGCTCGGCCGCATGTCGGACAGCTCCGAGGCGATCGGGTTGGCCAGCACGAGGTCGGCCCCGCCGCCGCCGAACAGGACGGCGTCGTCGTGCGGCACGAACGACCACGTGACCGCCTCCATGAGGCCTCGACTCGCCAGGGCGCGCTTGGCGAGGCGAGTCCGCTTCTGCATCACGGTGAGCAGCGGGCGGCCGATCCCGGCGAGCGGCGGCAGGGGCTCGGCCACGATCCGGTCGAGCCCGGCGATGCGGACGACCTCCTCGACGAGGTCGGCCTTGCCCTCGACGTCGGGCCGCCAGGACGGGGGCAGCACCGTCACCCGGTCCCCGGTGCCGGAGACGTGGAAGCCCAGCGTCTCGAGGATCTGCTGCATCTCGGTGCGCGGCACGTCCAGGCCGGCGAGGCGGCGGACCTCGGTCCAGGGGAAGTCGATGCTGCGCCGGGATTCGGGCGGCGCGCCGGCAACGTGCGCCTCGGTCGGCGTTCCGCCGCAGAGATCGACCACCAGCCGCGTCGCGAGGTCGAGGCCGGGCAGCGTGAAGGCCGGGTCGACGCCCCGCTCGAAGCGGTAGCGCGCGTCGGTGATGATGCCGAGCCGTCGGCCCGACTGGGCGATGTTGGTCGGGTCCCACAGGGCCGACTCGATCAGCACGTCCGTGGTGCCGGCGTCGCAGCCCGAGGCCTCGCCGCCCATGATGCCGGCGATGGATTCGACGCCGTTCGCGTCGGCGATCACCACGGTGTCGTCGGTCAGCGTGTGGGTCCGGCCGTCGAGGGCGCGCAGGCTCTCGCCCGCCCGCGCCCGCCGCACGGTCAGCGTGCCGGCGACCTTGGCGGCGTCGAAGACGTGCAGTGGCCGCCCGCGGTCGAAGGTGACGTAGTTGGTGATGTCGACGAGGCTGTTGATCGGCCGCAGACCGATGGCGCGCAGCCGGGCCTGCATCCAGGCCGGCGACGGGCCGTTCCGGACGCCGCGCACGAGCCGCAGCGCGAACATCGGGGCGAGGTGCCGGTCGGCCGGATCGAGGGCCAGCTCGACCGCGACCGGGCAGGGACCCTCGCCGCGCAGCGCCGGCAGCGCCTCGCCCTTGAGCGTGCCGAGGCCGGCCGCCGCGAGGTCGCGGGCGATGCCGTGGACGGAGGTGCAGTCCGGCCGGTTCGGCGTCAGGTTGATCTCGATGACCGGATCGTCGAGCCCGGCGTAGAGCGCGTAGGCCTGGCCGACCGGCGCGTCGGTCGGGAGTTCCAGGATGCCGTCATGGTCGTCGCCGAGGCCGAGCTCGGCGCCCGAGCACAGCATGCCGTGGCTCTCGACGCCGCGGATCGTGCCCACCGACAGGGTGATGTTCTTGCCCGGGACGTAGGTGCCGGGCGGCGCGAAGACCGAGACGAGGTCGGACCGCGCGTTCGGGGCGCCGCACACCACCTGCACGGGGGCGCCCGTGCCGGTGTCGACCGTGCAGACCCGGAGCCGGTCCGCGTTCGGGTGCTGCTCGGCCGTCAGGATCCGGGCGATCACGTAGGGTTTGAGCGCGGCGGCCTTGTCCTCGACGCCCTCCACCTCAAGGCCGATCCGCGTGAGCGTCTCGGCGACGGTGTCGAGGGAGGCCTCGGTGTCGAGGTGGTCCTTGAGCCAGGAGAGGGTGAATTTCATGATGGACCTTCGAGAGCCCGGTATCGGCTCGACCGTCGGAGGAACAGGATCGCGGGGCCGTCGCCGGGGCCGGGGGGGCCGCGGCGGGGCCGGGGCGGCTCAGCCCGTGAGGCCGCCCACGAGGCTCGGCACGTCGAGCGGGCGGAAGCCGTAATGGTCGAGCCAGCGAACGTCGGCCTCGAAGAACGGGCGCAGGTCCGGCATGCCGTATTTCAGCATGGCGATGCGGTCGATGCCGACACCGAAGGCGAAGCCCTGCACGGCGTCCGGGTCGAGCCCGCAATTGCGCAGCACGTTCGGGTGGACCATCCCGCAGCCCAGGATCTCCAGCCAGTCGTCCCCCTCGCCGAAGCGGATCTCGCCGCCCTTGCGCGAGCACTGGATGTCGACCTCGGCGGAGGGCTCGGTGAATGGGAAGAAGGACGGGCGGAAGCGCATCTTCACGCCGTCGACCTCGAAGAACGCCTTGCAGAACTCCTCCAGCACCCATTTCAGGTTGGCGATGTTGGCCGCCTTGTCGATCACCAGCCCCTCGACTTGGTGGAACATCGGCGTGTGGGTCTGGTCGGAATCGTGCCGGTAGGTCCGCCCCGGGATGATCACGCGGATCGGTGGCGTCTGCGCCCGCATGGTCCGCACCTGCACGGGCGAGGTGTGGGTGCGCAGCACCTTGCGCTGCCCGTCGCGGTCGGGCGCCAGGAAGAAGGTGTCGTGCATCTCGCGGGCCGGGTGGCCGGGCGGGAAGTTGAGCGCCGTGAAGTTCAGCTCGTCCGTCTCGATGTCCGGACCCTCGGCGACCGCGAAGCCCATGTCGGCGAAGATCGCGGTGATCTCGTCGATCACCTGGGAGATCGGGTGGATCCGGCCGCGCACCTCGGGGGCCTCGCGGACCGGCAGGGTCACGTCGACCCGCTCGGAGGCGAGGCGGGCCTCCAGGGCGGCCTCCGCGAGTTCGGTCTTGCGGGCGGTGACGGCGCCCTGGACCCGGTCGCGCAGCCCGTTGATCAGGGGCCCGCGCTCCTTGCGCTCCTCCGGCGTCATCGACCCGAGCGTCTTCAGCAGATCCGAGACGCTGCCCTTCTTGCCGAGCGCGGCGACGCGGACCGCGTCGAGGGTGGCCTCGTCGGAGGCCGCGCTCACCTGGGCCAGGAGGTCGCGTTCCAGGGTGTCGAGATCGGTCATCGCTGTCTTCGAGCAGGGTTGGCGGAGTCGGCCGTCGGGCCGTGCTCTCGCGCGTTGCGGGCGCCGGCGCAAGCGCGGGGCGCGGGACCTCGTAAACGACGAAGGCGCGGCTCCCTGGGGAACCGCGCCTTCCGTCCGTCTCGCCTCAGGCCTGGATCAGGCGGCCTTGGCGGTGTTCTGCGGCAGCGCGGCCTTCGCCTTCTCGACGACGGCGGCGAAGCTCGCCGGCTCGTGGATCGCCAGCTCCGACAGGGCCTTGCGGTCGACGACGATGCCGGACTTCGCCAGGCCGTCGATGAAGCGCGAGTAGGTCAGGCCGTGCTCGCGGACCGCCGCGTTGAGGCGCTGGATCCAGAGGGCGCGGAACGTGCGCTTCTTGTTCTTGCGGTCGCGGTAGGCATACTGCATGCCCTTCTCGACCGCCTGCTTGGCGATGCGGATCGTATTCTTGCGCCGGCCGTAATAGCCCTTGGCGGCCTTCAGAACCTTCTTGTGCTTCGCGTGACTGGTCACGCCGCGCTTGACGCGGGCCATCGGTTATCTCCTGGATTCGACGAAAGACAGTGGCAACGGGTGTTGAAGGACTTACCGCGCGTTCGGCAGGAAGTACTTCTTCACGTTGGCGGCATCGCCCTCGAACAGGGTCGTGGTGCCGCGCAGGTTGCGGATCTGCTTGGTCGTCCGCTTGATCATCCCGTGGCGCTTGCCGGCCTGGGCGTACATCACCTTGCCGGTGCCGGTGATCTTGAAGCGCTTCTTCGCGCCCGATTTCGTCTTCAACTTGGGCATTTGGCTCTCCGTTGCGCGAAATGATCCCGGACCGACCCGGGAGGATCGGATGGGGTTCGCGCGCTGATGCTTCTGGTGGAGCAGCACGAGCCGCCACGGCAGCCCTATCGGCCGGGCGGTTCGACGCGGGGCGGCTTATGACAGAAAGCTGACGCGGCGGCAACGCCCGCGGATCGGAGCACGAGATCGAGATCCGGTGGAACGCGTCGCCGGGCTCCGGCGTATCGAGCCCTGACCGGGCTTCTCTGCACGACGCCGGCGCCGGCGAGCCGGCAACGGCGGGGCAGCGGCCGTTTCGCCCGTGCTGATTCGGAGGAATTCGGGGACGGCTTGCGCGCCGCACAAAACGGCGAGGGACAGCGGGTGCGCCAGGAACCATAACCTTAGCCGTCGGTTTCATTCATGTCCCGCTCAGGCCGGCAGGGTTAGACCCCCCGTCAAATTGGCCAACCAGGAGACACTTCGTGCGCATTGCCCAGATCGCTCCGTTGTCGGAGGCCGTCCCTCCGAAGTTCTACGGCGGCACCGAGCGCGTCGTCAGCTGGATTACAGAGGAACTGGTTCGCCAGGGCCACGAAGTCACGCTGTTCGCGAGCGGTGACTCCGAGACGACTGCCAAGCTCGCGGCCTGCACGCCCGAGGGCCTGCGCCTGCTCGGCTACCGGGATCACACGGCCAGCCACCTGGCGATGCTGCATCAGGTGCACCGCCGCGCGCACGAGTTCGACATCCTGCACTTCCACATCGACCTGCTTCAGTACCCGATGTTCGAGGATCTGAACCACAAGTGCATCACCACGATGCACGGTCGCCTGGACGTGCCGGACTTCATGCCGGTCTACCGCACCTTCACGGGCATGCCGCTGGTCTCGATCTCCGACAACCAGCGCCTGCCCATGCCGCCGACCTCCAACTGGCTGGCGACGATCCATCACGGCCTGCCGGCCGAGAACTGCCCGTACTACCCGGAGGCCAAGGGCGGCTATCTCGCCTTCCTCGGCCGGATCTCGCCCGAGAAGCGGCCCGACCGCGCGATCGAGATGGCGATCCGCTCCGGCACGCCCCTGAAGATCGCCGCCAAGGTCGACAAGGCCGATCAGGATTACTGGGACGAGGTCATCGAGCCGATGATCCACCACCCGCTGATCGAGTACATCGGCGAGATCAACGAGGAGCAGAAGAAGGACTTCCTCGGCAACGCCCTGGCGCTCGCCTTCCCGATCGACTGGCCGGAGCCCTTCGGCCTCGTGATGATCGAGGCGATGTCGGCCGGCACCCCGGTGATCGCGTTCCGCAACGGTTCCGTGCCGGAGGTCATCAAGGACGGAGTGGGCGGCGTTCTCTGCGAGAACATGGACGACGCCGTGGCCGCGGTCGCCAAGGTGAAGACCATGAGCCGCGCCGGCGTGCGCCGCCACTTCGAGAGCGCCTTCACCGCCGAGTGCATGGTGAAGAAGTACGTCGCCGCCTACGAGGACCTGCTCGCCCGCGGCGCCGACGTGATCAAGCTGCCGAAGTCCGGCTTCATGCCGCAGTACGGCGAGGTCAACGGCTCCGCGCGTCCGGCAATCCCGGTCGCCGCCATGCCGGCCTGAAAGCCGGCACCGGGCTTGCGAGGCGGGGCCGGCTCGGCCTAGCGTCTTAAAGGCGACTCATCCGTAGGGTGAACAAGGGCTGCTGCATCGAAGGGATGCAGCAGCCCTCTCGATTCGCACCCCTCACTTGCACCCGGAGATGCCCTGCATGGCGGCGGACAACACGGCAGCGGCCCACGATGCGAAGGCCCGGACCGCGGCGAGCGCCGGAAGCGTGGCGCACGGATTCCAGGACGCGGACGACGTCCTCCCGACCTATCACATCGAGGCGCAGACCTCCCTGGTCGAACGGCCGCTGCGCTCGCTGAAGTTCGGCGAGGCCTTCGGTGTCCTCGATTCCTACGGCGACATCGGCGTCCAGCCCGGGCCGGAAGGCCTCTATTTCCAGGACACGCGCTACCTCTCGCGCCTGGAGGTGACGGTCGAGGGCCAGCGCCCGCTGATGCTCTCCTCGGTGATGCAGGACGATAACGGCGCCCTCAGCGTCGACATGACGACGCCCGACATCCGCATCGACGCCCACGACGAGACCTCGATCCCCCGCGAGACGATCGCGATCGAGCGCACCAAGTTCCTGTTCCGCGGCGCCTGCTACGACCGGATCGGCCTCCGCTCCTACGATTCGAAGCACCGGCGCCTGCGCATCGCCGTCACCTTCGACGCGGATTTCCGCGACCTCTTCGAGGTCCGCGGGACAGATCGACAGGAGCGCGGCAAGCGCGGCGTGCTCGTGGCGAGCGACCGCGAGGTGCAGTTCCGCTACGTCGGCCTGGACGAGATCGTCCGGACGACCTCCCTGCATTTCGGCCCGAAGCCCGATTCGATTGAGCCCGGCAAGGTGGTGTTCGACGTGTCGCTCCCGCCGGAGGGCCGGACCTCCCTGTTCATCCGCGTCACCTTCGAGGCGCACCGGGCCTTCACCAAGCCCCCGACCGACACGATGGTCGGCGAGGACGCGGCCGCCAAGCTGACGCTCGCCGCCAATGCCGGCGGTGCCCGGCGCGAGCCGAAGGATCTCGGCGAGGGGACGATCTTCGCCCGCGCCTACCGCGATTCGCGGCGCGACCTGCGGGCGCTGACGGCGGGCATCACCACGATCATCTCGTCGAACGACCAGTTCAACGAGGGGCTGTGCCGGGCGACCGCCGACCTCTACATGCTCGCGAGCCGAACCCCGGAGGGCATCTACCCCTTCGCCGGCATCCCCTGGTACTCCACGGTGTTCGGGCGCGACGGCATCATCACCGCGATGATGGCGCTCTGGATCGACCCGAAATTCGCCCGGGGCGTGCTGCGCTACCTCGCCTCGACCCAGGCCAAGGCGGTCGATCCGGCCGCCGACGCGCAGCCCGGCAAGGTCCTCCACGAGACCCGGCGCGGCGAGATGGCGATGCTCGGCGAGGTGCCGTTCCGGCACTATTACGGCACCATCGACGGCACGCCACTCTTCGTGATGCTGGCCTGGGAGTACTACGCGGTCACGGGCGACCTCGAGACCGTGCGGGCGATCTGGCCGGCCCTCGAACTCGCGCTCGAATGGATGGACCGCTACGGCGACCGCGACGGCGACGGCTTCGTCGAGTACGCCCGCGACACCGACAAGGGTCTCGAGAACCAGGGCTGGAAGGACAGCCACGACTCGATCTTCCACACCGACGGTCACCTGGCCAAGGGCCCGATCGCCCTCTGCGAGGTGCAGGGCTACGTCTACGCCGCCAAGAACGGCATGGCGAAGCTCGCGGCGCTCCTCGGCCACGACCCGATGGCGGAGCGCCTCACCCAGGAGGCGGCGAGCCTGCGCGAGCGGTTCGACGCGGCGTTCTGGAACGAGGAGATCGGCACCTACGCGCTGGCACTCGACGGCGCCAAGAAGCAGTGCGCGGTGCGCTCCTCCAATGCCGGCCACGCCCTGTTCACCGGCATCGCCAAGCCGGAGCGGGCGGCGCGGGTCGCAGAGACGCTGCTGTGCAAGGACGGCTTCAACGGCTGGGGCGTGCGCACGATCGCCAAGGGCGAGGCGCGCTACAACCCGATGTCCTACCACAACGGCTCGATCTGGCCGCACGACAACGCGCTGATCGCGATGGGTCTGGCGCGCTACGACCGCAAGCACGAGGCCGCGCGCATCTTCCAGGGGATGTTCGACACCTCGCTCTACCAGGACCAGAAGCGGCTGCCGGAGCTGTTCTGCGGCTTCATGCGCCGCAAGCAGCGCGGCCCGGTCTCGTACCCGGTCGCCTGCAGCCCGCAGGCCTGGGCGGCGGCGGCGCCGTTCGCGTTCCTGGCGGCCTGCCTCGGCCTCGAACTGGACCACGAGCGCAACCGCGTCCGACTCAAGAACCCGATCCTGCCGGGCTTCCTCGACGGGGTGACACTCTACAACGTCAAGCTCGGCGGCTCGCGCCTGGACATCCGGTTCCAGCGCTACGACGACGACGTCACCGTGTCGGTACAGCGCCGCCACGGCGACGTGCAGGTCGTGGTGACCAAGTAGGGCCCGGGACGGGAGTTCCGGGGCGGCCCGCTTCGGGTTAAGCGGGCCGCGCGGCACGTCGCGCCGCCGAGGACGGGTTCATGCCGGCAGATCATCACGCCCCCGACGCGGCCCTGCGCCTCGCGCAGGACCTGATCCGGTGCCCGTCCGTGACGCCGGAGGATCGGGGCGCCCTCGACGTCGTCGCCGACGCGCTCCGGCCGGCCGGCTTCGCGGTCGAGCGGCCGGTCTTCTCGGAGCCGGGCTATCCCGACACGCCGAACCTCTACGCCCGTGTCGGGCGGGACGGTCCGTGCCTCGTCTTCGCCGGCCACACCGACGTCGTGCCGGAGGGCGCGGGCGCGTGGCGCCACGATCCCTTCGCGGGCGCCGTGGCCGACGGGATGCTGTACGGGCGCGGAGCGGCCGACATGAAGGGCGGCGTCGCCTGCATGCTCGCGGCGACCCTCGCCTTCCTCGACCGGCGCGGCGCCGATTTCGGCGGCTCCATCGCGTTCCTGATCACCGGCGACGAGGAGGGACCGGCGGTCAACGGCACCGTGAAGCTCCTCGACTGGGCGCGGCGCCGGGGCGAGCGGTTCGACCACTGTGTCCTCGGGGAGCCGACCAATCCGGGCCGGCTCGGCGAGATGATCAAGATCGGTCGGCGCGGGTCGCTGACCGGCAAGCTCACCGTTCTCGGCCGGCAGGGCCACGTCGCCTACCCGCACAAGGCCGAGAACCCGATCCCGGGCCTGCTGCGTCTCGCCTCGGCGCTGGTCGCCGAGCCGCTGGATCGCGGGACGGCGCATTTCGACGCCTCGAACCTCGAGTTCACCACGATCGACGTCGGCAACCCGGCCACCAACGTGATCCCGGCGACCGCCCGGGCGACCTTCAACGTCCGCTTCAACGACGACTGGACGGCCGAGAGCCTGGGCGAAGAGATCCGCCGGCGCCTGGAACAGGCGGCCGGGAACGCGGTGCGCTTCAGCCTGGATCTGCAGCCCTCGAACGCGCCGGCCTTCCTGACGCGGCCGGACGCCTTCGTGACGCTGGTCGCGGAGGCGATCCGGGCCGAGACCGGCCTTACCCCGACGCTCTCCACGACGGGCGGCACGTCGGATGCCCGCTTCATCAAGGATGCCTGCCCGGTGATCGAGTTCGGCCTCGTCGGCGAGACCATGCACCAGGTCGACGAGTGCGTGGCGGTCGCCGACCTAGAGCGGCTGACGGCGATCTACGGGCGCGTGCTCGACGCCTACTTCCCCGGTTCGTAGTCGACGCCCACGAAGGTCAGCCCGGCGGCCGGGGCCAGCGGCCCGCACCGGCGCTTGTCGCCCGAGGCCAGGATAGCGGCGACCTCGTCCGCCGAGAGGCGGCGGCAGCCGGCGAGCATCAGCGTGCCGACCATCGCCCGCACCTGATGGTGCAGGAACGAGCGCGCCGACGTCGCCACAACGATCTCGTCGTGGAGCGCCATCGGCGCGCGGGCCACGTCGAGCTGCTCCAGCGTTCGGATCGGGCTGTTCGCCTGGCACTCGGCGGCCCGGAAGGCCGAGAAGTCGTGGCGGCCGACGAGGCGCTGGGCGGCTTCGTGCATGAGGTCCGCGTCGAGGGGCCACGGCACGTGCCAGACATGGGCGCGCGTCAGCGCCGCGGGGCTGCGCCGGTTGAGGATGCGGTAGCGGTAGTGCCGGCGGATCGCCGAGTGGCGGGCGTCGAAGCTGTCCGGCACGGTCTCGGCGGACAGGATCGCCACCGGCTGCGGCCGCAGATGGGCGTTCAGGGCGTCCCGCACCGTGTCGGTCCGCCAGTCCTTGGCGAGGTCGAGATGGGCGACCTGATGGATCGCGTGCACGCCGGCATCGGTCCGGCCCGCGCAGGTGAGCCGGGCCTCCTCGCCGGAGAAGCGCGTGACCGCCGCCTCGATCGCGCCCTGGACCGTGGGATCGTCCGCCTGCCGCTGCCAGCCGCAGAACGGACCGCCGTCGTACTCGATGACGAGCTTGTAGCGGGGCATCAGCCGGCGCCCTCAAGGTCTCTCGATAGCGCTCCGAAGTTCGATCTCGCGATACGGCACAGAGCTTTGAAATGATGCGCCCGCGATCGTCTCTGCGAGCGTGGCGAAGCGATCCGGCGTCGCGCCGAGCCTCGCCAGGGTGCGCTGCCCTGGGTCGCTTCGCTGCGCTCGCGATAACGGGTCGGGCCGCGCGCCGAATGCCGTGAACGGGCGACGCGCATCAGCCGAGGCGGGCGCCGGGCGTCAGGCGGGCGCCGCGGACGAACTCGGCCCCGCTGGCGCTGCCGCCCTTCCCGGCGCGGCGCAGCTCCAGCAGCCGGACGGCGCCGTCCCCGCAGGCGACGGTGCCTTCGGAATCGCGCAGCGTGCCCGGCGCGCCCGAACCCTCCGCCGGGGCGGCGCGGAGCACCTTCACGCGCTCGGAGCCCTTGCCGAGATCGACCTCGAAGAAGGCGCCGGGGAACGGCGACAGCCCGTTGATCCGGTTGGCGACCTCAGCCGCCGGGCGGGACCAGTCGATCCGCGCCTCGTCGTTGGTGATCTTGTGGGCGTAGACGATTCCGTCCTCCGGCTGCGGCGCGAAGGTCAGCGTGCCCGTGTCGAGCGCCGCGAGGGCCCGCGCCATCAGGTCGGCGCCGAGGGGCATAAGCGCGTCGTGCAGGGCCCCCGCCGTCATGCCCGGGGTGATCGGCAGACGCGCCTCGAGGGCGACCGGGCCGGTGTCGAGGCCGGCCTCCATCCGCATCACGCCGACGCCGCTCTCGGCGTCGCCCGCCATCACGGCGCGCTGGATCGGCGCCGCGCCGCGCCAGCGCGGCAGCAGGGATCCGTGCAGGTTGAGGCAGCCGTGCCGCGGCGCGTCGAGGATCGCCTGCGGCAGCAGCATCCCGTAGGCCACGACCACCGCGACGTCGGCCCGGTGCGCCGCGAAGGTCTCGGCGGCTTCGGGCGTGCGGAGCGTCGCGGGCGTCAGCACCGGCGCGCCGAGCGTGTCGGCCAGCGCGTGGACCGGGGAGGGGCGCAGGCTCATGCCGCGGCCGGCCCTGGCGGGCGCGCGGGTGTAGACCGCTGCGATCCCGTGCCCGTCCTGCGCGAGCCGCGCCAGCGTCGGCACCGCGAAGTCCGGCGTGCCCATGAAGACGACGCGCATGACAGGCTCAGGCCGCGTCGCGCTTGGCCGCCTTGGTGAACTTCTTGATCACCCGGTCGCGCTTCAGCTTCGACAGGTGATCGATGAACAGCACGCCGTTCAGGTGGTCGATCTCGTGCTGGATGCAGGTCGAGAGCAGGCCGTCGGCCTCGATCTCCTGCTCCTTGCCGTCGAGGTCTCGGAACTTCACGCGCACCCGGTCCGGGCGCTCGACCTCGGCGTAGTAGTCCGGGATCGACAGGCAGCCCTCGTCGTAGACCCGCTTCTCCTCGGACGACCAGACGATCTCGGGATCGATGAAGACCCGCGCGTCGCGGACGCCTTCCTCCTTCGACGTGTCGATCGTCACGACGCGCTTCGCCACGCCGATCTGGATCGCCGCCAGCCCGACGCCGGGAGCGTCGTACATCGTCTCGAACATGTCGGCGACGAGGGTCCGGATCTCGGCGGTGATCGGCCCGACCGGTTCGGAGCCCAGGCGCAGGACGGGATCGGGAAGGATGACGAGCGGGCGGATGGTCATGGCGGGAACCGGCAGGGAAGGCGCCGGGACGGGTCCGGGCTCACCGTCGAATAGGATGCGGCCGAGGACCGGTCAAATACCGGTTCGCGACCTGTCGCCGACCCTCAGAACACCGTCCGGCTGCGGATCGCCGCCGAGAGCGTGCCCTCGTCGAGGTAGTCGAGCTCGCCGCCGACCGGCACGCCGTGGGCGAGGCGCGTGACCTTCACGTCGCAGTGTCGGATCGATTCCGTGACGTAGTGGGCGGTGGTCTGGCCGTCGACGGTGGCGTTGAGCGCCAGGATGACCTCGGTCACCTCGGGCCGGGCCACGCGCTCCACGAGGCTCGCGAGGTTCAGGTGCTCCGGACGGACGCCATCGAGCGCCGAGAGGACGCCGCCGAGCACGTGGTAGCGCGCCTTCACGGCCCCGGACCGCTCCAGCGCCCAGAGGTCGGACACATCCTCCACCACCACGAGCGTCGTCGGATCGCGCTCGGCGTCCCGGCAGATCGTGCACGGGTCTGAGGTGTCGACGTTCCCGCAGCTCGTGCACACGATGATGCGGTCGGCCGCCACCCGCATCGCGTCGGCGAGGGGCCCGAGCAGCGTGTCGCGCTTCTTGATGAGCTGCAGGGCGGCCCGCCGCGCCGAGCGCGGTCCGAGGCCCGGCATGCGGGCGAGGAGCTGGATCAGGCGCTCGATCTCGGGGCCGGCGACGGCTTGGGGCATCGTGCCTCTGGGGCGAGGAAGGGGCTGCGGATCGGGACGGGCATAGACGGCGCCGGGGGCCGCGCAAGGGTCCGCGCGCCGATGCGGTCCATCGTATGTGGTATATGGGTATTCCGACGTCGCTGCGCCGGTGGCATTATGCTGCACGACGAACGGAACTGCTTACAGACCTGGGTTCCTGAGTCCACGACTGTGGTCTAACCTGTTTGTACACGTTGCGGGCTCCCGGCGGAGCCCATTATGACAGCGAAGCTTCGCCGCCTACGCGGGCGTGGGATGGCGAGCGGCCGGGAACGGAGAACCTGCGTGCGGCGGTCCTGTACGACCGCACGGACGTCTCCCGGGCAAACCCGGACGGCGGTGCCGTCCGGCTCAGTCGCGTCGACGGTCGAACAGGGGCCCGGGAGATACGATCATGACCAACATCGGTGATCACAACGCGGCCCACGGCGCCGAGGCGGCGGGCTTCCGCGACCTCAAGGCCGTCCACTGGAATTTCGAGGCCCCGCGCCTCTACGAGGAGGCCCTGTCCCGCAAGGAGGCGCAGCTCGCCCGCGGCGGCGCCCTCGTCGCCACCACCGGCAGCCATACCGGCCGCTCGCCCAAGGACAAGTTCGTGGTGCGCGACGCCGGTACCGAGAACGAGGTCTGGTGGGACAACAACGGCGCCATCACGCCCGAGCAGTTCGAGACCCTGCGCCAGGACTTCCTGAAGCACGCCGAGGGCAAGGAGCTGTTCGCCCAGGACCTCTACGGCGGCGCCGATCCAGCCTACCGGGTCAAGGCCCGGGTCTTCACCGAGTTCGCGTGGCACTCGCTGTTCATCCGCAACCTGCTGATCCGTCCGGACCGCTCCGAGATCGCGTCCTACGTGCCGGACATGACGATCATCGACCTGCCGAGCTTCCAGGCCGATCCCGCCCGGCACGGCTGCCGCTCCAAGACCGTGATCGCCATCGACTTCTCGAAGAAGCTCGTGCTGATCGGTGGCTCCGCCTACGCGGGCGAGATGAAGAAGTCGGTCTTCACCTACCTGAACTACATCCTGCCCGGCCAGGGCGTGATGCCGATGCACTGCTCGGCCAACGCGGCGCTAGATGCCGAGGGCGGCTCGGCGATCTTCTTCGGCCTCTCGGGCACCGGCAAGACGACGCTGTCGAACGACAGCTCCCGCCAGCTGCTGGGCGACGACGAGCACGGCTGGTCGAACGAGGGCATCTTCAACTTCGAGGGCGGCTGCTACGCCAAGACCATCCGCCTCTCGCGCAACGCCGAGCCGGAGATCTACGCCACCACCGAGCGCTTCGGCACGGTGATGGAGAACGTGATCATCGATCCGGTCACCCGCGCACCGGATTTCGACGACGCGTCGCTCACCGAGAACACCCGCTGCGCCTACCCGCTAGACTTCATCGCCAACGCCAGCGCCTCCGGCCGGGCCGGACATCCGAAGAACATCGTCATGCTGACCTGCGACGCCTTCGGGGTGATGCCGCCGATCGCCAAGCTCACCGGCGCCGAGGCGATGTACCACTTCCTCTCGGGCTACACCGCCAAGGTGGCCGGCACCGAGCGCGGCCTGACCGGGCCCGAGGCGACCTTCTCGACCTGCTTCGGCGCGCCGTTCATGCCGCGGCATCCGAGCACCTACGGCAACCTGCTGCGCGACCTCATCGCCAAGCACAGCGTCGATTGCTGGCTGGTCAACACGGGCTGGACCGGCGGCGGCGTCGGCACCGGCCGGCGGATGCCGATCCGCGTGACGCGCCGCCTGCTGAGCGCCGCCCTCGACGGCTCGCTGGCGCAGGCCGAGTTCCGCCGCGACCCGTATTTCGGCTTCGCGGTGCCTGTCTCGGTTCCGGGCGTCGAGCCGCACATCCTGACGCCGGTGAAGACCTGGGCCAACAAGGGCGCCTTCGTGGAGACGGCGGCGCGGCTCGTAAAGATGTTCGACGATAACTTCAAGCGGTTCGAGGCCCATGTCGACGCCGACGTGCGCGCCGCCGGGCCGACCGCGCAGGCGATCGCGGCGTAAACCGAGAGCGGGCGGCCCGCGGGGCCGCCCGTTCCGTTCGTCTTAGCGAGCGCAGCGAAGCAGCCCGGTCGCGCTACGCTGGATCGCTTCGCTGCGCGCGCGAAGACGGTTCAGACGTCCTGTCCGGGATGCGTCCTAGAACGGCAGCTTCATGCCCGGCGGCAGGGGCAGGCCCTTGGTCAGCTCGGCCATGCGCTCCTGCATGGTCGCCTCGGCCTTCCCGCGGGCGTCGTTGCAGGCCGCGACGATCAGGTCCTCAAGGATCTCGCGCTCGTCCGCCACCATCAGCGAGGGGTCGATGCTGACTCCCTTCATCTGGCCCTTGGCGCTCATGGTGACCCGGACGGAGCCGCCGCCGGAGGCGCCGGTCACCTCGATCTCGTCCATCTCGGACTGCAGGTTGGCCATCTTCTCCTGCATGGCCTGAGCCTGCTTCATGATGCCCATCAGGTCGCGCATGCGGCTCTCTTTCCGTTTCCTCGTCTGATCTGGGTATGGCGCGGCCCGGGCGCCACCATGCGTCAGGCGTCGTCGTCCTCGACCTCGCCGACCCGCGCGGCATCGCCTTCCCCGAGGATCTCCTGCTCGGCGGAGGGGAGGGCCTCGGAGATTGTCTCGCGCACGTCGACGATCTCGGCCCCGGGAAAGCGCGTCAGGACCTCGCGCACGAACGGGTCGGCGGCGGCGTTCTCCCGGCGTGTCTCGGTCGCGGCGCGGGCGGCCGCGTCGAGGGTCGGGGCGCCCTCGTCCTTCGACAGGGCCACCACCCAGCGCCGCCCGGTCCAGCGCTCGATGGCGGCGGCGATGTCGTTGGCGAGGCTCGACCGGCCGCCGGCGGCGAGGCGGAACTCGATCCGGCCCTCCTCGAAGCGCACCAGGTGGACGTCGCGCTCCAGCGCGGTCCGCAGCAGGATGTCCCGGTTGGCGTCGGCCAGCGCGATCAGGTCCTCGAACCGCCCGAGACGCGGCGTCGGCGGTGCCGCGGGCGCCGGCCTCGGCGCCAGCGCACCGACGGGCGCGCTTGCGGGCGCGCTGATCGGGACGCTCGCCGGCGCGTTCACCGCGACGGGCGCGGCCAGGGGCGCCGCGACCGGGGCGGGCTCCGGCGCGACCGTGCGGGGTGCCGCGGCGAGCGCCGCGGAACCGCCGCCGCGCAGGTCGGGAATCGGCGGGAGGGGCGGCCGGGCCGACGCGGCCGGAGCCTCGTCCGCGGGCGCGGCGGCGGCCTCGGCCCTGAGCTGGCGCAGGGCCTCGTCGGGTGTGGGCAGGTCGGCCGCGTAGGCGAGGCGCACGATCGCCATCTCGGCGGCCGCGAGGGGCCGGGGCGCCGCCTGGACCTCGGGAATCGCCTTCAGCAGGATCTGCCACGCCCGCGACAGGGCGCGGATCGAGAGCTTCTCGGCGAACGCGGCGCCGCGGACGCGCTCGGTCTCGCTGAGCGTCGGGTCGGCGGCGGCTTCCGGCACCACCTTGAGCCGGGTGACGAGGTGCGTGAAGGCCGCGAGATCCGAGAGCACGACCGACGGGTCCGCGCCGGAATCGTACTGCGCCCGCAGCTCCGCGAAGGCGGCCGGCACCGCGCCGCGCATCACCGCCTCGAACAGGTCGAGGATCCGGGCGCGGTCGGCGAGGCCCAGCATGTCGCGCACGCTCTGCGCCGTGATCGTGCCGGCGCCGTGGGCGATCGCCTGGTCGAGCAGCGAGAGCGCGTCGCGCACCGACCCTTCCGCGGCGCGCACGATGGCGCCCAGAGCCTCGTCCTCGACCGATACGCCCTCGGCCGCGCAGACCTTCGCGAGATGCGCGTGCAAGGTCGGCGCCTCGACCCGGCGCAGGTCGAATCGCTGGCAGCGGGACAGGATCGTCACCGGGACCTTGCGGATCTCCGTGGTGGCGAACACGAATTTCACGTGCGGCGGCGGCTCCTCCAGCGTCTTCAGGAAGGCGTTGAACGCCTTCTCGGAGAGCATGTGGACCTCGTCCACGATGTAGACCTTGTAGCGCGCCGAGACCGGCCCGTAGCGGATGCCGTCGATGATCGCCCGGACGTCGTCGATGCCGGTATGCGAGGCGGCGTCCATCTCCAGCACGTCCATGTGCCGGGATTCCATGATCGCCGCGCAGTGGAGGCCGAGTTCCGGCATCGACACGGTCGGGCCGGTGTCGGGCTGTCCGGCGCGGGCGTAATTGAGGCCGCGCGCCAGGATGCGGGCCGTCGTGGTCTTGCCGACTCCGCGGACGCCGGTGAGCATCCAGGCCTGCGGGATGCGATTGGCCGCGAACCCGTTGGCGAGGGTCCGCACCATCGCGTCCTGGCCGATCAGGTCGCCGAAATTGGTGGGGCGGTACTTGCGCGCGAGCACCCGGTAGGGCGTCGCCGCGGCTGGGGGCGCTGGAAACCCGGGCAGGCCCGGCTCGTCGTCAGGCGTGCCGGTCGTAGCGTCCATGCCGTGTCTGGGTCCGGCTGCCGCGCGCCGTGGAATGAGGTGGGAGGCTGGACGAAGACCCGCTCGGTCTCGTTAGGGCTGCTTCCTTCCGGACCTGACCCGGTTGGCGAGTGAAACGTCCCTCGCCAACCCCCCGCCGGCTATATGGCCGGGCCTCGGCCCGAACGCAAGCGCTGCTGAAGCCGAGTCGAAGCGCAGCCGAAGCGCTGCCTCACTCGGCCTTGCGCTTCACGATGGCCAGGGTCTTCGGATCGAGCTTCAGGTCGAACTGCTTGCCGCTCCCGTCGATCGCGTCGTCGACCTCGATCATGCCGTCGTCGAGCTCGATCTCCTTCCACTTGGTGAAGCCCTCCTGCTTGAGCATGGCCTCGACCTTGGCCTGCTGATCGGGCGGAAGCTTCTCGTCGGCGCGGGCGGCGAGGCCGGTGCCTGCGATCAAGGTCAGGGCGAGAAGGGACGTGGTCAGGCGCATGGCTGTCTCCGATCCGGCAATTGTTTCCGGCTGTGAACAGGCGTGCCGCGGCGGAGTTCCATGGCGACGATCCCCTTGAGCCGCCACCGAATCTGCCGCACATCTTGGCCGTACCGGAACGCGGCGGCGAGGACACTGCACGAATGGTCACCCGCGTCGCCACCGTGGCCTTCGAGGGCATCGAGGCGCGGGCGGTGGACGTGCAGGTCCAGATCGTGCCGGGCTCGGTGGTGTTCACCGTCGTCGGTCTGCCCGACAAGGCGGTGGCGGAATCGCGCGAGCGGGTCCGTGGAGCGCTGATCGCCTCGGGGCTGGCGCTGCCGGCCAAGCGCATCACGGTGAACCTCGCCCCGGCGGATCTTCCCAAGGAAGGCTCGCATTTCGACCTGCCGATCGCGCTGGGCGTCATGGCGGCCATCGGCGCGATCCCGGCGGACGCGCTCGCCGGCTACTGCGTGCTGGGCGAGCTCGCCCTCGATGGCAGCATCACGGCGGTGAGCGGCGTGCTGCCGGCCGCGATGGCTGCGGCCGATCGGGGGCTCGGGCTCATCTGCCCGGCGCCCACCGGGCCGGAGGCGGCCTGGGCCGGGGGCGACCTCGACGTGCTCGCGCCGCGCTCGCTGATCCAGCTCGCCAACCACTTCAAGGGCAGCCAGGTGATGGCGCGGCCGGAGCCCGCCGTCGCCGCGCCGGCCGGGCCGCTGCCGGACCTCGCCGACATCAAGGGGCAGGAGGGCGCCAAGCGCGCCCTGGAGATCGCGGCCGCCGGGGGCCACAACCTGTTGATGAACGGGCCGCCCGGCTCGGGCAAGTCGATGCTGGCGGCGCGTCTTCCCTCGATCCTGCCGCCGCTCACGCCGCGCGAGCTGCTCGACATCTCCATGATCCAGTCGGTGGCGGGCGCGCTGAAGGACGGGGCGCTCTCGAACCGCCGGCCGTTCCGGCAGCCGCACCATTCCGCCTCGATGGCGGCCCTGGTGGGGGGCGGCCTCGGGGCGCGGCCCGGTGAGGTCTCCCTGGCCCATGGCGGCGTGCTGTTCCTGGACGAGCTCCCCGAATTTTCCCCGCAGGTGCTCGACAGCCTGCGCCAGCCGATGGAATCCGGGGCGGTGATGATCGCCCGGGCCAACCACCGAATCACCTACCCGGCGCGGTTCCAGCTGGTCGCGGCGATGAACCCGTGCCGCTGCGGCCACGGTCTCGAACCGGGCTACGCCTGCCGGCGCGGGCCGAACGCGCGCTGCATGGCGCAGTATCAGGCGCGGATCTCCGGCCCGATGCTCGACCGCATCGACCTGCGCGTCGAGGTGGCGGCGGTGACGGCCGCCGACCTGATCCTGCCCGCGCCGGCCGAGGGCTCCCGCGAGGCGGCCGCGCGGGTGTCGGCGGCCCGCGCGCTCCAGGGCGCGCGCTACGCCGCGCGCGGCCTGCCGGAATCCACCACCAACGCGACCTGTCCCGCGACGCTGATCTCGGACGTCGCGAGCCCCGACGCCGACGGGACGGCGCTGATCCGCCAGGCGGCCGAGAGCATGCGCCTCTCCGCCCGCGGCTTCCACCGGACGCTGCGCGTCGCCAGGACCCTGGCCGACCTCGACGGCGAGGCGCAGGTCCGCCGGCTCCACCTCGCCGAGGCGCTGTCGTACCGCGGCCGGGGCGACAGCGCGGCGGCCGCCGCTTGAGCGCCGGACCGCGCGGCCCGGCCGACCTGACGGTCACGATCGGCCAGCACAGCAGCGCCGGCCGCAAGGCCGCCAACCAGGATTTCAACGGCGCGCTGGTTCCCGTCCAGCCGGCGCTGGGCCTGAAGGGGATCGCGGTCGCCCTCGCCGACGGGATCAGCAGCAGCGCGGCGGGCGCGGCGGCGAGCGAGACCGCGGTCAAGAGCTTCCTCAGCGACTACTACGCCACGCCGGACACGTGGTCGGTGAAGACCTCGGCGCAGCGCGTGATCGCGGCCACGAATTCCTGGCTCTACGCCGAGACGCGGCGCGGCGCCGATCCGAACGATGCCGACCGGGGCCACGTCACGACCTTCGACGCCCTCGTGCTGAAATCCCGCGTGGCCCACCTCTTCCACGTGGGCGATGCCCGGATCTCGCGGGTGTCCGGCCGGTCGCTCGAGCAGCTCACCGAGGACCACCGGGTCGTCGTCTCCGCGGCGGAATCGTATCTCGGCCGCGCCCTCGGAGCGCAGGGCCGCGTCGAGATCGACTACCACGCCGTGGGCGTCGAGGCCGGCGACACCTTCGTGCTGACGACGGACGGCATCCACGAGCATGTCCGGCCCCGCGACATGGTCGCGGAGATCGCGCGGGCCGGGACCCTGGACGCGGCCGCGCGGGCGATCGTCGAGATGGCCCTGGCGGCCGGCAGCCCGGACAACCTGACGATCCAGATCGTGCGGGTCGAGACCGTGCCGGAGGGCGAGCCGGCCGACCTCCTCGGCGAGGCCGAGGGGCTGGACCCGGCGCCGCTCCTCGACCCACCCGCGGAGCTCGACGGCTTCCGCCTGCTGCGGATCCTCCACTCCGGTCCCCGGAGCCGCGTCTACCTGGCGGTCGAGGCGGAGACCGGCGCCCAGGTCGCCCTGAAGGTGCTGTCCCTGGACCTGCGGGACGATCCCGCCCAGCGGAAGCGCTTCGTCATGGAGGAGTGGATCGCGCGGCGGATCGACAATCCGCACGTGCTCAGGGCCCATCCCCAGGCTGGCCGCCGCAGCCACCTCTACACGGTGATGCGCTACGTCGAGGGCCAGACCCTGACCCAGTGGATGCGCGACCACGCGGCGCCCGAGCTGGAGGCGGTGCGGGGGCTCGTCGAGCAGCTCGCCCGGGGCGTGCAGGCCTTCCATCGGCGGGAGATGGTCCACCAGGACCTGCGGCCCGACAACGTCCTGATCGACGCGGCCGGCACCGTCCAGATCATCGATTTCGGCGCCACCCAGGTCGCCGGCGTCGTCGAGGGCGACCCGCGGATCGACCCGGCGGAGATCCTGGGCACGGTGCAGTACACGGCGCCGGAGTGCTTCCTCGGCGCCCCGGGGACCGCCCAGTCGGACGTCTTCGCGGTCGGCGTGATGACTTACAAGATGCTCACGGGGCGGCTGCCCTACGGCGACGCGGTGCCCCGGGCCCGGACGCGCGCGGCGCAGCGGCGGCTGCGCTACGCGTCGGCGCTGACCGTGCGCCCGCTGCTGCCGGTCTGGGTCGACGGCGCGCTGCGCAGGGCCGTCCATCCCGATCCGCAGCGGCGCTACGCGACCGTGTCGGCCTTCGTCCACGACCTGCGCCACCCCAACCCGGCTTTCACGGATGGCCGGCGGGCGTCGCTCCTGGAGCGCGACCCGCTGCTGTTCTGGCGCCTGCTGTCGCTGGTGCTCGGGCTCGTCGCGCTGGTGCTCGCGGCGATCCTGATCGCCGGCCCGCGTCGGTGAGCCCCGGCTCGCGCCTCAGGGATCCAGCTCCGGATAGCGGCGGAAGATGCCGTCCTCGTTGAACGGGATCCGGCGCGCGCTGGCGAGGTAGGCGGCGAGCCGCGGGCGCCGCGCCACGGTCTCGTGGAGCCGCGCCACCTGCGGGGTCCTCCGGAGGGCCGCAGCGGTCGCCTTGGGGAAGGCGTAGAGCAGGCCGTCGACGAGCTGGAACAGCGACAGGTCGGCGTAGCAGAGATCAGCGCCGACGAGGCGGCGGCCGCCGTTGGCCGCAAGCACGCGCTCGAAATAGCCGAGATATTTCGGGATGCGCTCGCCCCGGAATTCGGCCGCCCGGCGCAGCGCCTCGGCCTTCTGATCCGCGTAGTACAGGCCGACGCCGACGGGATGGTGGGTGTCGTGCGCCTCGTCGACCGCGTCGGCGACGGTGAGCTGGAGCTGATGGGTCCAGATCCGGTCGCGCTCCGACGGGCCCACGAGCCCGAGGCGCGGTCCGAGATAGAGCAGGATCGCGGCGCTCTGCCCGACGACGACGTCGCCGTCGCGCAGGAAGGGCGGTGCCAGGGGCGGTCGCGGATCGGCGGGGTCGGACAGTCGGTCGAGCATCGGTCCGATGCCGCCGGAATCGTCGTCCTGGCGGGCCACGTCGACGTAGTCGGCGCCGGCCTCCTCGAGGGCGAGGCGGACGAACTCGCCGCGCCCCTGGATCATCGGCCAGTAATGGAGCTCGTAGGGCATCGCCGCCTCCGGGTCGGGGAAGGCGCGGCGACCCCGGACGGTTCCCGCTCAGTTGTTCTCGGCCGGCTCCTCCGCCGAGGCCTTCTCGAGTGGCGGCTCGGCGCTGGCGACGGCCTTGCGGGCGAACATCGGCTGAAGGCGCTCGGCGAGCTGCTGGTCCAGATGCTTGACGTACGCGCCCTTGAAGTAGCGCTCACCGGTCTTCGCGCCGTAGAGGTTGTCGTGGGTCCGGATCATCGCGGCGACCTCCGGGCGGCACAGGAAGCCCGTGATGCCGACGGCCTCGTACCAGCGGCCGGCGCGCGCCTCTGCCGTCGCCTTCGGGTTCGACAGCACCGTCTCGGCGAAGCACGCGGTGGCGGCCTGCCGCAGCGGCGCCAACACCTTCTCGGCCTCCGCCGCGTTCACCTTCGGGGCGGCCGGGTGCCGGTGAGGCCGCGCCTCGGCGGCCGAGACGAGCGCGAGGACGGCGAAGGTGGCGAGGATCGAAGTCTTCATACGGGCGGCCTCGTCGGGTGTCCGAACCGTGTTCAGCTCTCGCTCATGATTGCGTCGGGATCGGGGCTGGCGGTTCGGTCCGGGTGCCCGATTCCGGGCAAGATCCGGGCTGTTTCGCGACGGCCACAGCCGCGCTCAGCCGCGCCGCTCCGCGTTCCAGTGTCCCTGGCAGGCGAGGGCCCCGGTCGAGACCCAGGTTCCGGCACCGAAGCCGTCCGAGCCCAGGCGTCCCCGCACGTCGGCGGTGGCGGCGCCGTTGGAGATCGAGCCGCGGATCGCCCCGTTCCGCGCGACGCCACCCTCGACCACGAAGGCAGTCCCGATGAAGCGCGCCCGCCCGCGCTCGATCCGCACCGGGTAGCGGTAGGCACGGTCGCAGTTCCCCGTCTCGGTGATGATCTCGACGCTCCAGGTGCCGTCGAACCGATCGGGCAGGGCGGCGCGGGGGGCGGACGCGGCGGGCAGCGTGCCGGCGAGGAGCAGGGCGACGGCGATGCGGGGCGTCATGCGGATCCGGAGTGCCGAGAGCTTCGGGGAGATCGGCGCCCCGTCAGCGCGGGGCCTGCGGCGCGGGCGTCCGCATGGCCGCACGGAGTGCCGCGTTGAGGAGGGCGAGAAGGTCGCAGCCGACATGCAGGAAGGCGGCCACGCCCGCCTGCTTCAGCGGCTCGGCCAGGTCCGTCGGCTTCCCGGCGAGGTAGACCGGTCCGGCGCCGGCCCCGGTCAGCGCCTCCGCGGTCGCGACCGCGCGCTCGGCGTAGATCCCGTCGGTGGAGCAGATGCAGGCGAGGCTCGCGCCGGATTCCCGGAACGCCGCCGCCGCCGCCTCGGCATCGGGGAAGCCCTCGTTCGACAGAGCCTCGAGCCCGCCGGCCGCGAAGGCGTTGGCCGCGAAGGTCGCCCGGGCGTTGAAGGCCGCCACCGGGCCGAGATTGGCCAGGAACACGACCGGCCTGCGACCGGTCTTGGCGAGGAAGGCGTCCGAGGCGTCCCGCAGGGCCTCGTAGGGCTCCGCGAGGCGCTGGGACGGCAGCGCGTCGCAGGCGACCGCCGAGCCCGCGCCGAAGTTGGATCCGCGCACCGCCGCCATGGGCGGCACGTCGAGAACCGTGACCGGCTTCTCGGGGAGGTTCGGAAACTCGCTCGCACCGGTGAGCGGTTCGCGGCGGGTCGCCACCGCCTTGGCGCGGGCCTCGCGGGTCAGCTCGATCCGCCGCTGGAGCTTGCCGACGCTGAGCGAGGCGACGATCCCGCCCTCGGCCTCGATCGCCTGGAACGCCGCCCAGCCCGCCTCGGCGAGCTCGGCCGTCAGGGCCTCGAAACCGCCGGCGCCGGCCGCGGGGTCGCTGACCCGCGCGAGGTGCGATTCCTCGATGAGCACGATCTGGCTGTTGCGCGCCACGCGCCGGGCGAAGGCGTCGGGCAGGCCGAGGGCCTGCGTGTACGGCAGGACCGCGACGCTGTCGGCGCCGCCCATGCCGGCCGAGGCCGCCGCCATGCCGGTCCGGAGGATGTTCACGAACGGGTCGCGCTTGGTCATCATCCGCCACGCGGTCTCGGCGTGGAGGCGCAGCGGCTTCGGCTCGAGGCCGCAGGCCTGCTCGACGCGCGCCCAGAGGCGCCGCATCGCGCGGAACTTCGCGACGGTGACGAACTCGTCGGCATCGGCCGCGAGCAGCACGGCGACGCGGTCGCGCGCGCTCGCGAGATCGTGACCGGCCGCTTCCAGGGCGCGCAGGTAGGCGACGGCGGTGGCGAGCACCGCGCCGAGTTCCGCCGCCTCGCCGGCGCCGGCCTCGTGGTAGGGCCGGCCGTCGGCCAGGAAGGCCCGGCCGCGGAAACCCGCAGCCTCCAGCTCGGCCACGACCTCGGCGAGGCGGGGCGCGATGTCGGTCCAGACGGCTCCGAGGCTGCCGGTGGCCGCCAGGACACCGACGGGATCGACCCCCAGATCGACGTCGTAGGTCGAGAGATCCTCGCCGCGGCGCTCCGCCAGCGCCTTGACCAGCTGGGCCACCTCCAGGCCGCGGCCGCCAGCATCGATCCGCAGGGCGATCAGCGGCAGCATCACGCCCTTCAGGGCGGCGTCGAGCTCCTCGACGCTCGCCGCGGTGAGACCGTAGCCGCGGGCGCCCGGCGCACCCGCGACGGCGAGCACGAGGGCATCGGCCCCGCCCTCGAGGTCGGTGAGCGCCTGCGTGTTCGCGGTTCCGAGGTCGGGATGGTCGACCCGCTGGGCGATCCGCCAGGGTCCCGGCTCGCGCACCGGCTGCGCCGCCGGCTCGGCCGGTCCGTAGAGGGGTTCGATCCGCAGTCCGTCGGCCGTCCGCGACACCAGCCGCTTCTCGAAATCGGCGCCCTTCAGGACGCCTTCGACGAGGCCGAGCCAGCGCGCCCGGTCTGCGGGCTCGAAGAGGTCGGCGAGCGGTCTGTCTTCCATCGGTACGTCCCAGGGCGCGGCGTCTTCTGCACCGCTTTCATGCGTTTGCCTCGCACGCCGCTCCGCCGCTGGCAATCGCCCGATGGTTGAGGAAAGCTCAAGCCGCGGATCACCGATTTTTGAGTGATGCGGCGCAGGTGCGGTCAGGGGCACCTGCCGATCCGGATCGCGAGTCCGAGCCGCTGCCGGCGAGCCCGGGCTGACCGAACGGGGCGCGATCCCGCCCGCGTCAGCCGAGGATGATCAGGCCGGCGAAGCCGAGGGCACCGACGATGATCCGCCACCACGCGAACAGCCAGAAACCGTGGCGGGAGACGTAGTCGAGGAGAAACCGCACCACGAACAGCGCCGAGACGAACGAGACGATGAAGCCGATCGCGATCAGCCCGACATCGTTGCTCGAAAGGTATTTGTAGTTGTCGAGCAGGTCCTTGGCGAAGGCGCCCGCCATGGTCGGCATCGCGAGGTAGAACGAGAACTCGGTGGCCGAGCGCTTGTCGGCGCCCATCAGCATGGCGCCCACGATCGTGGCGCCCGAGCGCGAGACGCCGGGTATCATCGCCAGGCACTGGAAGATGCCGATCTTCAGGTCCATCGGCAGCGAGAAGTCGTAGACGTCAGTCTTCTTCACCTCGAGGTCGGTGTCGTCGATGACGAGGAGCACGAGGCCGCCGGCCACCAGGGTCGCGCAGACGATCCACGGGTTGAACAGGTAGGCCTTGATCAGCTTCGAGAAGAGGCCGCCGATGATCGCCGCCGGCAGGAACGCCACCAGGATGCCGAGGACGAAGCGGCGCGCCTTCGGGTCGGACGGCAACGCGGTGGCGATCCCCAGGAGGCGGCGGAAATACACCAGCAGGATCGCCAGGATCGCGCCGAGCTGGATCAGCACCTCGAAGGTGTTGTTGGGCGAGTGGAAGCCGATGAAGTGCCCCACCAGCAGCTGGTGGCCGGTGGAGGAGACCGGGATGAACTCGGTCGCCCCCTCCACCAGGGCGAGCAGCACTGCCTTGCCGATGCTTGCCGGATCCATCGCGACGCCCTGTGCCGCGCGCGCGGAGGCCCCCGTCGGGCCACCGCCTGCCACGCGAAATGGTTGTACCCGAGGCTTCGCCGATCAGGGTTGACGGGCAGTTACCGGGCCGGGCCGCGCGTGTTAAGGGCTCGGCAACGGTCGAGCAATAACGCTCGGTCCGAAGTCCTCTGCGCCGAAGACCCGCGCTTCAGGACCCACGACGAGCGCGGGACCGGCCGCGCTGGCAGACCGAACGTCCCGCACGGCCTCGATGGCAACCCTCTACCATTTCCCCTTCTGCGCGAATTCCCGTTTCATCCGTCTCGTGCTCGCCGAGATGGGCATGGAGCCGACGCTGTTCGAAGAACGGCCCTGGGAGCGGCGCGACGACTTCCTGCTGATCAACCCGGCGGGCGTCACGCCCGTGCTGCTGGAGCAGAACGGCCTCGTGGTTCCCGGCGCCGGCGTCATCGCCGAGTACCTCGACGAGACCCGCGGCCTCGGGCTCTCGGGGCGGCGGATGCTGCCGGAGGACACCGTCGAGCGCGTGGAGGTGCGGCGCCTGCTGGACTGGTTCCTGGTGAAGTTCGAGTCCGAGGTGACCGCCTACCTCGTCAACGAGAAGATCTCGAAGCGCTTCATGTCGGCCAACGAGGGCGGCGGCCCGCCCGACATGAACGCGATCCGCGCGGCGCGGTCCAACGTGCGCTACCACCTCAAATACATCGGCTACCTCATCGCGCGGCGGCGCTGGATCGCCGGCGACAACCTGACCTATGCCGATCTCGCGGCGGCCGCCCATCTCTCCTGCGTCGACTACCTGGGCGACGTGCCCTGGGACGAGGACGAGATGGCGCGGAATTGGTACGCCCGCGTCAAGTCGCGGCCCTCGTTCCGCGCCCTGCTCGCCGACCGGGTGGCCGGGATGGCACCGGCCGCCCACTACGCGGATCTGGATTTCTGAACGCCCGACGGACCTACCACGGCGCCGACCTGCGACGCCTCGTCGAGACCCGGGCCCGGACGCTCGGGTTCTGCGGCTTGCGCGTGACCCGACCCGACCGGCTGCCCGACCTGCCCGGCCGCCTTTCCGCCTGGCTCGCCGAGGGCGCGCAGGGCACCATGGACTGGATGGCGGAGCGGGCCGACCAGCGCGCCAGCCCGGTCGCGCTGTGGCCCGGTCTGCGCAGCATCCTGGTCCTGGCGATGAGCTACCGGCCGGAGCACGATCCCCTCGACCTCGTGGCGCTTCGCGACCGCGGTGCCGTCGCCGCCTACGCGCAGCGGCGGGACTATCACGAGGTTTTGAAGGGCCGCCTGAAAGAATTGGGTGGGTATCTGTCGGCTAAGGGCGACGTGCGGGTGAAGGTCTTCTGCGACACCGCCCCCGTCATGGAGAAGACCCTGGCGGAGGCGGCCGGCCTCGGCTGGCAGGGCAAGCACACGGTGCTGATCTCCCGCGGGCACGGCAACTGGCTGCTCCTCGGCGCGATCTACACGAGCGCGGAATTCGAGCCCGACCCGCCGGAGCCCGACCGTTGCGGCTCGTGCCGCGCCTGCCTGGACGTCTGCCCCACCGACGCGTTCCCGGGGCCTTACCGGCTCGATGCCCGCCGCTGCATCTCGTACCTGACGATCGAGCATGCCGGGCCGATCCCGGCGGCGTTCCGGGCGGCAATCGGCAACCGGGTGTTCGGCTGCGACGATTGCCTGGCCGTCTGCCCCTGGAACAAGTTCGCCCGCACCGCGGCGGAGAGCCGCCTCGCCGCGCGGGCGGACCTGGCGGCCCCGGCGCTCTCGGATCTCGCGGGCCTCGACGACGCGGCGTTCCGCACCTTCTTCGCCGGCACGCCGGTGAAGCGCACCGGGCGCGACCGCTTCCTCCGCAACGTCATGATCGCGATCGGGAATTCCGATGACCCGTCGCTCGCGGAGGCGGCCGTTGCGCGCCTGCGCGACCCGTCTCCACTGGTGCGCGGCATGGCGGTCTGGGCCTGCGGCCGGCTGCTGGCGCCCGAGGCCGTGCGCGCGCTCGGGCGGCAGCACGGCGATTCCGAGACCGACGCCCACGTGCGGGACGAGTGGCGGACCGTCACCGGCTTGACGGAACCGCGGACGGACGAGACATCCGCGGCATGAACCTCTTCGTCTTCGGGCTCGGCTTCACGGGCCGTCACTTCGCTGAGCGGGCGCGGCCGCGTTTCGGGACCGTCCGCGCCACGGTGACCGACCCCGCGGCCGCCGACCGCGTCGCCGCGGAGACGGGCTTCGCCATGCGCGCTTTCGGGCCGGAGGCCGACGATCCCCGGATCGCGGCGGATCTCGCCGACACGGACGTGCTCCTCGTCTCGGCGCCCCCCGGCGAGGCCGGCGACCCGGTATTGGCCCGCTACGCCGACGCCGTCGCGGCGAGCCGGATCCGGTGGATCGGCTACCTGTCCACCATCGGCGTCTACGGCGACCAGGGCGGCGCCTGGATCGACGAGACCACGCCGGCGACCCCGCGCAGCGCCCGGTCCAAGGTGCGCGTCGACGCCGAGGCGGCGTGGCTGGCGCTCGGCGCCGCGACCGGCAAGGCCGTTCAGGTCTTCCGGCTCTCGGGCATCTACGGACCCGGGCGCAACCCGATCGTGAAGCTGCGGGAGGGCCGCTCGCAGCGCATCGTGAAGGCCGGGCAGGTCTTCAACCGCATCCACGTCGACGACATCGCCACGACGCTGCTCGCCTCGATCGACCGGCCGCGGCCGGGGGCGATCTACAACGTCACCGACGACGAGCCGATCGCGCCCCAGACCGTGACCGAGCACGCCGCGGCCCTCACAGGCCTGCCGCTGCCGCCCGAGATCGATTTCGAGACCGCCGACCTGTCGCCGATGGCGCGCAGCTTCTACGGCGAGAACAAGCGCGTCCGGAACCGGCTGATCCGCGACGAACTCGGCGTCGCGCTCGCCTATCCGACCTATCGCGAGGGGCTCGCGGCGCTCAAGGATCAGCCCTGATCAGGCCTCGAGGTGGCGCGGCCGGACGAGGCGGCGGAGCAGGCCGTCGCGCGGGCCGACCATCATCGAGGCGACGTAGAGGGCACCGGCCGCCAGCACGATGGCCGGCCCGCTCGGCACGTCGTACCGGTACGACAGGCTGAGCCCCGACACGCTCGCCAGGGCCGCGATCAGCATCGAGACCGGGATCAGGCCGGCCAGGTCGCGGGCCCAGAACCGGGCCGCCACCGCCGGCAGCAGCATCAGCCCCACCGCCAGCAGCGTGCCGAGGGCCTGGAACCCGCCGACGAGGTTCACCACCACCAGCGCCAGGAAGGCGAGGTGAACCGGGCCGCCGCTGCGGCTCACGCTCCGCAGGAACAGGGGATCGACGCATTCCATCACGAGCGGCCGGTAGATCAGGGCCAGGGCCAGCAGGGTCAGCGTGCTGATGCCGCCGAGCAGCCACAGCGCGTCGTCGTCGAGCGCCAGGACCGAGCCGAACAGGAAGTGCATGAGGTCGATCTGCGAGCCGCGCAGGGAGACCAGCAGCACGCCGGCCGCGAGCGAGATGAGATAGAAGGCGGCGAGGTTCGCGTCCTCCCGGACGACCGTCGCGCGGGTGACGGCGCCGGCCAGGAGGGCGACCGCGAGGCCGGCGACGAGGCCGCCCAGCGTCATCGCCGGCAGCGACAGGCCGGCGACCAGGAAGCCGACCGCGGCGCCGGGCAGGATCGCGTGGCTCATCGCGTCGCTCATCAGGCTCATGCGGCGCAGCGTCAGGAACACGCCGATGGGCGGCGCCGAGACCGACAGGGCGAGGCAGCCCGCCAGGGCCCGGCGCATGAAGCCGAACTCCACGAACGGCGCGAACAGGGATCCGAGCGGATCGGTCACGCGGCGTCCTCGTGGTGGTGATGGTCCGCGCCGCCGTGGTCGTGCGCCGCCGCGACGGCCCGCGGCCCGGCGCAGATCGCCGCGCCCTCGTCCCAGGCCTCGGACAGGTTGCGGGCGCGCGCGAGGTTCTCGGCCGTCAGGACGCGCGCGGTCGGTCCCCAGGCCACGGGCTCCCGGGCGAGCAGCAGCGTCGTCGGGAAATGCGCCCGGACCTGCTGGAGGTCGTGCAGGGCGGCGACGACGGTCCGCCCCTCGGCGTGCCACGTGCGGATGAGCGCCAGGAGATCGTCCACCGTCCGCGCGTCGATGCCGGTGAACGGCTCGTCGAGGAGCACGACCGGGCAGTCCTGCAGGATCAGACGGGCGAACAGGGCGCGCCGGAACTGTCCGCCCGACAGGGTGCCGATCGGCCGCGCGGCGAAACCGTCGAGGCCGACCGCGGCCAGCGCCGCCTCGATCGCCGGGCGCCGCCGGGTGAGGCTGCGCCACGCCCCCGCGCGCCGCCAGAGGCCCATGCCGGCGAGATCCATGACGGTGAGTGGGAAGCTCCGGTCGATCTCGTCGACCTGCGGCATGTAGGCGAGGGCGCCGGCGCGCTCGATGCGCCCGTCCAGGCAGCGGATCTCTCCGGCCATGCCCTTGAGGAGCGTCGACTTGCCGGCCCCGTTCGGGCCGACGAGGGCGAGCAAGTCGCCGGCCCGCACGGACCCGTCGAGGTGGTGGACCGCCGGATGCCGGTCGTAACCGAGGGTGAGACCGACGAGGCGGATCGGATCCGGGCGCGCGCCGCTCATGTCGCCAGCGCCCAGGCGATGGTCAGCCAGACCAGCGCCGAGAGCAGCGCGGCGAGCGCCAGCCGCAGGCCGATCCCGCTCTGGAACAGCGATCGCCGCGCCGCGTGTCTCGGGCTGGGAATGGTCGGCACGGGGTCCTCGTCGCGCGCTCACGCCGGCGCGGGCACCGCGCGGGGCTACTGGTGCGCTGCTGGGCGGCGGTGATACACTGTAACAAACCCGTGGGACAACCTGCGGATCACGTCTGGAGCGATCATGCACCGTCACGAGGGTCACGACGCGTGCCACGCCGGCACCGGTGACATGCTCGCGCGGGCCGAGGCCCTGTGTCGCGAGCGCGGTCTTCAGTTCACGCCCCTGCGCCGGGAGGTGCTCGAGGCCGTAGCCGAGTCCGCCAAGGCTCAGGGCGCCTACGACATCGCCGAGCGGCTGAGCGCGCCGGGCAAGCGCGTGGCCCCGGTCTCGGTCTACCGCGCCCTCGACTTCCTCATGGAGCAGGGTCTGGTCCACCGGATCGCGAGCCGCAACGCCTTCATCCCCTGCGCGCACGGCCACGCCCCAGGGGAGGGGGTCATCTTCCTGATCTGCCGCACCTGCGGCGGCGTCGACGAGGCCTCGTCGGAGGAAGTCGAGGGCAGCCTGGGGCGCACGCTGGAGCGGGCCGGCTTCACCCCGACCCACAGCATCCTGGAGGTCGAGGGCGATTGTGGCGCCTGCCGGGAGCGGAAGCAGGCCCCCTGAGGCGCCACTTCCAGCGGACGGGCGTCTGGTTCCGGTCAGAAGGCGTTCTGGTAGGCGCGGCGCGAGACGACCGTCTGGATCATGATCTGGATGTCGAACCAGATCGACCAGTTGTCGATGTAGTGCAGGTCGCAGGCGACGCGCCGCTCCATGGCGAGGTCGGTCTGCGTCTCGCCGCGGTAGCCGTTGACCTGGGCCCAGCCGGTGATCCCGGGCTTCACGTTGTGCCGGCGGGCGTAGAGGGCGATCCGGCGCTCGAAGCTCCGATCGTGCGCCAAAGCGTGCGGACGGGGGCCGACCAGCGACATCTCTCCGCGCAGGACGTTGATCAGCTGGGGCAGCTCGTCGAGGTTCGTCCGGCGCAGGATCGCGCCGATCCGGGTGATGCGGCTGTCGTTGCGGGTCGCCTGCCGGAAGGCGGCGTTCGGATCCGCCCGCATCGACCGGAACTTGAAGACGCCGAACGGCTGCTGGTTGAAGCCGTAGCGCTTCTGCCGGAAGAAGACCGGGCCGGGGCTGTCGAGCTTGATCGCCACCGCGATCGCGGCGAGCAGCGGCGACAGCGACACGAGGGCGACGGTCGCCACCGTCAGGTCGAGGGCGCGCTTCAGCATGACCTCGCCGACGTTGAGCGGACGGCGGCCGATGTTGATCCCCGAGACGCCGCCGACCCGGGCGACCTGCAGGTCCGGGAACCGGTCGAGGACCGCGCCGGGACGCAGGTGGAGGGCCGAGGGCACCCGCAGGAAGGCGTCGATGCAGCGCTCGACCTCCGCGGTGTCGGCCCAGGGCACCAGCACGAAGACGTCGTCCGGCCGCAGGAAGCGGACGACGGAGACGGCGAGGTCGAGATCCTCCTGCAACTGGTCGTGGCGCGTGGCCGCGTCGGCGCCGGGATCGACCCGCCGCAGGTAGCTCGTCCCAATGATCCGCGAGCCGAGCTGGTCGACCTCCTTGCCGGCGTAGAAGCGCGCAATGTCCTCCTCGTAGCCCACGAGGTGGATCCGGCTGGCGGTGGCCGATCCGGCGCTCAGCCGCTCGCGCACGAGCCGGCGCACCGCGGCCCGCGCCGCGATGAGCACCGGCAGGCCGGCGGCGAAGATCCCGAGCGAGACGAGCCGCGAGTAATCGTTGGTCGTCTTCGTCATGAAGCTGACGACGAGCACGGCGGCCCAGGCGATCAGCCAGAGCGAGGCCACCCGCTGGACGCCCGGCTTCTGCGCCATCACGTTCTCGAGGCTGTACTCCTCGCGCAGGACGTTCGTGGCGACGATCACCAGCGCCAGCAGCGCCGACAGCCGCGAGCCGCGGACGAGACCCGCCCACACCGTGCCGTCCTGCGCGAGGACTTGGTAGGCGCATTCGAGGCCCAGCGTCACCGCCACGATCGCCGCGATGTCGGTGGCGGCGAGAGTCATGGACAGGGCGATGCGTGCCAGCGCACGGCCGCGGCGTGGCAGCAGGGCCGACCACACATTGCGGCGGCGCTCCGCCGAGGTCGGCAGCGCCTGAAACGTCTCCGGAAGCCGATCGTGAAACATCTGACCCGCAACGTCCCGTCTTAGTCGGACTCTGTACCAGTCTGAGACACGAAAGGTTTCAGCGCCGCCTGGTGACGGTCACGGAGCAAGCCGCGGGCCCGGCGGGTTCACGATCGCAGTCGCGGATGAGCGCTGCGACTTAGGGCCTGCTTCCGGAGGAGGCAATACATAGTTAATGCTGAGTGACTGTTCGGCGCAGCCGGCCATCGCGAGGTTTGACGGGGGACCGTTTTCGCCGGAGCTATTTCAATTCACGCGGGTTTCTTTCATCGCGGTTTCAACCGGATCGGCGCCTCGAATGACCCCGGCCGAAGGGCGGCCGGGGTCCGCCGCGTTCAGACGGCGTCCGCGTCCTGGCGCGCATCGGCCGTCCCGCCGACCGTCTGGATCGTCTCGAAACCCTCGAATTGGGGGTGGCCGAGATACAGGGGCTTGGTCGAGGGCACGCGGCCATGCGCCTTGCGGAACTGCTCGGACCGGGTCCAGGCCTCGAAATCGGCACGCGATCGCCAGATCGTGTGCGAGGCGTAGAGCACGTGGTCCTCGTGCTCGGGGCCGCGCAGCAGGTGAAACTCGACGAAGCCCGGCATCTCGCCGAGGTGGCTGTCGCGCCCGAGCCAGACGGCCTCGAAATCCGCCGTCGCGTCCTTAACGACCTTGAAGCGATTCATCGCGATGAACATGCGTGCCTCCTGCGCGGTACCGAACCTACATGCCCCTGTGGTCCTAAGGGGTACCGCCGCGCGGCGACAAGGCGCACCTCGAAATCAGCCCTGACCTCCACGTCGACATTTGAGCAACAATGTTGCAAAGATGTGTGGGCTTAAACTAGAAGATGTAACCTTCGACTTGCGAAGCTTGACAACTTGGTGTCCTACTGCGCCGCGGTTCACCTGTGTCGGGATCAGGGCTATAGCCGGACATCGGCACGGAGTACCGGCAACCTGGCGTGCAGGACATGCGACTAAGGGGCGGACGGTGAAGCGGCGCGACAGCGAGGCGAAGACACCCCGTCCGCAGGAGGATGCAGCCCACGCCATGGACAAGGATTCCTCCGGCCAGACGATGCCGAAGCAGACGACGGACGTCGATCGCCTCGTCGGCATCCGGATCACAGCGCTGCGCAAGGCTCGCGGCATGAGCCAGACCGCGCTGGGCAACGCGGTCGGCGTGACCTTCCAGCAGGTTCAGAAATACGAGAAGGGCCAGAACCGGGTCGGGGCCGGCCGGCTCCGCGAGATCGCGCGCCTCCTCGAGGTTCCGGTCTCCGCGTTCTTCGAGGAGAACGAGCCGCGCGAGAACGCGCAGGAGGACGTGTTCGGCTTCCTCAGCGCCCACGGCGCCATCGAGCTGCTGCGCGCCTACGCCCAGATCGAGGACGAGCAGATGCGCCGCGACGTGCTCGCGCTGGTCCGCAGCGCCGCGCGACTCGCACAGAACCGCGGCGCAACCGCGCCGACGACGGATCCGGCCTGACCGGCGCGCGAAACAGGCTTCACCTCGGGGACCTTCGAAGCGGCTGCGCCGAGCCCGGCGTCACGGCGGATCGGTCGCGATCAGGTGGAAGAAGCTGCCGGTGACGGGTCCGACGCGATGGCCGGCCAGTCCCAGATCGACACCTTCGGCATCCGTCACGCGGGCGAGCGCCGTTTCCTCCGGCGCGATCGGCGAGAGCTCGCTGGCGTAGTGGAATTCGTGGCCGACGAGGCGCGTGCCCGCGGCGCCGAGCAGGCCGGATTCGCAGAGCCGCGCGACGCGATAGCCGAGATGCAGCTTGCGCCGGTGATACGAGGTCGCGACCGGTAGCAGTCCGGCCATGGCATGGGTCGCTCCGTCGGCATCCTGCAACGTCTCGCCCAGGACCATGTAGCCGCCGCACTCCCCGTGGACCGGCCGGGTCCGCGCGAAGCGGCGCAGCCTGTCCAGGAAGCGGGTCGCGCCGGCGATCGGGCCCGCGTGCAGTTCCGGATAGCCGCCCGGCAGCCAGCAGACGTCGCAATCCTCGGGCGGTCCCTCGTCGGCCAAGGGCGAGAATGGCACGAGCTCGGCGCCGGCCATCCGCCACCCGGTCTCAAGATGCGGATAGAGGAAGCTGAACGCCGCGTCCCGGGCGACCGCCACGCGCTGTCCGGGCGGCCGGGGCAGGCGGCCACCGGAGGGCGGTACGGTGCCGCTCGCGCAGGCCGTCACGGCGTCGAGGTCGATGCCCGCCTCCGCGAGGTCGGCGAGCCTGTCGAGGCGCGCGGCGAGATCCGCGGTCTCGCCGGCCTGCACGAGCCCCAGGTGGCGCTCGGGCAGGACGAGCTGCGCGTCGCGCATCAGCGCGCCGAGCACCGGCAGCCCCGCGCGCTCCATGCCGGCTTCGACGAGGCGCCGGTGACGGGCGCTCGCCACCTTGTTGAGGATCACGCCGGCGATCCGGATGCGGGGATCGTAGAGCTTGCAGCCGAGCGCCACGGCGGCCGCCGATTGCGCCGCGCCCGACACGTCCACCACGAGCACCACCGGCCAGCCGTAGCGCGCGGCGATGTCGGCGTTCGCCCCGGTGCGGTTCTCGGCCGCCCGGACGCCGTCGAACAGGCCCATGGACCCCTCGGCGATCAGCAGATCGGCCGCCGCCGCCGTCGCGCCCGCCAGCGCGTCGAGGAGCGGCGGCGCCATGGCGAAACTGTCGAGGTTGAAGCTCGGATGGCCGGTCGCGGCGTGGTGGAAGGCCGGATCGATGTAGTCCGGGCCGCACTTCGCGCCGCGCACCCGCAGGCCGCGCCGAGTGAGGGCGCGCATGAGCGCGAGGGCGACGGTCGTCTTGCCGGAGCTGGAGCGCGGCGCCGCGACGAGGAGGCCGGGGGCGCTCACGACCGCGACCCCACCGTGCCGCCGGGCCGGTAGCGCCGGTCGTAGTCGGGCGCGTAGAGGGCGCTCTCGCGGAACTCCGCGGCGCCCAGCGCCGGTCCGACCAGGATCAGGGCGGTGCGCTCCAGACCGGCCTCCGCGACGAGCCCGGGCAGCGCGGCGAGATCGCCCATGAGCGCCCGCTCGTCCGGCCAGGAGGCTCGGAACACCGCCGCCGCCGGGCAGGACGGGCCGTAGAAGGGGATCAGCTCGGCGGCGACGGCTTCGACGACGTGGATCGACAGGTGAATCGCCAGGGTCGCGCCGGTGGCCGCGTAGGCCGCGAGCGTCTCCCGCTCGGGCATGGCGCTCGCCCGCCCGGAGGTGCGGGTCAGGACGACGGTCTGGGCAACGCCCGGGACCGTCAGCTCCCGACGCAGCAGCGCGGCCGCGGCCGCGAAGGCGGGGACACCCGGCGTCACCGTGTAGGGAATGGCCAGCGCGTCGAGCCGGCGCATCTGCTCGGCCAGGGCGCTCCAGATCGACAGGTCGCCGGAATGCAGGCGCGCCACGTCTTGGCCGGCCGCGTGCGCCGTCCGGATCTCCGCCAGGATGGCGTCGAGGTCGAGGGGCGCCGTGTCGACGATCCGGGCACCGGGCGGGCACCAGCCCAGGATCTCGGGGGCGACGAGCGACCCGGCGTAGAGGCAGACGGGGCAGGCCGCGATGCGGTCGCGCCCGCGCACCGTGATCAGGTCGGCCGCGCCGGGGCCGGCGCCGATGAAGTGGACGGTCATGGTTCCCGTGTCGTGTCGTATCGGACAGCCAGGGCGCAAGTGGCGCCGCCGCTCGCGATCCGGGGTAGGGCGAGGCGGCTCCGGGGCCCGGCGCCGGCGAGGGCCGCCGCCTCGGCCAGCGAGCCGACGCCGCGCAGGCGCTCGATCCGCGCCGAGCGGGTGACGACCTCGGCGTCGCGGGCCTCCAGCGCGGCGGCGGCGATGGGATGCGGTGCCAGGCCGAACCGGGCCGTCGCCGCGCGGATCGCCGGGTCCGACGCCCGGTCGTCCGCCGTGGCCACGGCCGCGAGGCTCGACCGCGCGGCGCCGACCAGGGCGAGGGCGCGCTCGATCAGCCCCGCGATCTCCTCGGCCTCGGTGCCCCGGCGGAACCCGATGCCGGCGACCAGCGCTCCGGTCACGGCTTGGTCCAGGCCCACTGGATCACCGTCATGGCCGGGCGCCAGCCGTGCATTCCCCCGACCGGGCTCGCCCGCTCCACGCCGTAGCGGCGCAGGCTCCCGCCATGCGCCGCGAAGGCCGCGAGCAGCGCGGCCTCGCCCTCGAGGGTCACGGCGTTGGCGACGCAGCGACCGCCGCCCCGCAGCGCCGCCAGCACGGTCGCGAGGACCCCCGGCTCCGAGACGCCGCCGCCGATGAAAACCGCGTCCGGCGCGGGCAGGCTGGCGAGCGCGCCCGGCGCCGTGCCGGCGACGACGGCGAGGTCCGGGGCGCCGAGCGCGACGGCGTTGCGGCGGATCCGCTCGACGCGGTCCGGCCTCCCCTCGATCGCGGTGGCGCGCAGGCTCGCGTGGCGCAGCATCCACTCGATCGCGATCGAGCCGGCGCCCGCACCGACATCCCAGAGATGCTGTCCCGGATGCGGGCGCAGCGCCGACAGGGTCAGGGCCCGGATCTCGGACTTGGTCAGCTGCCCGTCATTCTCGAACAGGTCGTCGTCGAGGCCCGGCGCGAGGGGCAGGGCGCGGCCGGCACCCGCCACCGTGAGCGCCACCGTGTTCAGCGGATCGAAGTCGGCGCCGTCGAACGCGTCGGCGCGGAGCGTGCGGACGCGCTCGCGCGGCCCGCCCATCGCCTCCAGCACCGTCAGCATCGACGCGCCGAAGCCCCGGTCGCGCAGCAGGGCGGCGAGAGCGCCGGGCGTAGTTCCGTCCCACGACAGGACGAGCAGCCGCGCCCCCGGCTGGAGATGCGGGACGATCCGGGTCAGCGCGCGACCGTGGAGCGTGACCAGTGCGCACTCGGCGAGCGGCCAGCCGAGCCGGGCACAGGCGAGGCTGAAGGCCGAAGGCTGCGGGAAGGCGCGGATGTCGCCCGCGGGCACCAGCCGGGCGATCTCGGCGCCGATGCCGTAGTGGAACGGGTCGCCCGTGGCGAGGATGCAGGTCGGCTGGCCGCGCCGCGCCAGGATCTCCGGATAGGCCTCGTGGATCGGGCTCGGCCAGGGCCGCGTCTCCGCGTCGAGCGGCCCGGCGAGGGCGAGGTGGCGCCGGCCGCCATAGACCACTTTAGCGGCGTCGAGCGCGGCGGCGGCGGACGGCGTCAGCCCGGCCCGACCGTCCTCGCCGATCCCGACGATCGACAGCCACGGGGCGCTCGACAGCGAGTCATCGCTCATGGACAAGGCGCCCATGAACACGCCGCCCCCGATCACCGGCACGATGCGGATCCTGATCCTCGGCGGGACCGGCGAGGCGAGCGCCCTGGTGCGATCGCTCGCGGGGCAGGCGGAGCGCGCCGTGACCCTCTCGCTGGCGGGCCGGACGGCGGCGCCGAAGCCCGAGCCGGTCCCGACCCGGATCGGCGGGTTCGGCGGCGCGGAGGGCCTCGCCCACTACCTGGAGGCCGAGGCGATCACCCGCCTGATCGACGCGACCCACCCATTCGCCGCGCGGATCTCGGCCAACGCCGCGCGCGCGGCGGCCCTGACGGGCGTGCCGCTCCTCGCGATCCGCAGGCCGGCCTGGAGCCGGGAGCCCGGCGACGACTGGGTCGAGGTCGACCGGATGGAGGAGGCGGTCGCCGCCCTCGGCCCTGAGCCCCGGCGCGTGTTCCTGACGATCGGCCGGCAGGAGGCCGGGGTCTTCGCGGCGGCGCCGCAGCACAGCTATCTCGCGCGGACGGTCGAGCCGCTGGGCGGGATCCTTCCGGTGCCGCATCTGACCGCCCTGGAGGCGCGCGGACCGTTCGACGCCGCGTCCGAGACGGCCCTGATGCGGGCCAGCCGGATCGAGATCGTGGTCAGCAAGAACGCGGGCGGCGCGGCGACCTACGGCAAGATCGCGGCGGCGCGCGGCCTCGGCATCCCGGTCGTGATGGTGCGGCGGCCGGGCAAGCCCGACGTGACGAGCGTCGCGGACGCCGCGGGCGCGCGCCGCTGGTTGGACGCGGGCGATCACGCCGATCCCTCGACCTTGCGGGCGGTGTAGACGAAGGGCGCCCGGCCCGCGCGCGGGATCAGCCGCGTCGTCGAGGCGCCCAGGATCACCATCGTGGCCATGTCGGCCGGCACCGCGGGCGCCTCGGCGAGGGTCGCGACGCGGATCGCCTCGTCCGGCCGGCTGACGGCGCGGGCGAACATCACCGGCGTCTCGGGCGCGCGGATCCCGGCCGCGATCTCCAGCGCCGCCCCGAGCTGCCAGGGCCGGGCGGTGGAGATCGGGTTGTAGAGCGCCACCACGAAATCCGCGCGCAGCACCGCCTCCAGCCGCGCGGTCACGACCGGCCAGGGTTTCAGGTTGTCCGAGAGCGAGAGCGCGCAGAAGTCGCCGCCGAGCGGTGCCCCGAGCCGGGCCGCGGCGGCGAGCATCGCGGTGATGCCCGGCTCCACCGTGATGGCGAGGTCGCGCCAGCCGGGCTCGCCGTACTCGACCGCCTCGAACACCGCCGCCGCCATGGCGAAGACGCCGGGATCGCCGCCGGAGACGACCGCGACCCTGCGCCCGGAGGCGGCGAGCTGCAGCGCGTGGCGCGCCCGGTCGACCTCCACCCGGTTGTCGCTGGCGTGCCGGACGAGGCCGGGCCGCTCGGGAACGCGGGCCACGTAGGGGAAATAGCCGACGACGTCCTCCGCCGCGTCCAGCGCCCGGCGGGCCGACTCGGTCAGCAGGGCCGCGTCGCCCGGCCCGAGGCCGACGACGGTGAGGCTTCCGCTCACGGTCGGCGGCCCTCTCCGGGCAGGAGCACCATCGAGAAGTAGGGCGCGTCGTCGTCGGCCTTGTCGGCCAGCATCACGACCCGCTCGCCCGCCATCGTGCCGCGCTCCACGTAGACGGCGCGCGCCAGCAGCCCGGCGGCCGACAGGGCGGCCCGCACCTTCGGCAGGTGGCGCCCGAGCTTCATCACCACGGCCGCGTCGGTGCCGCGCAGGCGCTCGGTCAGCGCGTCGAGCGACAGGGTCGCCGGCAGGACGGTGAGGACGTCGTCGCCCCAGGTGATCGGCGTGCCGGCCCGGGTCCAGCAGCCTGACATGCCGGTGACGCCTGGAACCACCTCCACGGGGAAGCGGTCCTTCAGGCGCCGCCACAGGTGCATGAACGAGCCGTAGAAGAACGGGTCGCCCTCCGACAGGATCGCGACGTCCCGCCCGGCGCCCAGGTGATCGGCAAGCTGCCCGGCCGCGTCGTCGTAGAAGCCGGCCAGCGCCGCCACGTAGTCCGGGTGCTCGGGGTGGATCTCGGTCGTGTAGGGATAGGCGAGGGCCATCTCGCGGGCCGGGTCGCGCAGGATCGCGTCCGCGATGGTGCGGGCATTGCCCCGCCGGCCGCGCTTGCAGAAATGCACCAGCACGGGCGCGCGCATCAGGATGCGCTGCGCCTTCACGGTCAGCAGCTCCGGATCGCCCGGGCCCATCCCGACGCCGTAGAGCGTGCCCGTCACCGCGGCCGCGGGGATCTCCTCGGTCGGGCCGTCGAGGCGCTCGAAACCGTCCATCACTCGACCTCGCTGGCGAGCGCGTTGACCGCCGCGGCCGTCATGGCGCTGCCGCCGCGCCGCCCGTGCACGACCACGAACGGCACGCGGCCGTCCCGCGCCAGGGCCTCCTTGGACTCCGCCGCGCCGACGAAGCCCACCGGGATGCCGACCACCGCGGCGGGCGGTGCCACGCCGGCATCGAGCAGCTCCAGGAGGCGGAACAAGGCGGTCGGGGCGTTGCCCACCGCCACGACGCTGCCCGGGAGATGCTCCCGCCACAGCTCCATGGCGGCCGCGGACCGGGTCGTGCCGAGGCTCTGGGCGAGATCCGGCACGCGCGGGTCGCCCAGGGTGCAGATCACCCTGTTGTCGGCGGGCAGGCGGGCCCTGGTGACGCCGTCGGCGACCATGCGGACGTCGCACAGGATCGGCGCGCCGGCCTTCAAGGCCGCGACGCCGGCCTCGGCGAAACCGGGCGCCATCTCCACGTCGGCCGGCAGGTCGGTCATGCCGCAGGCATGGATCATGCGGACGACGACGCGCTCGGCGGCGCCCGACCAGCGCCCGAGATCGGACTCGGCGCGGATCATCGCGAAGGAGCGCGCGTAGATAGCGCCGCCGTCGCGGATGTAGTCGTAGCGGGACGGGGACTCGTGGGCCGCGGCCGGCTCCGATCCTGTCTGGCGCAGGGCGTTCTGGCTCGCGCTCATGCCGGTCTCCTGGTCCTCCCGCATTCTGAAGGGGCTGTCTCCGGCGCGAAGGCGGCGGAGAGCCCGTCGATCTCGGCCCTTCCTAGCCGCTCCAGCACGGCCTCGATAGGGAGATCCATCGCCGGCTCATCGCCGGGCGCACCCCCGATCACCACGCCGTAGAGCCCGTCCCGGCCGACGAGGGTCAGGTCGGCCGGGCCCGGCCGTGCGCAGCCCTTGGCGCAGCCCGAGACGTGCGCGGCGCGGCCCGTGGCCGCCAGGGGGCCGAACGCCCCCGCGAGGCGGGCCGCGTCCGCGAGCGTGGGAGTCGATCCGGAGGCGCAGCCCGGCGCCCCCGTGCAGGCCGCGATCGCGCGCCGCGGATCGTCGGGCACGACGATGAACTCCGCCGTGAGCGCCGCCGTCGCAGCCGCCGCTTCGGCAGCGGCCGGCGCCAGCATCACGAAGCCGCGCGTGGGGGAGAGGCGGATCTCGTCGGAGCCGATCGCCGCTGCCGTTGCCGCGATCCGGTCGAGGGCGTCGGCAGTGCAGCGACCGAAGGGCGCGTCGACGGCGACGCTCCGAAGGTCGTGTCCGCCCGCCGGACGCGCCGGCTCCTGTTCCGGAGCGAAGCCCTGGTACGCCTGCGCCGGTCCGGCGCGGGTATCTCCTGACGGAAGCGCCACGGCCAGTGCCGCCAGTTCGTCGTCCGACAGGTCGCGCATCCGGCGCCGGCCGGTCCGCGCGAAGGCGCCGAGCAGGGCCGCCACGTGGCCCGGCGCCGCGTCCTCCGCGCAGGTCAGGAGCGTCCGCTGGGTCTCACCGTGCGCGATCGTGATCGCGACGCGGCCCGGCTCCTCGGCGGCGACGCAGAGATCCGCCTCCGGCAGCGCCCGGCCGGGGCGGCCCTCGACGGCGACCAGGGTCTTGGCCGGCAACCCCGGGATCGCGAGCCCCGCGGTCTCGATCGCCCGGGCGAGGGCCGGCACGTCGATCGTCTCGTCCGGGTCGTGGCCGGCCAGGGGGCTCGTGAGCGTCAGGCGCTGGGGGCCGCCGTCGGCGCGCACGTCGCCGAGGCCCCGGGCCGCGAGCCAGGTGGCCAGCGGCGCGCGCGTCGCCTCGGAGACGCCGCGAATCTGGAGATTCGCCCGTGCGGTCAGATCTAGGTGCCCGTTCCCGAAGAGCCGCGCGCCCTTCGCCACGGCGCGGGCCTGATCGAGGGTCAGGATCCCGAGCGGCGGGTGGACGCGCGCGAGCAGGCCGTCACCCGTCGGCATGGGACGCGTCAGACCGGGGCACCAGCCCCGGCGGGCAGGCGCTTCGGACAGGACGCGCCGATGCGGGGTGGTGCTCACTCGGCGGCCTCGCGCATCAGGGCGTCGGCCGGGAGGGCGTTGCGTCGGCTGTGCCAGAGGCCGCGGTCCCGGGCCTCGTCGAACCGCTCCAGGATCGCGCGGGCCGCGGCAGGGTTGGCGGCGCGCAGGCGCTCGAACACCTCGGCGTCGGCGATCCAGGCCGCGTAGAGCGCCTCGAAGCCTGCATCCGTCACCGCGTCGCTCGCGGCGGCCAGGACGAAGACCGCGTCGAGCCCCTGGGCGAGTTCCTGCGCCCCCCGGTAACCGTGGCGCAGCTGGGCCGCGATCCAGCGGGGATCGGCGAGGCGCCCGCGGATCAGGCGGGCCGCGTCCTCGCGGGCCGTCCGCGCCTTCGGCCGTTCCGGGACCGACACGTCGAGGCTGTAGAGGGCGGGGCTCGCCCCCTCCAGGGCGGCGGCCGCCGCGAAACCGCCCATCGCGTCGACGGCGGCGTCGCCGTCGAACAGGTCGCGCTCGGCCACGTCGAAGGCGTGGAGATAGGCGTCGGCCGCCGCGACGCGGGCGGCGAAATCGGCGTCGGGCCCGTCGCGGTCGCCGTAGGCGTGGCCGCTCGCGGCCAGGTAGGCGCGGCCGAGGTCGGCGCGGCCGTCCCAGGCGCCGTCGAGGGCCGTGGCGGCGGTGCCGGCGCCGTAGCGGCCGGGCGCGGCCCCGTAGACGCGCACCGACGCGTCGCCCCGCCGGCGCGCCGCCGCGAGGGGATTCTCGTCGTCGGTCTCGTCCCGGTCCGCCACGGCGCGGGCGGCGCGGTCGAGCAGCGCCAGCGTGTCGGGGAAGGTGTCGCGGAACGCGCCGGAGACGCGGACGGTGACGTCGATCCGCGGCCGGTCCAGCATGGCGAGGGGCAGGATCTCGAAGCCGGTGACGCGGGTGCTGGCATGGTCCCAGACCGGCCGCACGCCCATCAGGGCGAGGGCGTGGGCCACGTCCTCGCCGCCGGTGCGCAGGGTCGGCGAGGCCCAGAGATCCATGACGATCCGGGCCGGATAGGCGCCCTCGTCCTGGAGGTAGCGGGTCACCACGGCGGCGGCCGCCTTCTCGCCGAGGAGCGCGGCGGCGCGGCTCGGGATGGCCCGCGGGTCGAGGGTCGCGAGGTTGCGCCCGGTCGGGAGCACGTCGGCCCGCCCACGCGACGGCGAGCCCGAGGGGCCCGGCCGGACGAACCGCCCGTCGAGGGCCGCGAGCAGGCCGGCCCGCTCGGAGTCCGCGCTCGCCGCGACGGCGTCCGCGGCCCGGTCCGGGGCGCGGGCGAAGACGTGCAGGCCGTCGCGGAAGACGGTCTCGCCGAGATCGCAGAGATGCGCGTCGAGTCGCGTCAGCGCCTCGTCCATCGGCGTGTCCGCGCCGATCCCGGCCCCGTCCAGCAGTCCGGCCGCTCCGGCCTCCTCCAGGATGGCACGGGCGATGAGGTCGGCCCGGCGGGGATCGAGCACGCTGGCGGCGGAATACTCCTCCACCAGCTCGCGGAGGCGGGCCGCCTCTGGCGTCAGCGCGTGGACGGCGGTGTCGGGCGTCAGATGCCCGAGCGCGACCCCGCCCAGGCGGCGCTTGAGCGGCGCGGCCTCGCCCGGGTCGTCGACGATGAACGGGTAGATCACGGGCAGCCCGCCGACGCACAGCGCCGGGAAGCAGGCGGGTGACAGGGCCACGGCCTTGCCCGGCAGCCACTCCGCGGTGCCGTGCGTGCCGAGCTGCACCAGGGCGTCGAATTGCTGCCGCAGGCCGAGATGGAAGGCCAGGTAGGCGTGGGTCGGGGCGCGGTCGAGATCGTGGTAGCCGGTCTTGCGATCAGGGTCGCGGCCGCGGTCGGGCTGGAGAAAGACCGCGAGGCCGCCGTCCCGGACCATCCGGAACCGGAACGCGCCGTCGACGCAGGCGGGGTCCGCCTCGGCCTCGCCCCAGCTGCCGGTGACGGCGGCGCGGACGTCCTCGGAGAGCGTGCGCCACCACGTCGCGTAGGCCGCGAGCGGCACCCGGAACGCGGGCGGCCCCTCCGTGAGCGCCGCCATCAGCGCTCCGGCCTCCGGCAGCGCGCCGGCCGCGTAGCCCGCGGCCGCGAGGTCGGCGGCGATCGCGCGGGCGCTCGCGGGCGTGTCGAGGCCGACCGCGAAGCCGGCCCGGCCGCCGCGGGCGGGATAGTCCGACAGGACCAGGGCGACGCGCCGCGCCGCCGGGGGCAGGGAGGCCAGCCGCAGCCATCCCGCGGCCCGGTCGGCCAGCGCGGCGATGCCGGCGTCGTAGGGCACGGCGCGCCGCTCGGCGAAGCCGGCGATCTCGGCGCTCTCCTCCTTGAACGAGATCGGGAAGCCCGAGAGCCGGCCGTCGAATTCCGGAAGCGCGACCTGCATGGCGAGATCGGCCGCGCCGAGACCGCGGGCGGAGGCCTCCCAGGCCGCGCGGGGCGAGCCGACCGTGAAGGCCTGGAGAACCGGGCAGTCGCCGCCGTCGAGCACGAAACCGGTCTCGTCCTCGCGGGCCGAGAAGGCGGTGGCGGCGATCACGAGGTCGGGCCTGCGCGCCCGCACGGCCGCGGCGACCGCGGCAGCGGCGTCCGGCTCCTTCAGGCTCGACACGGCCAGCGGGAGCACGCCGATCCCGCGCGCCCGCAGGGCGGCGGCGAGGGCGACGAACGGGCCAGTGTCGCCTCCGAGCACGGCGGAGCGGTAGATCAGCAGGAGCGCGACGGGCTCCGCCGCGCTGCGCGCTCCGGCGAGCGGGACCGCGGTTGCGGCCGCGGCGAGGGCTGCCTCGAGGGGAAGAACTCCGCAGCCGGGGCACCAGGGAAAGCCGCGCGGGAGCGGCACAGGCGGCTCGACCGGTCCGTCGGCGCCCAGGCGAATCGCCAGGCGCCTAAGCATCCGCCGCAAATTGTCGGGGCCGCCAGCCCGGAAATAGGCGTCGAGCTGCCCGGCGAGGTCGGGATCGGTGCAGAAGGCGGCGAGGCGCGGGTCCGGCCGGTCGTCGCCCGGCAGGACCGCGAGGACGACGCCGTGCGCCCGCGCGGCCTCGGCGCAGCGCTCGATCCCGTAGCGCCAGTAATCGAGGCCGCCCAGGCAGCGGATCACCACGACCTTGGCGCGCGCCACGACGCGCTCGACGTAGATGTCGACCGAGAGCGGGTGCCGCAGCCTGGCGAGCTTCGCGAGCCGCAGGCTCGGCAGGCCGGGCTCCGCGGCGTGGGCCTGCCCGACCGACGCGAGGTCGCTGTCGGTGAAGGACAGCACCACGAGGTCGCCGGGCTCCTGCCCGAGATCCACGGCCGCCTCGCCCTCGTCGAGGGAGACGGCATCGATGCGCACGAGGTGCACCGCGGCGGCCCCTAGAGCGAGTCCGGGCGGGCGTGCGCGACCGGCCTCATCCCGCGAGGGCCGCCGCGACGGCGTCCTTGTCGAAGCCCTTCAGGCCGATCACCACCAGCGTCCCGTCGCGGGCTTCCCCGGCCCGCCAGGGGCGGTCGAAGTGATGGGTCACGCGCCGGCCGACACCCTGCACCACGAGGCGCATCGGCTTGCCCTCGACCTCGGCGAAGCCCTTGATGCGCAGGACGCCGGCGGCCTCGGCCGCCGCCTCGACCCGGGCCGCGAGATCCCCCGCGGTTACCGCCGGGCGTACCGGCAGCGCCACGGTCTCGAAATCGTCGTGGTCATGGTCCTCGCCCTCGCCGTGATGCGAGGGTCGGGCGTCGAGATCGTCCTCGGCGGCCGCGCCGAGGCCGAGCAGCACCCGCGGGTCGATAGCGCCGTTCTCGGTCTCGACCACCTTCACGGCGCGGGGCAGGTGCCCCTCGACCTCGGCGCGGACCCGCGCCCGCGTCGCGGCGTCGATCAGGTCGGCCTTGTTGACGACCACGAGGTCGGCGCAGAGGAGCTGGTCCTCGAATACCTCCTCCAGGGGGTTGTCGTGGTCGACCGACTGGTCGGCGGCGCGCTGGGCCGCGAGGGCCTCCGGGTCCTCCGCGAAGGCGCCCGAGGCCACCGCCGGGCCGTCGACCACCGCGACCACGCCGTCGACGGTCACCCGCGAGCGGATCGCCGGCCACTGGAACGCCTGGACCAGCGGCTTCGGCAGGGCGAGGCCGGAGGTCTCGATCAGGATGTGCTCCGGCGGTTCGGCGCGGCCGAGCAGGGTCTCCAGCGCCGGCACGAAATCGTCCGCGACCGTGCAGCAGATGCAGCCGTTCGGCAGCTCGACGATGGCGTCCTCGGTGCAGCCCTCGACGCCGCAGGCGGCCAGGAAGGACTTGTCGAAGCCGATGTCGCCGAACTCGTTCACCAGGATGGCGAGGCGGCGCCCCTTGGCGTTCTCGACCACGTGGCGGACGAGGGTCGTCTTGCCGGCCCCGAGGAAGCCGGTGACGATGGTGCAGGGGATCTTGTTCACGAGGGTCATTCCGCGGGCTCCAGGGTGCCGGCGGGGACCGGGCGGGGTTCTGGGAAAGGGGGGATGCGGGCGATCACGCCCTTGCGGAACGCCTCCGGACGCTCGCGCCAGGGCACGATGCCGTCCGGGGTCGCCGCGTAGGCCGCGAGACCGCCGAGGATGATCTCGGCCGAGGCGGCCGGATCCATGTCGCCGTAGACGTAGGTCCAGCGGTCGGCCGCGGCGACCGCCACGGTGCAGGGCCGCTTGCAGACCGACAGGCACTCTACCGCCTCGACCCGCAGGTCCGGCGTGGCGCCGCTCCGCGCCCGGAGCGCCTCCAGCAGGCGGGCCCCGGCGCGGGGGCCGTCGGGGTCGTCGTCCGGCCGGCGGCAGGTGGTGCAGACGTAGAGAACGGTCTCAGGCACGGGCCGCTCCCCGATCCGCGCCGCGGGCGAAGGCCTGCCACGCCCAGCCGAGCCCCAGCCCGATCAGGATCCAGAACACGAAGCTGATCGCGAGCGACCGCGCGGCGAATTGCGCGGCGAGCGCGGCCGGAAGTTCGGACGCGGCCTCGGGCGCCTGCGGGGCACCGACGACGTGCGGCGCGATGATCAGGACGAGCCCCCCGAGGATCGTGATCAGCGCGCGGCGGATGGTGATCAGGTAGAGCCCCATCCCGGTCGCCGCGGCGGTCATCACCCACCACGCCTGCCGTGTCGCGAGCGGGGCCGCCGCGCTGCCGGGCAGTTCCGGCGGCAGGCCGAGGCCCGGCGCGAGGGCGACGCTGGCGAAGGCGGCCACCGCGAAGGCGAGGCCGACCTGCGGCGTGGGTTCGCGGCCGCAGGCGAGCATCACCGCGCCGAGCAGCAGCGCGTAGCCGACGCCACCCACGAGGGTCGCGAGCCCGGTGAAGGCCATCCGCGGCAGGCCGGGCGCGGGCTGCCATTCCGGCGCGGCGTCGGGCGCGGCGTGGTCGTGCCCGGCATGGGCCAGCACGATCGGGAACGCCCTGACCGGGAGCGCCTTGGCAGCCCGGTTCGGCGCCTCCTGCTGCTCGTAGCGCTCGGCCGCGACGATCAGCGGCGAGGTCAGCGTGAGTTCGAGGCCCGTCACGATGGCAGCCGCGAAGAAGCCGGCGGCGAGGGCCGCCGACAGGAGCCGGATGATCATCCCTGGTCCGGGGACGTCAGTGGCAGGGGAAGTTCTGGGTGTGCCGGAAATCGTGCGCCGCGTTGTGGAGCGCGATCGCCGGCGAGAAGCCCGCCATGAACAGCAGGCCGAGGCCCAGCACGGCCGCGAGCGCGACGGCGATCGGGCGCTCCGAGGCGCGGGTGCCGGCGGCGAGGGTTTGCGTCGTCATCAGAAGCGTCTCCAGCCGCCCCACCGGCGGCATTGCGGGATCCTGTCGCGACGGCAGGTCTCCTGGCTCGCGGCTCGGCGCGCCCACCGCCTTCCCGGATCGCTCCGGTGGCGCTTGGCGGGCGCTCGCCGCTCACAGTTGCGGGGGCAGCCGCAGAATCGGGGCTTCAAACCCCTCACCGCATTCCCTTTTCACCCCGTCTCCGGGGCACCGTCGCCCGGCCGTTGTAGACGCATGACCGCCGGGACACAACGGAGCGGCGCCGGATCGCGGCCGTTTCCCGCGCCCGCCCCGCGATCGGGGCGGGCTTGACGGCCGCGCCCCGGAGCGGGCACCGCCGCACCCGATACCCGCCCGGCCCCGGCGCGGGCGCTGAACTCCCGGAGACCCGATGGCCCCGACAGACGATCCGACCCCGGTCCTCGTCGATCTCGCGGCCGGCCGTGAGCCGCGGATCGTCTCCGATGCGGGCACGGGAACGACGTGGCTCGAGGTCGACCTCGGCGGCCGCTTCCCGATCCATTCCGTCGCCCTGCGGCCGGGGGAGGGGGCGGTTCCCGCGGAGCCCGGCGACGTCGCGGTGGCGGTCTCGCAGGACGGCGTGACGTGGGCCGAGCCGGACCTCGCCGGCTGGACCGCGACCCCGGACGCCCTCATCGCCGCGATCGTCCCCGACGAGCGGGCCTGGGCGCGCGCGGTCCGGATCGCCGCGCCCGAACCGGCCCGGATCGCCGGCATCGGCATCCGCGCCGACGAGGCCGCGGTCGACCTGATCGCGCTGCGGGCGATGCTCGGCCTCGACGTGATGCTCCTGAACGAGACGCCCGGCGCCAACGTCTACGTCACCTACGCGCTCCAGTCGGCGCCCGACCGCGCCAGCCACGCCCTGGTCGGCCTGTCGCTGTTCGAGAACGGCGCCTTCGGCAACTGCCTCGTCCAGTACATCATCGCGGTGACGATCGCGAAGGCGCTCAACCTGAAATACATCAAAGTGCCCAAGGTCGACCGCAGCAAGGTGATCTTCCTGACCGAGCGGCTGACCTGCGACGGGATCACCTTCATCCCGCCGGACGAGCCGCTGCCGTCGGACGGGTACTTCCTGTCGGGCCTGTATTTCGACCCGACGCAGTTCGAGCGCGTGACCGCGCTGCGGGGGCCGACGGATTCGCGCGCGATCGTGCAGAGCGTGATCCGGCCGCTGTTCAACGGCCTGCCGAAGAGCTTCCCGGTGAAGCCCGACGACCAGCTCCTGATCCACATCCGGTCGGGCGACATCTTCAGCACCTGGGTCGATCCGCACTATCCGCAGCCGCCCTTCGCGTTCTACCGGATGGTCATCGACCGGCTCCTGGCCGAGGGTCGGATCCGCTCGGTCAAGCTCGTCTTCGAGAACAGACTGAATCCGGTCATCGCCGAGGTGGAGGCGTACGCCGAGCGGCGCGGATTGCCCGTGGAGATCCAGAGCGAGTCGCTGATCTCCGACGTCGCGGCGCTCGTGAACGGCCGCTACCTCGTCTTCGGGCTGGGGACCTTCGGGCCGGGGATCTGCCACCTCTCGGATCACGTCGAGCAGGTCTTCTACTTCGCGTCGAACTGGCCGCAGGGCTTCCAGTCGATCCCCACCATCGGGAAGGTGGTCGAGGTCCGCGATCTCGAGGGCCGCTACATGAAGGTCGGCGAGTGGCAGAACACCGACGCGCAGCGCCGGACGATGGTGGATTACCCGGCCGAGGCCCTCGCCTTCGACGACGCGTGACCGGCGCGGCGGGCCGGAGGCGCTACGGCGCGGTCCTGAGATGCTCGGCGGGGGCTCCGGCCGGACGGGTCGAGCCGGCGTCGCGCACCTTCAGGGCGTCCGTGTACATCCGCTCCACGTCCGTCCGGAAGGCGGCGCGCGAATCCGGACGCGTGTAGAACATGTGCCCGCCCGGATAGACCGCGAGGCTCAGGCGGCCGGCGGCGTAGGCGGGGACCTGCGCCAGCAGGAGCTTCGAGGCGAAGTAGGGCGTCACCAAGTCGGTGAAGCCGTGCGCCACGAGGACGCGCAGGTGCCCGTCGAGCGCCAGATCGCCCTTCAGGTTCGACAGGACCTCCGGGGCCTGCCGGCCCGAGCCCCAGCTCCAGCCGCGATTGACCGCGTTGTTCAGGAGCTCGTAACGCATGTTGGTCACCGGCCATTTCAGCGTCCGCGCGTAGAGGTCGAGCATCGCGCTCGTCAGCGGTGCCTGGAGGGCGGTGAGCTGGGGATCCTCGAAGCTCGACTGGGCGGCGTCCGGGTTCGGGTCCCAGCCGGTGATGCCGGTGTCGTAGGCGCTGGTCACGCGCCCCTCGGCGCGGTCGATCTCGCGCTGGACGCTCCGGGTCGAGAGGCGCGCCGCCTGGGCACGCACCAGGGCGGGGTCGAGACCGACGAGGGGCGCGACCTTCTCGGTCATCCGGGCGACGGCGGCCGTGTCGCTCGGCCCCTTGAGCAGGTCGCTCAGGTACGGGCCCGAGGCGTAGGCCTCCGCGTCGCCGAGCAGGGTCGGCGTCGGCACCGTGCCGGCCCGCTCGAGCGCGCCCGCCGCCAGCGAGGGCAGCTTCAGCACGTAGCCCCAGGGGTTGGCCCGCGGCGTCTCCAGCCACGCGAAATCGAGCACCGGCGAGAGCAGCACCATGCCGGACAGGCCGACGCCGATCTCCTCCTGGAGCTTCTCGGCGATCAGCGGGCCGCGGAAGCCGCCGTAGCTCTCGCCGACGAAGAATTTCGGGCTCGCCATGCGGTCGTTGACGCGCAGGTAGCGCGCGATGGTCGCCGCCAGAGTCGAGGCGTCGGAATCGATCGACCAGTAGGCCTTGCCGTTCCCGTCCGCGGCCCGGCTGTACCCGGTCCCCACGGGATCGAGGAAGATGAGGTCGGTGAAGCCGAGCCACGTCCCGTCGTTGGGCGTCAGCGTCACCGGCTGCGACGGGCTGATGCTGTCGCCGCCGACCGGCAGCCGCCAGGGCCCGATCGCCCCGATATTGAGATAGGCCGAGGCGGCGCCCGGGCCGCCATTGACCGCGAAAGTGACGGGACGCTCCCGGCCGGCCTGCGGCGCCATCGTGTAGGCGACGTAGGCGATCTCGGCCTGCAGCTTGCCCGCCTCGTCGACGAGGGGCAGGCTGCCGGCGGTGGCGGTGAAGTCGAGGGTCCGGCCGTCCGGCAGCGTCACGCTCTGCTTGGTCGTCGAATCGGGCGGCAGGCGGCGCCCCTCCGGGCCGCGCTGCGCCGGTTTGCTCTCCGCGGGATGGCCGTGCGGCGCGTCCTGGGCGAGGGCCACTGTGGGCGCTGCGAGGGCCAGGGCGAGGGCGAGCGCGGCGCGCCCGAGACGTGCGTGGGGGGCCATTATCAAGCCTTCTTGTTCCAGCGTCCGGACTCGTCCTGCTGCCAGTAGGCCACCGCGTGGCCGGCGTCCTTGGCCTGCTTCCACTGCTCGCGGGCGCGCAGCAGCGCGTCCTGGTCAGTCCCGTCGAACAGGATGCAGATCCGCTCGTACTGCCCGGCGTCGGGCGGCAGGTCGGCGCCCTCCACCAGGAAGCGGATCGAGGCGGTGTTGGGATTCACGTCCCGGAGCGTGAGCACCACCGGCTGGCTCGCGGCGTCGGGCTCGCGGTCGGTGCCGTGCGGCAGGAAGCTCTCGTCGGAATAAGTCCAGAGGTGGTCATCGAGCGCCTGCAGGCGCTCCTCGCTCGCCGCCTGGATCGCGGCCTGCCAGCCGCGGTCCAGCGAGCGCTCGACGAGGTTCGGCAGCACCTTCTCCAGGGGCTGCCGCTGCATGTGGTAGAAGAGGATCTCGGTCACGGCACCGAGGATATAGGGCCGCGGGCCGCCGCGCGAGCAGCGGCGCGCCGCCGCGGCCTCAGACCAGGCGGCTCTGCTCGATCGCGGCGCCGACGAAGCCCTTGAACAGCGGGTGCGGCTCGAACGGACGCGACTTCAGCTCCGGGTGGAACTGCACGCCGATGAACCATGGGTGCCCGACATGCTCCACCGTCTCGGGCAACAGGCCGTCGGGAGACACGCCCGAGAAGCGCAGGCCCTTGGCCTCCAGCCGCTCGCGATAGGCCATGTTGACCTCGTAGCGGTGGCGGTGGCGCTCCGAGATCTGATCGGACCCGTAAATCTGGGCGATCTTGGACTCGGGGTCGAGCTTCGCCTCGTAGGCGCCGAGCCGCATCGTGCCGCCGAGATCGCCGGCCGCCGCGCGCCGCTCCAGCTCGTTGCCGCGCAGCCACTCGGTGAGCAGGCCGACCACCGGCTCGGCGGTGTCGCCGAACTCCGTGGAGTTGGCCTCCGGCATCCCGGCCAGCGAGCGGGCCGCCTCGATCACCGCCATCTGCATGCCGAAGCAGATGCCGAGATAGGGGATGCGCTTCTCGCGGGCGTAGCGGGCCGCGCGGATCTTGCCCTCGGCCCCGCGCTGGCCGAAGCCGCCCGGCACGAGGATCCCGTTGAGGCCTTCGAGGAAGGGCGCCGGATCCTCGCGCTCGAACACCTCGGCCTCGATCCACTCGAGATTGACCTTCACCCGGTGGCTGATGCCCCCGTGTGTCAGCGCCTCGGTCAGCGACTTGTAGGCGTCCTTCAGCCCCGTGTACTTACCCACGATGGCGATCGAGACCTCGCCCTCGGGATTGCGCACGCGCTCGGCGATGGTCTGCCAGCGGCCGAGATCCGGCTCCTCGCCGTGCTCCAGGCCGAAATGGCCGAGCACCTCCCGGTCGAGGCCCGCGGTCCGATAGGAGAGCGGCACCTCGTAGATCGAGGCCACGTCGAGGGCCTCGATGACCGCGGTCTGGCGGACGTTGCAGAACAGCGCGAGCTTGCGCCGCTCGTCCATCGGGATCGGCCGGTCGCACCGGCAGAGCAGGATGTCGGGCTGGATGCCGATGGAGCGCAGCTCCTTCACGGAGTGCTGGGTCGGCTTGGTCTTCAGCTCGCCGGCGGACGGGATGTAGGGCAGCAGCGTCAGGTGGACGTAGCAGCAGGTGCCCCGCGGCAGCTCCTGCCCGAGCTGCCGGATCGCCTCGAAGAACGGCAGGCCCTCGATGTCGCCGACCGTGCCGCCGATCTCCACCAGCACGAAGTCGAAGCTGTCGTTGCCGTCGAGGACGAAGTCCTTGATCGCGTTGGTGACGTGCGGGATCACCTGGATCGTGGCGCCGAGGTAGTCGCCGCGGCGCTCCTTGGCGATGATGTCCTGGTAGATCCGGCCCGTCGTGATGTTGTCGGCCCGGCTCGCCGGAACGCCGGTGAAGCGCTCGTAATGCCCGAGGTCGAGGTCGGTCTCGGCGCCGTCGTCGGTGACGAACACCTCGCCGTGCTGCGTCGGGCTCATCGTGCCCGGATCGACGTTCAGGTAGGGGTCGAGCTTGCGCATCCGGACCCGGTAGCCGCGGGCCTGGAGGACCGCCGCCAGGGCCGCCGAGGCGAGGCCCTTGCCGAGGGAGGAGACCACGCCGCCGGTGATGAAAACGTACCGCGTCATGGGCCTCGGTCCATAAAGAAGCTGCTGGCATTTGCCAAACGACGGAGGCCCCGGCCCGCGCATGGGCTGGGGATCGCGGAACGCATGGCGTGGACCGGCCGAGCGCCGGTCCGTCGGGACAAGGGTCGGACGCTGCGCCGCTCGCGGCGCGCGCCGTCAGCGCGACTGCGGCGCGTCCGGAACCGCCGGCTGGGCGGGGGCCGGCTGCGCGGGAGCCGGCTGGGCCGGGGCGTTCGCGGGCGCCCGGTCCTGCTGCTGGCGCAGCGTGTCGAGCAGGTTGTCGGCACCGGTCGGCTGCTTGGCGGGCTGGCCGGAGGTCTGCGGCGCGCCGGTGTCGAGGATCGACTTCGGCGCCGCCGAGCGGTGCGACAGGATCGCGAGGGTCAGGCTGGTGGCGAAGAACAGGGCCGCCAGGATCGCGGTGGCCCGCGTCAGGGCGTTGGCCTGGCCGCGGCCGGTCATGAACCCGCCGACGCCGCCACCGCCGCCACCGCCGCCGAGCCCGAGTCCGCCCTCGGAGCGCTGGAGCAGCACGACGCCGATCAGCGCGAGCACGATGATGAGGTGGACGACGATCAGGACGGTCTGCATCGGTGTTCCGGGATCTTCTTCAGCGCCGCGCGCCGGCAGCGGGCACCGGAAGACGAACGCACGAGGGCCGGGGCCCGCGATCGTCCACGAACCGCCCCGACGCACGGGCGTGCGGCGGGGGCTTCGGGGGACGCTTCGGGCGGACCGGCCGGAATTCGGCGACGGCATACACCACCGGTCGCCCGCCGCCAACCTGACGCGCGCGGCCGACTGTCCGCTCCGACCCTCGCCTTCGTCGGCGCACCGTGCTCTCTGCCGGGGCAGGGCGGCCGACCGAACGCGCCGCCCGGTCCGGGAGGCAAGCCATGTCCGTGTCACGCCGTGCGGCGCTCGCAGCCGCCATCGCCGCACCCGTCCTGATCCGCCCGGGCTCCGGCTCCGCGGCCGGAACCGATCCCTCCACCCGGGGCGCCGCGGTCGAGCAGGCGGTCGACGCCCTCACCGAGGCTCTCCTCGCCGCCGACGGTCCGGCCCTCGACGCCCTGACCCTCGACGGGCTGAGCTACGGCCATTCCAGCGGTCAGGTGCAGGACAAGGCGGCCTTCATCGAGACGCTGACCAGCAAGCGCTCGACCTTCCCGAGCATCACCCTGTCGGACCGCTCCGTCTCGGTGGTCGGCGACGACGCCATCGCGCGCCACGTTTTCACCGGCGAGGTGGTCTCGGGCGGCAAGACGTCGCCGGTCCATATCGGCGTGATGCAGGTCTGGCACAGCGACGGCGGCCGCTGGCGGCTGCTCGCCCGGCAGGCCTTCAAGATCTGACGGTCGCGCGGCGCGTCTGTCGCGCCGCGCCCAGCCAGGCTTCGCGGGCCCGCGCTCAGGCGTAGGCGGCGCAGATCCCCAGGAAGTCTTCCGCCACGAGGCTCGCGCCGCCCACGAGCGCGCCGTCGACATTGTCCACCGACAGGAGTTCCTTGGCGTTCCCGGGCTTCACCGAGCCGCCGTAGAGGATGCGGATCTTCTGCGCCTCGTCGCCGACGAGCTTGTCGAGCATCTCCCGCAGGGAGGCGTGGACCTCGGCGATGTCGCGCGGCGTCGGCGTCCGCCCGGAGCCGATCGCCCAGACCGGCTCGTAGGCGATCACCGTGTCGGCCGCCGTCGCGCCCTTCGGCAGGCCGATGGCGAGCTGGGCGCGGACGATGTCGAGGGCGCGGCCCTGCTCGCGCTCCTCGATGGTCTCGCCGACGCAGACGATGCCGCACAGGCCGGCGCGGCGGGCGCCCAGCGCCTTGGCGTGGACCCCGTCGTCGGTCTCGTGATGGTAGGCCCGGCGCTCGGAATGGCCGACGATCACGTACTTGGCGCCGAGATCGGCGAGCATCTCGGCCGAGATCGAGCCCGTGAAGGCGCCGCTCGGCCGGGCGTGCAGGTTCTGGCCGCCGATCGCGATCGGCGATCCGGCCGCCGCCGCCACGCAGGATCCGATCAGCGTCGCAGGCGGGCAGATCAGCACGTCGATGCGCGACGCGAGGTCCGGCGAGAGCCCGTCGCGAATCGCCTCGACAACCTGGATGGATGCCCGGGTCCCGTTCATCTTCCAGTTGCCGGCGACAAGCGGCTTGCGCCCAGACTGCGTCATTCCTGCCCTCGCTCCGCCGCGGCTTTCTCGAAGTCGCCGGGGCCTACCAGAGCCAGCTTGAGCGTGCAAACGGCCGGGACCGCCCGAGCCTTTGCCTGTGGACGCGAATGGTCTATCGCGGTCGGCTCTCAGGGACAGCGCCGGCCCGGTGACGGGGCGGCTGCCGAAGGTACTCGATCACAGACCATGCTTCAGGGCATCCGCAACGCCAGCCAGCACTGGCTCGGCAAGATCGTCTTGACGATCATCTTCACGCTGCTGATCGCCGGTGTCGGCATCTTCGGGGTGGAGGAGTTCTTCCGCGGCGGCGCGAGCAACAAGGTGGCCACGGTCGGCAGCACGCCGATCACGGCCGAGCAGGTGCGCCAAGCCTACCAGAACCAGCTGCAGCGCTATCAGACCCAGCTGAAGCGTCCGCTGACGCCCGACCAGGCGCGGATGCTCGGCCTGGACCGGCAGGTGATGTCCCAGCTGATCACCGAGGCCGCCCTCGATCAGAAGACCCACGATCTCGGCCTCACGGTGCCGGATTCCTCAGTGATCAAGGCGATCCACGAGGAGAAGAGCTTCCAGAACCAGCAGGGTCAGTTCGAGCCGCAGCTCTTCTACCAGACCCTGCAGCGCGCCGGCCTCAACGAGGCCCTGTTCGTGCGCGAGCAGCGCTCGGTGATCGCCCGCCTCCAGCTGGCCGAGGCGGTGTCGTCGGATCTGCACGTGCCGCTCGCCATGCGGGAGGCCGTCCATCGCTACACCACCGAGCGCCGCGCGGCCGCCTACCTGATGCTGACGCCCTCGGTGGCCGGCCAGATCCCCGAGCCGACGGACGACGAGCTGAAGACCTGGTACGAGGCCAACAAGTCCGGTTTCCGGGCGCCGGAGTTCCGGGCGGCCAACCTCCTCGTGGTCGAGCCCGAGGCGATGGCGAAGCCCGACGCGATCACCGAGGCCGACGCCCGCGCCGCCTACGCGCTGAACAAGGACCGCTACGGCACGCCCGAGAAGCGCACGATCCAGCAGATCGTGTTCCCCGACGCGGCCGCCGCCGAGGCGGCCCGCAAGGCGATCACGGACGGCTCCAAGACCTTCGACGCGGTGGCGGCCGAACGCGGCACCGACGAGAAGGACCTGACCCTCGGCACGCTGGCCAAGAGCGAGCTGTTCGACAAGGCCGTCGCCGACGCCGCCTTCGCGCTGCCCGAGGGCGGCGTGAGCCAGCCGGTCCAGGGCCGGTTCGGCACCGTGCTGCTGCGCGTGACCAAGATCGAGGCCGGGACGGTGAAGCCGTTCGAGGCGGTGGACGGCGAGATCCGCAAGGCCCTCGCCCTGGCCCGCGCCCGCGACGCCATGGAGACCACCCGCGACGCGATCGAGGACCAGCGGGCCGGCGCCAAGCCGCTGGCCGACATCGCGGCCGAGCGTGGCCTCAAGGTCGTCGCCGTGAAGGCGGTGGACGTGAACGGCAAGGGACCGGACGGGCAGCGGATCACCGACATCCCGGACCCGGAGACCACCCTGCCGGCCCTGTTCCGCGCCGAGATCGGCGGCGACAACGAGCCCCTGCGGACCAAAACCGGCGGCTACGTCTGGTACGACGTCACGGGGATCGACGCCGCCCACGACAAGCCCCTCGACGAGGTCATGGACGGCGTGAAGGCCGGCTGGACCGCGACCGAGATCGCCAAGCGCCTCCAGGCCAAGGGCCGCGAGCTCGTCGAGAAGATCAACAAGGGCGAGACCATGGAGGCCGCCGCCCAGGAGGTCGGCGTCAACGTGCAGGAGGCGCAGGATCTCGCCCGCAACCAGGCCAAGGACATGCTCACGGCCGACGTCGTGAACCTGATCTTCGCGACACCGGTGGGCAAGGCCGGCACGGCGGCTGCCGGCGATTCGCGGGCGGTCTTCAAGGTCACGGCGGCCACGGTGCCGGCCTTCGTGGCCGACAGCCCGAGCGACAAGCAGATCACGCAGAGCTTCCAGGCGGCGCTCGCCGACGACGTGCTGTCCGAGTACATCAGCGAGGTCCAGAAGAACGCCGGCGTGAAGGTCGATCCGGCCGCCCTGCGGCGCGCCATCGGCGGCGAGTACTGAGGCATGGCCGACGCGCCCGATTACGCGGCCTTCGCGGCGCGCTACGAGGCCGGGCAGCCGAGCCTCGTGGCGGTGAGCCTCGTCGCCGATCTCGAGACGCCGGTGGCGGCGTTCCTCAAGCTGCGCGCCGGCCATGCCGGGCCGGCCTTCCTGCTCGAATCGGTCGAGGGCGGCGCCGTCCGCGGCCGGTACTCGATGATCGGCCTCGATCCGGACCTGATCTGGCGCTGCCGGGCGGGCGCGCCCGCGATCGCGCGCGGGGCCGATCTCACGCGGTTCGAGCCGGATTCGCGGGCGCCGCTGGCGAGCCTGCGGGCCCTGATCGCCGAGAGCGCCATCGGCGAGTCGGACGGCCAGGACCTGCCGCCGATGGCCGCCGGCCTGTTCGGTTACCTCGGCTACGACATGGTCCGCGCCATGGAGCGGCTGCCGGAGCCGAACCCGGATCCGCTGGGCGTGCCGGACGCGATCCTGGTGCGCCCCCGGGTGATGGTGGTGTTCGATTCGATCCGCGACGTCATCACGGTCGTCTCGCCGATCCGGCCCGCCCCCGGCACCGCGGCCCGGGCCGCCTACGAGGACGCGCTGCAGCGCGTCGACCGGGTCGCCGCCGCTCTGGAAGGGTCACTGCCGATCGAGGCGCGGGTGGACCTGTCGGCGGTCGCCCCGCCCGAGCCGGTCTCGAACACGCCGCCGGACGATTTCTTCGCCATGGTGGCGCGCGCCAAGGAGTACATCGTCGCGGGCGACGTCTTCCAGGTGGTGCTGTCCCAGCGGTTCTCGGCGCCGTTCACGCTGCCGGCCTTCAGCCTGTACCGCTCGCTCCGGCGGACCAACCCGGCGCCGTTCCTCTGCTACCTCGATTTCGAGGGCTTCCAGATCGTCTGCTCCTCGCCGGAGATCCTGGTGCGGGTGCGCGACGGCGTGGTCACGGTCCGCCCGATCGCGGGCACGCGCCGCCGCGGCGCGACCCCGGCCGAGGATACCGCCCTCGCCGAGGAGCTGCTCGCCGACCCGAAGGAGCGGGCCGAGCACCTGATGCTGCTCGACCTCGGCCGCAACGACGCCGGCCGGGTCTCGCGGATCGGCAGCGTCCGCGTGACCGACTCGTTCTTCATCGAGCGCTACAGCCAGGTCATGCACATCGTGTCGAACGTCGAGGGCGACCTCGACCCGCGCCACGATCCCCTGGACGCCCTGGCGGCGGGATTCCCGGCCGGCACGGTCTCGGGCGCCCCGAAGGTGCGGGCCATGGAGATCATCGACGAGCTGGAGCGCGAGAAGCGCGGGCCGTACGCGGGCTGCATCGGCTATTTCGGCGCGCGGGGCGAGATGGATACCTGCATCGTCCTGCGCACCGCGGTGGTGAAGGACGGGACCATGCACGTCCAGGCGGGGGCCGGGATCGTCTACGATTCCGATCCCGCCTCCGAGCAGCAGGAATGCGTCAACAAGGCCAAGGCACTGTTCCGGGCCGCCGAGGAGGCGGTGCGCTTCGCCGCGCAGGCCAAGCGCGGGCAGTAGGGCGGACGCGCGGCTGCGCCGCCGTCCGACGCCGACGGTTGACCGCGCGGGTGCGAGCGGTCACATCGCCTGCATGCCCGAGCGTGCCGCCGCGATGCCCAACGTCCTCGTCATCGACAACTACGATTCCTTCACGTGGAATCTCGTGCATCTGATCGGGCCGCTCTGCGGCGCGGTCGAGGTCGCGCGCAACGACGCGCTCACGATCGCCGACATCCGCGCCAAGGCGCCCGACGCGATCGTGCTGTCGCCCGGGCCGTGCACGCCCACGGAGGCGGGGATCTGCCTCGACGTGGTCCGCGACCTGTCCGAGGAGATCCCGATCTTCGGCGTGTGCCTCGGCCTCCAGGCGATCGGCCAGGCCTTCGGCGGCGACGTCGTGCGCGCGCCGCTGCCGCTCCACGGCAAGGTCTCGACCATCCGGCACGGCGCGCGCGGCCTGTTCCGCGGCCTGAACGACAGTTTCGAGGCGACGCGCTACCACTCCCTGGTGGTCGACCGCGCGACCTGCCCGACGGCCCTGAGGGTCACCGCCGAGGCCGACGGCCTGATCATGGGCCTGGAGCACGCCGACCGGCCGCTCCACGGCGTCCAATTCCATCCCGAGAGCATCCGGTCGCAGCACGGCACGGAGATCGTGAAGAACTTCCTCGATCTCGCCGCCGCCTGGAACACGGCGCGTGACAGGACGCGTGCCGACGTGCATTGACGCCGGGGGCCGGGGCGGCCCTCCGTAAGAACCCATGGACAGCTTCAGACCCCATCTCGCGAAGGTCGCCGGGGGCCTCGCCCTCGACCGCGCCGAGGCCCGCGCCGCCTTCGACGACCTGCTGTCGGGCGAGGTCACGCCGGTCCAGGCCGGCGCCTTCCTGACCGCCCTCAAGGTGCGCGGCGAGACCGTCGAGGAGATCGTCGGCGCCGCCGAGGCCATGCGGGCGCGCATGACCCGCGTCGCGGCGCCCGCGAACGCCGTCGACGTCGTCGGCACCGGCGGCGACCATTCCGGCAGCGTCAACGTCTCGACCCTGGCGGCGATCGTCGTGGCCGCCTGCGGCGTGCCGGTGGCCAAGCACGGGAACCGGGCGGCGACCTCGCGCTCCGGCGCCGCCGACGTGCTCGCGGCCCTGGGCGTGCGGCTCGGGCTCGATCCCGCCGCGCAGGCCCGCTGCCTCGCCGAGGCGGGCCTCTGCTTCCTGTTCGCGCAGGCCCACCACCCGGCGATGCGCCACGTGGCGGCGGTCCGGTCCGAACTGCCCGTGCGGACGATCTTCAACCTGCTGGGGCCGCTGAGCAACCCGGCCGGCGTCGGCTACCAGCTCTTCGGCGTCGCCCAGGAGGCCCTCGCGGAGCCGCTGACGCGGGTCCTGGCCGAGCTCGGCAGCCGCCGGGTCTGGACCGTCCACGGGTCCGACGGGCTCGACGAGATCACCGTCACCGGTTCGACGCGGGTGGTCGCCCTCGACGAGGGGCGGCTGTCCCACTTCACCATCGACCCGCGCGACTTCGGTCTGGCGCTGCGCGCGCCCGAGGAGCTGCGCGGCGGCGACCCGGCCGACAACGCGCGGTCCCTCGAGGCCGTCCTGGCGGGGGCGCGGAACGCCTACCGGGACATCGCGGTCCTCAACGCGGGGGCGGCGCTCGTCGTCGCGGGGGCCGCGCAGGCCCTGGCGGACGGCGTCGCGCAGGCGCAGGATGCCGTCGATTCCGGGGCCGCCCGGGCGACGCTCGCCCGCCTCGTCCGGGCCTCGAACGACCACTCCAACGGGCAGGAGGGCCGATGAGCTCGCTGACGCACGAGGCGACCCCGGAGACCGGCGCCGGGACGCCGACCGAGCGGCCGAACGTCCTCGCCCGCATCGAGGCCTACAAGCGCCGCGAGATCGCCGAGGCGAAGCTGCGCGTGCCGCTCGCCAAGCTGGAGCGGAAGGTCGCGCAGGCGGAGCCGGTGCGCGGCTTCGCGGCGGCGATCCGGAGCCACCTCGCCGCGGACCGCCCGGCGCTCATCGCCGAGGTGAAGAAGGCCTCGCCCTCGAAGGGCCTGATCCGCGCCGATTTCGACCCGGCAAGCCTCGCCGCCGCCTACGAGGCCGGCGGCGCCACCTGCCTGTCGGTGCTGACCGACGAGCCCTCGTTCCAGGGGCGGCCGGAGTACCTGACGGCGGCGCGCGCGGCCTGCGGGCTGCCCGTCCTGCGCAAGGATTTCCTGTTCGAGCCCTATCAGGTCTACGAGGCCCGGGCCTGGGGCGCCGACTGCATCCTCGTCATCATGGCCTGCCTCGACGACGACGAGGCCGTCGCCCTGGTCGAGACGGCACACCTCCTCGGGATGGACGTCCTGGTCGAGGTGCACGACGAGGCCGAGCTGGCGCGGGCCATCCCCCTCGGCACAGCGCTGATCGGCATCAACAACCGCAACCTCAAGACCTTCGAGGTCTCGTTCGAGACCGCGATCCGGCTGGCGCCGGGGATCCCGGCGGACCGGATCGCCGTGGCCGAGAGCGGGATCGGCGACCACGCGGACGTGGTCCGGCTGCGCGACAACGGCCTCGGCGTGGTGCTGGTCGGCGAGAGCCTGATGCGGCAGCCGGACGTCGCGGAGGCGGCCCGCGCCCTGCTGTTCGGCGCCGCGGAGGCCAAGGGCGGCAAGCCGCGGAAGAAGGCGTAAGGCATGCGGCCGGGCTCGACGCTGACCCATCTCGACACCAGCGGCGCGGCCAACATGGTCGACGTCACCGACAAGCCCGCCACCGACCGGACGGCCCGGGCGGAAGGCCAGATCGTGATGAAGCCCGAGACCCTGGCCCTGATCCGCGAGGGCGACGCCAAGAAGGGCGACGTGATCGGCACGGCCCGGCTCGCCGGCATCATGGCGGCCAAGCGCACCCACGAGCTGATCCCGCTCTGCCACCCGCTGCTGCTGTCGAAGGTGCGGGTCGAGTGCGAGCCCGACGACGCGCTCCCGGGCCTGCGCATCGCCGCCGAGGTCCGGGTCCAGGGCCCGACCGGCGTCGAGATGGAGGCGCTGACCGCCGTCTCGGTGGCGTGTCTCACGGTCTACGACATGGTGAAGGCGGTCGATCGCGGCATGCGGATCGAGGGGATCCGGCTGACCGCCAAGGACGGGGGCCGCTCGGGCACCTACCGGGCCCCGGCGGAATGAGCGGCTTGATCCCGGTCGCCGAGGCGCTGGCGCGGGTGCTCGCGAGCGTCGCCGCGCCGGTCGAGCCGGAGACCGTCCCGCTGGCGCAGGCCTGCGGCCGGACGCTCGCCGCGGACGTCGTCGCCTCACGGACCCAGCCGCCGTTCCCGGCCTCCGCCATGGACGGCTACGCCGTGCGCGGCGCCGACGCCGGGGAGGTCGGGGCGATCCTGCGGCTGATCGGCGCCAGCGCGGCCGGTCACGGCTTCTCCGGCCGCATCGGCCCGGGCGAGGCGGTCCGGATCTTCACCGGGGCGCCGGTGCCGGAGGGCGCGGACGCGATCCTGATCCAGGAGAACGCCGCCGCCGAGGCGGGCGCGGTGCGCGTCCTGGAGCCCGTGGAGCCGGCGCGGTTCATCCGCCGGGCCGGCCTCGACTTCACCGCCGGCGAGACCCTGATCCCGGCCGGCATGAGCCTCGATGCGCGGCGGCTGGCGCTCGCCGCGGCGGCCGGTCATCCGCGCCTCCCGGTCCGCCGCCGACCGCGCGTCGCGATCCTCGCCACCGGTGACGAGCTGGTGGAGGCGGGCGCGACGCCCGGCTGGGACCAGATCGTCGCCTCCAACAGCCTCGCGCTCGGTGCCCTCGCCGCCGAGGCGGGCGCCGACATCGTCGATCTCGGCATCGCGGGGGACGACCACGACGCCCTGGCGGACGCGTTCCGTCGCGCCCGCGCGGCGCGGGCCGACCTGCTGATCACCCTCGGCGGCGCCTCCGTCGGCGACCACGATCTGGTTCAGGCCGCGCTCGCCAAGGAGGGGTTGGAGCTCGGCTTCTGGCGGGTCGCCCTCCGGCCGGGCAAGCCGCTGATGCACGGCCGCCTCGGCGACATGCTGGTCATCGGCCTGCCGGGCAACCCGGTCTCGTCCATCGTGTGCGGGCTCCTGTTCGTGGTGCCGGCCATCCGCGCGTTCCAGGGTGATCCGCGGGCCGGTGCCGACCGGAGCGAGCCGGCGACGCTCGGCCGCGACATGCCGGAGAATGACGGCCGGGCCGACTACATGCGCGCGAGCCTCGCCCTCGAGCCCGACCGTCTGCCGGTCGCGACTGCCGAGCGGCGTCAGGACTCGTCGATGCTCGCCGTCCTCGGACGGTCCGAAGCCCTGCTGATCCGCGCCCCGCACGCGCCGGCCGCGCGCGCCGGCGATCCCTGCCGGATCATCCGCCTCGATCGGCGCCTGCTCTGATCGTCAGGGCGCGACGCGCCAGACCTTGAGGGGACCGGGCACGTCCAGCGGCACGAGGCGCGCGCTCCGGGCCGCGCCCGCGGCGAGCCGCGTGGCGAACGCCGTCTCCGCCTGAAGGTTCTCGGCCGGCCGGGCCGGGCAGGCGACGATGTAGCGGACGTCGAACGCCGTCAGCACCCGGTCGAGGTCGGCCTCGGTGCCGCCCAGCCCCTCGATCGCCGCCGTGAGGCCGGGAATGGCCCGGTGATAGGGCGCGGCGATGATGCTGTGCGGGGTGCGGAGGAGGATCGACGGCCCCATGAAGATCGGGGCGAGCACGGTGCCTTCCGACAGGTGCGCCAGGGGGCGGACCGCGGCGTCGCCGAGGCAGGCATTGGTCTCGGCCGCGTCGGGCGCGTTGCGCAGGCCGGGCGCGAGGGTCTCCGCCAGGAGCGCCGGGATCATCCAGAGGCTGCTGACCATCGCGGCGCCGAGGAGCGCGACGGGCCAGCGCCGCGCCCCGGCCGGCAGGGCTGCCCGTGCCAGCGCGCGGTCGAGGACTACGCCCGCCACCAGCGGCACGAAGCCGGAGACGATGTAGAGTCCGCGGAACTGCGCGACGCCGAGGATCAGCCCCGGCCACAGGAACAGCGCGACCACCGACCAGGCCCGGCGTTCGGGGCCGCGCCACACCATCCCGGCGGCCGTGAGACTCGCGAGGATCACGACCGGGTAGAAGACCAGCGCCTCCCACTGGCCGCGGGCCACGAACTTCGCCAGCGGCGCCATCTCGTTGACCGTGAGCAGCCAGTGGATCCGCACCAGCGGCGGCATGTCGGGGAACGGGCCGCCGAGGCAGGACGGGAAGGCGGCGGCGAACCCGGCCAGCAGAACGCTGCCCGCGAGGCCGGCCAGGGCGAGGCGCGCCGGGACCGTCGCGAGGCGCTCGCCCGCGGCGGCGGCGATCGCGGCGAGGGTGAGGCCGCCCAGGGTGAGCCAGAGCCAGGGTGGCGAGAGCGCGTCGCAGTGGGAGACACCCCAGAGCGAGGGGGCCGTCTGGATGGCGAACAGCGCGGGGGCGGCGAGGCCTAGACCCAGGCCGAAGCCCGCGAGCGACGCCAGCGCGGGCTGTCCGCGCAGGCACCAGTCGCCCGTGAGGAAGAGGGCCGCCAGCGCGACGAAGGGCAAGCCCTCGAGCCCGATCGCCAGCGACACGGCCGCCAGGATCCCGCCGATCAGGCCGGGTCGCAGGCCGCCGCGGATCATGCAGAAGGCGAGACCGAGGATCGAGAGAATCTGCAGATTGTGGTGGTCCACCCGCCCCGCCTGGAACTGGATCGTCACACCGAAGGTCTGCGTGGCCGCGATCAGGGCCAGGACCGCGGCACGGCTGCCGAAGCTGTGTCGGACACCGCGATACAGGAGCCAGGCGTAGAGCCCGAAGAGCAGCACGGGCCAGAGTGCCGCCGTCAGGCCCTCGGCGAGCGCGGGGCCCGTCAGGGGCGTGAGCGCCAGGATCAGGCCGGCGATCGGCGCGTCGACGAGGCGCGACCAGTGGCTCGGCACGCCGCCCGGGGGCAGGAATCGGTACTGGACGTTATCGTACCAGCCCTGGCCGGCCACCAGGTCGCGCACTTCCACGAGGCGCATCGCGTCGTCGGTATCCGGGACGCGCAGGTGCTGGACGGTTTCCCAAACCGCGTGGGGCGCGTTCATCGTCGCGATGCAGAGGGCGGCGAGGATCCACAGCAGCGTGCGGGCCTCGATCCGCCCGCGCGGTCGGGAGAGGGGTAGCGCCGGAGCCGGCATGGTTGGTGGATCACCCGGGCGGGCGGTCGATGCCCTCGCCGGCATGCTCGCGCGGTTCCGCTTAACGCGCGGTCAAAGGGCACCGGACGCGCGGTCCGGACGTCGAGCCGGCCCCGCGGCGCCAGCGATTCCTTAACCACGACCGGGCATCCTGGCGACCGGTCGGCGTCCTGCGCGTCGCGCGCCGCACCAATCGCCGGAGCATGGGATGAGCCACCACACCGAGACGCTGGTGATCGGCGCCGGGCCCGCGGGTCTGACTGCCGCCTACCTGCTGTCGAAGAAGGGCCGCTCCGTCACCGTTCTGGAGCGGGATCCGGCGCAGGTCGGCGGGATCTCGCGCACTGTCTCGCACAACGGCTACCTGTTCGACATCGGCGGCCACCGGTTCTTCTCGAAGTCCCAGGCCGTGGTCGATCTCTGGGACGAGATCCTCCCAGACGACTTCATCGAGCGCCCGCGCCTGTCGCGGATCTACTATCGCGGGCGCTACTACGCCTACCCGCTGAAGGCCTTCGAGGCTCTGCGCAACCTCGGGATCCTCACCAGCGCGGCCTGCGTCGCCTCCTACCTCTACGCCCGCCTGCGGCCGGTGGCGGAGCCCAAGACCTTCCATGCCTGGGTCCGCAACCAGTTCGGCGAGCGCCTGTTCTCGATCTTCTTCAAGACCTACACCGAGAAGGTGTGGGGTATGTCGTGCGACGCGATCTCGGCCGACTGGGCGGCGCAGCGCATCAAGGGGCTCGACCTCGGCGCGGCGATCCGCGACGGCATCAAGCGGTCGCTGGGCCTGCGCAAGGCGCCGAAGGCCGGCGGCCCCGTCATCAAGACTCTGATCGAGTCGTTCCGCTATCCCCGCCGCGGCCCCGGTATGATGTGGGAGGCGGCAGCCGCCAAGATCCGCGCCCAGGGCGGGCAGCTGAAGCTCGACCGCGGCGTCGACTCCCTCAGCTACGATGCCGGCACCGGCATCTGGACGGTGGCGGCCCGCCGCTCGGACGGCAGCCGCGAGACCTTCACGGCCCGCAACGTCGTCTCGTCCGCGCCGGTCCGCGAGCTCGTCGACGCCATCCGCCCGCGGCCGCTCAGCACCTTCAACGCCCGGGCGCTGAAGTACCGCGACTTCCTGACGGTGGCGCTCATCGCCAAGTCGGACAAGAACTTCCCGGACAACTGGATCTACATCCACGACCCGTCGGTGAAGGTCGGTCGGGTGCAGAATTTCCGCTCCTGGTCGCCCGAGATGGTGCCGGACGCGGACCACACCTGCCTGGGTCTGGAGTATTTCTGCTTCGAGGGCGACGGCCTCTGGAACGCCGACGATTCGGAGCTGGTGGAACTCGCCAAGCGCGAGATCGGTCAGATCGGCCTGATCGACCCGGCAGACGTCGTCGATGCCTGCGTGGTCCGCCAGCCGAAGGCCTACCCGGTCTACGACGAGGAGTATGCCGGCCACGTCGTCACCGTGCGGCGGGAGCTGGAGCGGGATTTCCCGAGCCTGCACCTCGTGGGCCGCAACGGCATGCACAAGTACAACAATCAGGACCACGCGATGATGACCGCGATGCTGACCGTGGAGAACATCCTCTGCGGCCGGCGCCGGCACGACGTCTGGCGGGTGAACGAGGACGCCGAGTACACCGAGTCCGGGGTGTCGGGGGCCGACGTCGCCCTGGGCAGCGAGCGCCTCGTCCCGCGCAAGGTCGCCTGAGGCCAGTTCCAATCGGCCTCCCGTCTTTGCGAGCGAAGCGAAGCAATCCAGGGCGGCGCTGAGCGCCTAGAAGTCGCGCTGCCCCGGGTCGCTTCGCTTCGCTCGCGATGACGGCGTGTGCGACCCCACTGAGGTGACGATCGGAAACCCCGCGGTCGGCGACAGGGCCCGGGCCGCGTCACCGGCGCGGCTTGCCGGTCTCTGCGGCGCCCCTATCGTTCTCTCCCGGTAATGCCCTGGTCCAAGGGCCGCCGGGAGGATTCTATCGATGCGATCTCTGCTTCTCGCCGCGCTCTTCGCGGGCGTGGCCATGCCGGCGGCGGTGCTCCCCGCCCTGGCGCAGGGTGCGGCCCCTGCCGAGACCAAGGCCAAGACCGACGACCTCGAGAAGCTCCAGGGCTTCCACAGCACGGACACGCAGGCCGCCGCCGAGATCCCGCAGACCGGCCGCCGCGCCGACGCGATCCGTAAGAACCTGTCGAAGGTCAAGCTGCCGGACGGCTTCAAGATCGACCTGTACGCGGTGGTGCCGGATGCCCGCGCCATCGCGGTCGGTCCCAACGCCGGTGTGCTGTTCGTCGGCACGCGCAAGAGCAAGATCTACACGGTCACCGACCGCGACAAGGACCGGGTTGCCGACGAGGTCCGTCCCTTCGCGCCGGGCATCACGTTCAAGATCCCGAACGGCGTCTGCTTCTCGAAGGACGGCGTGCTCACCGTGGTCGAGCAGAACCGCGTCCTGGCCTTCCCGGCCGCCGAGTTCTTCTACGAGAACCCGGACGTCGCCGCCGGCGTGCTGGTCAAGCAGGGACAGCTGATCCCGGCCTCCGAGGAGAGCTTCAACCACACGGCCCGCGTCTGCCGGGTCGGGCCGGACGGCAAGACCTACATCGCGCTCGGCCAGCCCTACAACGTGCCGCCCGCCGAGAAGGCGGACCTCTACAAGAAGACCGGCATCGGCGGCATCATCCGCATCGACGCCGACGGCAAGAACCGCGAGGTCTACGCGACCGGCATCCGCAACTCGGTCGGGATGGATTTCAATACCGACAAGTCGCTGTGGTTCACCGACAACCAGGTCGACGGCATGGGCGACGACAAGCCGCCGGGCGAACTGAACCGCTCCACCAAGGCGGGCGAGAATTTCGGCTTCCCGTGGTTCGGTGGCGGCTCGGTCCGCACGGTCGAGTACAAGGACCAGGCCCCGCCGGCCGACGCCGTCGCCCCGCAGGCCGAGCTGCCGCCGCACGCGGCCGATCTCGGCATGACCTTCTACAACGGCAAGCAGTTCCCGGCCGCCTACAAGGGCGGGATCTTCATCGCCGAGCACGGCTCGTGGAACCGCACTGAGCCGGTGGGCGCCCGGGTGATGTTCGCCAAGCTCGGGGCCGACGGCAAGGTCGAGTCGGTCAAGCCGTTCGCGGAAGGGTGGCTCACCGGCGACGGCGAGTATCTCGGCCGCCCGGTGGACGTCGCGGTGATGCTCGACGGCTCGCTGCTGGTCTCGGACGATTCCGCCGGGGCGATCTACCGGATCTCCTACGAGAAGTAGTCTCTTGTCACCTGGCGCCTCTCCGCTCGTGAGGCGCCAGGTCGCGGAAAGCCGCAACGCGCCCTCTCTGACGTGCAGGAGAGGGCGCGCGCCTCCCGTTCCGACGCGAGCGGGCAAGTCTTCACTGATCTCAGAGTTCGAGCCCGCCCGATGATCCGCCCGCTTCTCGTCCTCGCCGCCACCCTCGTCCCGCTCTCGGCGCAGGCCGGCGACGCGGCCGCAGGCAAGAAGCGCGCGACCGCCTGCCAGACCTGCCACGGCATGGACGGGCTCTCGAAGCTGCCGGAGGCGCCGAACCTCGCCGGGCAGGTCGAGCCCTACCTCGTGAAGGCGCTCACCGAGTACCGCGACGGCAAGCGGCAGAACGAGATCATGAACGTCGTGGCGAAGGAACTGTCGGACGCCGACATCGCCAATCTGGCGGCGTACTACGCGGGCATCCAGATCGACGTGCTGCCGCCGGGGTAAGCGGCACCACCGTCATTGCGAGCGGAGCGAAGCAATCCAGGGCGGCGGGCCATTGACGAGCGTCGCGCACCTGGTTTGCTTCGCTCCGCTCGCAATGACGCGGAGGATCAATCGTCCATCTTCAGTGCGGCGATGAACGCCTCCTGGGGGATCTCGACGCGCCCGAACTGGCGCATCTTCTTCTTGCCTTCCTTCTGCTTGTCGAGAAGCTTGCGCTTGCGCGAGATGTCGCCGCCGTAGCACTTGGCGGTGACGTCCTTCGACAGCGCCCGGATGGTCTCGCGGGCGATGATCTTGCCGCCGATCGCCGCCTGGACGGGGATCTGGAACAGGTGGCGGGGGATCAGGTCCTTCAGCTTCTCGCACATGGCCCGGCCGCGCGACTCGGCGCGGGTGCGGTGGACCAGCATCGAGAGGGCGTCCACCGGCTCGGCATTCACCAGGATCGACATCTTCACGAGGTCGCCCTCGCGGTAATCCGACACGTGGTAGTCGAACGAGGCGTAGCCCTTCGAGATCGACTTCAGCCGGTCGTAGAAGTCGAACACGACCTCGTTCAGCGGCAGGTCGTAGACCACCATGGCGCGCTTGCCGACGTAGTTGAGGTCGATCTGCACGCCGCGGCGGTCCTGGCAGAGCTTCAGCACGCCGCCGAGATACTCGTCGGGCGTCAGGATCGTGGCGCGGATCCACGGCTCCTCGATCGTCTCGATCTTCATGATGTCCGGCATGTCGGCCGGGTTGTGGAGCTCCTTGGTCTCGCCGTCGCGCATCTTCAGGTGGTAGACCACCGAGGGCGCCGTGGAGATCAGGTCGAGGTTGAACTCGCGCTCCAGCCGCTCCTGGATGATCTCCAGGTGCAGGAGCCCGAGGAAGCCGCAGCGGAACCCGAAGCCCAGCGCCGCCGACGTCTCCATCTCGTAGGAGAACGAGGCGTCGTTGAGCCGGAGCTTGCCCATGGCGGAGCGCAGGTTCTCGAACTCGGCCGCGTCTACCGGGAACAGGCCGCAGAACACCACCGCCTGGACCTCCTTGAAGCCCGGCAGCATCTCGGTGGTCTGGCGCTTGTCCTCGGTGATCGTGTCGCCGACGCGGGTGTCGGCCACCTCCTTGATCGAACCGGTGAAGAAGCCGACCTCGCCCGGGCCCAGCGCGTCGATGTCGGCCATCTTCGGCCGGAACACACCGATCCGGTCGACGCCGTAGACGGCGTCGGCGCCCATCATGCGGATGGTCATGCCCTTCTTGAGTGTGCCGTCGATGATCCGCACCAGCACGACGACGCCGAGATAGGCGTCGTACCAGCTGTCCACGAGCAGCGCCTTCAGGGGCGCGTCGCTCCTGCCCTTCGGCGGCGGCAGGCGGGTGACGATCGCCTCCAGCACCGCCTCGATGTTGAGGCCGGTCTTGGCCGAGATCGGCACGGCATCGGAGGCGTCGAGGCCGATCACCTCCTCGATCTGCTCCTTGACCCGGTCCGGCTCGGCGGCGGGCAGGTCGACCTTGTTGAGGACCGGGACGATCTCGTGGTTGGCGTCGAGCGCCTGGTAGACGTTGGCGAGCGTCTGCGCCTCGACGCCCTGCGAGGCGTCGACCACCAGGAGCGAGCCCTCGCAGGCGGCGAGCGAGCGCGAGACCTCGTAGGCGAAGTCCACGTGGCCGGGCGTGTCCATCAGGTTCAGGACGTAGTCCTTGCCGTCCTGGGCCTTGTACTCCAGGCGCACGGTCTGCGCCTTGATGGTGATGCCGCGCTCCTTCTCGATGTCCATCGAGTCGAGCATCTGCTCGCTCATGTCGCGGAGCGCGACCGTGCCGGTGGCCTGGATCAGCCGGTCGGCCAAGGTCGATTTGCCGTGGTCGATATGCGCGACGATCGAGAAGTTGCGGATGGTGTCGATCGGGGCTGTCATCGGCATTCCGTTCGGGCGCGCGCCGGCGCGCACCGTCTGACGTCGGGACGTGTTCGGATGGAGCGGCTCCCGCGCGAGATAGCAGCGCGGCGGGAAGGCGCCAAGCGCGGCCTGAGCGCCCGGGGGGAGAGCGGGCCCGGTCGGTGATCGCACGCAAGCGAACGGGGGCCGGAACGAGCCGGCCCCCGGGTCACGATCGTGTCTGGCGCCGAGGAGCGATCCGGCTCAGCGACCGCGGTCGCGGATCAGTCGCTCGATCTCGGCCTCGCCGTGGGAGCGCGCCTTGGCCTCGGTCGGATGCTTCCGGTCCGAGCGCTGGTGCAGCTTGCCGTGCTTGCGGATGCTCCACTGGAACAGGGAGCCGCTCTCGCCGACCGGCTCCACGTCGAGGCTGAAGGGGTAGGTATCTGTCTGGGTATCGCTCATGGGGCCGATATGGGGCGGTCAGCGACCTTTCGCCATGCCTGATCGCCAAGTCCTTGCGCGTTTACGCGTCCGCACCGGTCGCGCGCGCCCGCGCGGCCATGGCAACGAGGCTTTTGCGCAGCGCACCCATGTCGGTGACGCGCTCCGGATAGGGGACGCGCACCGTTCGGTCGGCCGCCATCAGGTCCATGCCCTCGGGGTCGAGGCCGGTGAGTCGCCAGGGCAGGTCGGCCGCGCCGCCGGCGCCGGCAGCGTAGAGCGCCAGCGCGTCGGCGTGGTCGGCGTTCATGTGCTCGACGGCGCCCCGCTCGCCCGCCACGATCGCCTGCGCGTCCGAGAGGTCGAGGAGGAGCTGGTCGCGGGTCAGGGTCGCGGCCTTGGCGAAGCCGCCATTGAGATGGCCGGCCTCCGGCGCCAGGGCGAAGAAGCCGAAATCCGGGAAATCGGCGTAGAGCTTGGCCTTCGGGTGCCGGGCCAGGAACCGCTCCCGGGCCCGCGCCTCGGCGGTCTGCAGAGCGCGTCCGACCACGGTCAGGCGGGGATGGGCGAGCGGGTCGCCCTTGCCGCCCTGCGAGAACAGCAGCGAGCAGCGCGGGTCGGCCAGCAGGTTGCGGGTGTGGGCCGACAGCCGCGACAGCAGCATCAGCGGCGTGCCGTCCGCATCGGTGGCGATGGTGACGAGGGAGGCGAAGGGCGTGCCGTCCGGCTCCAGGGTCGCGAGCGCCCCGGACCGGACGCTGCGCAGGAGCGTGCGCGCCAGGCCGATCGCGTCGAACGGCGCCGCCTCGGCCGGCAACGGACGGGCCGGTCCGCCCGCGCCCTGACCCGTGTCGATCGTCTCGCCCATGCGCGGTTCCTCCCCTCCGGACAGTCGCCCGGTTCCGCCGCCACGTTAGCGGCGCAGCGTCGGCGGCGCGAGGCACCGCGACCGCGTCAGATGGGCCGCGGAAGGACCGGTGCGCGCCCGTGTTACGGCCAAGCTATGACCGCCGCTCGCTTTTTCCGATCGGCCGTACTAAAGCACCTGTCCCTTTGCGTGTGCCGGGCTGCGCCCAAACTGCCCGGTTCGCGTTTTTGTCTGCCCCCTCGGGGCCGGGACGTGGCGCGGCCTGTGCGAAGAGCCGGGACCGCGCCTGAGCCCGTTCAGTCAGGGACCGCGCATGCCGACCATCGCCCTCGTCGACGACGACCGGAACATCCTAACCTCTGTGTCGATCGCGCTGGAGACCGAAGGCTACCGCATCCAGACCTACACGGACGGGGCCTCTGCGCTGGACGGTCTGCGCCACTCCCCGCCCGATCTCGCGATCTTCGACATCAAGATGCCGCGCATGGACGGGATGGAGCTTCTCCGACGCCTGCGGCAGAAATCTGACCTTCCCGTGATCTTTCTGACGTCGAAGGACGAGGAGATCGACGAGCTGTTCGGCCTCAAAATGGGCGCGGACGACTTCATCCATAAGCCGTTCTCGCAGCGCCTGCTGGTGGAGCGGGTGAAGGCGGTGCTCCGGCGCTTCGCCAAGGAGGCCCCCGGCAGCACGCCGCGCGGCGAGGCCGAGGTCGCGGCCCGGTCGCTCGAGCGCGGCGCGCTGATGATGGATCCCGAGCGGCACACCTGCACGTGGAAGGGCGAGCCGGTGACGCTGACGGTCACGGAGTTCCTGATCCTCCAGGCGCTCGCCCAGCGCCCCGGCGTCGTGAAGAGCCGCAACGCGCTCATGGACGCGGCCTACGACGACCAAGTCTACGTCGATGACCGGACCATCGACAGCCACATCAAGCGGTTGCGGAAGAAGTTCAAGGTCACCGACCAGAGCTTCGACATGATCGAGACGCTCTACGGCGTCGGCTACCGCTTCAAGGAGGCGTGATCTCCAGGATCAGCCCCGTGGCCGCACGTACCCAGACCCAGACCGAGGATGCCCCGCCCCGCGCCTCCCTGGCCCAGACCCTGTCCCGACCGCTCGGCTGGCCCCGCGCCGTGTGGGAGGCGGTCGGCCAGCGCGCCTCGTCGAGCCTGACGCGCCGCATTGTCGTCCTCAACCTCGTCGGGCTGATCGCGCTCCTCGTCGGGTTCCTCTACCTCAACCAGTTCCGCCAGGGCCTGATCCAGGCCCGGATCCAGAGCCTCGCCATCCAGGGCGAGATCATCGCGGGGGCGATCGCCGCCTCGGCCTCGGTGGACACCGACACGATCCGCATCGATCCCGACAAGCTGCTCCAGCAGCAAGCCGGCGAGGCGGCGGAGGAGGAATCGCAGCCGCTCGCCTTCTCGCTGAACCCCGAGAAGGTGGCGCCGCTGCTGTCGCGCCTCGTGACGCCGACGGGCAACCGCGCCCGGGTCTACGACCAGGAGGGCGGCCTCCTGTTCGACACCCGCACCCTGTTCAAGCGCGGCGATGCCAGCCGGCCCGACCCGCTCGAGCCGAAGCCCCACAAGCCCGGCATCCTCGAATCCGCCTTCGAGGCGGTCCAGTCCAAGCTCGGCGGCCTGTTCCGCAGCCGGTCCGAGACCACCGAGGAGACGGGGCCGGTGAACGGGCACTCGCTCCGGGAGGTCCAGGCGGCGCTCGGCGGCAATCGCGGCAGCCTCGTGCGCCGGAACAAGCTCGGTGAGACCACCGTCTCGGTGGCGGTGCCGATCCACCGGGCGGGCTCGGTCCGCGGCGCCCTCCTGATCTCGACTCAGGGTGACGCCATCGACCGGGTCATCGCTTCGGAGCGGTTCGGTCTGCTGCAGGTCTTCCTCGTCGCCTCGGCGGTGATGGTGGTGCTCTCGTTCCTGCTGGCGGGTGCGATCGCGGGACCGGTCCGCCGCCTCGCGGAGGCCGCCGAGAAGGTCCGCATGGGTATCAAGACCCGTGAGGAGATCCCGGACTTCACCGAACGCACGGACGAGATCGGCCACCTGTCGGGCGCCCTGCGCGACATGACTCAGGCCCTGTACCGGCGGATCGACGCTATCGAGAGTTTTGCGGCGGATGTCAGCCACGAGTTGAAGAACCCGCTGACCTCGCTCCGCAGCGCGGTCGAGACACTGCCGCTCGCCAAGACCGACGAGTCCCGTGGCCGGCTGATGGCGATCATCCAGCACGACGTGAAGCGCCTCGACCGTCTGATCAGCGACATCGCCGACGCCTCGCGCCTCGACGCGGAGCTCGCCCGCGCCGAGGCCCGGCGCGTCGATCTCCGGCGGCTGCTCACCACCGTCGTGTCGGTCGCCAACGAGCGCCGGCGCCCGAAGGATTGCCTGATCCAGCTCGACGTCGAGGCGACGGGCTCGGAGCAGGACGCGCCGTTCACGATCATCGGCCACGACAGCCGGCTCGGGCAGGTGGTCAACAACCTCCTCGACAACGCCCGCTCGTTCTCGCCGACCGACGCGAAGGTCCGGGTCGTGCTGCGCCGCGTGCGCGGCGAGGTCGAGATGATCTGCGAGGACGAGGGACCTGGCATCCCGGAGCACGCCCTGGAGCGGATCTTCGAGCGCTTCTACACCGACCGGCCGGAGCAGGGTTTCGGCCAGAACTCCGGCCTCGGCCTGTCGATCTCCCGCCAGATCGTCCAGGCCCATCGCGGCACGATCCGCGCCGAGAACCGGCCCGGCGCCCCCGACGAGGACGGCGAGCCGACGGTGCGCGGCGCCCGCTTCATCGTGCGCCTGCCGGCGGCGCCGCGGCAGCTCCACGCCTGATGGTCACCCTGCACGGCGCCTGCGTCGCGCTGTGCGGGGCCGGGATCCTGATTCGCGGTCCCTCGGGTGCGGGCAAGTCTAGCCTCGCGCTCCTGCTCGCAGCCGCGCCGGACGGGTCCTTCGTGGCGGACGACCGGGTCGTCTGCACGATTCGCGACGGGCGAATCACGGCCGGTCCCCATCCCGCGCTCGCCGGATGTGTCGAGGTCCGCGGCCAGGGGATCCTGTCGGCGGCCGATCTCGGCCTGGCGGTGCGGCCGGAGGCGGTGCTGCATCTCGCCGTCGACCTGGTGGAGACGGCACCGCGCCTGCCCGAGCCGCCGGAACCTGCCGACATCCTCGGCCTCGCCGTTCCGCGCCTCGTCCTCGATCAGGGTGCGCGGGCGGCCGGCCTCGCACCGCTCCTGGTTCGTGCGGCGCTGCGAAAGCCGCGGCCGTGACTTCGCAGCCGCACAGGCGCCTCGATTCGCCCAAGACTGGTATCCCCCATGGCGCACACGCGGCGGCCGTGGCATGATCGCACCAATGTCCGGGCAAAAAAGTCGCGATCGCCTTGTGGGGGGCTGTGCGATGCACAACATGGCGGCACACACAGGACGTTGGAACACGTGTCGATGATTGGCATGGTGCTCGTCACCCACGGACTCCTGGCGACCGAGTTCAAGGCCGCGCTGGAGCACGTGGTCGGTCCACAGGATCAGATCGAAACGATCACGATCGGGCCGGAGGACGATATGGAGCTGCGACGCCGGGACATCATGTCCGCGGTCTGTCGCGTGAATACCGGGGACGGTGTGGTGGTGCTGACCGACATGTTCGGTGGCACGCCGTCGAACCTCGCGCTGTCCTGCATGAACGGCGGATCGGTGGAGGTCGTGGCGGGGATCAACCTGCCGATGCTGATCAAGCTGGCCAGCGTCCGCGACGAGGAGAAGCTCGGCGACGCTGTGCTGCACGCGCAGGAAGCCGGCCGCAAATACATCAACGTCGCTTCGCGCGTCCTGGCGGGCAAGTAGTTCTCCGGGATCACGCTTCCAGGACGGCCGCCGGCGGAGCCGCGCGCCGCGCGCTCACGGTGATTCCCACCGATGCCGCGATCACCAGCGCGATCGCCAGCCATTGGACGGCGCTGATTCGCTCTCCCAGCAGGACCAGACCCGCGCAGGCCGCCACGGCGGGCTCCAGGCTCATCAGAACGCCGAAGCTCTTCCGGTCCAGGCGGCGCAGGGCGACCATCTCCAGCGAGTAGGGCAGGGCGCTCGACAGCAGCGCCACCGCGAAGCCGGCGATGAGGAGTCCGGGCGCGAGCAGGGCCGGTCCGGCCTCCGCCACGCCGAACGGCGCCACGACGAGGGCCGCCGTCAGCATGCCCAGGGACACGGCCTGGCCGCCGTCGATCCGCCCCGCGCGCTGTCCGAACAGGATGTAGAGCGCCCAGCACAGGGCCGCGCCGAGATCGAGGGCGACTCCGACCGGGTCGAGGCCGTCCGCGCCGGCGATCGGCAGCAGCAGCGCGAGCCCCGCCACCGCCACGCCAATCCACAGGAAATCCGAGCGGCGGCGCGACGCGATCAGCGCGACCGCCAGCGGCCCGACGAACTCGATGGCCACGGCCGGTCCGAGCGGCAGCCGTGCCAGCGCGAGGTAGAACAGGAGGTTCATCAGCCCGAGGGCCGTCCCGTAGAGGGCGATCCAGCCGGCCTCGCGTGCCGGGAGGCTGCGCCGCCAGGGCCGCCAGACGGCGATCAGGATCAGCGCCGAGAAGCCGACCCGGAGGGCCGAGGTCCCCGCCGCGCCGAGCGCCGGGAACAGGCTCTTGGCGAAGGTCGCGCCGCACTGGAGCGACACCATGCCGGTGACCAGCGCCGCCACGGACAGCACCGTATCGCCGAGGCCGAACCTGTTGCGTGACACGGGGGCGACATTCCTGAGGACCGGGATCCGGCGCGGGCATAGCAGATGCCGGGGCCGCCGCGGCCCACGCTCGGCCTCATGGCACACGCCATCCTCGCGCACGGCTCGCCGTCCCGGGCCAGCGGGGCGTCCGCCGGCCCGGCGTGATCCGTGACCGGCCCTTACAGGATGAAGCGGCTCAGATCCGCGTTCGAGGCCAGATCCTGCACCCGGTCGCGCACGTAGGCCGCGTCGATCGGCACCGTCTCGCCGGACCGATCGGTGGCGGTGAAGGAGATCTCGTCGATCACCCGCTCCAGCACCGTCTGGAGCCGGCGCGCGCCGATATTCTCCACCGAGGAGTTCACCTCCACGGCGACCCGCGCGAGGGCGTCCACAGCGTCGTCGGAGAAGGTGAGGGTGACGCCCTCCGTCTCCATCAGCGCGACCGTCTGCTTGAGAAGGCTCGCCTCGGTGGCGGTCAGGATCTGCTTGAAATCGTCCACCGTCAGCGGCTGCAATTCCACCCGGATCGGCAGGCGGCCCTGCAGTTCGGGGAGGAGGTCCGCCGGCTTCGAGACGTGGAAGGCGCCCGAGGCGATGAACAGCACGTGGTCGGTCTTCACCGGCCCGTGCTTGGTCGCGACGGTCGTCCCCTCGATCAGCGGCAGCAGGTCGCGCTGCACGCCCTCGCGCGAGACGTCGCCGGACGAGCGGCCCTCGCGGGCGCAGATCTTGTCGATCTCGTCGAGGAAGACGATGCCGTTGTTCTCGACCTCGCGGATCGCCTCGCGGACGAGCGCCTCGTCGTCGACCAGCTTGTCGGATTCCTCGGCCATCAGCGGCGCGTAGGCGTCCCGCACCAGCACACGGCGCGGCTTGCCGCGCTGGCCGCCGAGCGCCTTGCCGAGCATGTCGCCGATATTGATCGCGCCCATCGAGGCGCCCGGAACGCCGGGAATCTCGAACATCGGCATGCCTGCGGGCGCGCCGGAGGTCAGTTCCAGCTCCACTTCCTTGTCGTCGAGCTCGCTGTTGCGGAGCTTGCGCCGGAAGCTGTCGCGGGTAGCCTGGCTCGCCGTCGGGCCGACCAGCGCGTCGAGGATACGGTTCTCGGCGGCCGCCTCGGCCTTGGCCTTGACGCCCTCGCGCTTCACCTGCCGCGTCAGGCCGATCGCCACCTCGACGAGGTCGCGGACGATCTGCTCGACGTCGCGCCCGACGTACCCGACCTCGGTGAACTTGGTGGCCTCGACCTTCAGGAACGGCGCGTTGGCGAGCCGGGCGAGGCGGCGCGCGATCTCGGTCTTGCCGCAGCCGGTCGGCCCGATCATCAGGATGTTCTTGGGCGCGACCTCCTCGCGGAGCGGACCGGTCAGCTGCTGGCGCCGCCAGCGGTTGCGCAGCGCGATCGCCACGGCGCGCTTGGCGTCGTGTTGCCCGACGATGAACCGATCGAGTTCGGACACGATCTCGCGGGGAGAGAACGTCGTCACCGCTTTGCCATCCCTGTTCCCGGCCCGAAAACGGCCCCGCGCCGGGAATGGGGTCGCGCGCGGCCCCGCGCAAGGGGCCACGCGTCGGCCGGTCGCCGCCTCAGTGCGCCGCCGGGACCGCCGCGGCGTCGCCCTTGTCGTGCCGGCCGAACCGCTCCACCAGGGTCGCGCTGGCCTCGTTGAGGCCGATGACCGTGACGTCGCGGCCCCGGGCGCGGGCCTTGAGGACCACCCGGTCGAGGGCCGCGATGGCCGAGATGTCCCAGAAATGCGCCGCGTGGACGTCGATCACGAGGCGCTCGACCGGCTCCAGCACGTTGATCGCGTCCGAGAAGGTGCCGGCCGAGGCGAAGAACACCTGCCCGGCGACGGTGTAGGTCCGGGTGCCGCCGTCGGCCGAGAGGGCGGACGTGATCCGGTTGAGCCGGGCGACCTTGCCGGCGAAGAACACGCCGGACAGCAGCACGCCGACCAGCACGCCGATCGCGAGATCCTTGGTGGCGACCACGACCAGGACGGTCGCCAGCATCACCGCCGAGGAGGGCAGCGGGTTGGTGCGCAGCCGCAGCAGCGAGCGCCACGAGAAGGTGTTGATCGAGACCATGATCATCACGGCCGTCAGCGCCGCCACCGGCACGACGGCCAGCAGGTCCTGCAGCGCCACGAGGAGCACCAGCAGGAACGCGCCGGCCACGAGCGTCGAGAGGCGCCCGCGGGCACCCGACGAGACGTTGATCACCGACTGGCCGATCATCGCGCAGCCGCCCATGCCGCCGAACAGGGCCGAGGTCATGTTGGCCACGCCCTGGCCCATGCACTCGCGATTCTTGTCGCTGCCCGTGTCGGTCATGTCGTCGACGATCTGCGCCGTGAGCAGGCTCTCCAGCAGGCCGACCGCGGCGAGCGTCGCCGCGTAGGGCAGGAGGATCCGCAGGGTCTCGAGGGTGAGGGGCACGTCCGGCAGGGCGAAGCTCGGCAGCGTCGAGGGTAGGGCGCCGAGATGGGCGACCGTGCGCACGTCGAGGTGGAAGATCGCGGTGATCGCCGTCAGGACGGCGATGGCCACGAGCGGCGACGGGATTGCGCGGGTGATCCGCGGGAATCCGTAGATGATCGCCAGACCGAGGGCGATCAGCCCGTAGGTCGCCGGCGTGACGCCGGTGAGCTCGGGCAACTGCGCCAGGAAGATCAGGATCGCCAGCGCGTTGACGAAACCGGTCATCACAGATTGCGAGACGAACCGCATCAGCCGGCCCAGCCTGAGCAACCCGGCCAGGATCTGGATGACGCCCATCAGGATCGTGGCGGCGAAGAGGTACTGGACGCCGTGCTCGCGCACGAGGTCGACCATCACCACCGCGGTGGCGGCGGTGGCGGCCGAGACCATGGCCGGGCGACCGCCGGCGAAGGCGATGGTGCAGGCGATGACGACCGAGGCGTAGAGGCCGACCTTCGGGTCGACCCCGGCGATGACCGAGAAGCCGATGGCCTCTGGGATCAGCGCGAGGGCGACGACGATCCCCGACAGGGTGTCGCCGCGCAGGTTGGAGGTCCACGACCGGAGATATCCGGCGTTCCGGGCTGCGTGTGTTGACATCGATGAATCCGCACGAGCGGCGTGCCCGCGTCGCTGGCGGGTCAGAGCGCGTCTCGAATGCGTGGTCCGGCGGATCGGCGGCCGGAAGAGCCACCCGGGCTTTCACCGGGTCCTTGCGAATGCGCCGACCCTAGGGGCGCGCGCGCTGCAATGCAACAACCTGGCGGGAAACGCTCGGCGACGCTTCCGTCATCGCGGGTCCGGCTCCGCGATTCCGAAATGACGGGCGCGTCGGTCCGGCCGCCTCAGGCCGCGCGGACCTGGGTCACGAAGCCCGCGACCTCGCCGCCGAGCCCGTTCGAGCGGCGCGCGATGTCGGCGGCGGCGTCGAGGACTTCCGCGGCGCTGGCGCCCGTCTCGCGGGCCGCGCCCAGGACCAGCGCCATCGTGTCCGTGACGGCGCGGGTGCCGCTGGCGGCCTCGGAGACGCTGCGGGCGATCTCCTGGGTCGCCAGATGCTGCTCCTCGACGGCGGCGGCCACGCCGAGGGCGATCCCGTGGACCTGCTCGATCGTGCCGCCGATCTCCTCGATCGCCGCGACGGCGTCGTGGGTCGCGGTCCGCATCGCGGCGATCTGTCCGGCGATCTCCTCGGTGGCCTTGGCGGTCTGCGTCGCGAGATCCTTCACCTCGGTGGCGACGACCGCGAAGCCGCGCCCGGCCTCGCCGGCCCGCGCCGCCTCGATCGTGGCGTTGAGCGCCAGCAGGTTGGTCTGCCCGGCGATGGTGGAGATGAGGGAGACGACCTGCCCGATCCCGTCGGCGCTGCGGGCGAGGGCCTGGACGCTCGCCCGGGTCCGCCGCGTCGCCTCGACGGCGCTCTCGGCGGCCGTCGAGGTCTGGGTTACCTGGACGCCGATCTCGCTGGCGGTGGCGGCGAGTTCCTCGGTGGCGGCGGCGACGGCCTCGACGTTGTGGGCCGTCGTCTCGGCGGCGCGGGTGACCGCCTGCGACTGTGTGCCGGCGTGCTCGGCGTTGCCCGCCATGGTCGCGGCGGCACGCTCCAGCCCGGCGGCGGCCCCGGCGAGGTGCTCGACGAGTCCGCCGATGCTGCCCTGGAACCGCTCGGCGAGCCCGGCCATCTCGGCGCGCTTGCGCGTCGCCGTGTCGGCCTCCAGCCGCTGATGTTCGTGCCGCAGGCCCTCGGCCTCCCGCATCGTGTCGCTGAAGACCTGCATGCTCGTCCAGATCGCGCCGATCTCGTCGCGTCCCGGCTTGATGGCGGGCAGGGTGTGGTCGCCGCGCGAGAGGCGCTGGATCGCGTCCGAGACCGCCCGCAGCGGCCGGGCGATCTGCCGCTGACCGATGAGCAGGCCGAGGGCGCAGCAGATCACGGTGCCGATCAGGGCAAGGCCGAGCAGGAGGAGGGTGCGCGTCTCGAACAGGGCCTGGGTGTCGGCCTTGATCGCCGCCATCTCGCCCCGGCCCTGCTTCACCAGGGCGTCGATGCTGGCCTGGAAGGCCTTGCGGTTTGCCCGGTTGGCGTCGTTGAACCCGAGCTCCGCGGCCGCCTTGGGGCCGGTCGTGTCGCCCGCGTCCGCGAGGGCGCTGCGGAGGGCGCGGAACGCGTCGGCGTTGCGCACCATCGTCTCGAAGAGCGGCCGCTCGGCCTCGGTCACCCGCGGTGCCCAGTCGGCCCGCAGCGCGTCCATCTCGGCGAGACCCCTGCGGATCCCGGCGGTGTACTTCGCCGCTTCCGCGCGGTCGGCGGAGGCGTAGACGCCGCGCGAGTCCATGGTGACTTCGGCGGCGAGGCGGTTGAAGTTCGCGGCGTCGAGCGCCCGGATCGACGCGCTCTCGACGCTCGTCAGCGAGCGCTCGAAGCTCTTCAGCGTCGCGACGCTGACCCCTGCCACGACCAGCGTCGTCAGGCTGCAGGCGCCGACGAAGCTCAGGAGTTTTCCGCCGATTTTCATTGCTATCCGACCGTCGAGGCGCGATTGGCGTCAAAATGCCGGTTATTCGTCAAGACGTCGTAAACTGAGCTGATCCGGAATTATTTGTCTCGCCTCTGAGCAGGGTCCTGATGAGGAAGGGGCGCGGCGGGCGCCGCGCCCGACCCGATCAGGCCGCCCGGACGGTGTCGAGGAAGCGGCTGACCTCCGCAGTCAGGTGCTCGGATTGCCGGGACAGCTCCGAGGCCGCGTCGAGGACCTGGCCGGCGGCGACGCCGGTCTCCTCGGCAGCGCCGGCGACGCCGGAGATGTTGCTCGTGACCTCGCCGGCGCCGACGGCCGCCTGCGAGACGTTGCGGACGATCTCCTGGGTCGCCGCACCCTGCTCCTCGACCGCGGCGGCGATCGAGGTGGCGACGCCGCTGATCTCGCGGATCCGGTCGGTGATGCCGGCGATCGACGTCACCGCCTGCCCGGTCGAGGCCTGGATCTGCGCGATCTGGCCGGAGATCTCGTGCGTCGCCTTGGCAGTCTGCTCGGCCAGGGCCTTCACCTCGGAGGCGACGACCGCGAAGCCCTTGCCGGCGGCCCCGGCGCGGGCCGCCTCGATGGTGGCGTTGAGGGCCAGCAGGTTGGTCTGGCCGGCGATGTTGGAGATCAACCCGACCACGTCGCCGATCCGCGACACGGAATTGCTCAGTTCCTGGACGAGCGCGCCGGTCTGATCGGCGTCGGAGACGGCCCGCTGCGCCAGATGCGCCGAGCCGTCCACCTGCCGGCCGATCTCCTGCACCGAGGAGCCGAGCTCCTCGGCCGCGGCCGCGACGGTGTTGACGTTGGAGGCGGCCTCCTCGGCGGCCGCCGCGACCGTGTTCGACTGGCTCGAGGTCTGGGTCGCCGTCGCCGACATGGTCCGGGCGGTCGCCTGCAGCTCGGTGGCCGAGGACGAGACCATGCCGACGATGCCGCCGACCGCGCGATCGAAGCTGTCGGCGAGTTCGATCATGGTCCGGCGCCGCTCGGCCGCGGCGGCCGCGTCGGCGATCCGCTTCATCTCGGCCTCCTCGGCGGCCTTCTTGGCGACCATCGCCTTGATCCCGTCCACGGCGCGCCCGACCGCGCCGATCTCGTCGCCGCGGGCGGCCTCCTTGATCTCGGCCTCGATCTCGCCGCGGGCCATGCGCTGCAGCACGGCCACGAGGCGGCCGAGGGGGCGGGTCAGCATGGCGAAGACGAGGAAGGCCAGCAGCCCCGCGATGACGACGCTGGCGACGCTGCCGAGCAGGCTCGCGAGGTAGGCGGCGCCGAAGGAGCGCGCCTGCTCGTCGCTTCGGGCGGCGAGGAGGTCGCGCTCCGCTTTCTCGGCCTCGCCGATCTTGGCGCGCAGGGCGTCCATGGACGCCTTGCCGGCGCCGCTCGCCTCGATCTGCCGGGCCTTGTCGAGATTGCCGGCCTCGACGAGGGCGATCTCCTTGGCGGCGATGTCGCTCGACCACGTCTCCGCCGAGCCGCGCACGGCCTCCAGGCGCGCCTGTTGGGCGGCGTTGTCGGCGGTGAGCGACTTGGCGCTTTCCAGGGACACCTTGAAGGACTTCTGGCCGGCGCGGAGCGGCTCCAGGAATTTCGGATCGCCCGCGATCAGGTAACCGCGCAGGCCGGTCTCCTGATTGACCATCGCCTGCGTGAGGCCGTCGAGGGCGGAGATGACCTGATACGAGTGCTCCGTGAGGTGATTGACGCGCTCGATCGAAGACAGGTGACTGTATCCGATGGCGCTGATCCCCACCGTGACCGCCGCCAGGCTGCCGAATGCGGCAGTCAGCTTCGTTACGATCCGGACATCGTTGATCGAGCGCATAGTCAGTCCCCAGGGCCCCATTCTGGAATTCGGATTTGGTTCCCTGGCGGTTGTGATAAATTATACGCTGTAAATTTTGTCTTACAGCGGGCTGTATCGCCCGGATGAATCCGGTTTAACGACGGTTGAGGATCTGCTGCCAGCAATCAAACGTTAGTGATCGTCTCGCGCACTGCTGTCGTCGGTGACTACAACCTGAGATAAGAGGCGCCGGGCCGGATTTTGTAGCGACGCGGCGATCCGGGCGCGGTTTCGAGGAAGCTCTTCAGGACGCGAAGACCGGCGCCGGAGCGTATTCGCGCGCGGTGCGGTTCGCGCGGAAGCTGTGATGACCCGCGTTCAGCCGGGCAGACCCCGCGCCGATGCGCGAGCGCCCGCGACGGGATCCGGGTGACGCGGGCACACCGTGTGCGATCGAGCGCGCAGCGACGGCGGCGGAGCCGGCGAACCCGGCTGCGCCCGGCCGGGTCTCAGGTATCCAGCGCTTCGATGACGAGGTTTCCGTTGGTGTAGACGCAGATCTCGGCGGCGATCGTCATGGCCCGCCGCACGATCGCCTCGGCGTCGAGGTCGCCGTCCTCCAGCGCGCGGGCGGCCGCCAGAGCGTAGTTGCCGCCAGACCCGATGGCCATGACGCCGCTCTCCGGCTCCAGCACGTCGCCCGAGCCCGACAGGAGCAGGCTGACCTCGCGGTCGGCGACGAGCATCATCGCCTCGAGCCGGCGAAGGTAGCGGTCCGTCCGCCAATCTTTCGTGAGTTCCACGCAGGCCCGGGTCAGCTGACCGGGATACTGCTCCAGCTTGGCTTCGAGGCGCTCGAACAGCGTGAACGCGTCCGCGGTGGCGCCGGCGAAGCCGCCGATCACCGCGCCCTTGGCGAGGCGCCGGACCTTGCGGGCGTTCCCCTTCACGATGGTCTGGCCGAGGCTGACCTGACCGTCGCCGCCGATGACGACGCGGCCGCCCTTGCGGACCATCAGGATCGTGGTCGCGTGCATCTGGGGGACGGCGCCCCGGTCGTCGTACCTGAATGCGTCCTGGCTCAAGATTCGGCTCCGCTCTCGATCGCGCCGAGATGGGGAGCTTCGCCGGCCGAGTCCAGCCGGTGCCGGGATCGCGCGCCTACTCGGCGACCGCCTCGGGGCTGCGCACCGGGCCGGCATCCTGCAGGATCGACTGCGCGGCGGCCTCGGCCAGGAGCGCGTAGCCGCGGTCGGCCATGTGCAGGCCGTCGGCGGCGAAGAGCTGCTTGGTCGTCAGCTTACCCTCGCGCACCCAGCCGTGCATCAGGTCGGCCCGGCGGATCACCGGCACGTCGAGCTCGTCGCCGATGCTGCGCACCGCGTCGCGGAAGCGCGAGGCGCCCGGCGTGGATTCGAGCTTCGGGCACCATTGCGGCTCCATCAGCACCACGTCGATGCCGGCCTCCCGGATCCGGCGGATCGCCGACACGGTGGCCTCGCGGAAATGGTCGAGCGACACGCCGCGCAGCGGGTCGTTGCTGCCCGTCTGCCAGATGACGAGCTGGGGCTCGGCCGCGATCACGTCGCGGTCGAGGCGCGCCAGCATGTCGTCGACGTGCTCGCCGCCGATGCCGCGGTTGATGACCGCCACGTCCATCCCGTGCAGCTTCTTGCGTAGGTCGATCTGCAGGCGGGCCGGGTAGGCGTTGGCCGGGGTCGACGCGCCCACGCCCTCCGTTGAGGACGACCCGAAGGCCACGATCTTGAGCGGGGCGCCGATGGCGATCTGGCGGGCGACGTGGGGCAGGTCCGGGCTGTCGCCCAGGTCGAAGCCCAGCATGTCCAGGGATTCGGGCAGCAGGTCCGCGTAGGCGAGGACCGCCGTCGGAAGGACCAAGAGGGCGCCCAACAAGCCCAGGCGGCGCAGCATCCTGCGGGCGGGGAAGACAGGTTTCAGCGTCTTGGACACGGGACCGACGGCTCCGGCTCTCGTGAGCGGTAGATACAATCTGACACAGGGCCCTGAAAAGAGCGGTTCCGGGCAGAGTTTGAAAACGCACTGAATTCGTAACGCAAAATTAGGCATGAGTGGGGAGGCGCGCCCTTGCCCGAGGATTCCCGGCAACATCGGTGCGGCGGGTCGACCCCAGCGACGTTGGCGTCGCGGCACCCGCACGCCCGACGCCGAGTCGGCACGAACCATGCAGAACACGCTCCGACGCGTCTCCGACAGGGCGGCGGAGCGCGCGGTCGGGGCCGCGGCGCGTCCCCCGACCGGCCGCGGGGCTCCGTGAGCCGTCCCATGGTCGACCGCTTGCGCATCGCGATCCTCACGCACTCGACCGACCCGCGCGGCGGCGTGGTCCACGCTCTGGCTCTCGGGGAGGCCCTGGGCAGGCTCGGCCACGAGGCGGTGGTCCACGCGCCCGACCCGACCGGCGGCGGCTTCTTCCGCGCGGCGCAGTGTCCGGTGATCTCGGTCGCGGCCAAGCCGGTCGCGGGACCGGCCGCCGCCTTGGTCGGCGCCCGGATCGCCGACTACCTCGCGCACTTTTCGACGCCCGCCGCCTGCGACTTCGACGTCTTCCACGCCCAGTGCCGGATCAGCGGCAACGCGCTCGCCACCCTGACCCGGCGCCGCCTCATCCCGGGCTTCGTGCGCACGGTCCACCGGATCGACACGTTCACGGATCCGCGGCTCGCGCAGTGGGAGGAGCGGGCGATCCTCGATGCCGGGCGCCTGCTCTGCGTCAGCCGGACCTGGGCGGCGACGCTGGCGGCCGAGTACGGCGCCCGGGCCGACGTGGTCGGCACGGGCGTCGAAGGGGCGGCCTTCACGCCCGATCCCGGGCCGGAGGACGACGCGCTCCGCCGCCGCCTCGGCCTCGGCGGCGGCCCTGTCTTCCTCAGCGTCGGCGGCTTCGAGGCGCGCAGGAACACGCTGGCGATCATCGAGGCCTTCGCGGCCCTGCGCCGGACCTGCCCCGACGCGCAGCTCGTCGTGGCCGGCGGCGCGCCGCCTCTTGATCAGGCCGGCTACGAGGCCCGGTGCTGCGCCACGCTCGAGCGCGAGGGGCTCGAGGTCGGGCCCGGCCGGCCGGTGATCCGAACCGGCACCTTGGCGCAGGCGGACATGCCGGGCCTCTACCGGCTGGCCGACACCCTGGTCTCTCCCTCGCTCGCGGAGAGCTACGGCCTGTGCGTTCTGGAGGCGATGGCCTGCGGAACGCCGGTGATCGTGTCGGGCCGGCCGCCCTTCACCGAGTACATCGCCCCCGGCGAAGCCCTGTCGGTGAACCCGGACGACACCGACGCCATCGCGTCGGCCATGCGGGCGAGCCTGGAGCCGAGCCGGCGGGCGCGGCTGCGCAATGCCGGCCGAGAGGTCGCCCGGGCGCATGTCTGGGACGCCTGCGCGGCGCGCCACCTGCCGACCTACGCGGAACTCGCACCCGGGGACGCGCCGTTGATGGCCGCGGCCACGGGGGCTGCGGCCTGGAACACGCTGCGGGTCCCGCGCGATGCCTGAGATGCGCTTCCATATCCGGTGGCCCGACGGGACCCGCGAGGCCTGCTACTCGCCGTCGCTGGTGATCAAGGACCACCTCGCGGTCGGACAGGACTACCCGCTCGACGAGTTCGTCGTCCTGACCCGGCTGGCCCTGGGCATCGCCAGCGAGCGCGTCCGCGCCCGCTACGGGTTCCCGTGCGGCCGCGCGCAGGCGCAGCTCGCCCGGATCGAGGAGGGCGCCCGCCGGCAGGAGCCCGGGACGGTCCACGTCGAGGCCTTCGAGGACTGATAAGGGCCCGCGGGATCGCCGTGCGGCGAGGCGACGCGGCGCGGACCGGCGGCGCTCCGGGTTGTCCGCAGGACCCACGGCGCGCGGAGGCCCAGGCGATGATGACCCGGATTGCGGCAGTGCTGGTGCTGGCCGCGTCACCCGCGGCGGCGCAGACGCGGCCGTCCACCACGGCGATGACCTGCGAGCAGACGATCCGCCTCATCCAGGCCCGCGGAGCGCTCGTCCTCGGGACCGGCGGCATGACCTACGATCGGTTCGTCCGTGACCGCTCGTTCTGCGAGCCCACCGAGATCGCGCGGCGCGCCTTTCGGCCGACCCGCGACAACCCGAACTGCCTGATCGGGTACACCTGCTACGAGCCCGGACGCGGCGACTGGTTGGGTGTGGACGACTAGCACCGTTCCCGATCGCGCTGCCGCGTTTCTCGAGCGTGGAAGAGGGGGGTGAAGTGCGGGACGCCGGCGCAGCGAGCGCGCCGCGTCAGCCGGCGTCCGGGACCGCCCGACCGGGTTCGAGGGCGACGATCACCCGACGATCCCCGGCCCGGCGGGTGAAGCCCGTGGCGTCGAGGTGCTCCAGCAGCGGGATCGAGAACTTGCGCGAGATTCCCAGGGTCGCGCCGGCCTCGCGGGCCAGGAATCCGGTCTCCGCCGTCCGCGCCGTCGGGAAGGCGTCGATCAGGCGGCTCTTGGCGGTGGCCACCGCTTCCCGGTGGAACAGCACGGCGCGGCGCTGCACCCGGTCGACGGCGCGGATCACCGTGCCGGCTCCCACGAGGTAGGTCAGTGCCTCGCGGCGGCGCACGTCCCGGCCGATGGCCTCGGCCTCGTCGGGCGGGCTGAGGCCGGCGCGGCGGAAGACCTGCTCCAGCCGGCGGGCGGCCTCGCTCTCGTTCCGCGCGGGGTCGAACTCGGCCCGCCGCCACAGGGCGCCCGCCTGGGCGACGCCGCCGGCGGCCGCGAGGTCGCGCAGGACCGCGCCGGTCACCGCCTCGGGCAGCGCCAGGGCGCGGGACAGGCGCTCCAGGGCGATGCCGTGCTCCATCGGATAGTCGCGGTGATGGTGTGCCAGGGCGGCCAGCGTGCCGGTGCGCAGCGCCTCGAAGGCCGCGGCCCCGACGAAGCGGTCGCCGATCGCGCGGGCGCCGTCTTCGGAGAGCGCCTGCCGGGCGCGGTCCGGCGCGATACCGGCGATCCGGGCGAGTTCGTTGAGCGGTGCCCCGGCCGCGCCGAGCTGCCCGAGGCGGACCGTGATCGCCTCGGCGGGACCGCCCGCCGCAAGGGCGGCGAGGTCGGCCATGACCCGGGGATCGTGGCGCCGGCGGCGGCGGCTCGCCGGGTCGAGGAGCCGGCCGCCCGCCACCGTGACGGAGGGCGAATCGAGCCGCAGCACGAAGGGCTCCCGCGCCGGCACCGCCACCGGCTCGCCGAGGTGGAGCTGCGCCTGGGTACTGGCGCCCGGCTCCAGGGCGTCGCGGTCGAGCAGCCGCAGCCGCGCCTCGACCTCGGTGGTGCCGAAGAGCAGGCGGCAGGCCGTGCCGCCCGCCAGGGGGTCCGGCAGGCTCGCCGCCGCGGTGATCGCCACGTCGAGCCACGGGCTCAGCGCGAGCAGGCCCGGCAGCGACAGCGCCTGCCCGCGGGCGATCTGGTCGAGGTCGATGCCGCGCAGGGCGACCGCCGTGCGGCGCCCCGGCTCGGCGCGCTCGACCGCGCGCCCGTGGATCTGCAGGCCGCGCACCGTGGCGGTGCGACCGCCGGGAGCGATCTCGACGGTCTCGCCGACCGCGAGCGGCCCGCGTCGCAGCGTCCCGGTCACGACGGTGCCGAAGCCCGGCCGGGAGAAGACCCGGTCGACCGGAAGGTAGGCGAAGCCGTCGTCGCGGACCGGTTTCGTCTCCGCCACCAGCGCCGAGAGGGCGGCGGCGAGCTCCGGCAGGCCGTCGCCCGTCACGGTCGAGGTGGCGATGACCGGGCCGGCCTCGATCCCGGCCCGGGCGGCCGCTGCGGCGATCTCGGCGGCGCGCGCGGCCACGGTCTCGGGCGTCGCGAGGTCCGCCTTGGTCAGCGCCAGGACACCGCGGCGCACGCCGATGAGGGCGGCGATCTCGAGATGCTCCACCGTCTGCGGCTTGATTCCCTCGTGGGCGTCGACCGCCAGAAGAACGGCCCGCATGCCGGTGGCGCCGGAGATCATGGCGCGGACGAACCGCTCGTGGCCCGGCAGGTCGACGAGGTCGATCTCGCCCTGCGCGGCGGTCAGCAGCGCGAAGCCCGGCACGATGGACACGCCGCGGGCGCGCTCTTCCTTGAGCCGGTCGGTCTCGACGCCGGTGAGCGCGCGGACGAGCGCCGTCTTGCCGTGATCGACGTGCCCGATCACGCCGACGAGGAGTGTCTTCAAAGCAGCCACCGACCGCATCTTCTCCGCGGTGCCGCCGTCCACAAGGGGCGCACCGCTCGCTCGAAGGGGAATCCGCCGCGCCGGCGCGTCGCGGCGCCGTGTGCGCCTCCGGGCGGTCGGGGCCGGGGCTGCGAGGCAGATGGATTGTGGACAATTTGTCTTGCCACGCCGTGCCGTTTTGGGAAAGCGCGATTTTAACGCAGCGCAGCATCCATCCGCCGCGGGCGACCGGTCTCGTCCCAGCTTGACGACGGCGGCGCCGCCGCCTTTGCTGCCGCGGGTGCGTCGGACGGTCACGCCCCGATGCCGGTTCCGCGAGATGCGACGCAGGATGCGATGCAACCGGAGCCCATCCCTGGCTCGTTAGCCGGGGCAGGCGACGAAGAGGAGCGTATGAGCGACACCGATAGCCACGCCGCGGCGGAGCCCCGCGAGGTCGAGCTGAAGCTTGACTGCGCCGGGCCGGATCTGACGGCGCTCGCGTCCCATCCCCGGTTGAAGGACGCGTCGGCGACCGAGCCCGAATCCCTGGTGACGACCTACTACGACACGCCCGATCGCGCGCTCCGGAAGAACGGCCTGACCCTGCGCGTCCGCGCCAAGGGCGACCGCCATATCCAGACCGTGAAGGCCGGGAGCGGCGGCGTCGGCCTGTTCGACCGGGCCGAGTGGGAGAGCGAGATCGCCGGGCAGGCGCCGGAGCCCGCGGCCTGGGCCGACACGGCCGCCGGGCCGGTCCTGCGCGAGGCCGATGCGCCGCTGGAGCGGCTGTTCGCCACCGTGGTGCAGCGCCGGGAGGTCCCGGTCGCGCAGGGCGAGTCCCGCGTGCTCGTGACCCTCGACGAGGGCCGTGTCGAGACCGACTCGGGCGTCGCGCCGCTCTGCGAGGTCGAGCTGGAACTCCAGTCCGGCGATCCGGCCGACCTGTTCGCGCTGGCGCGGGAGCTGGCCGAGACCGTGCCGCTGCGCCTCGGCGTGAAAGCCAAGAGCGCGGTCGGCTACGCGCTCCTCGACGGGATCGAGCCCGGCGTCGTGAAGGCCGAGGCGGTGGAACTGCCCGAGGGCGCGAGCGCCGGGGAGGTCTTCCGCCGGGTGGCGCGCGCCTGCCTGCGCCACATGCGTCTCAACGAGACCGCCTTCCTGGAAGGCGGCCGCCCGCCCGAGGCGCTCCACCAGATCCGCGTCTCCCTGCGCCGCCTGCGCTCGGCGCTGTCGCTGTTCGGGCCCATGCTGGAGAGCGATCCCCGGGCGGCCGGCTTCAACGACGAGATCAAGCGCGTCACCGAGCCCTTCGGCCACGCCCGCAACCTCGACGTGTTCCTGAGCGACACGCTGCCGGATCTCGCGGAACAGCGCCCCGACGAGCCCGGCCTGGACGCCCTGCGCGCGCGCGCCGAGGCGGAGCGCGCCACCGCGTACGACGCGGTCTCGGAGACCCTCGAGAGCCCGCAATGGCGCGCGCTCGTCATCGACTTCGCCGGCTGGGTCGAGGCGGGCTCCTGGGCCGCCGGCCCCGACGCGGCCGTCGACGGGCGCCACTTCGCCGCGCAGGTGCTCGACAAGGCGCGCGCGCGCCTCAAGAAGCGCGGGCGCGGCCTCCGGCACCTCGATCCGCACACGCGGCACCGGGCGCGGATCGCCGCCAAGAAGCTCCGCTACGGCGCGGAGTTCTTCGCCGGTCTCTACCGGAAGAAGAAGGCGGTCCGCCGGCAGGAGAAGTTCGGCGCCGCGCTCTCCGACCTGCAGGACCACCTCGGCGCGCTCAACGACCTGGAGACGGCCCGGTCGATGACCGAGAGCCTGTCGGGACCGCCGATGCCGGGTCCCGACGATCCGGGGGCACAGAAATTGCTCGACGCGGCCGCGGACGCACGGTCCGAGCTCCTCGACGTCAAGCCCTTCTGGCGCTGAGGCTTCTCGCGCCGCCGGCCCGGTCGGAACCCGGTCGGTGCGGCGGCGTTCGCCGGACGCGGATCGGCCCGTCCGGGGCAGGGAGCGCGGATGGCCCACGCCTACAGGTTCGGCATCGAGGAGGAGTTCTTCCTGGCCGATGCGCGCACGCGCGGCACGCCGCGGGCCGGCCTCCGGGCCTTCCACGCCGCCGTGCGGGCCCGCCTCGACGACGCCGAGCGCGAGCAGCTCCAGTGCCAGGTTGAGGTGGCCTCGCCGCCGACCGCCGATCTCGCCGAGGCGCGGGGGCATCTCGCGGATCTGCGCGGCAGCCTCGCGGAGATCGGCGCCGAGCGCGGCATCCTGACCTTCGCCGCGGGCACGCATCCGACCGCCCGGTGGCGCGACCAGCGCCCCACCGACAAGGCCCGTTACCACGGGATCATGGCCGACCTTCGGATGCTCGGCCGCCGCAACCTCGTCTGCGGCCTTCACGTCCACGTGGAGGTCCCGGACCCCGAGGCGCGGATCGGGCTGATCAACCGGCTGCTGCCCTACCTGCCGGTGCTGCTCGCGCTCTCCACCGGCTCGCCGTTCTGGCAGGGGCAGCTGACCGGCCTCGCCGGCTACCGGATGCGCGCCTACGCCGAGCTGCCGCGCACGGGCGTGCCCGAGCTATTCGCCGATGCCGACGACTACGCCCGCTACGTCGACGTGATGACCCGCTCGGGCGCCATCGCGGATGCCAGCTATCTCTGGTGGCACGTGCGCGCGTCGCTGAAGTACCCGACCCTGGAACTGCGGGTCGCCGACAGCTGCACGCGCCTCGACGACGCGCTGTGCATCGCCGCGCTGTTCCGCTGCCTCGTGCGCCGGGTGGTCCGGGACAAGCGGCTCAATGCCGGCCTGACCGCCGCCTCCCGCGGCTTCGTCATGGAGAATCTCTGGCGGGCCGAGTGCGACGGCGTGCGCGCGACGCTCATCGACGAGGCGCAGGTCCGGACGGTGCCGGTCTCCGCGCTGGTCGAGACCCTCCTCGCCGACATCGCCGAGGATGCCGAGGCGCTGGGCTGCGCCGCCGCCTGCGGGCACGCGGCGCGGATCGTGGCGGAGGGGACCAGCGCCGACCGGCAGATGGGCGTGTTCGCGGCGGCGCGCCGGTCGGGCGCGCGGGAGCGCGCGGCGCTGTCGGCGGTGGTCGATCATCTCGCGGCGGAGACCGCCGCCGGCTCGAGGTCCGGGCCTGGGGGGCACCCGAACATCGCTCCGGCGGCGTGACGACGGGCGCGGAACCGGCTGAGGGGGGATCGTCGAGGCCGCGTTCCGTCGGCCGCGCTCGAGGACGCGGTCGGCCGTATGAGTCGCATGGCCATGTTGCCGAAGGATGTCTGGCCGCCGGTACCGCGCGCCTTTATGGCCGGTCGCGCGGCGACGGGTTCCCTCCGTGCCGTCCTCTGCTATCCCTCGCGTTCCAGCAGCCACCCCGACTCCGCGGCCGACCCTCCGGAATGAGCCTCCTGCGCGACCTCTTCGGCCATGTCGGCCGTACCGTGACGGCCTATGCCGGCGACAAGGCCTTGATGCTCGCGGCGGTCTCGGCCGCCGCCAACGTCATCGTGGCCGACGGCGAGGTCGCGGGCCCCGAATTCGACGCCGCCCTGCACGGCCTGAAGGCCGACCCGGTCCTGATGAAGGGCTACGACGCGCTGATGCTGGAGACGGAGCTCTACGAGGGCATCGCCCGGGCCCGCACCCGCCTCGGCCGGGCCGAGAACCTGCGCCACGTCGCGGCGGTCGCCGAGCGGCCCGCGACCCAGCGCGAGAACGTCTTCCTGATCGCCGCGGACGTCGCCGACCAGGACGGGATCAGCAACATCGAGGCGGGCGCCCTCGGCGAGATCGCCGTCGCCCTCCGGGTCGACGCGATCGCGCTCCTGCGCGCCAACCCGGTGCGGCGCCCGCTGGCCTGACCGGCCCGGTTGGCACCGCGGTTGCTCTCGGGTGCGCCTGGTGGGAGCGCTGCCAAGTCGGCCGCACCCGCCTATAACGTCAGCGTCGCACGGCGACCCGCCGTGAAAGGAACCGGCATGGCCGAGATGAGCCTCAGCAAGACCCACAACCTGCGCGCCAACAGTGCGCGCCTCTGGGCGACGATCCTGGAGACCGCGGAATTCGGCGGCACGCCGGCCGGCGGCATCAACCGCCTGACGCTCTCGGCCGAGGACGGCCGGGTCCGCGACTGGTTCCGGGAGGCCTGCGAGGCGGCCGGGCTCACCGTGTCGGTCGACGCGCTCGGCACGCAGTACGCCCTGCGGCCGGGCCGCGACATGGGCCGCAAGGCGATCGCCTTCGGCTCGCACCTCGACACCCAGCCGACCGGCGGCAAGTTCGATGGGGTCCTCGGCGTGCTGGCGGGGCTCGAGGTGATGCGCAGCCTGAACGATGCCGGCATCGAGACCGAGGCGCCGCTCCTCGTGGTCAACTGGACCAACGAGGAGGGCTCGCGCTTCGCCCCCGCCATGATGGCCTCGGCGGCCTACGCGGGCGACTTCACCACGGACGAGATCCTGGGGAAGCGCGACGCCGCCGGCACTACGGTGGCGGAGGCCCTCGACGCGATCGGCTACCGCGGGGTGGAGGCCGTCGGCACGCGGGAGATCGGCGCCTTCGTCGAACTGCACATCGAGCAGGGGCCGATCCTGGAGGCCGAGGGCAAGACCATCGGCGTGGTCGAGGGCGGCCAGGGCATCATGTGGTTCGACGGCGTGATCACCGGCTTCGAGAGCCACGCCGGGACGACGCCGATGCCGCGCCGCCGCGACGCGCTGCTCGCCCTCTCGGAATTCGCCCTGGCCGCCGAGCGGATCGCGCTGGGCCACGCGCCCACCGCGGTGGCGACGATCGGCGAGGCCGCGATCCTGGCGCCCTCCCGCAACGTCGTGCCGGGCCGGGTCGCCTTCACGGTGGACGTGCGCGATCCGCGCTCCGAGACCCTCGACGCGATGGAGGCGGCGCTCGGCGAGGCGGCCACCGAGATAGCGGCGCGGCGCCATCTGGAGATCGCGCTGACCCGGATCTGGCGGAAGGAGCCGGTGCCGTTCGACCCCGCGATCGTGGCGGCGATCGATGCGTCCGCCGAGAGCCTGGGGCATCCGCGCCGCCGGATCATCTCGGGCGCCGGCCACGACGCCTGCAACCTCGCCGCGAAGGTCCCGGCGGCGATGATCTTCGTGCCGTGCAAGGACGGGGTCAGCCACAACGAGTCGGAATCCGCCACGCAGGCCGACTGCGCCGCCGGCGCCGACGTCCTGCTGCAGACGGTGCTCCGCCTCGCCAACGCGCCGCGCGCCTGAGGCTTCCCGCCGGGACGGCGCCCGTCGTCCCGGCGCCGGGCGCGCCGCACCGCCCGCGCGGAGGTGTACCGCGGCGGAAAATCCCGTAAGGACCGCTCCATGAGCGCGCGATCCTACCGCGACGCCAGGGGCCGGCCGCTCGTCGCGGTCACCGGCATCGGCGTCGTCTCCTCCCTCGGTCAGGGACAGGCCGACACGTGGGCGGCCATGACCGAGGGCCGGTCGGGCATCCACGCGATCGCGCGGTTCCCGACCGACACGCTGCGAACCCGCATCGCCGGGACGGTGGACTTCCTCGACACCGATCCGCTCGTCGCGCCGCTCCTGTCCGAGCGCTTCGCCGCCGTCGCCGCCGAGGAGGCGGTGGCGCAGGCCGGGATCGGCGCCAGGGGCGATTTCCCGGGCGCCCTGTTCATCGCGGTCCCGCCGGTCGAGATGGAGTGGCCGCAGCGGCAGGCCCTGGCCGAGGCCGCGGGCGGCGACGGTCCGGTCGACTACGCCGGCCTCCTGCGGGCGGCGGCGACGCGCCGCTTCGATCCCTGGCACGACCTGTTCATCTTCGGCACGGTCGCCGACCGCATCGCCGACCGCTTCGGCACGAAGGGCTCGCCGATCTCGCTCTCGACCGCCTGCTCGTCGGGGGCCACGGCGATCCAGCTCGGCGTCGAGGCGATCCGGCGCGGCGAGACCGCCGCGGCGCTCTGCATCGGCACGGACGGCTCGGTGAACCCGGAATCGCTGATCCGCTTCTCGCTGCTGTCGGCGCTCTCGACCCGCAACGACGACCCCGCGACCGCCTCGAAGCCGTTCTCGAAGGACCGGGACGGGTTCGTCATGGGCGAGGGCGCAGCCGCCCTGGTGCTCGAGGACGCCGAGGCCGCCGTCGCGCGCGGCGCCGCGATCCTCGGCTACGTCCTCGGCTGCGGCGAGAAGGGCGACGGCTTCCACCGCACCCGGTCCAGCCCCGACGGCGCGCCGATCATCGCGGCGATCCGGGCGAGCCTGGACGATGCCGGTGTGGCGGCCGAGGCGATCGACACGGTGAACGCGCACGGCACCTCGACGCCGGAGAACGACAAGATGGAGGCCCTGGGCCTCGCGGCCGTGTTCGGCGACCGCGCGGCCGCCCTGCCGGTCACCTCCAACAAGTCGATGATCGGCCACACCCTCACGGCGGCCGGCGCCATCGAGGCGGCGGTCTCGCTGCTGACCATCCGCCACGGCCGCATCCCGCCGACCATCAACCACCGTGTGCCGGACCCGACCATCGCCCTCGACATCGTGGAGACCGCCCGCGACCTGCCGGTGCGGACTGTGCTGTCGAACTCGTTCGGCTTCGGCGGCCAGAACACCTGCCTAGTCCTCGGCGCGGAGCCCGCGTGAGCGCCGCCGCCACCCCGCGCCGGGTCCTCGTGACCGGCGGCGCGTCCGGCATCGGCGCCGCGATCGTCCGCGCGCTGGCGGGATCCGGCCTCGGCGTCGACTTCACCTACCGCGCCTCGGCCGAGGCCGCGCAGGCGCTGCTGGCCGAGCTGCGGACGACCTACCCGGACCGGTCTTTCGCGGCCCATCCCGTCGACCTCGCCGACCGGGCCGCGCTGGACACCTTCTGCGAGACCGCCGAGGCCGCCGGCTATTACGGCCTCGTCCACAATGCCGGCCAGTCCTGCGACGCCCTCGCGGCGATGCTCGATCAGGAGCGCGCCGAGGCCGCCATGCAGGTCAACTTCTTCTCGCTGACGCGCCTCGCCAAGGCGCTGGTGCGGGAGATGACCCGGGCGCGCGCGGGCCGGATCGTGGCGATCGGCTCGGTCGCCGCCCTGCGGGCCAATGCCGGCAACGCCGCCTACGCGGCGACCAAGGGCGCGCTCATCGCCTATTGCCGCACCCTGGCGATCGAGACGGCCAAGCGCGGCGTGACCGTCAACGTCATCGCCCCGGGCTTCGTCGACACCGCCATGATGGAGCGCTACGCCGCCTACCGCGACGGGATGGAGCGCCAGATTCCCGCCGGCCGCTTCGGGCGGCCCGAGGATGTCGCGGCGCTTGCGGCCTTCCTGATGGGCGAGGGGGCATCCTACATCACCGGGACCGTGCTGCCCGTCGATGGCGGCCTGACCGCCATGATGGGTGTCCACCGGACCTGACGGTGGCGCCACCGAACCGGACGATTCTGCCGATGCGCGCCAGCCTCGCCCTCACCGCCGCCCTCTGCGGCGCGGCTCTCCTGGCCCCGGGCGACGCCCGGGCGGAGCCGCAGGTCTACCGCATCTCCGGCCTGCCGCCGGGCGAGCCGCTCAGCATCCGCGCCGAGCCGGACCCGTCCGCCGAGCAGATCGGCGAGATCCGCAGCCGCGCCCTGGTCTTCGGCTGCACCAACGACACGCCGAGCCGCACCACGTGGTGCCGGGTGAAGGCCGGACGCGCCCTCGGATGGGCGCGGCGGCGCTACCTGGCGCCGGAGTGACGAGAGACACGATGCGAGCCCTCCAGCTGTTCGGTGACCGCGACCTGCGCCTCACCGAGATCGAGCCGCCGCCCGCGCCTGGCGCTGACGAAGTCCGGATCCGCATCCGCGCGGTCGGCCTCAACTTCATCGACGTCTGGGGCTTCCGCGGCATGGCCTTCGCCAAGCGGAAGATGCCGCTGATCGTCGGCGCGGAGGCGGCCGGGACCGTCGAGTCGGTCGGGGCGGGCGTCACCGGCCTCGTCGCGGGCGACCGGGTCGTGCCGTACGGCGCCATGACCTGCGGCAAGTGCAAGGCCTGCCGCGAGGGGCGCGACAACCTCTGCGAGGACGTGTCCGGCGTGATGGGCTTCCATCTCGACGGCTTCGCCCGGGAGCTGGTGACCATGCCGGCCCGCCTCGCCGTGAAGGTGCCGGACGGCGTCAGCGACACCGACGCCGCCTGCGCGGGCATCGCCTTCGGCACGGTCCAGCACATGCTGTTCGACAATGCGCGCCTGGAGCCCGGCGAGAGCGTGCTGGTCCATGCCGGCGGCTCCGGGATCGGGACCGCGGCGATCCGCATGGCCAAGGCGATCGGCTGCACCGTCTACACGACGGTCGGCGACGACGAGAAGGGCCGCAAGGCCGCCGAGCTCGGCGCCGACCACGTCATCAACTACCGCACCGAGCGTTTCGAGGGCGAGGTTCGCCGGCTCACGAAGCGCAAGGGCGTCGACGTGGTGTTCGAGCATGTCGGCGCCGATACCTGGAACGGCTCCCTGCTCTGCCTGAAGCGCGGCGGCCGACTCGTGACCTGCGGATCGACCTCGGGCGTCTCGGCGACCATGAACCTGATGCAGCTGTTCCAGCAGCAGTACCGCATCACCGGCTCGTTCGGCTGCTCGCTCGCGAATATCGGGCAGGCCCTCGCCAAGATGGAAGCGGGCATTCGACCGGTGGTGGATACCGTGTACCCGCTGGCGGATTTCGCGCAGGGTCTGGAGCGCCTCGAATCGCGCCGGGTGTTCGGCAAGATCCTCGTCAGCCTGTAGCGCCGGCAGCGGCGCACCCGCCCGGCGCCGCACCGTCACCGGGTGCGGTGATCCGCATTTCGCGCTGCGGGAGACTTGTCGTAAACGTCGCTGTACGGGTGCGCTGGGGGGCCGCCCGGACCGTATCCTGGAATCGACTGTGCTGCGTCTCGCCCTCCTGCTCAAACGGTCGTACCCGCGCCTCGCGGGCTTCGCGATGATCCCGGTGATCCGCGCCCTGGTGCTGCTGGCCCGGATCCTCGGGCCGGTCCGGTCCACGGCACTCGGCGCCGCGCTCCTGCGAACCCTCGGACCGCTCCTGCCGGCGCACCGCACGGCGATGGCGAACCTCCGGGCGGCCTTCCCCGAAATGTCGGAGGCGGAGCGGAAGCGGATCGCCCTGGAGGCCTGGGACAATCTCGGCCGGACGGGGGCCGAGTACGCCCATCTCGACAGCCTGTTCGATTACGATCCCGCCGCCACCGGCGACTTGCGGACGGAGGTCGCCGGGATCGAGCACTTCTACGCCCTGCGGGACGACGGCCGGCCCGGTCTGATCTTCTCGGCGCATCTGGCTAACTGGGAATTGCCGGCGATCTGCGCGGCCCGTTTCGGCCTGGACGCCACCGCGGTGTTCCGGCCGCCGAACAACCCCGCCGCCGCGCGCCTCGTCCAGGAGGTCCGCCGCCGGACGATGGGCGGGCTCGCCGCCTCCACGCCGGGCGCCGTCTTCGCCATGCGCGACGTGGTCGAGACCGGCGGCCACCTGGGTCAACTGATCGACCAGCACTTCACCCGCGGCGTCGTGGTGGAGTTCCTCGGCCGGCCGTGCCTCGCCAACCCCCTCTTGGCCAAGCTCGCCCGCCACTACGACTGCCCGGTGCACGGCGTGCGCGTCGTGCGCCTGCCGGAGGGCCGCTTCCGCCTCGAGCTGACGCCGCCCCTGGACCTGCCCAGAGCGGCCGACGGGACCATCGACGTCGCCGGCGCCATGCAGGCGATGACGGCCGTGGTCGAGGGCTGGGTGCGGGAGAATCCCGGCCAGTGGCTGTGGATGCATCGCCGCTGGCGGCCCGACATGCTGCCCAAGCCGAGAGTGGCGCCGGCGCCACTTCAACCGACAGTAGAGTTCTCTCAAGCCAACGTGATTTCACCTTCGGCCTCGCAGACGGTCTGATGGATCGATGACGCCCCGGCACCGCGCCCCGACCCGCGACCGCCGCGCGCTGCGCGCCGCGCTGCTTGCCTGCGCGACGCTGGCCGCGATGCCGGCGCGGGCCGAGCCCGTCCGCGCCGTGGTCGAGCTCTTCACCAGCCAGGGCTGCGGTGCCTGCCGCTCCGCCGACCCTGTGCTGCGCGACCTCGCCCACAAGCCCGGCGTCATCGCCCTGACCCTGCCGGTGACCTACTGGGACTATCTCGGCTGGAAGGACACGCTCGCGCTGCGGCCGCTGACCGAGCGCCAGCGCGCCTACGCGCGGGGCCGCGGGGCCCGACAGGTGTTCACGCCCCAGGTCGTGGTCGACGGCAACGGCTTCGCCGTCGGGTCCGACCGGCCGGCCCTGGAGCGCCTGATCCGCGATGCCTGCCAGCACGGCGGGCTGCCGGTGCCGGTGCGCGGCGAGACCAACGGCGACCGGATCCTGGTGGAGGTCGGCGCGGCCCCGGAGGCCAAGACCGAGATCCGCGGCGACGTCTGGCTGGTGCCCGTGCTCCGCAGCCGCGCCATCGCGATCCAGTCCGGGGAGAACGGCGGCCGGACGGCGACCTACGTCAATGTCGTCCGCGGCATGCAGCGGCTCGGTACCTGGACGGGCCAGCCGACCCGCTTCGAGGTGCCCGACACCCAGGCCCGCGTCGCCGACGCGGACAGCTGGGTCGTCCTGCTCCAGGGGGCGGCCGACGGCAAGCCGGGCCGCATCTTCGGGGCCGCCAAGGGACCGGGGCTCTAGGCGCGGGGTCGCGCGCTGCTACTCCAGCGAGATTGGGTCGATCTGCCGGCGGCCCTCGCGCCGGTGGCGCGCCCGGGACGCGTCGGCGAGCGACGACAGGCGAGCGTCGAGGCGCTCGGACAGGCGGCCCACCAGCCCGATCAGCCCGTCGATCATCCGGCTGACGCCTGCGACCGTCCCGGTCACGGCTCCGACGATCCCGTTCTCGATGACACGACCGATTCGGCGAACACGCTGCATGACGACTGTCTCTGTGTGGGCGGCGCCGGCGGCGCCCCGATCCGCGGCAGGTAGGGCGGCCGCCCCGGCCCGTGATGCGGCCGAAAGCGGCGCGGGTCCGCGCCGCGGGAGCGGAACCTTCGCGCGGCGCGGCCGGAGCGCGCGAACCGGCGGGTCGGCAGGCTCGTTGCATGGGTGAGCCGCCCGCCGTCCCGCGCGGGCGCCCCAGATCGAGGGTCGGCCATGCGGCGACGCCCGTTCCTGTCCGGGATGTTCGCCGCCCTGTCGGTGGTCGGCCGTCCCGCCCGCGCGGCGGATGCGAGCGTCGACCTCCTCCTCGTCCTCGCGGTGGACGTGTCGCTCAGCATCAGCGAGGCCCGGTTCGACCTCGAGCGCCGCGGCTACGCCGAGGCCTTCGGCGACCCGCGCGTGCTGCGCGCCATCGGCGACGGCCCGACCGGGCGCATCGGCGTCGCCCTGTTCGACTGGGCCGGACCCGGCGAGCAGCAGGTGGCGGTCGACTGGATGGTGATCGCCTCGGCGCAGGACGCGGCCGCCTTCGCGGCGCGCCTCCGCGCGGTGCCGCGGCCGTTCTACGGACGCACCGCAATCGGCTCGGCGATCGGTTTCGCCGCCGACCTTCTGGCCCGCGCGCCGTTCCGCGCCGAGCGCCGGGTGATCGACATCTCCGGCGACGGCACCGGCAATGCCGGGCGGCCCATCGCCGAGGCCCGGGACGCCGCCGTCGCGGCCGGCATCACGGTCAACGGCATCGTCATCCTCACCGAACCGGAGGGGATGCCGGCCTTCCTGAAAGAGCATACCAATCCGGCGGGCGGCCTGGCCGCGTATTACCGGAGCGTCGTGATCGGCGGGGAGGGCGCCTTCGTGATGACCGCCGAGAGCTTCGCGGCCTTCGGCCGCTCGCTCATCGCGAAGCTCGTGCGCGAGATCTCCTGACCGTCACCCGGATCCCAGAGGACCGACCATCGATGCGCCTTGCCGTCCTCCAGTTCACGCACGAGACCGTCACGTTCCTCCCGAACGACACGACCCGGGACGACTTCGTCTATCCCGGCTCGCCGGCCGCCGGGGCCGCGCTGCTCGCCACCGATCCCAAGGGCTACATGGGCGGCTTCGTGCAGGTGGCGCGGGAGTACGACGCCGTCGAGTTGGTCGGGATCACCTCGCCGCTCTGGCCGCGCACCGGCACCGCCTCGGGCTGGATCACCGCCGACGCCTACGCGCATTTCCTCGGGCAGATGGTGGCGGAGCTGCGGGCCCAGGGCCCGTTCGACGGGGTCTACCTCGCCCTGCACGGCGCGATGGCGGTTCGCGGCGTCCCCAGGCCGGAGGCCGACATCGCCCGCCAGGTGCGCGCCGCGGTGGGCGAGGGGGCGATCCTGGTCGGGACCTTCGACCTGCACGGCAACGAGGACGCCGCCTTCCTCGACCACGCCGACATGGCTTTCGCGGTGAAGTACTTCCCGCACTACGACGGCCACCTGCAGGGGCAGCGGGCCGCCCGGATGCTGGTGCGCGCCGTGCGCGGCGACTTCCGGCCGGCGCACCGGACCCTCAAGGTGCCGATCCTCTCGCCGACCGTCGTGCAGTGGACCGGCGCCGCACCGTGGTCCGACCTCGTGCAGCGGGCCCTCGTCTGGGAGGCGCGCGAGCCGGACGTGTACGTCAACGTCTTCTTCGGCTTCCCGTGGGGCGACGCCCCGGACGGCGGGATGACCGTGCAGGCGATCACCGACGACGACCCGGCCCTCGCCGAGCGGGTGACGCGGGACGTCGCGGATTTCGCGTGGCGGCAGCGGCGCGCGCTGCTCGAGACGACGCGGATCCACACGATCGCCGACGGCGTGCGCCTCGCCCGGGCGGCGGTGGCGGAGGGCGCCGCCCCGGTGGTCCTCGCCGACCACAGCGACCGGTCGGGCCGGGCGACCTGGCTGCTGCGCGAGATCCTGCGGCAGGGCCTCGCCCGCACCCTGGTCGCCACGGTGGCGTCGCCCGACATCGCGGCGGGGTCCCTCGCGGCCGGCGACCCGTTCGACGCGCCGGTCGGCGGTGGCGGCGACCCGTCCGCAGGCGACCCGGTGCGCATCACCGGGACCGTGCTGCGCGTCGTCGCCGCGCCGGAGCCCGGCGTCGCCGGCAGCGGCGGCGGCGGCACCTGGATCTGCGTCGCGTTCGGGGCCGGCAATGTCCTGGTGCTGAGCCCGCAGCTCGCGCAGATCGTCGAGCCCGACGAGGTGTGGCGGCTCGGCCTGGACCCGGCGGATTTCGACGTCGTGGCGATCAAGTCGCGGGTGCATTTCCGGCGCGGCTTCGACGACAGCGGCTACGCCCGCACGATCCTGCTGGTGGAGCCGCCGGAGCCGTTCCTCGGCACGGTGCGCCTCGATCACCTCGCCTACGCGCAGATGCGGGCCGCCGACTTCTTCCCGTACGGCGACCCGCCCGGGCCCGTCCCGTCCGACCCGTGACCGGTCCGGCGGGGACGACAGGTGGCGGCCGCCGTCACCCGCCGGTGCTCGCCCCGCACGTGCGAGGGCGCTAGGTTCATCCCGCACGCGCTCGATGAGGCGCGGCGAGGGAGAGACGGGATGCGGATTCCGGCCGACAGGCTGACCGCCTACGTGCGGGACATCTTCGTGCGCGAGGGCTGCGCCGAGCCGGAGGCCGAGCGCATCGGCCGCTTCCTCGTTGCGGCGAACCTCACCGGCCACGACAGCCACGGCGTGGTCCGCGTCACCCGCTACGTCGAGTGGCTGCGCGCCGGCGAGGTCGAGGCCGGCCGCACGCCCGAGATCGTGACCGACGCGCCGAACTTCGCCCTCGTCGACGCCCATTACGGGTTCGGGCAGACGGCCGGCCCCGTCGCCGTCGATCTCGGGATCGCCAAGGCGCGGGCGAACGGCGTCGCGATCATCGCCCTGCGGCATGCCGGGCATATCGGCCGGATCGGCGAGTGGGCCGAGCGGGCGGCGGCGGCGGGGCTCGTCTCGGTCCATTTCGTCAACGTGGCGGGGAGCCTCCTCGTGGCGCCGTTCGGCTCCGTGGAGCGCCGCTTCTCGACGGCGCCCTTCGCGGCCGGCTTCCCGGTTCCAGGAGGCGACCCGATCATCCTCGACTTCGCCACGTCGCTGGTCGCCGAGGGCAAGGTGCTCGTCGCCTCGAGGGGCGGCAAGCCGCTGCCCGAGGGCGCGCTGATCGAGCCCGACGGCCGCCTCAGCGCCGACCCGGCGACCCTGTTCGGCCCGCTGGAGGGCGTCGAGCGCGACAACCAGCGCGGGGCGGGTGCGATCCGGGCCTTCGGCGAGCACAAGGGCTCCGGCCTCGCGCTGATGTGCGAGCTATTGGCCGGCGCGCTCACCGGCTCGGGCACGGCCGGTCCCGGGCAGCGGCGGATCTGCAACGGCATGCTGTCGATCTACGTCACGCCGTCGGCCCTCGGCACCGAGGACGCCCTCGCCGCCGAGACGCGGGCCTATCTCGAGTTCTTCAAGAGCGCCAAGCCGATGCCGGGTGCCGAGGTCCTGCTGCCCGGCGAGCCGGAGCGGCGGATGCGCGCCGAGCGCCTCGCCGAGGGCGTGCCGCTGCCCGAACCCGTCTGGGAGACCCTGCTCGCCGCCGGCCGGCCGCACGGCCTCGACGGCAAGGCCTATCGCACCTGAGCCGGGAACGACCCGGCACGACACCACGCTCGGCGGCGACCCCCGGCCTCAACGGGGGCGCCGCACGGACCGGGGACGCCATACCCGGAAGACGGGAGGAGCCCACGATGCCTCGGTTGCGCTGGCTTATGATCGGCCTCTGCATGGCCGCCAACGCCATCAACTACATCGACCGCGCCAACCTCGCGGTCGCCGCGCCCTCCATGACCAAGGAACTCGGGCTCGACGCCACCGACATGGGCCTGATCCTGTCGGGCTTCTTCTGGACCTACGCGATCATGCAGCTGCCCTTCGGCTACGTGGCCGACCGGGTCGGCGCGCGGCTCTCTCTCGTGGTCGCGGTGGTCTGGTGGTCGGCCTGCACGGCGCTGACCGCGGTCGGACGGGGGTTCCTGTCCCTGCTCGGCCTGCGCATGCTGCTCGGCATCGGTGAGGCCGGGGCCTACCCGTCCTTCGCCAAGGTCGCGGCCTCGTGGTTCCCGCGCAGCGAGCGCAGCTTCGCCAGCAGCATCTTCGACAGCGGCTCCCGGGTGGGCTCGGCTTTGGCGATCCCGCTGGTCTCCTGGGTCATCGCGACGCTGGGCTGGCGAGAGTCCTTCGTCGTCACCGGCGTGCTGGGATTCGTCTGGGCGGTGTTCTGGATGTGGCTCTACCGCGAGCCCGAGAACCACCCGAAGGTGTCGCCGGAGGAGCTCGCCCGGCTCCGGGCCACGCAGGAGCGGCCGAGGACCGTCGATGCGGCGGACGCCCAGAACCAGGTGCCGTGGCTGTCGCTGTTCCGCTACCGCACGGTCTGGGGCATGATGGCCGGGTTCTTCTGCCTGAACTTCGTGATCTACTTCTTCATCACGTGGTTCCCGACCTACCTGGTCAAGGCGCGGGGCTTCTCGCTGGCGGAACTCGGCACGCTCGGCAGTCTGCCGGCCCTGGCGTCGATCCCCGCGGGCTGGCTCGGCGGCTTCGCGTCGGACGCGCTCTACCGCCGCGGCTGGAGCCTCACCGCGGCCCGCAAGACTTGCCTCGTCGGCGGCATGCTGATGTCGTCGGTGATCACCCTGTCGATCATCGCCCCGAACATCTACGTGGCGCTGCTGTGCTTCGCGATCGCCTACGGCAGCCTCGCCTTCACGGCGGCCTCGATCTGGGCGCTGCCCGGCGACGTGGCGCCGACCCCGGCCCACGTGGCCTCGATCGGCGGCATCCAGAACTTCGCGTCGAACGTCGCCGGGATCGTGACGACGACCTTCACGGGCGTCATGCTGACGGTCACCCAGGGCTCGTTCGTGATCCCCCTGATCGTGGCCGGCGGGTTCTGCCTGCTGGGCGCCTTCATCTACCTGTTCGTGGTCGGCGAGATCGCGCCGCTGCCGGTCCGCGACGCCCGCGCCCCGGCCCTGCGCCCCGAAGCGGCGCGGTGACGGCGCGGTGACGGCGACTGGCGCGACGGCATCCGAGGAGAGACCGATGTCCACGTATCCCGTGATTACCCTCCGCCCCGCTGACGGCGTGGCCGTGGCCCGCGGCGCCATCGAGCCGGGAACGCCGGTCGCCGACGGCGTCGCGGCGGCGGAGCGGATCCCGGCCGGCCACAAGGTCGCGGTCCGGGCCCACCGGAGCGGCGAGCCGGTAACCAAGTACGGGCAGATCATCGGCTTCGCCAAGGAGGACATCGCGGCCGGCCGCCACGTCCACGTCCACAATCTCGGGATGGGCGAGTTCGCCCGGGACTACGCGTTCGGGGTCGATGCGAGGCCGACCCGGCTGGTGACGCCGCCCGCGACCTTCCAGGGCATCCGCCGCCCCGACGGGCGCGTGGCGACGCGCAACTACGTCGGCATCCTCACCTCGGTGAATTGCAGCGCGCACGTCGCCGACCTGATCGCCGACGCGTTCCGGCGGCACCCGATCCTCGGCCTCGACCCGCTCGCCCCCTATCCCAACGTCGACGGTGTCGTGGCGCTGACCCACAAGACCGGCTGCGGCATGGCGATGGGCGAGCCGCTCCGGCTCCTGCGGCGGACGCTCGCGGGCTACGCGCGGCACGTCAACTTCTCCCACATCGTCATGATCGGGCTCGGCTGCGAGGTGAACCAGATCGGCGCCTTCCTGGAGGAGCAGGGGCTCGGCGGCCGGATCCGCAGCATGAACATCCAGAGCCTCGGCGGCACCCGGAAGACCGTCGAGGCCGGGATCGAGTTCGTGACCGGCATCCTGGCCGAGGCGAACGTGGTCCACCGCGAGCCGGTGCCGGCGAGCGAGCTGATCGTCGCCCTGCAGTGCGGCGGCTCGGACGGGTATTCCGGCGTGTCAGCCAACCCGGCGCTGGGGATCGCCAGCGACCTCGTGGTGCGGAACGGCGGCACGGTGATCCTGTCGGAGACCACCGAGACCTACGGCGCCGAGCACCTGTTCACCCGCCGCGCTATCAGCCCGGAGGTCGGCCAGAAGCTCGTCGACCTGATGCACTGGTGGGAGGAGTACACCCGCAAGGAGGGCTCGGAGATCGACGCCAACCCGTCGCCGGGCAACAAGGCCGGCGGCCTGACCACGATCTTGGAGAAGTCCCTCGGCGCCATGGCGAAGGCCGGCAGCACCAACTTGGTCGACGTGCTGCGCTACGCCGACCCCGTCACCGCCAAGGGCTTCGTCTTCATGGACACGCCCGGCTACGACCCGGTCTCGGCGACCGGGCAGGTCGCGGGCGGCGCGAACCTCGTCTGCTTCACCACCGGCCGTGGCTCAGTGTTCGGCTGCAAGCCGTCGCCCTCGATCAAGATCGCCACCAACTCGGCCATGTACCGGCGGCTCGAGGAGGACATGGACGTCAATTGCGGCACGATCCTCGACGGCGCGGAGAGCGTGGAGCAGGCCGGCCACCGGATCTTCGACCTCATCCTGCGGGTCGCCGGCGGCGAGCGGACGAAGAGCGAGCAGTTCGATTTCGGCGCGTCGGAATTCGCGCCCTGGCAGATCGGCGCGACCGTGTGAGGCAGCGGGGCGCGCGCTCCGCCGTCATCGCGAGCGCAGTGCGGCGATCCGGGGAGGCGGAACTTCGGTGAGTGTGACGCAGCCCTGGATTGCTTCGCTGCGCTCGCAGAGACGGCCATTCCGACCGCCGTGCAGGCCTCGTCTCAGAGGTCGGTCCGGACCACGTGCGGGAAGCTCAGGATGAAGTCGGGGCCGAAGGCCGTGACCGGCGTGTGGAAGCCGGGCGCGACGGTGCCGGCGGCGACGCGGCGGGCCGCCTCCAAGGCGGTCCAGACGGTGAGCGTGTAGCCCTCAGGCGTCTCCATCCGGCTCGCCGCGCGGCGGCCGGCGCCGTCCCAGGCCTCCGCCAGGAAGGTGCTGCGGGCCTTCGCGCGCGCGGCGGCCGAGGGGCCCTCCGGCAGCCGGTCGATGCCGCGGTTGATCAGGCGCTGGGCGGTGCCGCCCGCGATGATCCGCCGGATGCCGGCGGGCAGTCCGGCGGCCGCCGCCATGGCGGGGAAGGCCTCGAAGTAGACGTCGATGTTCGGGACGCCGGTCGAGTACCACGCGCTCGACACGTCGCCCCAGCCGAGCCCGACGGTCCGGCGCGGTCCTGTTCCGAAATCCGCGGTGGCGCGCGGCGGGCTCGGCAACTCGACGATGCGCCCGTCCCGGCGCACCCGCGTGCCCCAGGCGATGCCCTCCACCATGGTGCGGGCCGTGCCGCGGCTGAAGCCGCCGAACCCGCCGATGGAGATGCGCAGATGCGTCGCGCCGGGAACGCGGCCGGCCACGTGGGCGGCGAGGCAGTCGCTCGGCACCACGTCGAAGCCCGCCGCCGGCAGGAGGACGATGCCGGCCGCCTTCGCCTCGGCATCCTTGGCCGCGAGGGCCTCCAGCACGGCGATCTCGCCGGTGATGTCGACGTAGTGCGCGCCGGCCGCGAGGCAGGCCTCGGCCATCGGCAACGCCGTCCGCGAGAACGGGCCGGCCGCGTGGATCACCGCCGCCACGCCAACGAGGGCGGACCGCAGGCCCGCGGCATCGTCGAGCCGCGCGGCCCGCATCTCGAGGTTCAGCCGGGCCGCCAGCGGCCGCAGCTTCTCGGGATCGCGCCCTGCCAGGATCGGGCGCAACCCCTGCCCGACGGCGTGCGCGGCCAGGAGCTGCCCGGTATAGCCGGTGGCGCCGTAGATCAGGATCGCGGTCATCCCGGCGTTCTGACACCGCTTCCGCCGGTGTCAAAGCGCGCGCCGCGTCGCCGTCCCGGATGCTAGGGCTGCGCCGATCCAATCGTCCCGTGGCGGGGATCTGACACCCTCCGTCCCCGCCCGAACAGGAGCCGAGGCACGATGTACGAGCGTAACCTCCCGCCGCGCGCGCGCCGCGCCAGCCGCAGGATCGGCTGCCTTGGCGCCGTCCTCCTGGGCCTGGCCGCGCCCGCCCAGGCCGGTGACGGGCCGGTGGTCCTGAAGGCGCCGTCCGACGCGAGCCCCGGCATCGCCGCCATGCCGCAGATCGCCGCGCCGGCCGACGAGGCCGAGCGTCGGATCAACGCGGCGCTGAAGCGCCTCGACGCGCGGGCCCTCAAGGCCGAGCAGGCGTGCAAGGATCAGGGCGGGAAGAACAGCTCCTGGGAGCGCACCGTCCAGGCCCCGATGCGCGGCCCGCGCTTCCTGAGCTTCGCCATCTTCGACAGCGGGTTCTGCGGCGGCGCGCACCCGAACAGCGGCACGATGTCGATCGTCTACGATCTCACCACCGGCGCCCCGGTCGACTGGACGACCCTGCTGCCCCCCTCGCTGACCGGGAAGCTCGCCCTGGCGGAGGGCCCGGGCGGGACCAAGATGGTGACGCTCGCGTCGAAGAGGCTGCACGCCCTCTACCTCGCGGGCTATCGTCCGAAGACGGGCGATCCGAAGGCGGACGACGCCGACAAGGAGTGCCGCGAGGCCGTCGCCGAGACCTATGACGGGCAGCCGCCGGCCATGATGGCGTGGCTCGACGCCAAGGCCGGCGGCCTCGCGGTGCAGTTCGACCTCGCGCACGTCGTCCAGGCCTGTGCCGACCCGGTGGTGATTCCCGTGGCGACGCTGCGCCGGGAGGGCGCGCAGCCGCTCCTGGCCGTCGCGCTGGAATCCGCCCACGCGCAGGCCGCGAAGTGACGCGATCGGCCACAGCGTGGCGGCCTCGACGCGGGCCCCCGACGGTGTAGCGTGAGTCCGCGACGGCGCGATGCCAGCGCGCCGTGTCCGAGGGGCGGCCCATGTCCGGATCCGGCGTTGTCGACGAGGCGGCCACGGCGGCGAGCGAGCCTTTCGGCGCGTTCGCGGCCGGCCTGGCGGACCTGTCGCCCCTGCGGCGGGCGGTGGTCGCGGCCTGCCGGCGGCCCGAGCGGGACTGCGTGCTCCCGCTCCTCGAAGAAGCGCGCCTGCCGCCCGAAGCGGCTCGGCGCGTCGCCGAGGACGCGCGGCGCCTCGTCGAGTCCCTGCGGCGCCAGGGCATCCGCGGCGGCGTCGAGGGGCTGATCCACGAGTACGCGCTGTCCAGCCAGGAGGGCGTGGCGCTGATGTGCCTCGCCGAGGCGCTGCTGCGCATCCCCGACGCGGCGACGCGGGACGCGCTGATCCGCGACAAGATCGCGGGCGGCGACTGGGCCGCCCATCTCGGGCACAGCCCGTCGCCCTTCGTCAACGCGGCGACCTGGGGCCTGCTCGTGACCGGCAAGCTGGCGGCGACCCGGGACGAAACCGGCCTGTCGGCCGCGCTCACCCGGCTGATCGCCCGCGGCGGCGAGCCCGTGATCCGGACCGGCGTCGATCTCGCCATGCGGATGATGGGCGAGCAGTTCGTGGCGGGGCGGACCATCGCCGAGGCCCTGCGGCACGCGGCGCGGCTCGAGGCGAAGGGCTTCACCTACTCGTACGACATGCTCGGCGAGGCCGCCGTGACCGCCGAGGACGCCGAGCGCTACCGGCGCGCCTACGCGGACGCGATCGCGGCGATCGGCGCGGCCTCGGCCGGGCGCGGCGTGCTCCGCGGCCCCGGAATCTCGATCAAGCTCTCGGCGCTCCATCCCCGCTACGCCCGCGCGCAGCGCGACCGGGTCCTGGCCGAACTCTATCCCCGCGTGCGGGACCTCGCCCGCCTCGCGCGGGGGCACGGCATCGGCCTCAACGTCGACGCCGAGGAGGCCGACCGCCTCGACCTGTCGCTCGACATCCTGGAGCGTCTCGCCGCCGACCCGGATCTCGCCGGCTGGGACGGGCTCGGCTTCGTGGTCCAGGCCTACGGCAAGCGCTGCCCCTTCGTCATCGACGTGCTGATCGACCTCGCGCGGCGGTGCCGTCGGCGGCTGATGGTGCGCCTCGTGAAGGGCGCCTACTGGGACAGCGAGATCAAGCGGGCGCAGGTCGACGGCCTCGCTGACTTCCCCGTCTTCACCCGGAAGGTCCACACCGACGTCTCGTACATCGCCTGCGCGCGCCGGCTGCTCGCGGCGCCCGACGCGGTCTTCCCGCAATTCGCCACCCACAACGCCCAGACCCTCGCGAGCATCGTCGCGATGGCCGGCCCGGATTTCCGGCTCGGTCAGTACGAGTTCCAGTGCCTGCACGGCATGGGCGAGCCGCTCTACGAGGCCGTGATGGCCGATCCCGTCCTCCAGCGGCCCTGCCGCATCTACGCGCCCGTGGGCACGCACGAGACCCTGCTCGCCTACCTGGTGCGGCGCCTCCTGGAGAACGGGGCCAACACGTCCTTCGTCAACCGGGTCGCCGACGCGGCCGTGCCGGTGGCGGACCTGATCGCCGACCCCGTCGCCGCCGTCGAGGCCGCGCCGGATCCCGGCGCGCCGCACCCGCGGATCGCGGCCCCCCGGGCGCTCTACGGCCCGGCCCGCGCCAACGCGGCCGGGCTCGACCTCGCCGACGAGGCGGAACTCGCCCGGCTGTCGGACGGGTTGGCGGCGAGCGGCCGCACCGCGTGGCGGGCGGCACCCTCGGGCGCGGACGACGCGGCGGCCGACGAACCCGTCCACAATCCCGCCGACCGCCGGGACGTCGTCGGATTCTACCAGGCGGCGACGGTGGAGGCCGTGGCGGTCGCCGTGGCGCGCGCGCAGGCGGGCGCGGCCGGCTGGGCGGCGACGCCGGCGACCGCGCGCGCCGCCTGCCTGCGGCGGGCCGCCGACGCCCTCGAGGCGCAGATGCCGCCGCTGATCGGCCTCGTCGTACGGGAGGCGGGCAAGACCTGCGCGAGCGCCGTCGCGGAGATCCGCGAGGCGGTCGACTTCCTCCGCTACGCCGCCGCCGAGGCCGAGCGGACCCTCGGGGACGCGCACGCGCCGCTCGGTCCGGTCGCCTGCATCGCGCCGTGGAATTTCCCGCTGGCGATCTTCGTCGGTCAGGTCGCGGCCGCCCTGGCGGCGGGCAACACGGTCCTGGCGAAACCTGCCGAGGAGACCCCACTGATCGCGGCCGCTGCCGTCCGCGTGCTGCACGCGGCGGGGATTCCCGCCGAGGCGCTGCACCTCCTGCCGGGCGACGGCCGGGTCGGCGCCGCCCTGGTCGAAGATCCGCGCGTGCAGGGCGTGATGTTCACCGGATCGACGGCGGTGGCCAAGGGCATCCAGCGGGCTCTGGCGGAGCGGCTGAACCGTTTCGGCGAGCCGGTGCCGTTCGTGGCCGAGACCGGCGGCCAGAACGCCCTCGTGGTCGATTCCTCCGCGCTCGCCGAGCAGGTGGTGGCCGATGTCATCGCCTCGGCCTTCGATTCCGCCGGGCAGCGCTGCTCGGCGCTCCGCATCCTGTGCCTGCAGGAGGAGATCGCCGACCGGACGCTGCACATGCTGAAGGGCGCCCTGCGGGAGCTGCGGGTGGGCGACCCGCGGCGCCTCGCCGTCGATGTCGGGCCGGTCATCACCGCCGAGGCCGCCGACCGGATCGTCGGACACGTGGCGCGGATGCGCGCGCGGGGCTTCCCGGTGGAGCAGTTCCCCCTGCCGCCCGAGGCCGGAGCCGGGACCTTCGTGCCGCCGACCCTGATCGAGATCGGGGCCGTCGCCGATGTCGAGCAGGAGGTGTTCGGTCCCGTGATGCACGTGCTGCGCTACCGCCGCGACGGCCTCGACGCGCTCCTCGCGGCGATCGACGCGACCGGCTACGGGCTCACCTTCGGGCTGCACAGCCGCATCGACGAGACCATCGACCGGGTCCTCGACCGCGTGCGGGCCGGCAACCGCTACGTCAATCGCAACATCATCGGCGCGGTGGTCGGCGTGCAGCCCTTCGGCGGCTCCGGGCTGTCGGGGACGGGCCCGAAGGCCGGCGGCCCGCTGGCCCTCGGCCGCCTGCTGCGACGCGCGCCCGCCGCCGCCCGCGACGGGCTGGCCGCCGACGATTCGGCACTCCGTCCCTACACGGCGTGGCTGCGCTCGCGGCACCGCCACGACCTCGCGGACAGGCTCGAAGCCGTCCGCTATCCCGGCCGCGCCGCGATCGCGCTGGCCGGTCCCGTGGGTGAGAGCAACCTGTACGCGCTGCGTCCCCGTAGGCGCGTCGCGGCCGTCGCGGCCACCGAGACGGCGCTCCTGCTCCAGCTCGGCGCGATCCTCGGCACGGGCAACGCGGCCGTCGTCATCGGGCCGGACGGGCGCGATCCGGTCCTGGACAGTCTGCCGGAAGCGTGCGCGGCGCGGGTTGCCCGGGCGCCGGACCTCGACCGCGCGGGCGCGATCGCCGGAATCCTGTTCGCGGGCGACGCCGACGACCTGCTGGCCCTGAACAGGGCCGTCGCGGCCCGCGAGGGCGCGATCCTGCCGATCCAGGCCCGCTGCCCGGAGGCGCTGGCGGCCGGCGATCTCTACGACCCGGCCGGCCTGGTGGAGGAGGTCACCACCACGATCAACACCGCGGCGGCCGGCGGCAATGCCAGCCTGATGAGCGTCGGGTGAGCTCGCATCTGCCCGGTCAGGCCGACCGGCGCAGGTTCCAGAACAGCGGCAGCCCGGTCAGCATGCCTTCGAGGTCGCGCCGGTAGGCGGTCGGCTGGAAATACTGGCCGCAGGGCAGGTAGGCGCCGACCTCCAGTGCCCGCGCCTGGATCCGCGCCGCCAGCGCCTTCTGGGCGTCGAGGTCCGGCGCGTCGAACCACGCGCCGCGCAGCTCCTCCAGGGGCGCGTCGGTCAGCCAGCTCGGCACGCCGGCCCGGCCGTTCCCGCGGGCGGCCAGATGGTAGGCCGGCGAGAGGTGGTCGAGCCCGCCGGAGAAGATGCCGAACATCGACCAGCCACCCTGGTCCAGGGGCTTGGCGTTCAGGATCCGCTGGTTGACCGTCCCCCAGTCGGTGGCGACGACGTCGAGGTTCATCCCGATCTTGCGGCAGGCATCGGCCATCACCTCGCAGATCGCGTTGATCCGCGGCACGTCGGTCCCGGAGAGCAGCACGACGCGCTCGCCCTTGTAGCCCGCCGCCGCCAGCGCCCGCTTCGCGGCGGCGAGGTCGCGGGGTGCGGTCAGCGCCTCCATGCCGGCCGAGGACGCCATCGGCCCGCCGGCCGTGAAGATGCCGACGGGCCCGCGCCGGATCGCCGGATCGCTGCCGGCGACGGCGTCCATCATCTCGGTCTGGTCGACGGCCGCGAGCAGCGCCCGGCTGATCGCGGGATCGTCGAAGGGCGGCAGGGTGTGGTTGAGGCGGATCTGGCCGATCAGCCCGGCGGTCTCCACCAGATCCACCCGCACGGCGGGCTGGCGGTTCAGGTCCGGCACGAGATCGACGAGGGGCTGCTCCCACCAGTCGATCTCGCCCGAGCGCAGGGCGCCGGCCGCGGTCGCGCCGTCGGGGATCGTGCGCCACTCGACGCGGTCGAAATGCGCGATCCGCGGCCCCGCCGTGAAGCTCGGCGTGCCGTCGGGGCGCGGTCGATACGCCTCGAACCGGCGGTAGACGTTGAGCGAGCCCGGGACCCGCTCCTCGGGGACGAAGCGGAACGGGCCGCTGCCGACGATCTCCGGCACCGGCTGCGTCGCGGGCGTCGCGCTCAGGCGCTCCGGCATGATCACCGGGACGTAGGAGGTCGGCTTGGCCAGGGCGTCCGGCAGGAGCGGGAAGGGCCGCTTCAGGCGGAACTGGACCACCGTGTCGGAGGGCGCCGAGAGCTCGTCCACCGTCGCGAACAGGGCCCCACCGTAGGCATCGCGCTGCGCCCAGCGCTTCAGGCTCGCCACCACGTCGCGGCCGAGGACGGGCGTCCCGTCGTGGAAGCGCAGGCCGTCCCGCAGGGTCAGGCGCCACGTGAGGCCGTCGGACGCGACCTCGTGGCCCGCCACCATCTGCGGCTGAGCGCGGTAGGCGGTGTCGAGGCTGTAGAGCGTGTCGAACACCATCAGCGCGTGGGTGCGCGTGACGTAATTGGTTGTGATGATCGGGTCGAGGAGCGCGAGGTCCGCGTAGGGGACGAACCGCAGGGTCGTCGCGGAGGCCGCCCGGACCAGGGCCGGCCGGGCGAGAGCCCCGGCCATCAGGGCTCCGGCGCCGGTCAGCAGGGTGCGTCGCTTCATGAATCGATCCCGGTCACGGCGGCGTCCGATCTGGCCGCAAGCCGGGTTCGCGTGCAAGTGGTGCGCCACTGCCGCGCTTCGATCGGGATCTCAGAACCCGCCCGGGCCGGGAGCCGGACGGGTCGCCCGTGATCGCGCTGCGCGGGCCCTCAGGCGGCGCGCGACCAGCGGATGTCGCCGAGACTCTCGCGGAAGGCGAAGCGGGCGAGATGGTCGGCCACGACGTTCTCCAGCCGGGTGAGGTTGACCGGGTCGGAGCTGTCGATGCGCATCACCAGCGCGTCAGGCTCGGCATCGAAGGTGCAGACGCGGTCCTCGCCGAAGGGCACGGTGCCGTGAACGGGGGTCGCCTCGACCTTGAACTTGTGGCTCCAGTGCCGGCAGAGCTGCTGCAGGTAGCGGCTCGCCTCGGTGGTCTGCACGCGGGCCTGGGAGGTGGGCATTCCGTCGGTCTCCAGATGGATGTGAAAACAGGCTGTCGGTGACGGTTCGTCGTTCGATCTCGCACGTGCGAGATAGGGAGGCCTCAGAGCAATTGCCATGCCTGGCGCCGACGGATCCGTCTCCGCCGTCTGTACTGAGCGTGTGTCCGAAGCGTTAGCAGCGGCTTAACGCGACGGGCCGCCCCGGCGGTTCGCGGCGCGGCGTGGCTGTCCTGCACCCGTCTCCGCGCCGAATTATGGCGCGATGCACAAATTCGCTCAGGCCGGCGGCGGGCCGCGATCGGTCGGGACGAGCACCTTGCCGGGGTTGAGCAGGTCGTCCGGATCGAGCGCGGCCTTCAGGCGCCGCATGAGGTCGAGCCCGACCGGGTCGCCGTAGCGCGCGAGTTCCTCGCGCTTGATGAGGCCGACGCCGTGCTCGGCCGCGATGGAGCCGCCCAGGGCGTGCACGTGGTCGTGAACGATCCGGTTGAACCGGCCCCACGCGGACAGGAACGCCGCGGGCTCCATGCCGGGCGGCTGTGACAGGTTGAAATGGATGTTGCCGTCGCCGAAATGGCCGAAGCCGCAGGGCCTCAGGCCCGGCATCTCGGCGAGGCAGGCCGCCCCCGCCCGCTCCAGGAACTCGGGCAGGCGGGAGAGCGGCACCGACACGTCGTGCTTGATCGAGGCGCCCTCGCGGGTCTGCGCTTCGGGAACGCCCTCGCGCAGGCGCCAGAGCGCGGCGTTCTGGGCCCCGCTGGTCGCGATGGTGGCGTCGGCGATCAGCCCGTCCTCCAGGGCCTGCCCGAGGGCCGATTCCAGTTCGGCCCCCGTGTCGGCGTCCGGGCGCGCGGACGCGACCTCGATCAGCGCGTAGGCGCCGTGCGCGCCGTCCAGCGGCCGCACCGTCCCCGGGACGTGGCGCAGCACGATCTCCAGGGCGAAGGGTGGCAGGTACTCGAACGCCGTCAGGTCGCGGTCCATCCGCGTCCGCAGGAAGACGAACAGGTCTAGAGCCGCCTTCGCCGAGTCGAGGCCGACGAAGGCGACGCTCGTCGAGCGCGGCCGCGGGAACAGCTTCAGCACCGCCGCCGTGACGATGCCAAGCGTGCCCTCCGAGCCGATGAAGAGCTGCTTCAGGTCGTAGCCGGCATTGTCCTTGCGCAGGGCCCTCAGCCCGTTCCAGACGCGCCCGTCGGCGAGCACGACCTCGAGCCCGAGGACGAGGTCGCGGGCGTTGCCGTAGGCGAGGACCGCGATCCCGCCGGCATTGGTGCTGACGCCACCGCCGATCCGGGCGGAGCCGCGCGACGCGTAGGAGAGCGGGAACAGCATGCCGGCGGCCTCGGCCGCCTCCTGCACCTCCTGCAGGATCATCCCGGCCTCGACCGTGATGGTAGCGTCCACCGGGTCGACCGCGCGCAGGCGGTTCATGCGTTCCAGGGACAGGACGACGCCGCCCTGCGGCACGCCGGCGCCGGTGAGGCCGGTATTGCCCCCGAGCGGCACGACGGCGATCCCGGCCAGCGTGCAGGCGCGGACCGCGAAGGCGACCTCCTCGGTGCTCCCCGGCCGCAGCACGGCCAGGGCCGACCCGGTGAACAGGCGGCGGCTCTCCGTCAGGTAGGGCGCGAGGGCGTCGGGATCCGTCAGCACGTGCCGCGCGCCGAGCCCGTCCCGGAGCGCGGTCAGCAGGGTGTCGAGGGCGGCTGTCGGCGTCATCGCGCGGATTCTGTAGGCCGGAGCAGGCCGGACGCAAGCGCCGGTATGGCGCGCGCCGATGCGGACCTTACAACGATGATGTAGGGCCCGGGCGTCGTCGCGCCGGTCCACCCGGACGATCCACCGCAGAGGCAGAGATGCTCTCCGTCATCCAGAACCCGCCCCGCATCGCGCTCCCCATCGTCGGCAGCAGCGACTTCTATCCCGTCCGCCGCGTCTACTGCGTCGGGCGCAACTACGCCGCCCACGCCCGCGAGATGGGCGCGGACCCGGACCGCGAGCCGCCGTTCTTCTTCATGAAGCCCGCCGACGCCCTGCAGATCGTCGGGCCGGAGCCGACGGCCCACGCCTACCCGCCGAAGACCGCCAACTACCATTTCGAGGTGGAGATGGTCGCGGCCCTCGCGAGCGGCGGCAGCGACATCCCGGCCGAGACCGCCCTGGAGCACGTCTACGGCTACGCCATCGGCCTCGACATGACCCGGCGCGACGTCCAGGACGAGGCCAAGAAGATGTCGCGGCCCTGGGACACCGCCAAGGCGGCCGACGGGTCGGGGCCGATCGGCGCGCTCCACCCGGTCTCCGCCATCGGCCACCCGGCGAAGGGCGCCATCACCCTGTCGGTCGACGGCGAGGTCCGCCAGAAGGGCGACCTCGGCGACATGATCTGGTCCGTCGCCGAGCAGATCGCCTACCTGTCGGGCTACTTCGCCCTGCAGCCCGGCGACCTGATCTTCACCGGCACGCCCTCCGGCGTCGGCCCGGTCCAGCGCGGCCAGCGCATGGTCGCGGCGATCGACGGTCTCGGCGCCATCACCCTCGACGTCGTCTGAGCCGCGCGGCCGCATGCTCCTCGATCGGCCGCTGCTGCGGCGCCTGTTCCACCTCGGGGCGCTCGCGTCCCGGGGCATGACCCTCGGCGTGCGCGGCGTCGCCCTCGACGGGGCCGGGCGCGTCGCCCTGGTGCGCCACACCTACGTGAGCGGCTGGCACCTCCCCGGCGGCGGCGTCGAGCGCGGCGAGACCGCGCGCGACGCGATCGTGCGGGAGTTCCGCGAGGAGGCGGAGATCGTCGCCGAGGGAGAGCCGCGCCTGCACGGCCTCTATCGGAACGTGGTCGCCGCGCCCCGCGACCACGTCGCCCTGTTCGTCCTGCCGGCCTTCACGGTCCTGCGCCCGAAGGCTCCGGACCGGGAGGTCGCGGAGTGCGCGTTCTTCCCGATGGACGCGCTCCCCGAGGGGACCACGCGCGGGACCCGCGCCCGGCTCCGGGAGATCCGCGACGGCCTCCCGCCGGAGCCCAACTGGTAAATCGTGACGGTTCGCGAAAAGGGCGCTTGCGTCGCCCGGCGGAATGGTGTTTAGAGAGCCGCGCCGGGGGCCGCCGGCACGAAAGTCCGGGCGGCGCGGCACAGTGAGCGGGTGTAGCTCAGGGGTAGAGCACAACCTTGCCAAGGTTGGGGTCGAGGGTTCGAATCCCTTCGCCCGCTCCAGTTTTCCCAACCATACGAACGACGTACAAGGCCGCAGCTCTGCGGCCTTTGTCGTTTCTGGACCTCGGCGAACCGCCGGTCGCGGAGAGGCGAACGGCGTCCGGGTGGACCGAGGCGCGGGATCGCGCCCGGTCAGCCCGGCTCAGGCGTCCTGTTCCTTCGCGAAGGCCCGCAGCGAGACCCGGGCGACCTCCCGCAGCGCCTCCCGGTCGGCGCCCGAGGAGGCCAGCACGCCCATGCCGGAGGCGACGGTGGACAGGAATCGCGCCAGCGCGACCGGGTCGGAATCCGCCGGCAGGTCACCGTCCTGTCGGGCCTGGATGAAGCGCTCGCGGAGTTCCATCTCGCCCTGCGCCCGCCGGGACGCCAGCTCGAACGGGATGTTCTCCGAGCCCGCGCCGCAGGCGAGACCGCCCTGAACGAGGAGGCAGCCGGGCGGGTTCGCCGGATCCGTGTGGCTCTCGGCGATGCTGCTCAGGAAGCGCTCGGCCACGTCGCGCGCGGTCACACCCGCCAGGACGAAGCGCATGTGCTCCGAGCGCCGCTGCGCGTACCGGTCGAGGGCGGCCTTGAGCAGCCCCTCCTTGCTGCCGAAGGCCGCGTAGAGACTCGGCGGCTTGATGCCCATCGCCTTCGTGAGCATCGCGAGGCTCGCGCCGTCGTAGCCGTGGCGCCAGAACACCTCCATCGCCTCGTCGAGGGCCTTGTCCGTGTCGAAGGACCGGGGGCGCCCCATCACCATTGCCTGCGGACTCCAACTTTTATATCGAGTGGTAGATAAGTCACTTGACGCCCCGCGTCCATGCCGACATGTGTAGCGACCTATACAGATGTTGGAGTCGCTCGTGGAACCTCAGCGTCATCTCCCGCGCAATCCTCTCCGTGCCCGGCGCCTCGCGGCCGGAAGCCTCGCGGTCGCCCTTCTCGCAGGCGTCTCCTACACCTTCATACCCGGCGCCCTGGTCCGGGGAACCGTGGCCGTCGCCGCGACGCCGCCGACCGAGGTGGCGATGCCGGCCTCGGTCGCGACCGTCGAGCCGCGCGACGTCATCCTCTGGGACGAGTTCTCGGGTCGTCTGGAGGCCGTCGACCGCATCGACGTCCGTGCCCGGGTGGGCGGCGCGATCCTGGCCACGCATTTCGCGGAAGGCGAGGTGGTCAAGGCCGGCGACCTGCTGGTGACCATCGATCCCGCGCCCTACGCGGCCGAGGTCCAGCGGTTGGAAGCCCAGGTCGCGGGCGCCGAGGCGCGGGTCGGCATGACGGCGAGCGACCTCGAGCGCGGGCAGAAGCTGTCGGACCAGCGCATCGTCACGGCGCGCGACCTCGACGTCCGCGCCAACGCGTTCAAGGAGGCCAAGGCGAGCCTCGACGCGGCGAAGGCGGCCCTGGAGGCGGCGCGCCTGAACCTCGGCTACACGCAGGTCCGGACGGCCGTCGGCGGCCGCGTCGGCCGCCGCGAGATCACGCCGGGCAACCTCGTGGCCACGGGCGCCGGGGCCGCCGTGCTGACCACGCTCGTCTCGGTCGATCCGGTCTACGCCAGCTTCGATGCCGACGAGGGCGTGGTCCTGAAGGCGCTGGCCTCGGTCGCCGAGCCGGGCGGCCGGCGCGGCAAGCTCGACCGCATCCCCGTGGAGATGGCGACCGCCGACGGCGCCCGCGCGGCCGGGCATCTCCAGTTCATCGACAACAAGGTCGACGCGCGCAGCGGCACGGTCCGGGTGCGCGCGACCTTCTCCAACGGCGACGGCCGCCTGATCCCGGGCCAGTTCGCCCGGATGCGCCTTGGCCAGGCCGCGCCGGAACGTCTCGTCCTCGTCGACGAGCGGGCCGTCGGCACCGATCAGGACAAGAAGTTCGTGCTCCTCGTGGGGTCGGACAACCGGGCCGAGTTCCGGGCCGTCACCCTCGGCCGGGCAGTCGACGGTCTGCGCGTCGTGACTTCCGGCCTGTCGGGCGGCGAGCGCATCGTGGTCAACGGCCTGCAGCGCGTCCGTCCCGGGACCCTCCTGCGCCCCGAACCGGTGGCGATGGGCGCGCGCCCGCAGGACGCCGCCCCCGGGCCGCGCAAGCTCGCCCAGCGCTGACGGCCGGCGCGCCGCGCCCGTCCGCCCGATCCAAATCCCCGACGCCTTCGAGACGGCGGCCGCACGCGGCCGCCCGGACGCCCCTGCCTCACGCCCTCGGAGGGCGGCATGAATCTCTCCAAGTTCTTCATCGACCGCCCGATCTTCGCGGGCGTGCTCTCGATGCTCATCTTCATCGGCGGTCTGCTGTCGCTCTTCGCGATGCCGATCTCCGAGTACCCGGACGTGGTGCCGCCCTCCGTCGTCGTCCGCGCGACCTTCCCGGGCGCCAACCCCAAGGTCATCGTCGAGACCGTGGCGACGCCGATCGAGGAGCAGATCAACGGCGTCGAGGGCATGCTCTACATGTCGAGCCAGGCCACGACGGACGGCATCATGACGCTGACCGTCACCTTCCGGCTGGGCACCGACCCCGACAAGGCGCAGCAGCTCGTCCAGAATCGCGTCTCGCAGGCCGAGCCGCGGCTACCGGCGGTGGTGCGCCAGCTCGGCATCGTCACGGTGAAGAGCTCCCCCGACCTCACCATGGTCGTGCATCTCGTCTCGCCCAACGGGCGCTACGACATGACCTACCTGCGCAACTACGCGGTGCTGAACATCAAGGACCGCCTGGCGCGGCTCGACGGCGTCGGCCAGGTCCAGCTCTTCGGCTCCGGCGACTACGCGATGCGGATCTGGCTCGACCCGCAGAAGGTGGCCGAGCACGGCCTGTCCGCGGGCGACGTCGTGCGCGAGATCCAGGCCCAGAACGTCGAGGCCGCGGCCGGCGTGATCGGCGCGTCGCCGGCCGTTCCGGGACTCGACCTGCAGCTCTCGCTCAACGCCGAGGGGCGCCTGAGCAGCGAGGAGCAGTTCGGCGACATCGTGGTCAAGACCGGCGCCGACGGGGCGATCACGCGCCTGCGCGACGTCGCGCGCATCGAGCTCGGCGCTTCCGACTACGCCCTGCGCTCGCTCCTCGACAACAAGTCGGCGGTGGCGATCCCGATCTCGCAGTCGCCCGGCTCGAACGCGATCCAGATCTCCGACGAGGTCCGCCGCACCATGGCGGAGATCAAGCGGACCATGCCGGAGGGCGTCGACTACCAGATCGTCTACGACCCGACGCAGTTCGTGCGCGCCTCCATCGAGGCGGTCATCCACACGCTGCTGGAGGCGATCGCCCTCGTCGTGCTCGTGGTGATCCTGTTCCTGCAGACGTGGCGGGCCTCGATCATCCCGCTGCTCGCCGTGCCGGTCTCGATCGTCGGCACCTTCGCGGTGATGCACGTCTTCGGATTCTCGATCAACGCGCTGAGCCTGTTCGGCCTCGTGCTGGCCATCGGCATCGTCGTCGACGACGCGATCGTGGTCGTCGAGAACGTCGAGCGCAACATCGAGAGCGGCCTGTCCCCGCGCGACGCCAGCTACCAGGCCATGCGCGAGGTCTCGGGCCCGATCATCGCCATCGCCCTCGTGCTGGTCGCGGTCTTCGTGCCCCTGGCCTTCATCAGCGGCCTGACGGGCCAGTTCTACAAGCAGTTCGCCCTGACCATCGCGATCTCGACGGTGATCTCGGCGATCAACTCGCTGACCCTCTCGCCGGCCCTCTCGGCGCTGCTGCTGAAGGATCACCACGCGCCGAAGGATCGTCTCACCCGCATCCTCGACCGGCTGCTCGGCTGGTTCTTCCGCCGCTTCAACCGCGCCTTCGGGCGGGCCTCGAACGGCTACGGTCGCGGCGTCGGCTTCGCGGTATCGCGCAAGGCCGCGATGATGACCCTCTACGTCCTGCTCGTCGGGCTGACCGTCGGCCTGTTCCGCCAGATTCCGGGCGGCTTCGTGCCGGGCCAGGACAAGCAGTACCTCGTGGGCTTCGCGCAGCTGCCCGACGGCGCGACCCTCGACCGGACGGAGGAGGTCATCCGCCGCATGAGCGAGATCGCCCTCAAGGAGCCCGGCGTCGAGAGCGCCGTCGCCTTTCCGGGCCTCTCGATCAACGGCTTCACCAACAGCTCCAACTCAGGGATCGTGTTCTCGACGCTCAAGCCGTTCGACGAGCGCAGGGACCCGTCCCTCAACGGGGCGGCGATCGCGCAGTCGCTGAACAAGAAGTACGCCGCGATCCCGGAGGCCTTCATCGCGATGTTCCCGCCGCCGCCGGTGAACGGGCTGGGGACGATCGGCGGCTTCAAGCTGCAGATCGAGGATCGGGCCGGCCTCGGCTACGAGGCGCTGAACGACGCCACGAAGGCGTTCATGGCGAAGGCCGCCCAGGCGCCGGAACTCGTCGGGCTGTTCTCGAGCTTCCAGATGAACGTGCCGCAGCTCTTCGCGGACATCGACCGGACGAAGGCCCGTCAGCTCAACATCCCGGTGACGGACGTCTTCGACACGCTGCAGATCTATCTCGGCTCGCTCTACGTCAACGACTTCAACAAGTTCGGCCGCACCTACTCGGTGCGCGTCCAGGCCGACGCCCCGTTCCGGGCGCGATCGGACGATGTCGGTCTGCTGAAGGTCCGGGCCGGTTCCGGCGAGATGGTCCCGCTCTCCGCCCTGCTGCGCGTCCGCCAGACCGCCGGACCGGAGCGGGCCATGCGCTACAACGGCTTCCTGTCGGCCGACATCAACGCCGGCGCGGCGCCCGGCTACTCGTCGGGTCAGGCCCAGGCGGCGGCCACGCGGATCGCGGCGGAGACGCTGCCGCGGGGCTTCGCCTTCGAGTGGACGGACCTGACGTACCAGGAATTCATCGCGGGCAATTCCGGGATCTGGGTCTTTCCCCTCGCGCTGCTCCTAGTCTTCCTCGTGCTCGCCGCGCAGTACGAGAGCCTCGCCCTGCCGCTGGCGATCCTGCTGATCGTGCCGATGGGGCTGCTCGCCGCGATGTTCGGCGTGTGGCTGTCGGCCGGCGACAACAACGTCTTCACGCAGATCGGGCTGATCGTGCTCGTCGGGCTCTCGGCCAAGAACGCCATCCTGATCGTCGAATTCGCCCGTGAGCTCGAATTCGCCGGTCGGAGCCCGCTCCAGGCGGCGATCGAGGCGAGCCGCCTCCGGCTGCGGCCGATCCTGATGACGTCGATGGCCTTCATCATGGGCGTGCTGCCGCTGGTGACAGCCACCGGCGCCGGATCGGAGATGCGCCGCGCGATGGGCGTCGCGGTGTTCTCGGGCATGATCGGCGTGACCGCCTTCGGCCTGTTCCTGACCCCGGTCTTCTACGTGCTGCTGCGTCGCCTGAGCGGCAACAGGCCCCTGAAGCATCACGGCGCCGCCGCGCCGGTCCCGGCGCCAGTCGCTGTGCCCGGCTCCGCGCCGGCCGATCACGGGATCCCGTCAGCCGCGCCGCTGCCACAGGCCTGACAGGGCGCGCCACGCCGGCGCCAGCACGACGTTCGTCAGCGGGATCAGCGCCCCGCCGACGACCAGCCCGATGAGGCCCGACACGGTCGCGGTGACGAGCCACTCGACGAGGCCCGCGGCGAACGGCACGCGCGCCGCCGCGGCCTCCGCCATCGCGTGGGCGGCGTGCGCCGGGGCCGAGAACCCGTAGGTCTCGAGACCGTGCATCAGGATCCCGCCGCCGACCCAGATCATCGCCGCCGTCCCGATGACGGCCAGGATCTTGAGCAGGATCGGCATTCCCCTGACGACGCCGCGGCCGAGCCCGCGGATCAGGCTTCCGAGCGGCGGGCCCGCGGTGCTGCGGGCGAGGGCCAGACCGGCATCGTCGGCCTTCACGATCAGCGCGACCACGCCGTAGACGCCCGCGGTGATGCCGATTGCGACGATGGCCAGCACCGCCGCCCGCATCCAGAAGCTGCCCTCCGGCAGCGCCGCCAGCGTGATGGCCATGATCTCGGCCGACAGGATGAAGTCCGTCTTGATGGCGCTCGCCACGCGCCGGTCTTCCCGGGCCTGATCGCCGCCGGCGCCACCCTCCTGGTCCGCCTCGTCGCCGTGGCCGTGCTGGGCGAACACGGCTTCGTAGACCTTCTCGGCGCCCTCGAAGCACAGGTACGCGCCGCCCAGCATGAGGAGCGGCGTGATCGCCCAGGGGGCGAAGGCGCTCAGCGCCAGGGCACCCGGCAGCAGGAAGAGGATCTTGTTGCGCAGCGATCCGAGGGCGATCCTGCCGACGATCGGCAATTCGCGCTCCGCGGCGAAGCCGACGACGTAGCGCGGCGTCACGGCCGCGTCGTCGATGACGACGCCGGCGGCCTTGGTGCCGGCGCGCGCCGCCTGGCCGGCCACGTCGTCGAGCGAGGCCGCCGCGGCCCTCACCATGAAGGCGACATCGTCCAACAGGGCGATCAATCCGACGCTCACCCGTCCCCCCTCGTCCCTGACCGGTCCGCCAGACAGACGATCCGCGGCAGGATTTGATCCCTGACCGGCGAAAAATCGGCGGACCCGGCCGTCGCCCGGGACTGGCTGCCCCCGCTCGCTCGCGCCTAGCGCAGCGCCAGGGCGTCGAGCCAGCCGTGCGCGGCGGCGTAGCGGATGATCTCCGCGCGCGTGCGCAGGCCCAGCTTCTCGGCGGCCCGCGCCTTGTAGGTCTCGATGGACTTCACGCTGAGATCGAAGCGCCGCGCGATCTCCTTGTTGCTGAAGCCCTGCGCGATCAGCCGGAGCACGTCGGTCTCGCGCGGGCTCAGCGCTTCGGCCGACGGCTCGGACTCCGCGCCCTGCGCCGGGGCCCCGGGATGCGACATGGCGTGGCTCGCCACCGAGGGGTCGAGGTAGATCCCGCCCGCCGCGACGGCGCGGACCGCGCGGAGCAGGTCCTCCGCGGCCGAGCGCTTGAGGAGGTAGCCCCGGGCGCCCGCCTTGAGCAGCGGCTGAACGTAGGCCGCGTCCTCGTGAACCGTCAGCACCAGCACCCGCGTCCGCGGGCACGACCCGGCGACGCGCTCGGTCAGCTCCAGGCCGTTGAGGCCCGGCATCGAGACGTCGACGACGGCGACGTCTGGGTCGGCGGCGTGGATCATCGGCAGCGCCTCGCTGCCGCTGGTGGCCTCGCCGACCAGCTCGATCTCCGGGTCGGCGTTCAGGAGCGTCCGGATCCCCGCGAGGACGATGGGATGGTCGTCGGCCAGGGCGACGCGGATGCGGTCCGTCATGCGCTTCTCCTCAGGTCTCGGGATGTTCCGGAATCGGGATGGTGACGAACAGCGTCGTACCGATGCCCGGGGACGATTCCAGCGTGAGAGTCCCGCTCAGGAGCGACAGCCGCTCGCGGATGCCCGACAGGCCGAGCCGCAGCTTGGCCGGCGCCTCGCCGCCGGCGCGCTCACGCTGCTCGTCGGCGTTGAAGCCGGTGCCGTCATCCTCGATGACGACCCGCATCTCGCCCGCGCGCTTCTCCACCGAGACGCTGACGCTCGCGGCCCGGGCGTGCTTGAGGACGTTGGTGAGGGCCTCCTGCACGATCCTGTAGACGGCCGTCTCGATCGCGGCCGGCAGCCGGGTCGCCTCGCTCAGGAACTCCAGGTCGGCGCGGATCCCGTGCCGCTGGCTCCAGTCGCGCAGCAGGGTGGCCAGGGCCTCGCGCAGCCCGAGATCGTCGAGGGCGGTCGGCCGGAGGTCGACGGCGGCCCGGTGGATGTCGCGGCCGATCTCCCCGGCGAGCGATTGCAGCCACTCCACCTGCCGGCCGGCCTCCGCCGTGGCCCCGCGTGCCAGGAGCCGCTCCATGCTCTTGAGGCCCAGCGACAGACCGGTCACCGTCTGGCCGACCTGGTCGTGGAGTTCGCGGGCGATCCGGCGCTGCTCGTTCTCCTGGGCCTCGCCGAGGCGGCGCAGCAGCGCGAAGCGCTCGGCCTCCGCGCGCTTGCGCGGCTCGATGTCCGACACCACGCCGTAGATCAGTCCGGCCGGGGTATGCTCGTGGAGCTGCGGCACGCGGCCGGCGACCCGGACCCAGCGCGGCTCCCGACCCTCCTGGGTCACGCGGAACTCGACGTCGAGCGGCGTGCCCTCGGCGAGGCTCCGGTGCAGGGCCTCGCTCAGGCGCCCGCGATCCTCGGGATCGACCGCCTGCAGGACGGTGTCGGCGTCAACGGCGCTGTCGCGCCCCTCGGCGGCGGCCGTCCAACCGAGGAGATCGGCCGCGCGGGGCGAGCCGGTGACCCGGTGCGCGACGGTGTCCCAGCGCAGCGTGCCGAGTTCCGCGGCCTCGGCGGCGACGGCGCCCTGTTCCTCGCTGGAGCGGAGCGCGAGGGAGAACCGGGCCTGCTCGCCCGCCCGGCGCTGCGCCATGTCGCGGCCGACGAGACCGACCAGCGCCAGGGCGAGCCCGATGCTGACGAAGCTGCCCCCACCCAGGACGGCGTAGGACCGCGAGACCGGCGCGTTGAGCGTCGCGACCGGCATCCCGAAATGCACCGACCAGCCGCCGGTATGCTGCAGGGTCCGGTAGACCACCTCGACATCGGCGCCTTCCAGCGTCGGTCCGGTGTAGAAGCCGTTCGGGGCGTTCCGGATCGCCGCCTGGAGCGCCGGGTTCGCCGGGTGGCCGAGCTCCTCCACCTCGGCCCGGGTCCGGGCGATCGTGTTGCCCTCCGCGTCCACGATGGTGCCGACCCAGCCCTCGGGGGCGCCGGCGTCGCGCAGGATCGAGCTCACCGCGTTCGTGGCGAGCCGGATCGAGAGGACGTAGCGCAGCGTGCCGTCCCGGATGACCGGCACGCGCAGCGCGACGAGGCGCTTGCCCGAGATCGAGCCGGCCGGGCCGATGCCGCCGATCACCGGCTGCCGCGTGCGCACCACCGCGTCGAAGCTCGTCCGGTTCGAGGTCGGTCCGAGTTCCTCCTCGAGGGAGCGGAGCAGATTGACGATCTGGGCGCCGTCCGGTCGCGCGAGCTCCACCGTCTCCCAGAGCGGGTGCGCCTGCCGGAGGCGCACGGCCTCGGCGTAGAAGGCCGCGAGGTCGGGCCGGTCGAGGGTCGCGGAGGCGGCCTCGGCCTCGAGGACCGTGATCTGGGCGGCGATGTCCGAGGCGACGCGCTCGGCCACCCGGGTCGCGCTGGCGACGGCGGCGCTCCGGGCGAGGTCGCGCTGCTGCTGCGCCATCAGCGTCGCGACCCAGCCGCTGAGCAGCAGGACCGGGATCGCGGCCGCGAGGGCGAGGGCGACGAAGGTGCGGCGGCTGCCGCGGCTCAGCTGGAGCTCGGGCCTCCGGATCGCGGTGTCGCGGGCGCGAGCATTCATGCGGCCGTGCGTGGACACGCTTCGCGCCGGTCCGGACCCGGCGCCCATCGCTCGGACGGCCCGACGCCTCTGTCTCGCCGTCCCGCGCGCACCGTCGCCCGCCTCCCGTATCCCCGCATCGGCCCGTAAGCTCACAGCTCTCCTACGGGAAAGTCGGGCCGCCGTCAGGCCGGGGAGGCGGGGTCGGTCGCGGCACCGGCGTCGGAAAGGGCCGATCCGGGCAGCATCCGGGCGGGGTGCGGCATCCGCGTCGCGACCGCCCATGAGGAGCCGTCGTAGCCCTCGTACCAGGCCCGGCGCTCGCGCGACTCCCCGGGATAGGGGCAGGCGTCGCGGGGCCGACCGACGGCGCGCGCGCGGGCGCCCTGTTTGACGATGTCCATGAGCATGGGCGCTGATCTCTCCGGCCGCTCGGGAGCCTGTCCCGCCGGGTCAGAAGCGCCGAGTTCGAACGGCCAAGCAAGCTGTTTCGAGCCGGGATACCGCTCACACCGACGCCTGTCGGGAATATCCCGACAGGCCGTGCGTGCGAGGATCGATTGACCATTGCACGAAAGCGGCACCGGATCTTTCGGAGATCGCCCCGATCCGTCCGAATGATGCGCGGAGGGACACGAGATCCTCGCGTCGTCGGACGCGAGGATCACGAGTGCCCCGCCGACGTGGGCGTGGCGTGGAAAGTCGACCGGGAGGCCGTGACGGCCCGGCCTCTCGGTCCGGATGCGCCGCCTAGTAGGCGCAGCCGTAGCCGACCGGCGCGTAGCCGTACCCGTAGGGCCGCCCGTAGGCCGCGCCGTAGAGACCGGGCCGTGCAGCGGCCGCGAGGCCCAGGCCGGCGCCGGTCGCGAAGTCGACCCCGCGATAGCCGCCCCAGCCACCCGAGCGATACGCGTGGGGCCGGAAGCCGTAGCCGGCGGGGCGGAAGTGGACGCCGCGATATCCGCGGTAGCCCCGGTGCCGCCGATAGTGCCGGTGGAGACGGTGATGGCGGTACCGGTGGAGACCGTGGCGCCGCCCCCTCCAGACGCCGTGGCCCAGATGGTGGGGCCCATGATGGAAGCCGCGGCCGTGGGGTCGCGCCTCGCTCGACGGGGCGAACAGGACGAGGCTCGACAGCGCCGTGAGGGCGATCGCGAGACGTTTCATGGGCTGAGCTCCAGAGACGTTGAAGGACGTCCGCACGGATCGGACCCGATGCCGGATCCGACCGCGCGGCGCGGTCTGTCGGAACGGCGATGCCGGCCGCCATCGCGGGCCACCGCGCACTCCCCGGGACGCGCGGACGGCGGGAGACCGCCGGCCGCTGTCCCGCAGGCTCATCTGTGTTGCCCGGCGCCGATCAGCAGTCGGAGAGATCGGCAATCGTGTCAGGGTCGGCCCGACATGCCCGGGCGACGGGTCTGGACTAGCTTGGCCGTGGACATTCGCGCGCGCTGCACATGGGGACGGCATGCGGAAGGCGTTGGGACGGCCGGTGCAGAGGGCGCGATCCTGGTACCGGCGCTACGGGCGCTTCGGCGCGCCGCAGACGCCGCGACCGGTCAAGCAGGGCCCGCAGGCCGCCCCCGGACGCTCGCTGGAGGACTGGGCGCGGTTCGGCGGCGGTCTGCTCGGCCCGGAATCCGCCGATGCCCCGCGTCCTGAGATCCGCGCCGATCGAGGGGCCGCCCTCGGCATCCCGATCAGTCCGCCGGGCTGAAGACGTCGTCGCCCACGAAGATCATCTCGCGGTCGATCTCGGGGGGATCCTTCTGCGAGCCGTAGGCGAAGAACAGGCGCCGGGTCCGGCCATCCGCCGCGGTCAGCGTCAGCGTGTGGCGATCGAGGGCGTAGCGCCCGCCCTCCGGCGCGCGCCGACGGGCGATCGCCGTGCCGACGCCGGTGCTCGCCCCCGAATTCGTCGCGCCGACCGAGCCGCCGCGGCCGTAACTTCCGTCCGCGTGGAAGTCGTAGCGGCTCTCGACGGCGATCGCGACGTCGCCGCCCAGGGCGGTGTTGCCGCCGCCCGACAGCCGCCGGTAGGCCCGCGCCACCCGCTCGCCAGAGTCGGCCGGGAAGGCCCGGAAGAAGCTGCCGTCGCCGAGGGCGTAGTCGTTCGCGCGGCCGCGCGCGTCCGTCAGGACGAAGCCGGCGCCCTTGGCACTCCAGCGCCCGAATCGCTTGGGCCGTGCGGCCCGCTCGGCGGCGAGGTCCACGTCTTCGAGCGCGGTGTCGGCGATCTCGTAGTAGGTTCCGTCGCGCAGGAAGATCAGCGGCTCGAAATCGATGGTCATGAGACCGCCGACGCCGAACCCAGTGGTCGACCGGAAGTACACGCCCTCGACCTGATCCCAGTTGGCGGCGTGGCGCGGGGGACCGGCCGCGTCCGGGGCGGAGGGAGCCGGCGAGGGAGCCGGCCGCGCGTCCGGCACGGGCGGGCTCTCCGCGACCGGCGGCGGCTTCGGGGCCGCGCGTTTGGCCCGGCCCTTCGGCACCAGCCCGTCCTCGGTCAGCGCCAGATTCCGCAGCGTGGCGACCGGGATGAACTCGTTGGACAGGCCCGCCAGGAAACGCGGCAGCACGCCGAGCCGCTTGGCCGCCTGCCAGCCGGCATGGTGGAGAACGGCGCGCAGCTTGACCTGCTCGGCGAAGGCCGCCCGCGTGGCCGGCTGGGACAGGGGCGGCCGTTCCGCCATCGGCGCCACGAACCGGGTCCGGATCGCCCGCAGGGCCGCCGCGCTCGGCTCGACCGTCGCGTCGTTGGCAACCATCCATTGCAGGGCGATGAAGGCGGTGAGCACGTCGCCCGCATCGTCCGGCCGCAGCGGCGACCCGTCGAGGAAGCCGCGGAAGATGGTGTCGTAATCGTGCCGGGCCAGCTCTCGCGCCGTCTCGGCCGCGGCGATCGGGTTCGTGGCGCGCTGGTCGCGCACCGCCCGCGCCACCGTGGCGGCCCGCAGGTCGGGCGTCGAGGCGTAGGGGAGGGCCGGTCCCTCCACCTCGGTCGCCTGGGCCCGTGCCGGGGTCGCCGACACCGGGATCGCCAGGCTCGACAGCGGGACGGCTGCCACGCCGAGGCCGAGCAGCGCGGCCGCGCGCCGGAAGGTGAACCGCATCATCGCCGCAACCACGCTCGAAGGATCATCAGCAGGCCCTGCACGACGGTGAGCAGCAGTGTCAGGGCCATGAAGGGCAGGAACGGGATCAGCAGCCAGCCCGTCATCGTCAGCGTGTAGAGCAGGCCGCCGATATCGTGTCCGGCCACCGGGCAGGGGTGCGTCCCCGCCTCGTTGACGGTGCAGCCGGTCAGGTTCGTCAGCGCGAGGCCGAGCGCGAAGGGTACGACCGGCAGCCACGTGATCAGCAGCAGGATGAGGATCACGCGCAGGCGTCGCCGGGACGGGCTCGGCCGCGCCATCGTGGGGATGGCCATCGGTCACAAGCCCCGCGCGGAGCCGGGGCGGCCGCGTCTCGCCGCGCCGCTCATGGCTGGCGGCGGTAGAGGCCGCGGAAGGTGACGTTGACGCCTCCGCAGGCGAGGTTGTCGTCGACGACCAACCAGGGGCCGACCCGCCGCAGCCAGACCTTGCAGTCGGAAGCGTCACCGGCCTCGACCGGCAGCGCCCCGTTCTCGCCGACGGCGAAGCTCGCCGCGGCGCCCTGCGGGGCGACCGTGCCGGCGAATTCGCCGATATGGACGCCGCCGCGGCGCGCCCGCTCGGGATCGCCGGCGCCCCAGGTGGCGTCGCCCCCGAAAGTCAGCAGCCCCGGCTTGTCGGCCTGGGTGATGCGGATGCGCGCCTCCGCACGGGTCCAGGTGCCGAGCCAGTCCCCAGGCGCGACGGCACCGGGCGGCTCGACGGCGACGGCCTCGCCCGGGAGCCAGCCGGTCCGGCCCATATCGTCGCCCGCGCCCCGATAATGGGCGCAGACATAGGCGCCGCGACGCTCGCCGAGGATGACGGGATCGGCGTTCACCAGGTAGGCGCGCTCGCGGCAGGCGGCGCTCGGGTCCGGGCAGCCGGCGCGGGCGAGCCCGTCCTTGACGAAGGCCGTGCGCCCCGGCGCGCTGATGCGCCCGAAGGCTGGGGGCGCGCCGGACGCGAGCGAGGGGGACCGCCGGCACTCGTTCTCCTCCGCGCGCGCCGGGCCAGCGAGCAGGGCGAGGGCGGAGACCAGGAGCAGCGGGGCGAGGAGCGGCGGGCGCATCGGGAAGGCTCTCGTTGTGGGTGCAGAGGTCGGTCAGCGCATCGCCACCGAGGCGGCGACACGGTCGGCCCTGTCCAGGGCGTCGGGGCGACCGGCATCGGCGAAGCCCAGCACCCGCAAGTAGCGCTGGCCGTCGAAGACCATCGTCTGCGTCACGCCGAGGGCACGGCCGCTCTTGGTGTCGGTCCCGGTGCCGCGCAGCCGCACGACGACCGCCTCGCCGCGACTGGACCGCGCCTCGTCCGTGACGTTCACGTCGGCGAAGTCCTTCTGCGCGGCGAACAGCCGGCGGGCGACCGCGACCTCCGCGCCCGCCGGGACCGGCGCCTGACCGAGCGAGGGCGCGACGACGATCACCGGCTGCTCGCGCTCGGGATCGACGTCCTTGGGTCCCTCGGTGAGGAGGAGGCTGTTACCCGCGAAGACCGCGGTCGGCCGGTAGCCCGCCATGTCGCCGACCGTGTAGGGCAGCGCCGCGACCTGATCGGTCAGGCTCGCTTTCGCGCGGAACGCGATCGTGCGGAGGGCGGCCTCGACGGAAGCGGCGGGCACCTGCCGGGCCGCCTTCTCGGGGACCTGCACGGTGACGAGCCCGGTCCCGGGGGCGCCGCGCACGACGGCGACCCATTTCGCGTAAGTGAGGCCGTTGGCCGGCTGGGTGCCGCGCAGGACGAAGCCCTCCCCGCCCGCGACCGGCAGGGGCTCGGCCCCGCCCTTCACCCGGAAGCCCGTGGCGGCCAGCGCCTCGGGGGTGAATCGGCCGTTGATCTGGTCCCAGGCCTCCGGCGGCATCTCCACCAGGATGATCGACGCGCCGGCCGGATGCTCGAAACCGGCGAAGCGCCGGCTCACGCTCATCCCGGCCGGCGGCGTCAGGCCGAGGGCGCCGGCGCCCGGAAAGACCGGGTCGGCCCGGGCCTCGCGGGCCGGGCCCGCGATCGCCAGGGGCGCGAAGACCAGTCCGGCCAGGATGACGCGCCGCGCCGGGCGTTGCGGGACAAGATGGGAGAGGGCGCCGCGCAGGCGCTCGCGAACCGACATGGTCAACCTTCAGGGAACGGTGGGACGACGAGGCGGGGAAGGCGAGGTTCGGCTACCGCGTCGCCACGCGGCTGATGACGAAGGTGTTGCCTGAGAACTGGACCTGACCCGGCGCGCTCATGTGCTCCAGCATCAGGCGCAGGTTCCGGCCGAGCCGGGCGGAATCCGAGCGGGTCTCGTACCAGTACTCGGTGCTGGCCCCGCTCGCGCGCACCGGACGGTGGTGCTCGTAGCAGCGGAAGGCCGCCATGTACTCCTCGGCCGCCTGGACCTCCTGGGCCGAGAAGCCGCTCAGACGGACGACGTAGGCGCTGGGCAAACCCCCGCAGCCCTCGCCGCCGGGCGCCGCCGCCACGGCGCCGCCGACCGGAGCGGCGTCGGGGGGCGCGGCGCCGGCATCGGCACCGCGGCGGGGCGCGATGACGCCGTCGAGCTTCGCGGTGAGCGCGGCCGCGAGGTCGGCGGCCACCGTCTTCGCCTCGGCGCCGACCCGCTCGAGCAGGCACTCGCGGTCGCACCCCTGGGGCAGGGGCGGCAACTGGAGCCCGGCCACCTCGAACGAGCCGAGCGACTGACCGGTGCGGACGTTGAGGAGGCGGCCGGGGATACGGATCTCCGGCCGGACGATATCCGAGTAGGCGGATTTCGACGCCGACGCGTAGATCTGGAACACCGCCACCACGTCGAGCGGCGGATTCTGGACCGCGCGGGCGACCTCGATCAGCTCGGCATCCCGCCGGCGCACCCGGTTGGCTTGGGTGAACCCCATCGCGACGGCGGTCTCGTCGTAGACGTTGTAGCCGCGCAGATTCATGGTCTCGGACAGTTCGTGAATCACCCGCTGGAAGATGCGGTTGCCGCGGGGCACCGCGTCCTCGTCGGCGTCCTCGCCCATCACGACGACGTTGGGCTTGGTCTGCGCCCGGGCCGGTGCCGCGTAGGCGGATCCGAGCGCCAGGACGGCGAGGCAGGCGGCGCGGAACGCGGTGGTGCGGAACGCGGTGGTGCGGACGAGGGGCATCGGGATCCTCCAGGACATCGCGGGTCTCTCCGTCTTCGGACCGTCGGTGAGGCGAGTTGGCGTCATTCGGTGCAGGGACGCGGGGTCGGCGCCGCGCGGAAATCGTCGAGGTCGAGATCTGTCCGCAGGCGCGGATCGGCCAAGTCGGTGCAAGTGCGATCCGCGACCGGCAGGACGAAGCGCAGGGCACCGCTGCGGGCCGGCGCGATCAGGCTGACCTCCACCCTGCGGTTCACCCGTGACAGGGGTGCGTCGGGATCCTTCGGCCGCGCGGGTCCCCAGCCGTGGACGCGCAGGCGCTCCGGCGCGATGCCGTAGGTCTCGACGAGATGCGCCTTCACGGCCCGGGCCCGGGCCAGGGAGAGGCGGCGGTTGTAGGCGCGGCCGCCGGCGGCGTCGGTGTGGCCGGCGATCAGGAATCCGTGGCCCGCGAGCGGCTCGGCGCGCAGGGCCTCGCCGAGCGGTTCGAGCTGGATGCGCGCTTCGGGGGTCAGGCGCGCGCTGTCGTAGGCGAAGAACACGGTAAGATCGATCGACCGGGCGGGAACGACGCGGACCGCCGGGCCGCCGTCGTCGGGGCTGACCGCCAGCGGCCGCGCGGGCGCTCCCGGATTGCCGTCGGCGAACGGCGCGAGCGACCGGATGATCGCGGTGGCGCTCGGATTCGCGGCCCGCGCCTCCTCGGCCTCCACCCGCTCCGCGGCCGGGTCCCACGGCGGGGGCGCTTCGTCCGGCTGCGCTGCCCGGGCACCCGGCACCTCGGTGAGCGGGTTCGCCCGGGCGGGCGCGACCAGCGCGAGGGCGAGGCCGACGGCGAGCAACAGTCCGGAGCGGCCGAGGCGCGCCCGCGCGGCGCGCGGTAGATCGTGGGTCCGCATCGCTTCCCCTCTTCGTGTCCCGGGCCTTGCTGCGGCCCCTCTCTCCCCGTTCCTGGTCGACCCAGAGCGATTTTCGTCGCCCGCCGTCGCGATTCTCGCGACGGCGCTCAGCGTCCCCGCAGGATGGCGTTCATCCCGGCCGGATCGAGCGGTCCGTCGGTCGCCGGCTTGGGCTGCGGTGCCGGCACGGATGCGGGCGCGACCGGCTTGGCCCCCGGATCGGCGGCGGCGACCGGGCGCCCCTGGGCCGCCGCGATCCGCGCGAGCGTCGGGCTCCGGCCCAGGATGGCGGAGAGCCGGGTCGCGCTGTTGAAGCTCGTCGGATCCTTCGGATCGAGGCCGCCCTCCTTGTGGAGCGCGATGCCGGCCACGGAGGCGTCGAACATCAGCGACCCGGACGAGCCGCCGAGCGTGTCGCAGCGGTGGCGCAGGTCCGGGCCCTCCGCTTGGTCCTTCACGGCGAAGCAGCGGAAGCGGCTCATCACCTTCGGACGTCCGAGGGGATGGTGGATGACCAGCATCGAGCGGTTGGCCGTGACCGGCTCGCCCGAGAGCCGCGCGGCGCCGTAAGTCGCCGTCGGATTGCCCGCCACGCGGGCGAGGGCGAAGTCGAGGAGGGCATCGAACTCGACGGGTTTCGGGTCGATCTCGAAGCGGCGGGAGCCGTTCCCGTCGAGAGTCAGGTAATCCATCAGGATCGACGCCTTGACCGGGCGCAGGTCGCCCGACTGCGGCAGGCAATGATGGTTGGTCAGCACGTAGTCGCCGGTCAGGAGCGTCCCCGTGCAGGAGGCACCGACCTGCTGCCCGGTGCGGCCGTTCTGGAGCACGATGTCGACGCGCCCGATCGGCCGGGCGAGGGCCGCGAGGCCGTCCTTCGGGTCGAGCTCGCTCACGGGCTCGAAGGCACCCTTGTTCTGGTCGACATAGGCGGCCGCGTCGCCGGTCGTCTGGCGCAGGGGCAGCTGCGCCCGGCCGTAATCGGCGGGATCGAAGCCGACGCTCTGCGCCCGCGCGGCATCGCCGCGGCCGAGCACGATCAGCGCGCAGGCCGTTCCCAGAAGGAGAGGGCCTCTCCGGCGCATCGCGATCATCCTCTCCCTCCTCTCGGTCCGCGGATCGGGCCCGCGCTCGCGGGCTCGATCGACAGCATTCGCAACACGCCGGATTCTCATCAGCGCGCCAGGGTGTGGACCAGGCGGCCGGCAACCGCGCCGGTTCCGGCTTCCGGAACGGCCTGGACCGTGTAGACGAGGTTCTGCCGCGCGCCCTCGCGCAGGAAATAGCCGAGCGCGCCGTCCGCCAGCCGGACGGCCGGGAGGGCGGCGTCGCGCAGTTCCGGCCCGACCTGCACGCGCAGGCCCGGCTCCGCTCCGATGGCGAGCCCGCACAGGTCCGGCGTGAGGCGGCTCGCGGCCAGGTGATCGCCCGACTCCGCCGGTACCGGGCGCCGCTCGGGCGGGTCGGCTCCGAAGGCGACGCGGCGGCAGGAGGACCCCGCCGGGGCGCGCAGCTCGGAGACGTGGATCGGCGACGCGATTCGGACTTCGATGCTGGGGGGAGGGGTGGCGGGACCGGCCGGCGCGTCGGGGCGCGGCTCACTGACGGGATCGGGCCGCGTGGCCCCGAGAGCGAGCACACCGGCGAGGCCGGCCGCCGCGACGGTGCCGGCCGGCAATGCGAGACGCCACCATCGCCGCGCCGGCGGCGTCTCGGCCCTCTCCGGAGGCCGCGGCGCCGTCAATGCGGCCAAGGCTGCGGGCACGCTGTGCGACGGCAAGATCCGCACGTTCCGGTCCATGCCGCGGAAGACGGCCTCGGCCTGCGCGCGCTCCGGCCCGTCCGGCAGGAGGACCGCCAGCGCGGCGTTCGGAGCCTCGGCGATCGTCGCGGCGGAGCGCTCGATCTTGTCGAGGAGCGCGTAGTCGCCGGGCAGCACCGCGAGGTCGAGATCGACCGCGCCGGTCGCCCAGAGGATGAGGTCGGCCTCCTCCGGTGCCGCGGCGAGCGGGTGGCCGCCATCGGCAAGGCCGTGCGCCAGGCAGACCGGAACCTCCCAGGAGCGTCCGGCATCGAAGGAGCCCGACAGCCGCAGCTCGTGGGGCTCCGGAGTCCGGCCCGTCCACCGGGCGAGCGGGCCGGCGGCCCCGCAGAGCCGGGCGTAATCGGCCGACCACGGCAGCGGGCGATAATCGCCGTCCGCGAAGGCGGCCGGGGCCGGAAGGCCGGGGCGCGGCCTGAGCCCGCGCAGCACCAGCGGTCCGCGGGTCGTGGGCACCACGACGAGGATGGCCGGACGCGTCATGCGCGGGCCGGTCTCCCGGACGGGCCGAGACCGGCCTGCCGGCTCGTCCGACGGCTCGTCAAAGCAGGAACACCGCGCAGGCCGGGTCGCGGAGCATCCGGCCCATGAGGGCCGCGCCCGGCACGGTCGGGTCGAGGGCGAGCACCGCCGCGCCCTCGATCGCCGGACCGAGGTCGAGCCGGACCGTCTCGTCGCCGAGCCACGCCTCGATCACCCGCGGCATCTGCCCCGACTCGCCGCGCAGGACGAGGAGCGGAGGCGCGCCGTCCGCGGCCTCGAGGATCTCCAGCGCGAAGGCGCCGACCCGGCGCCGGAGAATCGCGCCGTCCGAGGCGGCCGCGGCGAGCGGCGCGTGGGCGAGCGCCAGGGCGCCGAGCATTGTCCGGTAGCGCCGGGCCGTCGCGGGGTCGCCGCGGATCGCCCGCACCGTCGCGAGGTCGACCGGGCCGTCGGGCGCACGGGTCGCGTGGGCCCAGAGCCCCGCGTGGTCCGGCCGGGCGGTCGTCGCCGCATCGCGCACGAGGGCGCGGGCCGCGTGGATCTCGGCGAGGAGCCGTGCCGCGTCGCTCACGCCGCGGCCTCCCCGGCATAGGCCGCCGCGAACGCGACCGCGAAGATGTCCCGATCCGCCGGGAACAGCGCGTCCAGCGGCCGGTGCCGGGCGAGTCCGTCGAGCGACCGCTCCAGGTCGGCCGCCGCCTCGGCGAGGCGCAGCAGCGCCGGCTCGGCGGCGGCGAACCCGGCCGAGAGCCCCTCCCGATCGTCGAATCCGGCGCGGCGGACGCGGCGCAGGTCGGCCTCGGCGGCCTCCAGCGCGGACCTCACCGCCGCGGGCAGCGCGTCGCGATCGGCGATCCGGAGGGCCGCCGCGATGCGCAGCATCCGGCCGAGATGGGCCGCGAGCAGTCCCGCGCGCGTCCGGAGTTCGGCGTAGCTCTCGGCCTCCAGGCAGGTCGCCCGCTCGGCGATGGCGGCGCCGCCGCCGCCGCGGCGCAGGCGGTTGGCGATGCCCGACTGGACACGGCCGAAGCTCACGGCGCGGAGCGTCGTCAGCGGGCGGGTCCGGTGGTAGGGCTCGAGGCGCAGGAAGTCGGCCAGGTCCTCGCGCTCGGCGCCGGTGAGGATCTTCGGGCCCTCCGGCCAGTCCGCCAGCAGGGTCGCCAGCGCCGCGGCGGGTTCGGCGGTCTCGAGATCGCCCAGGGCCGCGTCCAGCCGCTCCTCCCAGCCCGCGTGGGCGTCGAGGGCGGCGGGCTCCGAGAGGGCGTCGAGGCCTTCGAGGAGGTGGCCGGCCGCCTCGAAGGTCACGAAGTGCTCCGCGACGGTGCGGAAGCCCGGCCGCTCGCCTGTCGCCATCTCGGCGCGCCAGAAATCGAGGATGTCGTCGTCCGCGACGGACCGGCGGCCGCCCAGGAAGGCCAGGAGTGCCCGGAAGCGCCGCTCCAGCGGCGCCAGCGGCAGGTGGGCGTTCCGGTAGGCGGCGAGATGCCGGGCTAGCCGCTTGGTCAGGATCGCCGCGCTTTCCGCGTCGGGCGCGGCGGCGAGCTCGTCGAGCCAGCCCGCGACGGTCGCGAACTGGGCCAGGTCCTCCGCGGTGAGCACGAACTCGGCCAGCGCGAGGAGCCGGGCGAGCCCGGCCCAGCCGGTGGACCAGGCGGTGCCGAGCACGGGGCCGCGGTCGTCGACGGCCGGGCCGCCGCCGAAGTGGGCCGCGAGGGCGGCCGGTCGCGCGAGGCCGGGGTCCAGGGCGAGGGTGATGAGATCGCGCCCGTCGCGGGCCCCGGCCGCCTCGGCCAGCGCGGCGAGGGCGTGGGCGAGGTCCCACAGGGGCTTATCGCGGTTCGGGCGCACGGCACCCGTGACCACGCGGGCGAGCCAGGCACGGTCGGCGCGGGAGAGATCGCGGCCGTCGCCGACATTGGCGAGGTCGGCCGCGCAGCGCTCATCGTATCCGCCCGTCATGCGCCTCCCGGTCGCGGGCTGCCACGCAACCCCTTGTGATCGTTCGATTCGCCTTATGGTTACCTCGCGACCGGCCATCCGTCGACCTCCGGCGGCCATCCGGGCGCCACCCGTCTGCTCTGGGCGGCCCAGACGCGGTTCTGATCCCGTCGCGCTCTGGCTCAGCGCACCACGACGCGCGCGGCGGCCTCGGTGACCCCGGGCGTGGCCCGGATCCGGTCGAGGAGGTCCAGCACGTCCGGGGGCTGCAGGAGACGCGCCTCGCCGTCGGCGCCCGGCGCCGCCGCCAGCCACCGCGCGGCGAGCTCCGGCGGCAGGCCGCCCGGCACGCCGAAGCAGGCGAACAGGTTCTCGAAGGGCTCCCCCGCGACGATCTCGTCGAGGCCGTAGCCCCGCGGATAGCGCCGCGAGTCTCCCGGCTTGAGGGCCAGCTGCGAGGCCGGGTTGTCGCGCACCGGCAGGGCGACGAAGGCGGTCTCGTCGGCCGCGACCACCCAGCAGTACAGGTTCTGCGCGACGCGGGACTCGATGCGCATCTCCAGGCGTTGACCGGCCGCGAACGGCGTGGCGGCGGCCGCCACCGAGAGGCGGCCGGCATCCGTGCGCGCGGTGGCGGCGAGGTGGTCCAGGAACGGCCGCGGGACGGGATCGCAGCCGAGCCCCTCCGTCGCGATCCGGCGTCGCCCCGTCGGGGCCAGGACGGCGCCGTCGCGCTGGAACTCGACCTCCATCCAGGATTGCCGGTCGTGGTCCGTGCGGAAGCGGCCGCGCGCGGTGACGGTGCCGGCGCAGGCGGTGCCGGGCGGCCGGCGGCGCACGTCGAGGCGCGCGCCGCGGAGCACCCGATTGGCCGAGCGGGCCTCCGCGTCGAGGGCGATGACGAGGCGGTCCGTGAGGGCGCCGGCGCAGGTGGAATGGCCGCCTTCCGCCACGAACGGGCAGACCTCGACGGCGCCGGCATTCGGTGCGGCCTGCGCGAACGCCTTCACCGCACCGTCCATGACCGCGTCGACGTCGGCGACGCCGGCGCCGACATGGATCGGCACGACCAGAGGGTCGCTCGTCGCCTTGCAGGCGGCGCTCTGCGTCACGGCCTGGAGCCGGACGGAGGCGGTCTCGCCGGCTCGGCGGGGCTCGACCAGGAACACGGCCGCGTCCCCCGCGAAGGCGGACCGGATCTGCGCCTCGGCCTCCGCGCCCGAGAGGCCCGTCGTGCCCTCGCGCAGGGCCTTGATCCGCACGACGTCGGCCGCCGCCGCCAGCCTGACCCGGCCGGTCGCCTGGAGCCGCGTCTCGACGGCGAGGCGCACTTCCTCGGACTGCTCGCGCGACAGGGCCGTCTGGCCGGGCTCGACGCCGACGACCGCGAGCGTCAGGTCCGGCCGGCCGGCGCAGGCCGCCACCGCGTCGAGGAACGGTGCCAGCGCCTGCGTCGCGGGGTCGGCGCGCGCCGCCGCCGGGGCGAGCAGCAGCGCGGCGAGGAGGAGGCGCCTCATTCGGTCTCGTTCGCCCGGGCGTACTGATCGAGGGCGCGGACGAAGACCGGATTGAACCGCCCGTCCAGGGCACCGGTGTAGTAATCCGCGTCCTTGATGGCGCGCTGCACCGAGCGGATCGTCTCGGGCTTGAGCTTCTGAGCGGCGGTGTCGGTCGCCGAGACGGAGGCGGCGCCGAGTTCCCCGTGCTTCAGCGCGCGCAGGACCATGTCGGCCGAGCGCACGCCGGGGAAATACCGCCCGAAGCCGTTGTCGATCAGCGTCGCCATCGTGGCCATCGCCACCGGGTCGCCCCGGTCCGCCGCCTGCCGGAAGAGGTCGAAGCCCTGCCTCAGGTCCTTCGGGAAGCCGTAGGCGCCCGTCGCGTAGTGCGGCACGAGCTTGCTGATCGACGCGACGTCGCCCCCGGCCACGGCGCGGCGATACAGGGCGACCGCCTGCGCCTCGTCCTTCGGGATGCCGTTGCCGTACTCAAGCATCCGGGCGGCGTTCGCCAGCGCCACGACGTTCCCGCCTTCGCCCGCCTGCCGGTAGAGGCGGAACGCCTCGGCCTGCTGGCGCTTCACGCCCTGGCCGTTCTCGTAGAGGGCGGCGAGATTGTTCAGCGCCGAGATGCTCCCGGCCTTGGCGGCGCGGTCGTAGGCGGCGAAGGCCTCCTTGTAGCGGTCGGCCCGGTCGTAGGCGCGGCCGAGCTGGTAGGAGAGCCGGCGCAGGTCCGGATAGGCGGCCGCGGCCCCGCGGCAGGCGTCGATCGCGGCGGCGGGCTCGATCCGGCCGAGCTTCACGCCCGCGACCCCGCTCGGACGGTCGGGATCGTCCGTGCCGGCGGCGAGCTCGTCGCAGCGCTTGACGCGCGGATCGGCGCTCGGGTTCTTGCCGCCGAGATAGCCCTCGGCGAGGCTGCGATAGGCGCAGATCTCGCCGCAGGAATCGAGATAGGCCTGATATTGCCGCTGGGTCCCGAACTTGGCCCAGTTCTCCTGGTCGATCGCCGCCGCGTCCCGACGCCGCCCGGCCAGGAGCCTGTCCATGGCCTGAGGCCGGTACAGGCAGGTCTCGCCGCAGGTGCCGATATAGGCCTCGAAGCCCTCCCGGGTGCCGAGCGCTTCGGCCCGCCGCCAGGCCGCCTCGTCCCGGATGGCCTCGACCCCCTTCGCGACGGCCGCCACCGGCAGGGAGGCCTTGAGCACGATCGGGGCCTCGTCGATCTCGGGTACCTGCTCGCGGCCCGACGCGCGGCGGGCCGCGTCCTCCACCTCGCGGCGGAGGTAGCGCTTCAGCTCCGTCCACTGCACGAGCCCGTCGCCGTCGCCCTGATGGTCGCGCGCGTCGGCGAGGCCCGACACGCCCATCAGGAACCGGCTGGTCAGCAGGCCGAGCTTGTTCGCCTCGTCCCAGTTGGCCGGTGTCGCGCCCGATGTCGCCACCAGCCGGACGATGCCGCCCTCCGTCTTCGGCCGGGCGGGGGCGAAGCCGGGCGCGGACACCGCCAGCAGGCTCTCGCCCTTGCGGCCGGTCTCGCCGGTGAAGCAGGCATCGACCATCACGACGAGCTGGTGGTCGGCGCCGATCTTGCGCTTCACGAGCTCGAGGTTGCGGTACAGGGTCTCCAGCGCGTACCCGCTCTCGCCCTGGTTCGGGTTGCCGTCCTCGGGCAGCAGGAACGGCTGCTTGGTGGCGAGATCCGGGACGCCGTGGCCGGAATAGTACACGAAGACGTTCGAGCGGCCCTCGCGCACGCTGCGCCAGAGGCGGCCGGATTGCGGGTTCCGCTCGGTGCCGAAGACCTGGTTGAACTCGTTGAGGGTCGCGTCCTTCAGGAGGAAGACGTTGCTCTCGCGGTAGCCCAGGCGCTCGATCAGGTAGGCGCGGATCGCCTCGGCATCGTTGTGCGCGTAGTCGACAGGCACGGTCTGCTTGTAGCTGCGGTTCCCGATCACAACCGCCACGGCGTCGGCATTGTCGGCGAAGGCTGCCGGATCCGGGGCAGCCCTGGCCGGCGCGAGCGGGGCGAGGCAGGTCATCCCGAGCAGGATGATCGCGGTGCGGGCGGCCCGCCGCAGCGCGGATACCGGGTTGGCTCTCGGCAAGCGCGTCCTCCTGTCCGGGTCGCGGCCCGGTTTCATCGTCCTCGGAGCGGGGCGCGCCCGGTCGGCACGCGCGACAGGGGTATCCGTTGGAGGATCGGGAAACAATCTCACGGTGTGAGCGCGGCCGGTCGAGGCGGGCTCCGCGACGATGCGGATGACATCGGGGGCCAGGTGCCGGTGCGGGGAGCGGGCATCTCAGCCCCAGCCGAGATACGCGACGATCAGGCTGAGGGCGGCGAGGTGGAGCGGCGAGAGGGCGGTCAGCATGGTCTCGCTCCTCACGGCAGGTAGAGACCGCGGCCGCAGCGGCGCGCGCGCCGCGCCTCGAAGTAGCCGGTGTAGCGATTGTAGACCTCGACCGTGCGGTAGACGCAGTAACGGCCGGAGTTGCGGCCGTTGTAATAGACGCCGCCGTTGTCGAGATCGACGCCGAGGAACTCTTGGTTCCCGTGCTGCGGCGCGGCCTCCTGGGCGAGGGCGGGACCCGCGGCGCAGAGAAGGCTGGCGGTGAGGACGAGGATCTTGGTCTTGGTCATCTCGGGTCTCCCTGATCTGGCGGTGGATCGTCCGCCTCGACAGGGGCATGGGCCGGCCAGACGCAGTTTCGTGCGGACGGCGCGGCGTGCCGCGAAAAATTTCTTCCGGCAGGCGCGGCCGAAATGGCGTCGGTCGTCCGGTAACCGCCCGACGGCGGCGATGCCCCTCGCCATTGACGGCAGGGTCACCCCGATCAGCCTTGACCCACAGGACCGTCGGCGCGCTCCGATCGAGAGCGACGCGGGCACTGCGTTCGGCCCAGAACACGCGACGCGACGGCGTCGAATGCTCATCATCCGCCGCAAGCCATCCCGGCTTACTGAACCGGTAACACTATTTCTCACGATTCGTTGACCCGGGATCGGAGAGGGGTCAATACAGTGTCCACTGATCACTGAGAGCCTATGCGATGGACGACGAATACTGTTAGGTGCTTCTCTTCATCTGAGAGGTGTTCATGAAATCTCTCGTGGTGGCACCGGCTGCGCGCGTGGCGGACCGGATCGTGCTCCCGACCGCCTGAGGGTGGACAGTCTCTCGCCGCCGAACGCCCGAATCCGGTCCACCACGCCTGCGCAACCGTGCGCGGACTGCAGAGCTGTTCTCGACGCCGATGCGGATCGCGCGCGGTGTCGACTCGGAAACGACATCTCCCGGGGCCGACATGTGCCAGGTGTTTCAGCATCCTCCGCGCTCAGCTTGCCTGACCGTCCGTCCTCAGGCCCCTCACACCCGATCGGTCTCGGCTCTCCTCGGCGTCGGGATCGTGAGCGCGGCCTTGCTCGGCCCGGTGATGTCGGCGCGGGCCGACGATGGGCCGAGCTACGGCGATGACCGACGCGGCATCTTCCTGCCCTTCCTCAACGCGCCGCGACCCGGCGACGCCATCACGAAGTCCCCGCGCCTCGGCCTGTCGTTCGGCGGCGAGCCTCGTCCGGTGCTCGTTGATACCGGTTCGACCGGCATCGTGGTCTCAGCCGCTCGGATTCCCGACAACGAGAGCCTGCCGAGCGAGCCCGGACGGCTGACCTACTCGAGTTCCGGCCGGATCATGGTCGGACGCTGGGTGCGCGTCCCGGTTTCCATCGTCGGCCGCGATGGAGCGAGCGTGGTCACGCAGCCCATCCGGGTCCTCGCCGTCGACCGGATCGACTGCACCGCGCGCGCCCGCAGCTGCACGCCCGAGGTGGCGCCGGCCCACGTGGCGATGATGGGGATCGGTTTCGGCCGCGAGGACGACAGCCAGACGCAGAGCACGCCGGACACCAATCCGCTCCTCAACGCGGAGCCGCCGGGACCCGGTTCGGTGCACCGCGGCTACGTGCTGACCCGACGCGGCGTGCATGTCGGCTTGACGCGCGCCAACACGCGCGGCCGCTACCGCTTCGTGAAGCTCGACCCGCACCCGCACGTGCCGGGCGACTGGCTCGGCGTTCCCGTCTGCATCACCGTCGACGCCCGTGAGCCCGCCGCCTGCGGCCGAGCGCTCCTCGATACCGGTGTCACCGGCATGTTCCTGACGCTGCCGCCGTCCCAGGTCGCCGACAGCCTCCGGGCCGATGCGGGCGATCACGCCGTGCTCCGCCCGGGAACGCGTCTCGGCTTCCAGTTCGGCGACGCGGCCGGCTACGCGATCGATGTCGGCGACCGAGCCGCGCCGCTCGCTCCCGAACGCATCGTCCTCAACACGATGCGCCCGCAGCCCTTCGTCAACACGGGGCTGCACGTCCTGAACGGCTTCGACGTCCTCTACGACGCCGACCGCGGCTATTACGGCTTCCGGGCCCGCGACGCGCAGCCGGCGTCCGACGACCCGTGATCTGCGCATCGGCCGCCGTGTCGTCCGCCCTCTCCCGCACCGAGTCCGCCATGCTGCGCAACGCCTTTCTCGCTGCCGTGATCCTCGTCCCGACCGCCGGATACGCTGCGGAGGTCGATTGCGGCGCCTCCGCGAACCAGATGGACGCCAACACCTGCACGGCCCAGGAATTCGACCGGGCCGATGCGGAGCTGAACCGCCGCTACGCGACCCTGCGCAGCAAGCTCGACGAGAACGGCCGACGCAATCTGGTCGCCGCCGAGCGCGCCTGGATCGCCTTCCGCGATTCCGAGTGCAACCTGCGGACAGGCTTCAACACGCTGACGCCCGACGACAACGGAAGCATCGCCCCGATGCTCCTGGGCGCGTGCAAGATCACGCTGACGCGCCAGCGGATCCAGGACCTGGCAGCCCAGATCAAGTGCCCGGGCGGCGACCTGTCGTGCTCGCCCTGACTGCCTCCCGTCTTTCCCAACAACCCGCCTGAGCGAGCTGCCATGATCATCGTCACGACCGAGAACATTCCGAACTACCACGTGCGCGAGGTCCGCGGCCCCTGCTTCGGCGCCGTGGTGCACAGCCGCGGTGCGGTGGGCAATTTCACCGCCGGACTGCGCAGCATCATGGGCGGCGAGATCAGCGAGTACAGCCAGCTGATCGAGCAGGCGCGGTCGCAGGCGATCGACCGCATGGCGCAGAACGCGGCGCAACTCGGCGCCAACGCCGTCGTCATGATGCGTTTCGATACCGCGGACACCGACCAGTCGATGATGGGCGTCGTCGCCTACGGCACCGCCGTGGTCGTCGAGGCACGCTGAGGTCGCGGCCCGGGCCGCGTTCCGCTCCGACCCGCCGTCACCCGCCGCGCGCAGGACCCCGCAGCCGGGTCGATGCGACGCGCGAACCGGATCCCAAAGCCATGAGTCACAAGCGCCCACGCCTGCTGCAGGCCTCGGCCCCCGTCCTTGCCGGGCTGCTCGCCTGCCTCGCCGTGCCGACGACCGCCGGAGCCGACCAGCCGTCCGCGAAACTGTGTCTGACCGAGACCTCCACGCCGGGCACGACGGCGTGCATGACCCGCGCCCTGCAGGAGGCCGACGCGAAGCTCAACGCGGCCTACAGGAAGGCGATGTCGGTGATCGATCACGACGAACGCACGCCGGACCCCGACGCCAGGGCGCTCTGGAAGACGCGGCTCGAGCGGGCGCAGCGGGCCTGGATCGCCTTCCGGGACGCGGATTGCGGCGACCTGACCGACAGCGAGTGGGCCAACGGGAGCGGCGCGAACGCGGCGCTGCCCGCCTGCCTCTACGACAAGACCGTCCAGAGGACGGACGACCTGCTGAGCCGCTACCCGCTGCATTGAGAAGCGGCGCGGCATCGTCAACAGCTCGTCGCGATCCGGTGGACACTTCGGTTCCGCCGGAAGCTCCTGCGGCCCCGATGCAGTCCTCGTCCGCCTGCGGACGGGCGGCCGTCCGGCGCCCGATCTCACCCCGCTTCGATGGGACCGGGAGGACGCGGCGCCGGCGGCTCGGCCGGCGGGTCCCCGTCGGGCGGTGCGGGCTCTGGCAGCGGATCGTCGATGGGAGGCAGCGGGTCGTCCCCGGGACGCGGCGTATCCGACGACATGGTGCGGTGTCCTGTCCGAATCTTCGGGCGGTCGGGGACGTAACGCGCGTCGGTCCGGTCGGATGCGGCCTCGTCAGCCGAAGGTCAGCGCCGACCGTTCCCGGAGCGCCTTGCGCAGCGCCCGGCTGAGGTCGGCCACCGAGTAGGGCTTGTGAAGGAGCTCGAAGCCGTCGGTGCCCTCCGACGCCAGCACGTGGCTGTAGCCGGAGGTGAGGACGACGGGCAGGTAGGGACGACGGCGCCTGATCTCCCGGGCCAGATCGACACCGTTCATGCCCGGCATCACCACGTCGGAGAAGACGATCTCGATCTCCTGGCCGCTCGCCTCGATCGTGGCGATGGCCGCCTGCGCGTCCTTCACCCAGACAGCCCTGTAGCCGAGTTCCACGAGGGCTTGCCGGGCGAAGGCGCCGACCTCCTCGTTGTCCTCCACCACGAGGACGGGCGTGCCGTGACCCTCGGCGAGCGGCTCCGGCTCGTCCGGCACGCCCTCCTGGACCTCCGCCTGGTGGGACCGCGGCAGGAACAGCGTGAAGGTGGTCCCGACGCCGACGACGCTGTCGACCGCGACGTCACCGCCCGACTGCTTGGCGAAGCCGAACACCTGGCTGAGGCCGAGGCCGGTGCCGTGGCCGACGCCCTTCGTCGTGAAGAACGGCTCGAAGATGCGTTCGAGGAGGTCCGCTTCGATGCCCGAGCCGGTATCCGAAACCGACACGGCCACGAAATCGCCGGGCACGGCCGGATGCGCCCGCAGCGCCGGGATGCGGTCCGCACGCCGCACCTTGATCACGAGGCGGCCCTCGCCCTGCATGGCATCGCGGGCGTTCACAACGAGGTTGACGAGGGCCGTGTCGAACTGGCTGGGGTCGGCATCGACGTGGCAGCGCAGCCTGCGGCCGTCCGCGTCCGTGCCGGCATCTGTGTCGGTCGCGACGTGGATGCGCGCGCCGGTCAATGTGCCGACCATGTCGGCGATGGCGGCCACCGACTGCACCACGTCGAAGATCGACGGTCGGAGTGCCTGCCGGCGCGCGAAGGCCAGCAACTGGCTGGTCAATCTGGCGGCGCGGTCGACCGTGTCGGCGATGGCGTCGACGTAGCGGCCCCGCCGATCCTCGCTGAGGCCCGGTCGCTTCAACAGATCGGTCGACGACTTGATGACGGTCAGCAGGTTGTTGAAGTCGTGCGCCACGCCGCCGGTGAGCTGCCCGACGGCCTCCATCTTCTGCGACTGACGCAGCTGCTCCTCGAGGGCGCGGCGCTCCGTGACGTCGCGCCCTGTCGCGTGGAACCGGTCCCCGCGCGCGATGGCGTTCCAGGCGATCCAACGGTACGCGCCGTCGGCGGTCCGGAACCGGACGTCGAGGTCCGACAGCGTGTGGCCGGTCCGCAGCGTCTCGAACGCGCTGGCCGCGGTCTCGCCGTCGTCCGGATGGATCAGGGTATCGATGCGGATGCCGACCAAGCTGCCGGCCGGCCACCCGAGCAGCTCCGTCCAGGCCGGGTTGACCGCCTGGCAGGTTCCGTCGAGGGCGCAGACCACGAGAAGATCGCGGCTCGTCCGCCAGACCAGGTCATGCTCGATCTTCCGGTCGCGCGTCCGGGCCTCCCGCCGCTCCTCGTCCGCCTGCCGGGCCGCCGGATCCTCGAGAAGGATCGCGACGCGGTACTGCGTCCCGCTACCGGTCCGCATCGCGCGGACATCGAGGATGGGCCCCGTTCGCGACAGGGCTCCCTTGAACCGGGCGCTGTGCCCGGATCGCGCCACGTCACCGAGGGTGTCGAACCAGCGTCGGGCGTGGTCCGGCTCGAGCGCGCTCATCCAGCGTCCCGCCGCGGCGCCGAGGCCGGACTGATCCTCGAAGGCGGCGTTGGTCTCCACCACGCGGTAATCCGCGGCCCTGCCATCCCCGTCGAAGCGCAGCTCGACGATGCAGAAGCCCACCGCGTCGTCCGCCCCGGCATGCCGCGGCGCGATGGTCCGCTCGACAGCCTGCGCCTCGCGCTGCCGGAAGCGGGTGAGGTCGAGCTGACTGCCGAAGAAGAACAGCAACTCGCCGAGCGGTCCGAAGACGGGGCTGATGTAGAGTTCGTTGACGAAGGTGCTGCCGTCGCGCCGATAGTTCAGCAGCTCGACCACCACGTCGCGCCGCGCGGCGATGGCATCGCGGATGCGGGCGACATCGGCCGGATCCGTCGCGGGCCCCTGGAGGAAGCGACAATTGCGCCCGATCAGCTCCCCCGCCGAGTAGCCGGAGAGTTCCAGGAAGGCGCGGTTGGCGAAGACGATCGGGTTGTCGGGCAGGTTCGGATCGGTGACGATCATCGCCATCCGAGTCTTGTCGGCGGCGGTGAACAGAAGATCGGAGCGGGCGGTGCCGACTCCGGCCAGAGTGGTTGTCGGGGCGGTGACCGGGGCCTGTGACGCGCGCAGGCGCGCGTTCTCCTCAACCAGCGCGCGCTCGCGCCGACGCAGCCGCTCGACCTCCCCCCGAAGATCTTCGATGCTCATGGCCCGGTCTTATCCGGAGCCGCCGCCGCGTCCAACCGCAACCGGCACGCGGATGCGAGAAGGGGGTGTGGCCTCTGGTCCCGACAGTGCCGGCGTCGGCCACCGGGCGTTCGGATCCTGCGATGCCGGAAGGGGGCGGGTCCGCCGGTTCCTGACCCGCGATGACCGGCGCTGCGTCCACGGGAATCCGGGGGACAGCGGCGGGCTGCGGGCGGACGTGCCGCCGGGACCGGTCTCTCGCGTTCCGGCCGGATCAGGCCTCGGGACCCCGCGAACGCGAACGGCCGGAGTTCGACTCCGGCCGCTCGGTCGACGCGGTGCGTGTCGCTTACCGCAGGAGCTGGAGGACGCCCTGCTGGGCGGAGTTGGCCAGCGACAGGGCCGAGATGCCCATCGACTGGCGGGTCGACAGCGCCTGCGAGTTGGCCGCCTCCTGGTTTAGGTCGGCGTTCGTCAGGTTGGCCGAGCCCGTCTGCAGCACGTTGATCAGCTGCTTGGAGAAGTCCTGGCGGTTCTGAACCACCGACAGGTTCGAGCCCAGCGTGCTCGCCGCGGAGTTCAGGGCCGCGCCGGCCGTGGTCAGGACCGCCAGGGTCTTGTTGACATCGGCGTTCAGCAGGAAGTTGCCGAGGCCGTTCTGGCTGGTCGAGCTGTTCGAGTTGGTGATCGACGACAGGCCCAGGCCGCTGGAGGTCGCGTCGACCGAGGCGACGTTCAGGTTCGAGCTGCCGGTGTCGTTGAACTTGATGTTCATGTCATTGCCCTTGCCGGCAATGAGGTTGACGCCGTTGTAGCTGGCGTCGCTGGCGAGCTGCGTAATCTGGTTGAGCAGGTTGTTGTACTGATTGGCCAGCGAGGCGCGCTGCGTCACGCCCGAGATCGACAGGTCGCTGGACACGACGGTGCTGGCGGCGGTGCCGTAGGTCGAGGCGGTGGTGGCCGAGGCGGTGAAGCCGAGCGCCGTCTGGCTGCCGGAGTTCTGGAATTCCACGTCCGCCTGGGCGTTCAGGACGATCTTGGTGCCGGTGCTGTCGACCGAGAAGATCGCGCCGGCGCCGAAGGCGCCGCTCGACGAGGTCGAGGCCGAGCTGACCGCGGCGTTGAGGGCGGCGACCGTCGCGTTGACGCTCGAGGAGGCGGCGACCGTGGCCGAGACCGAGCTGCCGTTGATGGTCAGGAGCACCGTCTGGGAGGCGGTGCTGGCGCTGTAGGCGTTGGCGGCGGTGCCGGTGGTGGAGAGCTGGGTCGAGAGCGCCTGGTTGGCGATCGACTTGGCCTGGTCCACGAGCTTCTGGATCGAGGTGATGCCCTGGTTGGCGGCCTGGATCGACTGGATGCCGTTGGAGATGCCGTCGAGGAGCGAGTTCAGGCTCGAGGAGCGTCCGTCGAGGGCCTGGGAGGTGAAGAAGTTGGTCGGGTTGTCGAGGGCGGAGTTGACGGTCTTGCCGGTCGCGAGCCGGTTCTGGGTGGTCGCCATCAGCTGGGCGGTGTCCTGCAGCGAGAGCAGGTTCTGGCGCGTCGCGGCCGACAGGGTGATGGAGGACATGGATCGCTATCTTTCCAACCGGAGCAACCCGATTCTCGGGGATGACTAAGAATACCGGTTAGGGTTAAGTCCGGATTAAGCGCGCGAGTATTTTCGCCGCGCCGGTAGCGTTACCGGAAAGTTTACGGCCCGCGCGCGCAAGCCAGTCCCGGACGGCATCGATCAGGGGCGTCCCGACCAGGAGGTCATTGGAGACTTGAAGCGGCGGGAGTCCATCCCGTCCGGCGCGGGCGGATCAGGCGATCCGGCTGCCGCCTCGCGGCGCGACGAATTCTCAGTCCAGCGCGTAGCCGAGCATCCCTTCGGACACGTGACCCTCACAGTCCGGGACGGTCGACACGAAATGATCGCGGCCTCCGGCGATGCAACGGTAGATCAGGTGGCTCCCCGGCCTCTGCGCCTCGTAGACGTAGCCGGTCTGCCCGAGCGGTGTCTGGCCCTCGCATCGCGGGTCGCGGCTGAGGAAGTGGTCCTGTCCTGCCGCGCAGCTCATCAGCATCGCGGTCCCGGGCGCCGGGAGCGTCAACACGGTACCGAGGCTGCGCTCGATCGTGTAGCCCGGCCCGATATAGCCGGTCGTCACCCAGTGGCCGCCGGGCCCGAAGGCGCGCCGCAGGGGAAGGCGGTCGGCGCCCTTCGGCCGCCGCGCCTCGGCGATCCGCCACGTGCCGGGATAGGGGTCACCCCCTGAGAAGAAGACCGTGATGTCCGGCAGGAACGGCGTCAGGAACCCCGCCCCGTCGCGCTGGAAGCCGGGACTGTGGTTCAGGTAGAAGCCCGTGACGTCGGAGTTCAGGTAGCCCAGGGGTGTCCACGCCGCCGGCGCCCCGCTCAGCACCGCCTTCAGGGGCATCCTGAACAGCCCCATCTGGTAGGTTTCCCGGTCGGGATTGCGCCCCGGATCCTTGCAGGCCACCTGCTGGCACACGCGGCCCGGCAACCCGGTGATGACGTAGACCTCGCCGGTCTTGGGATCGTAGGCGAAATCCGAGTTCGGGTTGATGGTCGAGCCGTCGGTCGTGGCGTTGGGGACTCGCGCAGGCGCCCCGAAATGCACACCGTCGGCCGTGTGCCGGACGTAGAGGTCCCCGAAGCCCGGCACCCCCTGCGGCCCGGTGAGATCCGTGGTGAAGACGAACAGGCCGGACCGACCGTCCGAGAAGGTCGCCGGCTGGCCGGTGCCGTAATTGCCCTGCGCGACGACCGGGTTGATCGGCTTGATGACCGGTTCCGGGTAGTCGACCCACGTCACCTTATCGTTCGAGAAGGCGAGGCCGGTCTGGTTGTTGTTCCCGGGCAGGTTGTCGGCGCCCGAATAGTACATCGCGTAGGCGTAGGTCTGCCCGTCCGCCGGGTTGACGAAGCGGCCCCGGATCACGCTGGGATCACAGACGTACTGCCGGTTCCAGGAGTTGGGCGTCGGCTGGAACACGATCCGCGCCGGCGAGAAGCCGGTCTGCGGCGTGTAGGAACGATGGAAGATGACGTCCGTCTTGCCCTGACCGCACCACCAGATGTCGGTGGTCCCGTTCTCGGTGATGACGCTCGGCGCGTAGTTGTAGCCGGCCGGATTGGCCTCGTTGACGAACAGCGGTTGCGCCTCCGGCCCCTTCCAGCCGGCCTCGCCCGCGACCGGGACGGCGAGCACCGCCAGGAGCATCCCGACGCGAGCGCCCTTCCGCGCAACGAGAGCCGGCAGCGTCCTCAATCCCATCGCTCCCACCGGTCCGCTCCTGACTCCGTGATGCCGAGACATTCCGGCGGCGTGCTGACGACCGGAATGTGGCCGTCTGATATCCGGCGGCTCGGACCGGCGGCTCCGATCGTGTCCCGACGCGTCTCCCGCGGACGCGATCACGCGCCCTGCGCGGGCGGGACCGCGCGGCGGCAGACCGGCCGCAGGGCGCGGTCGAGCAGCGATTGCCGCCCGAGGATCATCTCGAAGAAATCGTACTCCCCCGGCCTGAAATTGGCTTTCAGGAACTGGAAGTGCATGTGGAAAGGCTTGAGGCGCAGGCGCTTGTAGTCGTCCTCGGGTATCCTGTCCTTGACCCCGGCGGAACGGATGAGCGGGTTGCAGGCCAGGAAGGCGGGTCGTCCGAATCCGAGATCGAAGATCGGATTGAAGCCGTAGCAGTTGAGCCAATCCTGGGGGGCCTGGTAGTCGCACCAGACGATGCGGTCGCTGAAGACGAGGGTGGCGATGTCGTCGCGCAGCGCGCGGGCCTCGTGCTGGAGCGCCACGAAGGGCAGCCCCGAGCCGAGCGTGACGAGCGACAGGCGCGGATGCCCTCGATCGTCGGTCCCGAGGCGCGCGAGGACCTGCGCGGCGACCTCGACCGCCATGGCTGCGCCGAGGGAATGGCCGACGATCATGACCTCGTCGGGCGCGTCCGCGGGGTTCGCGCGCCAGTGGGCCAGTTCGGCCAGGACACGGTCCCGGAAGGCCGCGACCCGGTCCGCGTAATCCGGCCGCCGACCGGTCGCGTGCTGCCAGAAGAAGATCCGGATGCTCAGGATGTGCCAGAAGAACAGGCGCCCGAGCGCCTTCTTGGCGCCGTACAGGAGCGCGAGCGCCGCGGCCGCGAGAAGCAGCGCCACGCCGACCGTTTCCGTCGGCGCCGACGGGCTCAACGTAGCGTAGATCGCGGTGCCGACCGCGATCAGGAGCGCCGGGGCCACGAAGGCGACGAAGAACGGGAAGGCCGTCAGCACCGTGTAGGGCCATCCGAACCGGGACGTCTTGAAGACCAACCCCTGTGCGAGCCCCGCCGCGACGCTCCGCGCCAGCAGAGCCAGCTTGCGCGACACGGGACGCGCGAGATCCGCATGGACGATATCGCTCCAGATCAGGGTCTCGCAGCGGACCGCCGCACCGTCGCCGTCGGCGGGCGCGTCGACGGTCCAGCTCCGGGTCAGACCATCCGGATCGGTCCGGATCTCCGAGACCGCGCGCGGCATCGCCCCGAACCGGGTCGCGTGACGGTGAAGCTCCCGCTTGAAGAAGGCGGGGAAGCGGATGCCGCTGCGGGCGTCGAATCCGTGAATGAAAAAGACATGTCGCCGCGCCACTGGTGCCGGATGAAGGTCTCTCAACTTGAAGGGCGTGAACGATAAGTAGCCGCGGACCATGTGATCGATCGAGGACGAGAGCACGAGAGGGATTCGTGGCGGTCGACGGCGCCCGCAGGGGCGGCTCCATTGCACCATCGCGGAGGGCTCCACAACAGCGCACCGGCGAATCTGGTTCCGCCACCGGCCAGCATTCATGATCCGGGCGGCATTCCCGGCACTGTCGCCCGGCAACACCGGCGGCGCCGAAAATCCGTTTCGCGCTCGGGAGGGACTGGACTTGGGAAAACTGAGCCTCCTACGGTGCGGGACGCGGGGGCGGTGTTCAAGATTCGTATGGGTTTGTCAGAGGCCGTGAGGGCGCTCCGCAGCGGCGCCCTCCGCCGTCACAGGATCGGCCATATCCAGGCCGTCTTCGACGCTGCGCCGAGCGGCTGCGTGGTGCTCGCCGGCGACTCGCACGCGGCTCACATGCCGCGGCCGGTCGTTTCCCGTCCCGTGCTGAATGCCGGGCTCGCGGGTGCGACGGCCCGCTCCTACCGCCGGGCCCTCGATCTGCTGCGTGCGCCCCTGCCGGCCTTCCTGGCGGTCCTGTTCGTCGGGACCAACGACATCCGCTCGCCGTCGGCGCTCGGGCGATCGGCGACGGTCGATTTCTCCGACCACGCGGATCGCATCGTCGACCGCTTCCAGGCCTTCGCCCTCGACACGCTGGTCTCGGCGCTGCCGCCCACGCCGGCCTCGAGGGTTACCGAGCGCGATCCCGCCGCGGTCGAGGTCTATTCCGATCTCCTCCGCGCCGTCTGCGCACGCCGGGGGGTCTCGTTCTTCGACCCGTTCGCGGCGCTGCGCGGAGCGCGCTTCGGTCTCGCCGAGGACGAGGCCTTCGTCGAAGGGACGCATCTGCGGGATTACGCGGCCGTCGCCGCGCGCGTCGCCGGCCAGATCCGCGACCGGTACGGTCTCGATCATTATCTGGAGCGCCCGCTCCCGGGCTTCGATGAGGCCTATTACAGGAGCTGGTACGCCGACACGTGCCAGTATCCCCACGGTCCGGCGCGACACTACCTCGATCTCGGCTGGCGCGAGGGCCGTGACCCGAGCGGGCATTTCAGCACCGACGGGTATCTCGACGCGAACCCGGATGTTCGCGTGGCCGGCGTCAACCCGCTCGTCCACTTCCTGGAGGTCGGCTTCGCTCAGGGACGGACCGGCTGGCAGAAGGCGCGCACGCATCCCACGCGCTATCGCGGCGTCGACCCGGACACCTGAGGGCAGCGCCGCGGGCCGGCAGCGCGCACGCCATCGTGACCGCCGCCGCCGCGAAGCTGACGCAGGACGGTGTACGCATGTGATCATGCGCCTCCTCCTCGCCGTCCCACTCCTCGTCCTCATCGCCACCGGAGCGTCGGCCGGAGAGCCGCTCCTCGACGGACCCGTCGTCGCCGGCGGCTTCGGGATGGGCGGGTCGGACTATTACGGCGACGTTCACAGCCGGATGCCGTTCACCGGCGAGGCACCGCCGCGACCGGTCGGGATGGCCGACATCGTGCGCGTCCGGGCAGCCCGCGCGCGCGCCGCGACCGCGTCCCGGCGACAGGCGCCGCACCGGCCGGCGCATCGCGGCTGAGTGTCTCCGGCCTCCGCCGATCCGGACCAGCCGGACAAGGAGAGTGCGGTCCGAACGATCGGGCCGTAGCCGTAGGAGGACGGTCGGAGCGGCGGATCAGTTCCGGTATCGTTCGGCCAGGGCCATGAGGGCCTGGGCGAGCTCGGTGAGGTTGGCGGAGGCGGCCTCGACCTGCCGGGTGCCGGCCGCGGTCTGCTGGCTGGCCTGGCGGATGTTCTGCAATGCCCCC